>CAZSQJ010000018.1:0-57217 GCA_964608665.1 uncultured Bacteroidales bacterium | reverse complement strand
CAAAGATATTTTTGTCTTTATGCTTTTGTTAAAAAACACGTTTTTAGAGGTGCCCATGAAGTGGTTGAATTGCCGAAGAGCGTCATCATAACTAATCCCGACAAATCAATTAAACTTACATATAACAGTGTACAGCTTGGTAATCAGTTGCAGATCACCTGTAAATTTGTGATTAACCGAACTGTTTTCATGCCTGATGAGTATCCGGACCTGAGAGCAATGTTTTCGGAACTGATCAGGAAGCAAGCTGAAACAATTGTTATCAGAAAGAAAGTATGAACAGGGTTTTGCTTTCGGCCATTGTGTTTTTTACTTCTTCATTCAACCTGAATCTACATGCCGTTCCGATAAATACCATACAATCCGTACCGGCGGAACTGATTGAAAATGCCGATGCGGTTACCGGTTATCACAAGATCACTTTTGAGATCAGGAGTATCAGTACTGCGGTGGAAACACATCATCTGATAGTACACGTGCTTAATCCGAGAGGAGATCCATTTGCTTATTTTTCAGTTACTTACAATAAGTTCCGACAAGTATCATTCAAAAATGGAGCCATTTATGATGCCAGCGGAAAGAGACGGCACAAAATAAAATCATCAGATATTAAGGATAATGCCCTTCAAAACGACTATACACTGTACACCGACCACAGGAGAAAGGTATATACCCCCCAGATTGGGCATTATCCATACACCGTTGAATATGTGTGGGAGATTTCTCACCGAGGGTTGCTCAATTACCCTGAATGGTACCCGGTATTTGGGGAGCGACTTTCCATCCAACATCAGGAATACCAGGTAATTGTGCCTTATGGTCAGGAAATACGTATCCGGGAATCCAACACCAGCCACAAGGTAAGTAATTGTGAAGAAAGGTTTTGTAAAGTATATACCTGGACCGCAGACCATTTGAAAGCCCTAAAGGAAGAGCCATTCAGCCTTTCCCTGAGACATTATACACCCTATGCCATCGTAGCACCCGCAGTTTTCGAATTAGACGGGTATAAAGGAGACATGCTATCATGGGAATCGTTTGGCGAATGGGTAGCCGCTCTTTTATCAGGAGCCAATGACTTATCACCGGAAACTGCAGCAGTAATTCAGGCCCTGGTAGCGGATACACCTGATACACTTGAGAAAGTTAAAAAAGTGTTTGCTTACATGCAGGGAAAGACAAGGTACGTAAACATTGTTGAAGGTATAGGTGGCTGGAGACCTGTTCCTGCAAGTACAGTAAACCGCCACGGTTATGGTGACTGTAAAGCCCTGGTCAATTACACCAGATCATTGCTCGAAGCGACCGGTGTGTCTTCGTTTTATTCACTTGTATATGCCGGCCATGATCCGTTTGTTGTCAGGGAGGATTTCTCGTATAATTCATTTAATCACGCCATTTTGTGCGTTCCCATCGCACAGGATACATTCTGGCTTGAATGTACCAGTCAACTGAATCCATTCGGCCATATCGCAGGCTCCACCGACAACCGTCCTGCGCTTATTATCAAAAACAACAAAGGGAAACTGGTACGCACAAGAAAATACCAGGCTACTGAGAATACAACGGCTCGTTTTGCAAGGCTTATCATTGAAAAAAACGGTAATGCAAAGGCTGAACTGTTCAACAATCACTGCGGATTCTACTACAATTATTTCGAAGATCTTATCAACAGCAGCAGAGAGAACCAGAAGAAACACATTTACGAGAACCTGGATATCCCCGGTGCTGAAGTCCTATCTTTCCGTTATGAGACAGCGACCAATGAGGTGCCCTGTGTTACCGAAAAGATCATGTTCAACATCGAAGGTTTCGCCAGAGGAAGGGAAAGATGGTATTTAAGTCCGAACCTTCCGGGAAATAAAAAAATCATATTATCGGAGTCAGAAACCAGAATACATGGTTTTTTCGTTCCCAATTCCTGCACCGAAACAGACTCTATCCTTTTTCTCCTGCCGGAAAACTGCCTGGTTGAATATCTTCCGGCATCTGTAAACCTGTCAAACCGAATGGGTAGTTTTCATGCCAGGCTGGAGTATTCCGGAAACACAATACAGTATATCAGAAAACTATTATTCAACCAAGGCAGGTATCATGCCGGGAATTTCAGAGAACTGGCTGATTTTCTGAAACAAATTGCCATCCATGATGATAGGAAGATTGTGTTGAAACTCTCTCCAGGCACTCCCACGAAAAACTGAAAAGCTGCCGATGGAAACAACAATCATCCGGGCTAAATACCACCCCGGGCATCAGGAGAATCCGTGTAAATAGGCCAGGAACCGGCCCCCTGTCAGCATATATTTCCTGCCGTTTCTTACTGCCGGCAAGGATGCTTCTCGCCGGATGTCCAATCGACAGGGATAATCCAATGGAGAAAGATTCCTTTTCTCTCCTACAACCTCTTCAGAATCAGCGTCTTCTTATTATAATCCGCTGCTGCATTGATAACATTCCTGAATTCCTCGTATTTCTCAAGGGGATAAAAGACTTCGGTATAGTACTCTTCAATATTGATATTCAGCGTATTCCCGGACATGGTGGCCTTCGATCTGAAAAGGCAGCTCAATTCATCCCCGACCATCATCCTGACATCCATCTGCAGATCATCGATGTTGGCAATACGCCAGGCAGCCGGAACTTCGAAGCGGATCGTACGGTAGTAGCTTCTGGGCAAACCGACATCGACGGGCAGTTTGCGGGTGCCCTCCTGGTAGAGCTCCGACTGGGCGCCGATGGTTTCCCCTATTTTTACCAGCAGGTCGTTGCCGGCTGATTCGACGAGGTTATTGGCCGTTACGGTGACTTTCCACACCAGGGGATCAAGGGCGATATGGTCAGGCGTGGCGTTTTGCAGTTCATAACTTTCGACCGTGGTATTTTCCTTGCCCATATTAAACACAGAACTGACGATCTCTTTTTTGCGGTCATTGTCGAGCAAATGCCAGAATGACTGAAAATTAGCAGCGATTATCCCGGTAAAAACCCGTCTGGTGTTAACCTTCAGCTGGTTTGCTGTTTCATCGAGCCTGATTTCCTGGAAGAGGGAATCTGCATGATCTCCGGGACGGTTGACCGGAAGCCGTCTGACCTCATGGGCAAGGGTTTTCAGATCTTTTTCCGGTTCAACAGGCCAGGTGAACAAGGCATAAGCACCCTGCATGTTCTCAGGCATCAGGCCCAGGCGGTATGAATCATCGTCGGGAACGAGGTATTTCCCAGTCGAAGGGATATACAGGAGGTATTTTTTCAGGAAATTAAAACTGTTGAATTCCGGATCAAAAGGCTGTTCCTCATTATCGGATCCGATCACCAGTTCAAAAGCGATGCCGCTTTCGCGAAACAGCGCGTTAAACAGGCGCACCGCACCATGTTTGTCGGTATGCCTGAGCTTGAGTACCACCTCGAGCGGCAGGTCGCCGGGATTTTCCCCGCTGATGTTTATCTCAGCCTTGACCCAGTGCTCTATCGCTCTGACCCGGGCCTCCTCCGGACCGTCAGGAAGGTTCATGGCCTTCAGTTGTTTTCTGATGGCAGACAATTCTTTCTTACTGAATTCGAAGGTATTGGAGTACATATTCCGGCATGCTTTTGCCCAGGAGTAAACCCTCAGGGAAGTATTGAAGCGGTTAAAGGCCATCACATATTCGAAACGCATGAGCCTGGCCTTGTAATAGGAGTAGGCTTCTTTATCAAGGGCAGGAATATACGGGATTTCGGCACGGGCAGTGGTGCTTTCATTTTCGCCTTTGGAAAAAACAAAAGAAGGGAAACCATTGTAGCTTTTGATCATATATTCCAGTTTTGAAGGATAGGTAAAGATCACCTCCACACCGGACTTCGGAACATCCTCCTGCAAATACTCCGTTCCGTAAGCCCTGAACTTTTTCCGGAGAATGTAATAATATTCCACTGCACCTCCGGCTTCAGCCCCTTCGATGGCAAAAGCCTTGAAATCTCCCTTATTCTCAAGGTTTTCCACAAGTCTGATGCTTTCCTGCGGGAGTTCGGTCACCTTCCCCGAGGGAGATATAAACCTGGCCCTGATTGCCAGGATCTCGCGCACGTTATCCACCGGGATATAGATTTTATTGTAATCATCGATGGCCTGCGTGGTTTCCGTTTTAATCTTTTTGTGAAAGACGCCGATCTCTTCGAAGTAACCTTCGTCATTGGAGAATACTTCCGTCATGTGTCTTTCCAGCATGATGACCGCACCATCTTTGCTCTTCACGGTGTCCGGATTTCCCGTGGCAGGACGGCTGTCCCAGGTGTAACGGTCGAATGTTGACTGCGCGGAAGCGGTCATGGTCAGGAACAGGAATACAGGCAGGATGTGCTTCTTCATTTTGCTTTAATTATTCAGTACGACGGTGTTCAGGGTTGCTTTGTTCAGCTCGAGCAGGAGTGTACGCAGGTCTTCCAGTTCCTTTCCTTCCACGATCAGGCGGTTCATGATGATGGTTGAGGTCATGCTCACATTTGCGGCATTTTGACTGTAGGAAACCTCAAAACTGAAACCCGGGAACGATTGTGCGGAAGCAGAAGGAAGCGCGCTGACTTTCCATCCTTCCGGTATGTCGAGGATGCACACCTGCCGGTAGGTGTAACAATGATCGGCCTGGTAAGGTATTCTTCGTCCGGGCTTGATCATGTCCTTCTGAAAGAGCCTGACAAGATGCAGGTTCACATACATGGCATCCTGCTGCCTTGTATAGTAGTCCTGCAACTCCAGTCCGTAAGTCATCGTAAGCGGTTCGCCGGCTGAGTTGCGGTCCTGGTATACTACATCCCTGGCTGTGAATTTGTTGCTGGCGAATTTGATCATCCCGGGTATCAGTTTATCATATTTTTCTTTTTCCGTTGCCTGGAGAAGCGACAATAAGCTGATACGGTTTTCACCCGTGAGTCTGGTGACCACGCCGGCATGCAGTTTGTCATCCCTGAAATACAGGCGGAAGGTATCAATAACCAAGTGTTGCCCGGCATCTTCAACCGGGAGGGTGATCAATGCATGACCGGAAGGTTCTTTCTCAACCAGGCATTCTTTTCCCTGAATGGAAGCAGGCACTTCGCCCGGACTGTGGTTCCTGGTAGTGGCATCCAGCACCACAGGCGACCCTTTTTCCGTCCACCATACGCAAACCATGTGGTTATCCACGGCCATGGAAGGGAAATCCTCATAACTGTATGGCAGATCCCTGGTACCCACCCAGGCCAGGCCGGCGTTAATCCCGGCCGCGCGAAGCATGTAGCGCAGCAGGCTTGATTTATCCTTGCAGTCGCCGTATCGCCTTTTGAAAACCAGCGATGCGTCCCTGGGAATATATGCATTGGTGCCGTCTTCGATGGCGACATAACGGATCTGATGCTGGACCCATGAAAAGATGTTCCGTACTTTGGCAGCCTCATCCTGGCAATCCCGGATCAGAGAGTCAACAACACGGTCAATATCAGGTGCGTTCAATGAATCGAGCTGCCTGATATTGCTATAATACCAGTCATAGAGGTCGGCCGGCTTTTCCATGACCGTTTTCCTCACCCCGCGGTGTTCATAGGAGGTAATATGCACGATGATATGTGGCACATAATACTGCGATGCCGGGGAAACATCATCCCCTGTATAGGCTTCAGGCAGGGAAGCTTCCCAGGTATGGACGAGATTTTTCCCTTCCCGGCTGACGGTATGGCGAATCTTTGAAGTATCGAGGCCAAAAAGGCGGTACCGGATCTGCACTGCCTCATGTACCTGGATACGAAGCCTTGAAACTTCCGAAGGCATCCCCCCTCCAAAACGGTAAATCACCGGATAATAAGGATCATCGTATAGCACGACCGACTCGGTGATCAGCCTTGTTCCGGCAGTTACAGCGGGAAAAGTGAACTGGTAAGCATACACATCGTCGTAAAACAAACCATCGTTAATCTCGGCGGATTTTACAAAATGTTTCACATCAAGGTCGCGAAACCGCTTCCCCTCCGGTACCCTGCTGTATGCTTTCAGCGACTCCATTTTAACCTGCGGATTGAAATACTCCCTGGATTCGGCAAAGGCAGTTGCGTGATCCGTCAGTACAAATACCGAGGAATAATTGCGGATAGTGGTCACTGGCAGACCCTTTTTACCAATCGATATCGTTACATCCTTGGAATGCAGGTCATGCAATACCGCGTAACCCTGGTATTTTTCCCTGTATGCCCGCAGTTCCTGCTCACCCTGTGCCATGCATGCGACAGTGCCCAGCAACAACAACAGGACAGCCAGTCCCTTATTTTTTCCTGATCTCAACAACCTCCCCGTTTTCATACACCAATGTTTCTGTATACACACCCTTGTCATTGTAATAATCCCATGGACCATCCTCACGACCGAGCAGATAATTCCCTTCCCGGTATTTCATTCCGTTAAGGTGGTAGAAGACGAATGGGCCATGGCGTTCGTCTTCCGAATAACTGCCTGACTCAAGCAGTTTTCCACTGATACTGAACACTTTGTACGGACCATGCAGGTCACCGCCATCGAAGTTTGATTCCCTGAAAAGCATGCCGTTCGGAAGATAGATGCTGTGTTTCCCGTGCGGGATGCCATCCTTGTATGAAAGCCGGGCCGAAACCTTACCACCCGGATAATAGGTGACCACCTCCCGTTCTTCAAGGTCCATACGTACCGGTTTTACAAACTTTCCCGTATTGTCGGGGTAGTCAATTTCGCGGACAAAGCCTTCCTGGTATTTCAGCCGGAACATCATCATACTGTCGGGAGACCAGCTGGTGACATAGCCCTGCTTTTCGTCGTCAACAAAATTCAGCAGTCGGTACAGCCTTCCGTTTTCATGGTATTCCCGGTACTGGTCCTGGCTCTTATCATCTTCATAATAATCAGTGATCCATAGCCTTCCATATTTGTTGATCCTTAGCGTGCCTTCAGTCTGGTTCTTTACGTACGGAATCTGCATCTCGGTCTGGCCGTGCGGATCCAGGGTGGTCATGCTGCCACTCAGATTTCCGAAATCCATCTGATACTGCAACCTGGTTTTTCCGTCGGGATAATAAAACGTTTGCGGACCGTGAAAGGTGAAGTCAGCCAGGGAAATACTGCGCCGAAGCCGGCCGTTGCCGAAGTATTCCACGGCCAGGCTGGTATCTTTATCCTCATTCAGGTCGACCAGGAGTTTGCCATTGAGATCATACAGGATCAGGCGGGTGAGGCTCCCGTTCCCGTCGTGAAAGGCCTCATGTTCAATGGTTCCTTTCAGGCTGTATGACAGCTCTCTTCCGGTAAGCGCGCCCCTGTTAAGATAACTGCGATAACGCACACTGTCGTTAGGATAATAGGTGATCCATTCACCATCATTCTCGTTATCAAATAGTTGTCCATGTTTTTTCAGACGGCCCGAGGAGAAATATTCGCGGTATTCTCCCCATGCTTTTCCGTCCTTCATCGTGTATTCTTCCTTCAGGCGGCCGTTTGCATGCCATGTTTTCACAGGGCCGTCCGACTTTCCGTCCTTGTAAACATATTCGCTGCTTTTCTTTCCGCTGGGATAATAATAGGTCCACACCCCATCCATCTTGTTGTCCTTCATCATGCCATCCAGACGCATCACCCCATCGGGGTAATAATTCCTGACAGTGATGCGGTTGTTTTCCAGTGTGCTCTGGTACAACAGTTTACCTTCTTCATTAAAACACATCATCCCCACCAGCGTATCATTGCGGAATTGTTGTCTGCGGCTGATACCGCCGCCCCGGAAATACTGGATTCTATCGCCGTCGATCTTCCCCTCCCTGAATACGGAATCCACCTGGTCGATACTGCCGTCGCGGAAAAAATACTTCCTGACACCTGTCAGGTTGCCCTTCTCATCATAGTGGTCGATTTCGCTGATGCTGCCATTGCGGTGATACCGGATCCATTCCCCGTATGCCGTGTCCTGCCTGTATTTCAGCTTGCTTTCGATAACTCCTGTGGCATACCATGTGGAAACATCACCTTCCAGCAAACTGTCACGGTAAACAGCCTCCGCCTTGGTTTTACCGTTCATCCACTCCTCGGTGTAGGGTCCGTGCCTTCTGTCGTTCTGAAACGCGGTTTTCTTGATGAAGTACTCCTGATAGTTATAAAAGACACCCTCTCCTTCCAGTTTGTCATCCCGGTATCTGAAATCGGTCAACGGGAATCCGCTTTTGGTATATTCGATCTCCCTGCCTGCCTTTTTCCCGCTCTTCCTGGGGAACAGCCCGGAAAGCCTTCCGTTGGGATGCCAGGTGCGGCATTCACCGTTCACGGTATCATGCCTGAAGCGCAAATGTTGTGCAAGTCTTCCGTTGGGGAAATAAATGAACCAGTCTCCTTCAGTCAGGTTATCCCGGTAGGTTCCCTGCTCCCGGATCATTCCATTCTTGGCTATCACCTGCCAAAGTCCCTGTTTAACAGGCGGTTCGCCCTCAGTAAGCCTGCCGGTCTCCATTAACAACCCCTCCTGGTTGAAATGCATGACCCTGGTATGCTGCAACTCATTCCGGTACCGGAATCCATGGTCGCGCATGCTGAACAGCAATTCCCTGGCCCTGTCCACAAAGGCATCCAGTTGCTTCTCATTTTTTCCGAGCCATTTGTTGATCATCTCATTGTTGACTTCCTTGTATGAATAATACAGGAAGGTATTGAAAGCATCCTGTTCGATGATATCACGGAACGTCCTGGCATAGAACTGATTATACAGGGATGTGTCGTCCGGGTGAAAAGTAAGGCGGGAAAAGAGCAGGTAGGTTTGTTTGGCCGTGAAAAAGGTAAGGTCGCCCGGGTATTTGAATGCATCATGGAAGGCAACTTCGGCATTGAGCAGTGCCGTGATCTCCCTGTATGGATCCGGGCTGCCGTGATCCGTCAGGAATTGCGGGTTGATGATCGTATCGCGGGTACCGGTGACGGCTTCCTCGAATTCCTGCAGGAAGCGGATGCGGGGCGACATCATGATGCCCATGTTATAGGCCATATATGCCTGGGCTGTTCTTCCCATCATATGATTGGCCCTTGCGAGCAGCAGGTGGCTTCCGGCGTGGAAGGGTCTGACCCTGATGGCCCGGAACAGGGCTTTTTCGGCCTCCAGCGGCCGGCCGGCACTCATGTAACAGACTGCCAGGTTATACAGCAGGTTTGCATTGTAGGGAAACAGTCCGGCATAGCGTTCAAGGTAAGTGATGCCTTCGTCCGTCCTGCCCATCTCATCGAGCAGGCTGCCAATGGATGCGATCACGGCCACATCGTTCGGGCTCAGCCTGTTGGCTTCGAGGCACCTGGCATGCGCTTTCTCCTTTTCTCCCTGTTGCCAGTGGCACAGCGCGGATTCGTAGAGGGCCCAGGCATAATTGGGATCGCAAAGGCTTACCCTGTTGAAAAGCGCCTGTGCTTCGCCGTACTTTTCGTTGTCGTAAAGTTCAATCCCTTGTTCTATCAAGGCGGCCGACCTGTCGAGGGCTGATGAATCCTGTTGCGCCTGTCCCATACCGTACCATCCGCACAGCATGAGAAGACAGATAAAATGAAATTTCATAAGTGAGGCTTATTGGGTTAAGCGGTAGGGCGGCTTCAAATGTACAATACAATCCTGAAAACGGTATGGTTCCCGGATTGTTTTACCTTGAAAAAATGAAAATGTGAATGAGCTGGTTTCATTAGAAACTAATTTTACCTTCCAAATATTATACAAATACCGATAACCAGGGAAACACATATACTGAATCCTGGTAAAAATGCGATGCAATTTTCGCTTGGATTCAGTATATACTATTCAACTCCTTCAGAGTTGTATACTCAGTCTTGACAGGTTTGCGAATGCAAAGCTGTTTAGACTGAGATATACCGTACATCGTTTTTACACAATTTTTTGCAAACCTGTTCCGTGTCGGTATAATACCTGCCTGCCTTTTTCCTGCCGGTTTAACCGCAGGCTATTCATATTCAAGCCAGCGGGTTAAAAACGACCACCTGACCAGATACACAAACGACCTCACGATCAGATGAAATACTACCAACCAATTGATTTACTGATCCCTACCCGGATGTCATCGTTATCTTCATTGCAGGATGAACAGTTGATTTTCAGGAAGCAGGAAGAATCGAAGATACATACCCTGCATTTTCCCTGACAGATTTCGTACTTTTGTAAAAAAAATCATGACTGACAAGAAAGCATATACGGCTATTATTGAAAAGACCAATGATGGATGGTATGTAGGTCAAATACAGGAACATCCAGAAGCACTTACCCAGGGCAAAACTCTCGAAGAGTTGGAAGCCAACCTTACCGATGCCCTCAGGGAAGTTCTCAGGATGAAAAAGGAAGATTTTCACAAACTTATACTGGGCAAAAAAGTTTTCAGAAGAAAGATTCTGGTCTAGTGAAACGCAATGAATTTGTAAAATATCTTGCAGTTCACAATTGCCACATTTACAGGGAAGGCAAGAAACATCCTTTATTTATAAACAACAATAATGGCAGGAAGACAACGGTTCCGCGCCACAGTGAGCTTTCGGACTGGCTCTGTGCGAAAATATGTATCCAGCTGGATATACCAAAAATAAGGCAGCATTAAACCGCACCTTTATCTACCGGAAAGGGTGCTCCTTGTTTTTAAAAGTAATCTTAATTTTGAACTATGGAAACCAAAGAAATTTTAAGCCAAATCAGGAAACTCCCGATAAAAAAACGGATACTGATTGCAGAAAAAACCTTACATTCGGTTCGTACCCAGGAAATCCAAAATCAAAACGAAACGGCTGCCCGGTCACTTGTTACGGAGTACAAAACAAACAAAGATTTAACCTCCTTCATGGCATTGGATTACCAGGAGTTTTATGAAACAAGGTGAAATTTGGTATATCAGCCTCGATCCCGCTCTTGGTGCTGAGATCCGCAAAACAAGGCCGGCTGTCATTGTCAATGACAACTCACTGGGTAAACTGCCACTTAAAGTTATTGTTCCGCTTACCGACTGGAAAGATAAATTTGAACCTGCCTTGTGGATGGTAAAAATCACCCCCGACAGGACTAACAACCTGACCAAAGCATCAGCAGCGGATTGCTTTCAAATAAGATCCATTGCCGAAGAACGATTCGTAAAAAAAACCGGACGTATTTCTGCGGAAAACCTAAACGAAATAAAGGAAGCCCTGTCGATAATTCTTTCGATTGACGTGTGAGACCAAAGGTCCGGGCTCAAGCCTGACTGTTATTGGTTCACTGTTTTTTACCGAAGAATATCAGAACACGAAAAAAGTGTTTCAAAGGTCATCGGTGTAAATAATCTAAGCCCTGGATAACATAGGGATCTCCCAATTGCATTTTATACTGAAAGAACACAGGTTTGCGATGTGTGTTTCAATAGTCGCAGGATCGAACGTACATTTGCAAAAAAAATTGAATGAAACCAGTCCTTATTGCCGGCATCAGCATTGTAAACCTGGCGTTGGTCTTTTATTCCGTCGCTATCCTGACCCAGCTCCGGAAGCGGAAGCTCAGCTCCAGGGTACTCGTATTTCTTTCTCTCGGACTGGTGTTTGACATCACAGCCACCATCTGCATGATACTCGGTTCGGATGAAGGGCCCGTCACCCTGCACGGCTTCATCGGCTACAGTTCCCTGCTGGGGATGATGACAGATGCCCTGTTCACCTTCAGGAAAGTCAGGAAAAACGGATTGGGCGTGCCGGTTGAAAAGCGTTTCAACCGCTGGAGCACGACGGCCTGGTTATACTGGATCGCCGCATACATCACCGGGGCCCTGATCATCATGATGCGGTAGCTGAAGACATTCCGTCTTATTCATCCGCTTTGATGATACCGTGGCGGATGGCGTACTTACTCAATCCCACCACGGTTTTTGCATTGGTTTTGGACAGGATATTCTTACGGTGGGTTTCCACGGTTCGTTCACTGATAAACAGCTTCTCTGCAATCTGCCTGCTTGAATATTCCCGGGCGATGAGCGACAGGATTTCGACCTCTCTTCTGGTGAGTTTCGCCTGTCCCTTTCCATCTGAAAACGCTTCATCATCAGGGTCATTGCTCCCAAACTTACTGAACATCATTTCCTGGATTTCCTGTCCGAAGTATTTGTGTCCCTGACCCACCATCTGAATGGCACGGGTCAGTTCCTGCAAATTGGCAGATTTCAGAATATAACCCGAAGCACCTGATTTTATCATCATCCCCACATATTTGAAATCATCGTACATGGTCAGGATCAGAATCCGGGCTGCTGGCTTGATTTCCTTCAACCTTCTGGTAAGTTCGATGCCTGAAATACCGGGCATGTTGATGTCGATCAGGTAAACATCTACTTCTATTTTTTCTTCGATGGCAAGAAATGCTGCCCCCGACAGGGCATAGCCCGTCACTTCAAACTCAGGCTCGTCTGACAGCAGGGAGACAATGCCTTCCACGAATAACTTATGGTCGTCGACAACGAAGAGTTTCAGCTTTTCCATGATGCCGCATTATTTGAACAGGGAATGACCAGGGTAACAATCGTCCCCCTTCCTGCCATACTGTCGATATAAACTTTGCCGTTCAACGCCTCCACCCTGCTCCTGACACTCTTCAGTCCCAGTCCCTGCCCGGTATATGCTTCTTCCTGGCTGAACCCCGATCCGTTGTCTTCAACCATCACGGTAATATCTTCGTGGTTCCTGATGATCTGGAGGTTGATTTCGCTGCCGTGGGCATGAACTAAAATATTGTGCACCAGTTCCAGGATGCTTCTGTAGACAGTGTGTTCAAGGTAGCTGTCGAGCCTGCCGTTGAGACCGGAAACATCAAGGCTTACCGTAACTTTCTCCGTTTCGTTCAGGCGTGCTGCCAGTTCTCTGACGGCTTTTTCAAGGCCACTCTCCATCAGTACAAGCGGCGCCATGTTATGGGAAATATTTTTAATCTCCCTCAGGATTTCATTGATGGTTTGTATCGTATTCTGCAGGATGGTCTGTTTTCTCTCGGCCGAAAGGCTTTGCTTTTCCTTAAGTGCGGTCAGGTTGAGTTTTGCAAGCGACAGCATGGGCCCCACCCCGTCGTGCAGTTCCGTTCCCAGGTGCATTCGTTCCTGTATTTCCGCGTCAATGGCTGTTTTCGCCCGGTCTTCCGCATGCCGTAACAAGGCTTCGTTCATTTTCACATTCTGCCTGTGCCTTATCCGGCTGAACAACAGTACCAGCGTAACCACCACCATCACAGACACCAGGCTGATGATGATAATGGCCGACTTCCGTTTTCCCAGCAGCAGGCGGTTCCTTTCCAGCTCAAGGTGCTGCACCTCTTTTTCCTTACTTAAACGCGTAATCTCAAGGTTGTAGATCTGGTTGATTTTCGACTGATCGCTCAGTCTCACCTTGATATCCCCGGCTTTTTTATAATATTCCAGACTTCGTTTGTAATCCCCGCTTTGATAATAAAGACCGGAGATCATCTCCAGGGCTTCCTGCAGGTATTTGAAATCATTCAGGCTGTCGGCCAGGTACATGGTCTTTTTCGCAGCCCGCATTGCGGCTGGAATATCGCCGGTCGCTTCATACAACTGCGACAGCCCGAGTTCAACCATACATAAGAGATTCCTGTTATTCAGCATCTCCGAGGAAGATCTTCCCATTTCATAATACCTGATGGCATCCGGATACTGTTTCATTTCTCTGAAAATGTCTGCCTTCAGTGTCCGGGCAAATGACAGGTTATACTGGTTGTGGTCTTTTTCCGATAAGGCAAAGGCCTTGTCCACATGAACCATGGCCGAGTCCTTCAGGCCTGCCTTCAGAAATGCCATCCCCATATGGTTATGCACAGTGGCCAGGCCGTAGGTATCCCCCACTCTGGTGAATCCTTCATACGCCTGCCGGAAATGCTTCAGCGACTTTTCAGGGTTATTCAGTTCAGTATATAATACACCAATATTACAATGGCTCCCGGCCACTTTGTCGTGATTGCCGGCAAGCTCATAGCTGCGGATCGCTTCAAGCTGATTATCAAGCGCATCTACATAATTGCGGATGAGAAAATTCAATGCGCCGAGGTTGCTGTAGGTATCTCCCTTTCGCAACAGGTTGCTTGTTTGTATCGATAATGCCAGAGCCTCGTGATAGTATTTCTGGGCTGTAATCAGATCCGATTGCAGGGCATAGGTAACACCTATCAGGTTCAGCATCCGGATCTTCCAGTCGTCCATCTCATGTTCGCTGACAAAACCGAGTACATCAAGCGCAATCATCCTGGTACGTTCAGGATTGCTGTAAACCATTCCCTGCATTTTGGCAAACACAGTATCCACGGGCTGGTTTTGAAACAGGGGAGGCAGGTTCCGGGTGTTCTTCACTTTTAACGTTCCCATCCCGCAGGTTTCCGGACTGGAACAAACAAGCAGGCTGATCAGCCCCATGCTGAAGATCATCCATTTTCCCGTGTTCCGCAAATGGTGGTTCATATGCTTGCTGTTTCCGGTCGTTTGTGTATACTCAGTCTTAACGGGTTTGCGAATGCAAAACTGTTTAGACTGAGTTATGCCGTACACCGTGATTACACAATTTTTCGCAAAGCTGTTCCGTGTCGGTATATCTTCGATCAGGATACAAAATTATTCATTTATAACGGCTTGCTTCATCTGATTTAATGCTTTCACCGTAAATTACCCAATACTACGGATATGGTTTACCGGATAACCCGGAGGATGGATTAATCCGACAGGATGTAATTTTGTTGGTGTGAAAAACGATGCCGGCAATATATGACGAAAGCATTCAGTAAACCGGCCGGAATCGGATGAAGCGGGAATTTTTTTTAACCCAACATAAAACTGAACAATCATGAAAATCAATTCCACTAAAAGCCTGATGTTTGCATTCATCATCACCCTTATGACAGCGGGAACCGTCAGTGCCCAAAGCTGGGGCACCAACGACGACCATCTTACACCGCTGTCGCATAACCTGGTGAACGGCATGTTTGTCACAGGTCCGTTCTCTCACGCGGTGTCCGACAGTAACCTGTTGTATTACACTGATTATTACGGTTTCTATATTTATGATGTCACCATTCCCGCATCGCCCGTGAAAACCGGTGAATGTCCGGTTCCGGGTAATGCAACACATTTCTTTATCTCCGGTCATTACGCCTATGTTTGCAATGGCTTTGGCATTGCCATCATCGACATCTCGAATCCGGTATCCCCGGATGTTGTGAATGTGGAATTTCTGGGATTTAAACCCTACCAGGTGATTATCGACGGAAATCATGCCTATGTTGCCGAGGCCAATGGCGTTAGGTTTTACACTTTGCCCGATCCGGAACACCTGAACGCCCTGACAAACATCAGCATCACTCCGGGTAACATCCTCTTTGCCGGAATCGCCCTGTACAATCAAACCCTGTTTTATGTGAACCAGTCGACACTGAGTGTGATCAACATCAGCATGCCGTCAGTCCCGGTTCTGGCTCAAAGCATCCCACTGTCAAGCGGAGGAGCATGCTGGGGAAACATGCTTGTTCACGGACAGTACCTGTATGTCGTTTCCACCCTGAAACTGAACATTTACGACATCTTCAACCCGCTTTCCCCCATCCAGGTGTATACTGCCCTTCCGACAAGCCACACCATTTATGATATTGTGATAGAAAACAATAAAATGGTATTGAATCACAACTCAGGGACCTGGAGCATCCTCGATATTTCATCACCCGCCAATCCGGTTGTTCTTTACGCAAACACCACTGCCTTCACCAACAACCTGTATTCCCTGGGTTGCCTGAAGAATGACATCCTGTATATCCTCGACAACGGCCAGCCCGGATATGACGGGACTACCCTGCATATAACAGACCTTTCGAACGTAACTGCTCCATCAGTGATTGGCGATATCGAATCCCTGCCGGGTAAAAGCAAATCAGTGGCACTGATGACCAAAGGGGAGTTCAATTATGCCCTGGTTATCCAGGACAACAACTGGGATACCGAGTCGGCTACAAGCATCCTCCGCGTGCTGAACGTGAACGACCCGGCCAATCCGGTGCTTGTGTCAACCCTGGAACTGCCCCAGGGCGGTGTTTCCATTACCGCTGACAACCAGGACCAGGCGATGGTGGGACTTGCCCAATACAGCTTCCCCTATTACGGCCATTCGGTTGCTTTGGTAAACCTGGATGATCCGGCCAGTCCCTTCATCATGCAGATCACCTCCACCGGGTCGAGTGTCAGTAAGCTGATCCACAGCAATGTCTGTTACTTCAATGGTAAACTTTATACGATCTCAGGTTCAGGCCTGAAGGTATTTGATGTGGGTACCGGCTCGCTGACCCAGCTGGGCAGTGTACAATTGCAGGTCGGTTTTGCCGTAACCACCGATAATCCGTCTTATATCTACACGGCAGAAGGTGCTGACGGATTTAGAATGTATAGTGTTACCAATCCTTCCATGCCTTATATGACAGGGTTCTTCAATACCCCGGGCACGAGTTTCGACGTGTTCGTTGACAACGGAACGGCATATGTGGCGGATTATGACGGGGGACTTGCCGTATTCGATGTGAGCATGAACAACATTGTACCGCTCGGCCAGGTTAATACTGTTGGCAGGGCTATTTCTGTCAGTGTATACAATCAGACCGCCTATGTGGGGCTCGACGACGGCCGTATCGAAAAGTTTGATGTCAGTAACCCGGCTGTTCCGGTATCCCTGGGTTGGTATCTGACCAACGGCAGCAGGGTGAATGATCTTACCCTGGATGCCGGAAATGCCCGCCTCTTTGTTGGCAACGAACTGGAAATGATGATTCTGCAGATGGATGAAGCCGTGGTTATCGAGGAAGATGAACCGGTTTCATCCGCTTGTGTGGTGTATCCCAATCCGGCCGGAGACCAGGTATTCATCCGGGTATTCCTGAACAAGGCTGAGCAGGTAAGTATTTCATTGGTTGATGCTTCAGGACGCCTTCTGGCTAAACCTGCAGTCAAAGGATTGACAGCGGGCCGGCAGATAATCACGATAGACACCAAAAACCTGCAGGCCGGCCTTTATTTCGCAGAAATCAAGACAGGACAAACCCTTACGCGCGAGAAAATCATCATCCGTTAACAGCCTGTGACCAGATGACAAAACACCTGAAAATCATCGTGGCAGGCTTGCTTGCAATGCTATGCCTTTCGCTCAGTAGCCAGACCTTCACCGAGGTGACTCAACAAGCCGGTATCACTGTACCTGCCGGCCTTGGCGACGTGGTGGTATGGATAGATTATAACAATGACGGCTGGCCGGATTTTTTTGGAGGATCATCCAGTCAGACTTATTTTTACAGGAACAACACCGACGGTACCTTCACGGATGTCAGCGCTGTATCGGGACTTTCCCAGACAACACCACGGGCTGTGGCCGTATGCGATTACGACAAAGACGGCTGGGACGATCTGCTGATCACTTCGGTCAATTCCTCGGAACCCCCGACAATATACCGGAACAATGCCGCAAACGGCTTTGTTCCGGTCAGCATCGCCATGGGTTACGCCTCACGTGCCATCTGGACGGATTACAACGGCGACGGCCTGGCCGACATCTTTGCAAACACCGGAACCATGCCCCTGCTCTTAAGAAATGCCGGAAACAACCAGTTCGTCAATACATACAGCCCGGGCTTCAACAGCCAGTCGGGGAATACTGCCGCCGCCTGCGACTTCGACAACGACGGATTCAGCGACATCTACTGCACCCTGAGCAGTACGATGAACACCAACCGTTTGTACCGGAACATTGCCGGGGAAACCTTCCAGGATGTTACATATGCCAGCGGCAGCGTCGATTTTCGCAATGGTGCCGCACAAGCCTGGGGTGACCATAATAATGATGGCTTTTTTGATTTATATATCGGTAACATTTCCTCTAACCGCAACGTATTCTTTAAAAATGAAGGCAACAGTCACTTCACTGACATTACCCTTGCCGCAGGAGTTGCGGATGCCGGTGATGCCAGAACCTGTGCCTGGGTGGATTACAATAACGACGGCCTGCTTGACCTGTTCACCACCAACCATGTGAACCCAAACAGGCTTTACAGGAACAACGGGAACGGAACCTTCACCGATGTAGCTGTTTCAGCAGGCATTGATGGTCCGAGTGACGGGTTCGCCGTGAGCTGGGCGGATTACGACCGCGACGGGGATGCCGATGTCCTGATCGCAGGTCACTCATACTCAGTGGTTCTGATCAGGAATGATGGCGGCAATAACCAGCATTACCTGAACCTGAGACTGGTTGGCAGTTTCGATAATACAAACGGTATCGGATGCCGTCTGGCTTTTTACAGTAACGGCTATGTGCAGTACCGGGAGATCAACGGGGGAAGGGGTGCCCATGCCCAGGATGACCTTTCCATTCACCTGGGTCTGGGTAATGATACCCTGCTTGACAGCATTATCATCCAATGGCCGTCCGGCATGCTGCAAAAAGTTGTACAGGTCAGCGCCGACCAGTTCATTACTATTTACCAGGCCGGGAATGTGCCTCCCACCCCTTTCCGCCTGATTGAACCTGCAGAAACAACCATCTGCAGCGGAAATCCGGTGCTCTTCCGTTGGAAAGAATCACACGATCCGGATTCGGGAAATCCCGTTCAATATTTCCTTCACGTTCATAACAATTCACACGACACTGTTATCGGTCCCCTGGCTGATACCTTCGCGATTGTCATGACACCCGCCTGGATGGCAGATGATTCAACATATTGGTATGTGATGGCGGATGACGGAACCGACAAGCGGAAAAGCTGGGAAACCTGGAACCTTCATATCGATACGGGAACAGGAAACGATCACCCGGAGCCGGCAAGCGGTAATGACTGGGTAATTCATTCCATCTCGCCGGTGCCTGCAAAGGATTACCTGATCATCGGGCTTGAACTTCAAAAGGCAACAGCGATTCAAACCGACATTGTTGCCACCTGCGGCAGTTTGGTGATGCATCACAATTTCACGCAACTTACGGCCGGCAGAAACAACATTACACTTCCCCTGGCGGGTCTCAGGCCGGGATTTTACTGGCTCCGGATCGCTTCCGAAAAGGAAATTGCGACAAAGAAGCTGCTGATCATTCATTAGGGTAAGATAATACCGGCTTGTAGGATCTTTATCACCCCTTCGGGGTTTGGATTTGATGGTCATATCTATAATCCTGTCATCCCTTCGGGATTTTTTTGGGTCGTTAGTTTACAGGTAATGCTTATTGAAATATTACATACGGCATTGTTAATAATGCTTTTAATTTCAGAATTCATGATGAAACAAAGTATACTCAGTCTTGGCAGGTTTGCGAATGCAAAACTGTTTAGACTGAGTTATGCCGTACACCGCTATGACAAACTTTTTCGCAAACCTGTTCCGTGTCGGTATAAAGATACGCATTTACTGTACGAGGGCCTCACTGGAGAAAGATATACGGGTACCGATTATAAGTCTTCTGTTTTATAACCTCCACATCCCATTTAAGAACCGCCCGAGAAAAACTGCAGCTGCCTCTTGACAAGGGGGTGTTTTTGTATTATCTTGGTTGATAAATTCGGTATTATATCATAATACTGATTTTCAATATTTTATTTAATATACTTCACGCATTTACCGAAGTGCTGAGCGATAACTGACATTTTTTTAACAATATTCCCTAACATCAAGCCCCATGAAAAAATTTACCCCAATCACACTAATCATGCTGACATGGCTGGTATTATCCGGCCTCAATGCCGGACTCCGGGCCCAGGCACCGGTGAACAATCCCGTTGACGAAGGGATCCGCTGCGGCACCATGGCCCATTATGCTGCCCAGGTAGCTGCCGATCCTTCCATCGAACAGCGCCGGATTGAATTCGAACAAAAACTGGCCCAGTGGATCGCTGATCACCCCAATGGCTGTCCGGATGTTTCCGTAACCATTCCGGTGGTAGTTCATATCCTGTACAACACGGAAGCACAGAACCGGTCCGATGCGGTTGTTCAGGAACAGATAGACATCATGAACACCGATTATGCCGGCCAGAATACGCATCCGATGTGGGAGTTTTCGACCAGTTTAAGAGTAAATACCGACATCCAGTTCTGCCTGGCCAGGCAGCGGCCCGACGGCACACCCACCAATGGCATAGAACGCAGGCAGACTTCGGTTGCAGGTTTTACCTCGAACGACGACATGAAACATTACAGCAGCGGGGGGCTGGATGCCTGGGATGTGACCCAGTATATGAACATCTGGGTGTGTAACCTCACGGATTACCTGGGTTATGCCCAGTTTCCCTGGTCGGGGATCAACAGCACATTCGGGCTCGTTGTAAGAACCACTGCCTTTGGTGTAACCGGGGCCATTGCGCCTTACAACCTTGGCGGCACCGCCACCCATGAGCTGGGACATTGCTTCACCCTGCTGCATATCTGGGGGGATGAACCTCTTTGTACGGGATCCGACCAGTGTGGTGACACCCCTAACCAGGCCACCAAGACCCTGGGACACCACACGGGATTATTGACCGATGCCTGCAGCCCCACCACTCCCGGCATCATGTATATGAACTTCATGGATTATAGTGACGACCAGGACTACGCCAATTTCACCCCGAATCAAAAAACAAGGATCCAATCCTGCTTTAATTCAGGTGGTTACCTGTATTCCCTGCTTTCTTCCACCAAATGCACCAGTATAACCACCACCCTTTTATCTGATGCGGTTCAGACTGCGGGCACCGATCCGGACTGGTTTCTGTTTGACAACCAGTATTCATACTGGTGTGCTGTCGGAATCAGACCCAACACGAGTGGTGAAGACTGGGACGTACATATGTATTCAGACGATGGATTTAATCCGCCGACCATTGCATCATCAACATACGGAAGTACAACACCTGTTGATTTCGTCGTCATGGATAACAACCATGCTCCGAAACAAGCCAGGGGTATTAAAGCAGACCGCTGGTCCGGGACCGGATCGGCAACAATTGAGTATGAAAGTTTCAGTGAAAGCCTGATTTTTGGAGCAAATACCAATATTGACTGGCCTGCGGGAGACGTGATCGAGATGTGGGATATCTACCTGAGCCCGGGTACTTACGACTTCCTGCTTTCCTTTAATTCAGGAACGGCCAACCTTGGTTTCGCCCTGTTCGGCTCCAACGGAACTGCGTATTATGCCAGCCGAAACGGCGCCATGGCCATTGCCGATGCCAACGGAAACGGGATCGGTGAAAGCTTTACCGCTACCATCACTACATCTGATTATTACGGTCTGTGCGTTTTTGCAAACAATGCCAATGCAGCAAATATCAACATCAATGTCGGAGTACTCGGCCAATGGCTGGGAACAGTTTCAAACAACTGGAGCACAGCGGCCAACTGGGGAGCCGGCATCGTACCCGATGAAACCATTGATGTCAACATCCTGGCAGGGACACCATATGCCCCGGTAATCCCGGACGGTGTTTCCGCCATGTGCAGAGACCTGACCATTGGGAATCTTGCTACACTTACCCAGAATCCAAGCAGTTATTTTTATGTTTATGGCGATTTTAACTCTGATGAAGGCACTTTCACACAAAACGGAACATCTTACCTGTATTTTGCCGGAAACACCGATACTTACTGGGATGATGATAATATGGACGATACCTATGCTTATGTACGTGTGGATAAACTCAACCCTTCCGCCAAACTGTTTATGTGGCAGAGTATGACGGTGAATACCAACTTCGCGGTACGGGAAGGCGTTTTCTGGATAGATGGTACGTGGACACTTAGTGTGACAGGTACCGGGCCGAGCGCATTCGAGGTTGAATCGGGGGGTAAACTGGTACTGGGTGATGAAAACCTCGACATTGCAGGAGGTATCTGGTTCTGGGATGGTAGCCAGGCCCAGGTGGAAGGTGGAAATATCTATTGTGGGGGCAATTTCAGGGTGAATAACAATACTGCCTATGATATACAGTTCAGCGGTGGCACACTCGTGATGGACGGAACAGGAACCCAATACCTGAATGACATGGACGGAAATACCAGACTCTATAACCTGAGAATTCAGAAATCCTCCGGCACCTGTTATATCACTTCCAACAACCTTGTTTTAAACAAAAACCTGCAGATTGCCTCCGGAGTATTAAGTTGTACTAACGGACCATCGCCAACGATGACCTATAATATCCATGTAGGCGGAAACTGGACCAACAATGTCGGTCCGGCCGGATTCGACGAAAGCACTTCGGTGGTTTATTTCGATGGCGGCAATTACGACCAGATATGCGGCACAGAAACATTTAACTTTCTGGCAGTTGACAAACCAGAGTTCAGCACCTTCAGGGTTAACGGAGGCACCGTCACCTGTGCCTCCTACGACTGGGTGGCTGGGGGCGTTACTGTACAGAGCGGGCAGTTTACGGCCAACGACCTGTTCGACAATGGTATATCCGGTGCTTTCTGGCTTTACAATGGTGGCCAGATAGACCTGACCAATACCAACGGTTATGTTGACCTGAATGGCCTCCTCTATATTTTTGGAGGTACCTTTAATGTGCATGGCGGCACCACCATGAGTTACTGGCCCTATGCCGCGAATGCCGCCATTTATATGTCGGATGGCGTGCTTGATTTCAAAGACCAGGGAATCCTTATTCATAATACATCCTATTCCCTTACCGAAGGTATTACCGGAGGAACCATCAGGACAGCCGGGTATTTGTATTCGTATCGCCCAGACTGGATTCCCGACGGTGGGACATTCATGATGTACGGTCCGGACAACGGGGTCATTTACCAGGTTGAAGGAAGCATGTTCAACAATCTGAATATCAATAAGGAAACCGTCTACCCGGCTCCTGCTGATGGCGAGAATCCTTTTCTGAATGAACTGAAAGCGGAGGACAAACATCCCCTTCCGATTCAAAACCTGACAGAAGTTCCTCTGTTAAACACTGTAGTTGCAAGCTCAAAAACGGTGCTTCGCGGCGACTTCATTATCAGTTCAGGCACCTTCGATCCGTCTGATACCCTGATCGTTGGAGGAAACTGGAACAATATCCCGGGAGATGCTTCCTTCCTGGAAGCATCATCCACGGTCATCTTTAACGGAGGAGACCAACAAATATTGAGTGATGAAATATTTAACGTGCTTGTTATCGATATGCCCTACCCATACTTTGCTATAATTGAAACTGAGCGTAACATTCAGGTTCTTAATAATCTTACCATAAATGACGGCACGTTTTTGTTAAACACCAATGCCGATCTTGATGTCGATTATCACATTACTATTCATTTAGGCGGGGGACTCCTTACTGATGCAACAGGTCCTGTTACTATCCATTGCGGAGGCATGTGGTTGGACAGCAATCCTTCATCCGGTGGTATGTTCAGTTACACAGGATTCACCTGTGGAACCGGCACCACGGTCATCTTTGACGCAGCGCCAACAATAGCCATACAGATCATCAAAGAACTGAACACTTTTAACAACATTGAAATTTCCTCGGCAGCCCCTTGGGTAAGACCTGACATCGTTACCCGCTTTCTACAGTGCAAAAACCTCAATATCCTGAACGGTACCTTCATGGTCGCCGGTACCCGCGTCCAGGTTGACAACAACCTCGATATTAGCGGAGAACTGAGCATGATTTATGCTGAGGACAGCCTGTTTGTCGGCCAGGACGTGATCTGGCATCCGGGCTCAACCGATGATGTTACCAACGGGAAGATCTTTGTGGGTGACGACTGGACCTTCGAGAACGGCACCCTTGCACAACTGAATCCGGCAAACCAGGTGATCTTCAATTCTGACCAGACTGCCATGATCCTCTGCAATGATGCGGATGCCGCTTTTGGCAGCATGGTTATTGATAAGGCGGCAGGAGCAGCCAATGACGTTTATATCCACGGGTCTTCCACTGACACCCTCAGAGTGGCCGGGACCATGGAAGTACTGCCCTCCAATACTTTCCACACCCAGTCCAGGAAGATGATCGTCAGCGGTGAACTGGACATTCAGTCAGGAGGTGAATTTATCCTGACTTCGGGCTATCTCAGGAATGACCATAACACCCTTGATTTAACCGGGAAGCTGGCTGTAAACCAAGGGACTGTTCTGTCAAAGGGCCACGTCACACTGCCTTCCACCGGTAACCTGATCATCTCCGGCGGAAGCATGACCAGTGATCCCCCTCCTGCCGAATTTGCCTTCAGACAATACGGGGGCCGGCTCGAGCTCACGTCCGGTCTGCTGGAGATCAGAAATGACCATGTGCATATTTTAAGCAGTTTTGATGACCAGATCAGCGGGGGCACTTTTAAAATCATTGGCGCTTTCCAGGCGAACGCAGCGGGAACCTTCCAGCCCTCAGGCGGAACCGTGTGGTTTGGCCAGGATTACGTGACAGCTTATAAAACCTTCTATTGTACAAATGGCAATTATTTCCACCACCTGACTATTGACGGTACAATGCAACTCGAATCCAACATCCTCGTCAATGGTAATATAAATCTGACTTCAAATAACTTAAGAGGAACTGACAAGACCATTTCCCTGCAGGGTAACTGGAATAATACGGCTGGAGTCGGAGGTTTTTCGGCCATGACCGGAAAAGTAGTATTCAATTCCGGAACCAATCACCAGTCTTGTAACGGAGAGACGAACTTCAATATACTTGAGATCGATAAGGGCTTTGGTGATCTGATCATTTACACGGGATCTACTGTCCAGTGTGCTACATACGACTGGACAAACGGGGAACTTCAGGTCAATGGTGGCACCTTCATTGCTGATGACCTGGCAGACAATGGATTATATGGAAAATATTATATCAGTTCCCTGGGAGGCTTGCTGGAAGTCCACCAGGATCCGGCCCAGTATACCGATCTGAACGGTAGGATCGTGCTGTCGGGTGGTGAAATGCATGTGTACGGCGGCAATGGAGATAGCTACTGGCCTTTTGCTGCCGATGCGGAGATCAGGATGTACGGTGGGGTTCTTGATTTCAAGGATAACGGGGTGTACCTGCATTCCTCCGCTTATGGGCTCAATGAAATCATTACCGCGGGGAAGATTCGTGTTAACGGCAGTTTTACGGGTATCCGGACAGACTTCAATCCTGCCGGCGGAACCACAGAGCTCTATGGAGCGGCTACAGCCCAGATCAGTCACGGCGCAGGAAGTAATCTCCATCATGTCTGGATCAACAAGAACACAGCTACGCATGTAACTATCCCAACATCCGGACTGCAGATCAACGGAAACCTGGACATATATGACGGTGCAATCACCTTTCATAACGACCTGGTCAATGTTGGCGGAAACCTCAGGATTTTCGACGGAGGATACCTGCAAATGTTTAATAATGCTGAGCTTGTCATGACCGACGGTGATTCTCTGAATGTCAACGGAGGAGGATTATTCATCCTTGATGGCGACCCGGGAAGTTTAAACACGGTTAGGGCAGCAGACGCAGCCTCACACTTCCACTTCAATGTTTTCAACGGAAGCACCATTTCATCGGAATGGACAAACTTCAGAAACCTCTCACTGGCAGGGATTAACATTTACCCCGGCGCCACTGTTAATCCAGCCCATCCCTTTCTCTTCTGCACTTTTACGGATGGTATGGCAGGCGGCACCCTGCTTACGATTGACAACAGTCAGGTATTGAATATAGACGGTGCCGTATTCCCTGCTAATACATGGGGAGGAATCAGCAATGTCACAAAAAATGTGGATGAAGGAGAGGTAACATTCATTAATTATACCGGGTCATTTGCAGGAGAATCCTTTGACAACGACCCCTACAACCGCCTCACCTGGATAGAACCCCTCAGCGTCACGGCCACTGCGGTGCCCGGTGAGATCTGTGAGGGTGCTTCCTCCCAGCTGAACGCTATACCCGCCAACGGAACACCGCCCTATAATTTCGCCTGGGCCCCGGCAGCAGACCTCTCGAACCCGGCCATTTCAAACCCAATCGCCACTCCGCCCGTTACCACCACTTACTCGGTAACCGTTACCGACAATGTGGGTGCAACCGCCACTGCCTCCGTCATCGTTACTGTCTACAATCCGCCTGTGGTGATCTGTCCGCCTGACTTCAGCCTGTGCATCGATAATGGCGTAATATATATGGAGAATCTCCCTGTAATACCTGTTTCCAACAGCAGCCACAGTGTATTTACCGGTCCGGGGGTCACACCTTCAAATCCGGCCAATGGCTGGTACGATTTCGATCCGCTTGCAGCAGGCCCCGGTACCCACACCATTACATATACCTATACCGATATCAACGGCTGCTCCAACTCCTGCACCTTTGACATCAGCGTGAACGACCTGCCGGTAGTCAGTTGTCCCCCCGATATTGCCATTTGCATCAATGCAGGTGTCATTTACCTGGAATCCCTTTCTGTCTCACCACCTTCAATGGATGCAAACAGTGTGTTCAGCGGTACCGGTGTTACTCCCTTCCTTCCCGCCCAGGGAATGTATGATTTCAATCCCCTCACCGCCGGTCCCGGAACCCACCTGATCACGTACACCTATACCGATGCCAATGGCTGCAGTAATTTCTGCACTTTCAACATCACCGTAAATGACCTGCCGTCTGTCAGCTGCCCCCCCCCCGATATCAGTATGTGCCTCAATGCACCTGCCCTGCTGCTCAGCGGAGGAATTCCCACCGGCGGTACCTATAGTGGTCCCGGTGTGAACGGCAATATGTTTGATCCTGCCATATTGGGACCCGGAACCTTTCTGATCACTTATACCTATACAGACGGCAACGGATGCACGGGAAGCTGTACCTTCTTCATCACCGTCCTGCCGCTCCCCACAGTGACCTGCCCGCCAGACCAAAGCATCTGCCTGGATAACGGGGTGGTCTTCCTTGAGAATCTTGCCGTCTCACCTCCTTCCAACAGCATCAACAGTGTTTTCACCGGCCCGGGCGTCACTCCTTACAACCCGGGCAATGGCTGGTATAACTTCGATCCGCTTGCAACGGGTCCCGGAACCTTCACAATTACATACACTTACACTGACATCAACGGATGCAGCAAATCCTGCAACTTTGACATCACCGTGTTCGACCTGCCCGTGGTCACTTGTCCGGCTGATACCGGATTGTGTATTAACGGGGGTTTCATCTACCTTGAAACCCTGGATGTCTGGCCGCCTTCCATGGATGCAAACAGCGTTTTCAGCGGTAATGGCGTTACAGCCTTTGATCCTTCCCAGGGAATGTATGATTTCAATCCACTGACTGCAGGACCAGGTACCCACCAGATCACATACACTTATACCGATGTCAATGGATGCAGCAACTTCTGCACTTTCTTTATTTCGGTTTATCCTTTGCCGGAAGTCTTATGTCCGCCCGATATCAGCATGTGTCTCAATTCCCCTGCACTGCTGTTGAGCGGAGGTATTCCAGCAGGAGGCACCTACAGCGGTCCAGGCGTCATCGGCAATATTTTTGATCCCACCCTGGCAGGAACCGGCACCCACCTGATCACCTATGTTTATACCGACGGGAACGGATGCTCGGAAGGCTGCTCCTTCAATATCACTGTCCTGCCGCTCCCGGTTGTCACCTGCCCGCCCGACTTCAGCCTCTGCCTTGACAACGGAGTCTATTACCTGGAAAACCTCGCCGTCTCTCCTCCTTCCAGCAGCAGCAGCAGTGTCTTCTCCGGTCCGGGGGTTACTCCCGCTAATCCGGCCAATGGCTGGTACGATTTCGACCCGCTTGCAACTGGTCCCGGAAACTTCACTATTACATACACTTATACTGATGTCAGCGGATGCAGCAACTCCTGCACATTCAACATCACCGTATTTGACCTGCCGGCAGTCACCTGTCCTCCGGATATGATCGTTGCCATCAATGATCCATCATTTACCCTCACCGGCGGAAATCCTGCCGGAGGGGTTTACAGCGGAAGCGGCGTGAGTGACAATACTTTTTACCCTGCAACTGCCGGTACAGGCGTGCACACCATTACTTATACCTATACCGATGGCAACGGATGCACCAACATCTGTACGTTTACCATCACTGTCAACGACCTGCCTGGTGTCACCTGTCCTCCCGACCTGTTTGTCTGCCTGAGTGAACCAGCATTTATCCTGACAGGCGGGAGCCCGGCTGGAGGAACTTACACCGGAACGGGCGTCCTCGGTGACATGTTTGATCCTGTGGCAGCAGGTGACGGTACACATATGATCACTTACACCTACACTGACGGTTTCGGATTCAGCAATACCTGCAGTTTCAACATCACGGTGTATCCGCTTCCCACGGTCAGTTGCCCGCCCGACATCAGTATCTGCATCGATGCCCCTGCCTTTCCCCTAACGGGTGGTTTACCCGAAGGCGGCAGCTATAGCGGGACAGGCGTTGTAAATAGCATTTTCTACCCTGCCGTAGCCGGAGCAGGTGATTTTAACATCATCTACAATTACATTGACCTCAACGGATGCATGAGTGGCTGTGAATTCACCATCACCGTTCTGGAGCTGCCAATGGTTGCATGTCCCAACGATACCGGTGTGTGTATCAACTCAGGTGTTTTTTACCTTGAGAACCTTGATGTCTGGCCACCTTCCAATAATGCGGGCTGTGTGTTCACCGGTAATGGCGTAATCCCCTTTAATCCTTCCCAGGGAATGTATGATTTCAATCCACTCATTGCCGGTCAGGGAACCCACCTGATCACATATACATACACAGATGCCAACGGATGCAGCAATTTCTGCAGTTTCAACATCACGGTGTATCCGCTTCCCACGATCAGTTGCCCGCCCGACATCACCATTTGTTTCGATGCTCCTGCCCTGCCGCTCAGCGGTGCATTACCAGCAGGTGGCAGCTATAGCGGGACAGGCGTCATCAATAACATCTTTAATCCTGCCACAGCCGGCCCGGGGGCACATATCATCAGTTACTATTACGCAGATATTAACGGATGCGGGAACGAATGTGATTTCACTATTACAGTCTCCCAGCCTGTTGTCCTTTGTCCGTCCGACATACTGATCTGTATCAATGCTCCTGCCCTGCTCCTGAGCGGGGGGATTCCGGATGGTGGTACTTTCAGTGGTCCGGGTGTTAGCGGTAATATGTTCGATCCTGCCTCAGCAGGTGCCGGTTCACACGAACTGACTTATACCATCACTGATTTCAATGGATGTACGGCAAGCTGCACCTTTACCATTACCGTGAATCCATTGCCCACAGCAAATGCAGGAACAGATGCTGTCATTATTCTGGGTAATTCCACAACGCTGAACGGTACAGCCACAGGCGGAAATCCGCCATATGCCTATGCATGGAGTCCTGCCGCAAGCCTCAGCGACCCGCTTATCGCCAATCCGGTGGCAACTCCGGCAGTCACCACTATCTATACCTTGACAGTCGTGGATACATACGGCTGCTATGACTCGGATGAGGTGACGGTTACTGTGTTGCCTGCCGGATCAGGCACAGTGAACGGTACTGTCAGTTATGATAATGCCGGCTTTACCACGATGTCGGGCGTGACGGTCTCCCTCCTGCAATCCGGCTTCCCGGTCTATACCACCACCAGCGGCAGCGGCGGTTATTATGAGTTTACGGGAGTAGCTCCGGGAATATACGATATCCATTGCACCTCTTCAACACCCTGGGGAGGAGTGAATGCATCGGATGCCCTCGTAGTTCTCAAGCATTTCACCGGCATGACCACCCTGACCGGACTCGCACTGCTTGCGGCCAATGTGGACATGATCCCGGCCATCAACTCCATTGATGCCCTGATGATCGCCAGGCGGTTCACCGGGCTGATCCTGTCATTCCCGGTGGGCGACTGGGTATTCCAGCAACCCGTCATCACGGTTGTTGACGGAACCCCAACCACCCAAAACCTGCTTGGCCTGTGTTACGGTGATGCCAACCGTACCTACCTGCCACCCTACAAAACACCGGCCTTGTTGTTGCTGACCGCCGAAGGAGAACTGCCGGTGCTGCCCGGCAATATTGCCAACATCCCCTTCACCACTCCCGGACGCCTCGAAGCAGGCGCCCTCTCCCTGGTAATGGATTACCCTGAAGACCTGCTGGAAATTACCGGTGTTACAGAAGGGAAATACCCCGTAAACCTGGTTTACAGTGATGTGGATGGAAAACTGCGGATCGCCTGGTACAGCGAAAGGAACTTCGTCTTTGAACCGGGAGAAAGCCTGATCGTGGTGAAAACCAAGGTAAACGGCTTAGCTGAAGAAGTAACTTTCAGTGCATTATCAGAAAGTGAGGTAGGTGACCATGATGGACAGGCCCTCGCCAACTGCCGCCTGCACTATCCCAAACTTACCGGCTTTGATCACAGTGTTGACGGAAATATCAGCGTGATGCCCAATCCTTTCAGCAATAACACGGAACTGAACCTGTACTCGGCCGGTCCCGGCTTTGTGCTGCTGAAACTGTTCAACAGCACCGGCCAGCAGATCCGCGAATGGAAACACCAACTGCCCTGCGCCGGCCTGCACCGGATGACACTGCAAGGATCGGAACTGGCTGAAGGTTGTTATACCTGTACCGTGGAAGTTCAGCAGGAAAACAATGCGGACTTCTACAGGGTGAAGCTGGTGGTGGTGAGGTGATGGAGTTACGGAGTTAAGGAGTTACGAAGTTACGAGGTTACGAGGTTACGGAGTGACGGGGTGAGATTTGGTTTCAGGGAGAATGGGAAGCGTTTAGGTCACCCGTGCAAAGTGTGGTTAAGGGAATGATGTTCAGGGAGCATGGCGTCACTGTCAGGGTTTCCTCAGTAAAGACCCAGTCACCTGCCGGGAAACTGCTGATCACCCCCACAAAGCGCTGCACGATCATCAGTGCATCCACTGAATTGATGCTTCCGCTGTTGTTCACATCCGCAGCCATCAGCCTGATTCCGGTGAGGGTATCCATCCCGGTAAAATGCTTCAGCACGATCAGGGCATCCGTGGCATTTCCTCCCCCCCAGGGCAGGCCGGCTGTACCGGTAATAGTATAATTTCCGGCCGGAACATGACTGAAATGAAAAAAACCGGAAGGTTCCGAAATTACTGAATCCATTGCCATGCCATTTTGGGTAAGAATAATCCGTGCACCACTGACCGGAGTCTGAAGGATATTATCATATTGCAGTGTCCCTTCAATGGTTCCCTGGCCTTCCAGTACATTGCCATCAATAAAAATGGCCGGTCTGATATCCAGATCATATGAATACTGACATGCACCTGGCACCCAGGTTTCCCAGATCAGTCTGGTGGTATCGCATAGCGGAAGAAACTTGATCACGATTAAGGTATCATCATCTGAAATATCGAAAAACTCATCATAATTGTAACCAGCAAACCTGAAGAGCGCATACCCGGAGGATAATACAAAACCACATATCGGGAGAGTTATGGCAGGATGGACATATTGTAATCCATAATAGCTTAAAGCAGAAGCTTTAACCAGCATAGACAGAGATATTGTGTTGATACTGTCAAACCCGCTGACCCTTACCGGCACATACACCAGGGAGGCGGGAGCATTGCAAACGCAATAATAACTGGTGTCTATCCAGGTTCTGACGGTATCACCGGTCTGGTACCGGTAACAGGCAGGATCACTGTTCCACTGTCCGCATAAGACTTCTGCCTGTACAAAGATTTGACACAGCGCTAAAAAAAGGATAACTTTGATTTCAATTGGCTTCCTCATGTTTGGGCAACAGTTACATTAAAATATTGTCAAAAATAATATATCCTTTACGAGACATCCTTCAGAATTCACTTTAAACTTCAATTTTTTGCTTTCTGCCTTCCAATAGTTTCCAGGGTCGCTTAAGAATGTATGATCTTCTGAACTTGTGGAATCTGTCTGGTCATACCGGTGAAGTATGTTTTATACTCATTCTTGCCAGGTTTGCGATGAAAAGCTGGGTAGAATGAGTAATGCCGTACACTGTTCTGAAGTATTTTTGTGAGACTCAAATTTCATAAACATCGTGCAATGAAATTTGAAAGTCGAACAATCCCGACGCAGTCGGAGGGTTTTACCCGTGATTTTTCGCAAACCCATTCCGTGTCGGTATATCACACCTAAGACGCTAAGACGCAAAGGAAAAGCCGGGTCTTTGGGACTTAGGTGTGAAAAAAAAGTCAGCGGGATCAGGGATCCGTTCTGCAAGGAAGACCCCCGAGGCAATGATCTGTTTTATTCAAAAATTCACTTTACCTATGAATTTCCGAAGGCAAAAAGTTGATGGCAGAAAATTGAAGTGAAGTATGAATTAAGTTCGAAGTCAGGCAAAAGGATTGCCACCTATTTACCATCCTAATGTCCCATATATTCCCAGACCGAAGCCGACAATTCCCTGATCAGTGCGGCCTGCAGACGGCTGTCGGATCCCTCTGTCATCACCGTTAACAGGTAGGGCTTTTGGGGGTGATAAAAAATACCTGTCTCGGAAAACTGCAATTGCACATTGTCTCCTGCTTCCCCGAATTTATGTGCCACTTTGGTTCCGGCCGGTACACCCCCGCTCATGCCTTCGCTGAAGGTCGCCCTGGTCAGCAGTTCCAGTGCATAATGAGAGTATTTCTCATTGAGAAAGCTTGCATTGTACAACACTCTCAGAAATCGGGAAACATGGGCGGCAGTGAGCCTGAAATCGGTGTCAAATGGGGCGGGTACGGGTAAGCCGAGCTCTGAATATACATTCCGGTAACGGTCGGAATCAAACATATTCATCAGCAAAAGGGTTGTGGCGATGTTATCTGAATGAACGATCATGTTTTCGATCAATTCCCTGATCGTGTAACTGTTTCCCAGTTTCAGCGGACTCTCACGGTAAGTCTCCGATTTCGGATTGGCGATGGGACGGTCGAATGTGACCTTTCTTCCCAGAATCCCCGGCCTCTCTTCTTCCATCTTCAGGAAAGTCATCATCACCGGTACTTTCAGGATGCTGCCAGGGATGTAGCCCGCGTCGCCGTTGATGGAAAACCACCTGCCATCCGATAGGGAGCGGAAATACACCGAAGCTTTGATGATACCGCCCTGTGCATTGTGCTGATTGAGGACAATGTCAAGGTGATCCCGCAACGACAGCAATCCGGGTGACTCTCGGAAAGGATCGGTAAGCCTCAAAGGATGAGACAGGCCTGGACTGTTGCCCCTGATCAGAACCAGGCTTTCTTCTGTCTCATTTTCAGTTTGTTGCTCTATTTGCGGTGCGTCATGCCTGCTGAAGGAAACCAATCCCACCCATAGCAGGGCCGTAAACAGAATTTGAAAGATCGCTGCATAAATCCATGAAATCCTGATATTTAATACGCCCGGTCTGGAACCGCCTGCCGGCAATGTTTGCTTGGGTTTCTTCATGTACGTAAAAACAGGTCAGATTTTCCTGTTCACCACAATGACAACATTTGCCGCAATGGTTGCCCGGAAAACTTTGTTGACCTGATTTTCTTCAGAATGAAATCCAGTTCTGCAGGATTTGCCTTCCGGCCGGAGTCATCACCGATTCAGGATGGAACTGCAGGCCATGGATATCCCGGCTGCCGTGCCGTAATCCCATGATCACGCCATCTCCTGAAACGGCGGTCGGGATCATGCATGAAGGCAGCGTAGCGGGGTCAACAGCCCAGCTGTGGTAAAGTCCGGCCGGAAAAACCGGAGGCAGCTCCCGGAAGAGCGTTTCTCCCCTGTCCACCACACGAACTTCCGCGGTTTTTCCGTGATAAACACGCGCCATCCTGTAAAGGCGGGCTCCGAATACCGTCGCGATGGCCTGGTGTCCGAGACATATCCCAAGAAGGCTCTGATCAGGTTGCAAACGGCGGATCAGTTCACAGCTTATTCCGGCCTCCGGAGGCAATCCCGGTCCTGGCGAAATCAGTACCTTTGAATAGTCCCCCAGACCGGCAGGATCGAAACGGTCATGCGCAACCACATCACATTGCTGCACGTGAAGGGAACGCAGCAATTCCATCAGATTATAAGTGAAAGAATCATAATTATCGAGCAATAACAATCGCATGCCACAGAATGCTTTTACTTTGTATGGTGATTCTCAGTTAACCGGAAAAACAGTCCGCCCGGAATGAATATTAAACTGCCTGAAGATGACGAAATCCCGGCTCATGCATTGCCCGTATTTATACCGGCACGGAACAGCTTTGCGAAAAATTGTGTAATCACGGTGTACGGTATAAATAACAAACAATGCCGGTCAAAATTACTGAAATAGCCGCAAAGATGAATGCCCTCGGCAGGAAGAAGGAGCCTTTCTTTTTCGCCATTAATTTTAATTGCACAGAGGCCATCATCACCCCATGCCGCCAGGCAGCGTCAAGCGGTATCTGGTATGAAGCCGGACAGTTTACCAATGCTCCGCCTTCCCACCCTTTGAGCGTTGCTTTTGATTTTCAGGCTTTCCCAATTCCTGTCGAACAGTACCGGTCTGCCTTTGAAACCGTCATGCACCACCTGGAATATGGCAACACCTATTTGCTGAACCTGACTTTCCCGACAAGGATAGAAACCAGTCTCAGCCTGGCAGCCATTTTCCGCAGGGCAGAAGCCAGGCACCGCCTGCTGGTGGAGGACTGCTTTGTAGTGTTCTCCCCGGAAACATTTGTCCGGATCCGTGACGGAAAGATCAGTTCCAACCCGATGAAAGGTACCATAGATGCCAGGCTGGAGCATGCCGGGGAGATGATCCTTGCGGATGAAAAGGAAAAAGCAGAGCATTACACCATCGTAGACCTTATCCGTAACGACCTGTCCATGGTGGCCACCAATGTCAGGGTGGAGCGTTTCCGCTATGTGGAACGCATTGAAACCAGCCGTGGTGCGCTCTTGCAGGTGAGTTCGGAAATCAGCGGAGACCTGGAAGCCGGGTATGCCGCCAGGATCGGCGACATCGTGACAGCCCTTCTGCCGGCCGGCTCGGTCAGCGGGGCACCGAAAAGGAAAACCGTGGAAATCATCCGGGAAGCCGAAATGGACGAGCGCGGCTTTTACACCGGGGTGTTCGGTGTTTTCGACGGGCGGTGCATGGAAAGCGCCGTCATGATCAGGTTTATCGAAAAAACGGAAAACGGCCTCTTTTACCGCAGCGGCGGGGGCATTACTGCCATGAGCAGGATGCAGGAAGAATATGAAGAACTGATCGCCAAAGTGTATGTGCCTTTTGTTTGAAAGCATCCGGATCGAAAACAGGCAGGCCCTGAATCTCAGGGCGCACCTCGACAGGATGGAAGCATCCCGTGAAACGCTTTGGAATATCAGGGAACACATTGATCCTGAAATCATTAAAATACCGGACCAGATCGACCGGGAAATCTGGAAATGCAGGATAGACTACGATACTGAGATCAGGAAGGTCAGTTTTACACCTTACCGGAAAAAACTGATCACGAAAGTTAAACTGGTGGAAACCGCACACATCCGGTATGAGCTCAAGTATGCCGACCGCAGGCAATTTGAATCCCTGTTCAGGGATCATCCCGGATACGATGAATTCATCATCACAAGGGATGGCTGTCTTACCGATACCACTTTCTCAAACCTGGCCCTGTTCGACGGCAAAACCTGGTTCACCCCGCTGCATTGCCTGCTGAAAGGATGTCGCAGGCGCATGCTGCTTGAACAGGGCATCCTCACCGAAGTTGTCATTCACCGGGACGAACTGAAACATTTCACCCGCATTTCGTTGATCAATGCCATGCTGGATTTGGGAGAACTGTTGATTGATCTGAAAGATATTGCCGAATGATTCTTACTATGATGCAAGGGTAGACCTGTTATTTCACGCTTATTAAATCATTGATAATCATGAATATAAAGTTATTTTTTCAGAATTTATCACTCCGTCAGGGTGAGATTCCCGGGATACTTTTTATCCTGTTTTTCACAACCTTATTGCCGCTGAAAGCTTTGACACAAACTGTGCTTTTTGAAGAACACTTCGACGATGTGATAATCCCGGCAGACTGGTATGAAGAAACCAGCGGTGATATCAGCAACCTGTGGGATATTTCTTTCACGGCAAATGCAGGTGGTTCACCCAATGAAATGCATGCCGGCAACGGAACCGGCTGGGGGTACAGCCGCCTGGTTGCCCCGCCGGTTGATGCTTCGTCATTTACTGACTTGGTTTTAACCATCAGTCATTTCTTCGGTGATGTTGCCCAGGGTTGCACTTTCCAGATACAAACAAGCCCGGATGGATTCGTTTGGGATACTGAGCCAGGTGGTTTCGTCTCCGGATCAGGAAATCTCGGCCCCGAAACCTTGACGTTCAACCTTGTCAATTTTCCCACCGCTTCCTTCTATCTTGGTTTCCTGATCGAAGGAGATATTTCTGCATACAATGCATGGTATGTGGATGATGTTGTTCTTACGGGTGTACCCGCTTTTGCGGAATGCCCGCTTTTGGTCAGTCCGGAGAACGGGGCCATCAACCAGCCGCTTTCAGTCAGCCTGCAATGGGATTTCACATCGGATGCCACCGCTTACAGGGTCTCGGCAGGGACCGACTTCCCCCCTACCAACCTGGTGGATCAGCTTGAAGTGGGTTATGTGAACCAGTTCCTGCTTACCGGCCTTCAACCCTCCACTACCTATTATTGGAGTATCAGTCCTGTCAACGGAAGCCTGGTAAATCCCACTTGTGACATCAACACCTTTAACTGTCTGGATCCCTGTTCATTACCTTATACGGAGAATTTCGATATTGAAGCTTTCCCTGCCGGGTGGACCCAGTATTCCTTTACTGAATTTCCCGTTTGGAGCGTCTTCGGTTCCAATTATTCAGGAGGACAACCCTCCGAACTCATCAGTACCTGGACTGCCGGAAGCGGAGAAACCCGCCTTCTGATGCCACCAATTCAAACAGCCGGTTATTCCCAGGTATTCCTGTCCTTCAGGCACTACTTCGCTGATGCACTGGCCGGACTGAACTGCAAAATCCAAACCAGTTCTGATATGATCACCTGGCAGGATGCAGGTTGGGAGTTCATTTCGGGAACAGGTGATATTGGTCCTGAAACGGCTGATATAGTGATATCCCAGAACCTCGAAGCATTTCTGTACCTGTCTTTCCTGATGAGCGGTGATCACAGCAGTTATTATTTCTGGAGCATCGATGAGATATCCCTTACTGTATCCACTCCTTTGCCTGCATGCAGCAACCTGATCAAACCTCCGGCAAACAGTTTCCCTGCTCTTCAGGACATTGAATTACAATGGGATGCCGCCGAATTTGCAGAGGGCTACTACCTGAGCATCGGTACTGACATGCCTCCTTCGAACATCCTGTTATACTATGATGCAGGAAACCTGACCAATTATACTCTGACTGGCCTGCAATCCGGCCAGATCTGTTACTGGCAGGTAACGCCCTATAATGCTGCGGGCGTGGCCGGGGATTGCGAGATCTGGTCATTTGCACCCTTTCAGCCACTCATAGTCCCGTATCAGGAATCATTCGATGAACCCGTCATTCCTGAAGGATGGTCCCAACAAACGATGCTCCCGTTCAATCCGTGGATAATTGAAGATTTCAACTTAGCCGGGGGGGCGACAAATGAGATTTTCTTCGGTCAGGCTGCGGGTTCCGGTATTACCCGTCTTGTTCTTCCACCGCTGAATGCCAATGGATTAGCAAGCTTTCCGCTGAACTTCCGGCATACCTTCAGTGCCTCGGGGCCCGGAGTCACCCTAAAACTCCAGTGTAGCAGTGACCTGGTGAACTGGAATGACTGTGGCTGGGAATTTGCCACAGATACCGGCCTGGTAACCGGCCCCATCGAGGAAAGCATCACACTGGTGCAGGATCCGGGTACAATCACTTACATTGCTTTTGTTATTGACGGAGACCATGGCATGCTGAACTACTGGGCAATCGACGATGTTGAGGTGCTTACGGCCTCGCCACCCATGGTCTTTGACCTGAGCGGAGGCGGCGGGTTTTGCTCCGGCAGTCCCGGCCTTAGCATCTGCCTTAACGGAAGCCAGGAAAACATCTTGTATCAGTTACTGAAAGACGGAACCGCATTCCTTGCTCCGCTTACCGGCACCGGTGATACCCTCTGCTGGCCCGGCCTTGGAGCCGGCACCTATAGCGTAACAGCCACCGATACTGTTTCCGGACTTACCACGGTGATGAACGGAAATCCCGTGATCGTCGCATTCCCGGCTCCATTGGTGGATGCAGGTCCTCCCCAGAACGTTATTTTTGGCGCATACACACAGCTGAACCCGGCTGTTACATCAGGCACCCCTCCCTATGACTACCTCTGGTCTCCAGCAACCTACCTCAGTGCCGTGGATATACCCAATCCAGTGTGTACACCGACCTGGGGTATCACTTATGACCTGGTGGTTACCGACAGCAACGGCTGCCAGGGATTAGATTCCGTTTTCATCTCTGTTACAGGAGCATATCCCGAAATCGATGGCATCGTGAGTTATGACAACAATATTCAAACACCTCTGCCGGGATGTAATGTCATCCTGAAAGTGAATAACCTGCCCCGTGACACCACCCTGACCAATGCCGGCGGATATTTTCACTTCGGTGTACCCTTCACATCAGGATTATTCCCGGGTGATACGGTCAAAATAGAGGTGACTTCGGCAATAACCTGGGGAGGCGCCAATGCCATTGACGCGCTGATGATCATGCGTCACTTTGTAAATATCAATCAACTGGCAGGGTTGAGGCTGCAGGCAGCCGACGTGGATAACAGCGGCTATGTCAATTCAATTGATGCCCTTTCCGTAATGAAACGTTTTGTTAACCTTACCAACAGCTTCCCGGCAGGGGACTGGAAGTTCGAAAGCCCGTATGCCGTCTGGCAATGGCAGCAGTTTACCCAACTGAACGTTAAAGGCGTATGCACGGGTGATGTGGATGCCTCCTATAACATCCTGCCCTGATCAGCGTTACATGACAATCGTTAAATTTTCTTAACAGTCCTTACATGGCCTGATAATTGATATACATTTGCCCATTCAATAAATTAATCATAATTCCGATGAAGACACTTAAAGTATTGATTATCAGCCTTCTCGTAGCAGCGACCTGCCAGCTCAACGCCCAGGAAAAGAAAGTTGCTCCCGAAAAGAAAACCACCCAGGAAGCAGTGAAACCCGCCAAAGACCAAACTTCCCAGCAAACTGCCAATCCCCAGAAACCCAGGCCAAGGCCCCCGATGAGCAAGGCAGACAGCCTGAAACGCCAGCATAAGATCGATTCTCTGCGCAAAGTGTTCGAAGAAAAGCGCACCAAAGAAGGTCCCCCGAAGATGAGTAGGGAAGACTCCCTGAAACGGGCAGCAAGGATAGACTCACTGAGAAAAGTGGCAAGGGAAAGGAATAAAACCAATCCCAATGCCCCGAAAATGTCGAAACAGGACTCACTGAAAAGGGCACAGAAACTGGACAGCCTGAGGAAGGCCAATGCCGATAAGAAGGCTAAGGAACAGAAAGCGCCCGGAAAAAAATAAAACAGGCTTGGTGCTACTGAAAGAGGCCGTCTCAAAAGGACGGCCTCTTTTTGTTTATGAAGGCTGCCTCAGCGATCAAGGTCATGCCGGTTTGAAACGATAAGGTCATGCCATGGCATGGCTTTACAGAAATTATTGATTTATTGGCGTTTATCGAAATTGCCACCTGTGATACCGGACACTATCAGAAAGGGAGCCAGAAACTGCCGGAACCTTTAGGGATGTCATCCTGGCGTTGATTTAAATCAATGCCGGGATGACATCCCAATGCTCGCTGTTCCCTTCTATCCCTCACCAATCCTGATCCCGGATAGCTTACATCCGGCCACTCCCGGAAGATGTTCCTGAAAAAACAATTCCAATCCTCTTTTCTGCACAGGTTTCCGGTAAAATAAAATTGAAGGACATGACTGATTTCAAAAATTCTGTAGCCATGGCACGGCCATACAGCCTGCAAAACGGGATCAACCCGCTTCAACGGAGTTTCAGGCATCTGCACCGAATGTTGGCCATCATCAGAACCAGTGAGGATGGATTTTCCGCTTCAGTTGGCAGGTAAATGCCAATTTATTTTGTAGTGACATGCCATGGCATGTCACAAAAGCGGCCGAAGCAAACAAGTCCTTTCCGGTTTGAAACGCCAAGGTCATGCCATGACATGGCCCAACAAATTATCAAATTGATAATTAATTGATTACGGTCTATTGGGACCGTGATGGAACCAATGTTAAGGCCTGGCAAAAGCCTGTAGGGGTGATATGTTATTGGTGACTGTCAGCAGTTTGACGAAGGTTTCAGGTGATAAAACTGTAGTAATTATCCCGGTGAATGACCTCAAAACTGCTGCCGGGGTAGGTTTCCAGGAATTCCCGCGGGACTTTGACCCTTGCGTGGGGATTGCGTTTAAATTCATAAGCACTGAGCTTGCCCTGCCATTCCTCCACCAGGTCTATTTCCTTCTGGTCATAAGTACGCCAGAAATACATATTCGGTCGCCGCTGGTTTTTCTGATTGGATTTCATCCTTTCTACCAGGCAGAAATTTTCCCATAAAGCGCCGGAGTCCATCCTGTTTTCAAGGATGCCTGTGTTTTGCAGAATAATGTTCCGGATGCCGGTATCGCAGAAATAGTATTTCCTTGCCCTGCCAAGTTCTTTCCTCAGATTTCTGCTGAAGGAACCCATGCTGAACAGCACAAAGGATCTTTCGAGTATCTCCAGGTAGCGCTTGACAGTCTCAATATTAACCTTCAACAGCAAGGAAAGTTCGCGTAAGGAAACCTCGTTGCCTGTCCGCAGGGCAATGGCTTTCAGTAATTTCACCAGTATCTCCGGCCTTCTGAGGTTTTCAAGCGAAAGAACATCCCTGAACAGATAATCGGATGCCAACTGGTCGAGTAAGGTGGTTTTATCAGTCTCACTCTCAGCCAGCACGATCTCCGGGTACATACCGAATCGAAGGTAGAGATCCAGTTTATTTTCAAGTGAAACCATCGGCTCTTGATTGCTTAACTCGCAGAAAGCCAGTGGGTACAATAGAAATTTTATGTTTCTGCCGGTCAATGGTTCACTCAGTTCGCCTAGCAATCCGAAACTGCTTGATCCGGTTGCAATGATGCTGATATCCGGCAGACAGTCATGGAACAGCTTTAGCGCCAGGCCGGCATCCCTGGTTTTCTGGATTTCATCGAAGACCACCAGGCGCGCTTCCCCGGTATATGCCTTCAATCGTTCCGGATTGAAACTTTCAATCATTTCCCTGACTGTGAGAAGTTCACAGTTCAGGTAAACGGAATCGCCTGTTTCCTCCATGATCTTTCTCACCAGGGTCGTTTTCCCAACCTGCCGGGCACCGCAAACAATGATGACTTTGCCCTTCAGGAGCCATGACTGGATTTGCGCTTTAAGGTAACGTTCATAATGCATGTTCTTCGTAATATGAATGGTTAACCGTACAAATTTAGTAAAATTTGACTAAATAACCAAACAAATTATAAAAAAATTGTATCCGTTTAAGAGCCGGCACCGGATGTTGGCCATCATTGGAACCTTTGACGATAGATTTTCGGTTACAACAGGCAAGTGACATGCCGGTTAAATTCTGTAGGGCCATGCCACGGCATGGCCTTTCCACCGGCCAGATTGGATCAACCCGCTTCAACGGAGTTTCTGGCCTCTGCACCGGTTTTGGCTGTCATTGAAACCATTGAGGATAGATTCTTCGTAACAACAGGTAAGGTCATGCCATGGCATGACCCTACAGATGTTATTCTTTTATTATTGTTTATCGCAATTTTCACTGGTGATACAAGACACTATCAGAAAGTGAGCCCGAACCTTCCGGTTAAAAGCACCAGATTGTTATTTCCTTACATTCATGACGTTGCATGCTCTTTAGGCAGATCCTAATAAATCAAAAATTTCTGACGCAACGAACAGCAAACCCGTAGGTCTTGGTGGTGAAGTACCTGCTTACTTTAGCGTAGTCGTAACCCAGGTAACGGTAGCGTCCGTTTGAGGTAGAGGATTCGGAAGAAGACCAGAAGTAAGCGTAGTCGTAGAAACGGTCGAAGCTCCCGTAGCTGTGGCGGTACCCTGCTGCAAGAGCAGTGAAGCCGCTTTCGTTGGTGGCACCAGTATTGGGTGAGGCCCAGTGTGTAAATCCGGTTTCCTTCATTTTTCCTCCCGCATTTTTTCCGGAATAGCCCAGTGAGTTGCAGTTTACTGTGGGATCGAGGTAGGTGGTCAGGGTGCACCATTCAGCATCCGTGGGGATATGCCAGCCTGCAGGACAGATACCCTGCACCCCAGGGGTGGTGGTATAGCCCATCATCTCGTTCCAGTCATATAAACCACCATAGGTGGTGCAATTTGCAGGATCATTATTGTAACAGTACTTCTCAATGATGCCGTTGTTGCTGCAATCAGAATGACTTGAACCAGAAGTCGTTGAAAGCACCATTGTTCCGATATTCAGATTTTGTTGCATCCAGCATTGTGTTCCAATCTGCACTGTATTGTATACCTGCCCATCGCGGGTGTCGGAAAAAGGAGAACCGCATGTGAATGAAGGGTTGGTAAAAGTTATTTGCACTGTATCGGTGGATGCGGCACAAATGGTGGTAATGCTCCATACCAGGGTGTAGGTGTTGCCGGCCACACCACTGAATGTGGAAAGCGGATTGCCTGGTTGGGCAACACTGCCGCCCGTGCCTGATAAGATGCTCCACTCCCCTGTCCCGCTCAGAGGTGTATTACCTGCCAGGTTGGTGGCAGTGCCCGTCACATTCTGGTCAGGCCCGGCATCTGAAGTCGTGGGCATGGGGGTGCAACCTGTGCCTTCATCACTGAGACAACGGACAGACAGCCCTTCTATCTTGTAGTGTATTTCGTTCCGGTAAAGGTAGTCGTCGCCGTAATAGAGTTCCCGGCTGATTGAGGTCGACGCTGTGTACATGGAAGAAGACCAGAAGGAGGCGTTGTCGTCGAGATTGCCGAAGAAGCCAGAACTAGTGCGGTATCCGGCGCCAAGAGCTGTGAACCCGCTTTCATTGGTGGCGCCCGTGTTAGGCGAATTCCAATGCGTGAATCCTGTGTCTTTCAGCTTGCCTCCGGCGATGTAGCTTTCTACGAACTCATTGCAATTTGCATTTGTATCAAGAAATGAGGAAAGCGCGCACCATTCAGCATCCGTGGGGATATGCCAGCCTGCAGGACAGATACCCTGCACCCCAGGGGTGGTGGTATAGCCCATCATCTCGTTCCAGTCATATAAACCACCATAGGTGGTGCAATTTGCAGGATCATTATTGTAACAGTACTTCTCAATGATGCCGTTGTTGCTGCAATCAGAATGACTTGAACCAGAAGTCGTTGAAAGCACCATTGTTCCGATATTCAGATTTTGTTGCATCCAGCATTGTGTTCCAATCTGCACTGTATTGTATACCTGCCCATCGCGGGTGTCGGAAAAAGGAGAACCGCATGTGAATGAAGGGTTGGTAAAAGTTATTTGCACTGTATCGGTGGATGCGGCACAAATGGTGGTGATGCTCCATACCAGGGTGTAGGTGTTGCCCGCTACGCCACTGAAGGCGGAAAGCGGATTGCCTGGTTCGGCAACACTGCCGTCCGTGCCTGATAAGATGCTCCACTCCCCTGTCCCGCTCAGGGGTGTATTACCTGCCAGGTTGGTGGCAGTGCCCGTCACATTCTGGTCAGGGCCGGCATCGGATGGCGTGGGAAGTGGGGTGCAGCCGGCCGGGGTATAAGAACCGTCCAGGTCGCCATAGCACAAACCTTTGAAATTCAACAGAACAGGAACTCCGTTGGTAATAGTGACTGTATTGCTTTCAAACACCCAGTCGCCCGCAGGGAAAATACTGATTAACTCAACATAGCGGCGGAGGATCATCAGGGCATCAATTGAATTGATATGATTGCTGTTGTTCACGTCAGCTGCTTTGAAAACTAAACCTGTTAGCGATATTAATTCAGAATAATGTCTGAGGGCGATCAATGCATCAATCGCATTGATGCCTCCGGCCGGACTGGTAGAAGCAGCCGTAAGCATGTAATCACCCGGCGTGACCAGACAAAATGTGTAATTCCCCTGGTAATCTGTTGTGGCAGTCTGCAAAAGTTGTCCGCCTGTTGTTTTTAACTGAACCTGAACATCATTCAATGGCGTGGCGGCATTGTTATGATAAGTGATCTGCCCGGTAATATATGTACAGGGGGGAGTTGTGAAACTCCATACCGGGCAATTTTCTGCCTCGCCTCCTGAATTGTAAGGAACCACTTTCCAGTAATACTGGCTTGAAGGCAGCAGGCCCGCAGGGGTATAAGTGGTCATGCTGTTGTCCTGTACCATGCTTTGGGGAGGATTGTCCGTACCGAAATACACCCTGTAGGAAGCAGTACCACCGCCACCATCGCTCCATGTCAACGCAGCAGGGTATGCCGTGCTGCCGCTGGCCGGAAAGGGATCCATGGCACATTGCGGAGGAGCTGGTCCGTCAGAGACAAGAATGCTTCCGTTGATCCATGCTGCAGGCAGGGAATTGCCCAGTATGTCATAATATTGGCAATTCCTCCCGGCTGTCCATGTGTCCCATACAAGGTTTCCGCTTCCTTCCGTAACGATGAAAATGAAGGTAAACAATACACTCCCGGCCGGTAGTGTGACAGGGGTTAATCCAAACCAGACGGCGTAAACATCAACATAAGGCATATTATTGTTCACTATAAGGAATCCGCCTGCAAGTGCAGGATTTGCCGTATAGGATTGGTAAGTCATATAACCTGAGGGATAAGTAAGAACCAGGGCTATGCTGTTCACATCAATGAAGTTATCCACTGTCACCGGAATCTGGATAGTTCCTTCCGGTCCGTTGTATGAACCGGCTGTGGTGATGATGGGCTGGGCGTACCCGGGTTTAAAGCCTGCAAGGAGGCAAACAGCAAAAAGCACTGCATAGTAATGAGATTTCATACTCAGATAGATTAGTGTGGTATTGAACTGATTAGCAATATAAACGTCCAGGGAATGTGAGGCAGTTTCTGATCATCAATATTACGAAGATTGTCCTGAAGAAAACAAATTGGGATGGTGAAAAAATAATTGTGGCACCCTCCAACGGATGTTGTATGCCATTGGGATCATTGAGGATAGATTTTCGGTTACAACAGGCAAGTGACATGCCGGTTAAATTCTGTAGGGCCATGCCACGGCATGGCCTTTCCACCGGCCAGATAGGATCAACCCGCTTCAACAGGCAAGTGACATGCCGGTTAAATTCTGTAGGGTCATGCCATGGCATGACCCTACAGATGTTATTGATTTATTGGCGTTTATCGCAATTGCCACCTGTGATACCGGACACTATCAGTAAGGGAGCCAGAAACTGCCGGAACCTTTAGGGATGTCATCCCGGCGTTGATTTAAATCAATGCCGGGATGACATCCCGTTTTTTTTCACCGCAGCAACAAACCTGTCCTTCCCGTGGATATCGTTCAGTACCCTGATTGTTTTGAAGCCGGCACACCCGCACAGAAGTGACACTTCAGGGCCGAAAGCTTCATTGATTTCAAGATAAAGTGATCCGTTATTCCGTAAAAGCCTCATGGCAACTGCAACAATGCTGCGGTAGAAAAGCAGCGGGTCACTGTCGCTTACAAACAAAGCCTGCGCCGGCTCGGCCTGAAGCACATGCGGCTTCATCTGAGCCTTCTCCGATTCCCTGACATAGGGAGGGTTGCTGATCACGATATCAAGTTTATCCAGACCGGCAGGAATGTCGTCGCTCAGGATATCCCATTGAAAAAATTCAATGGCGGCGCCCAGCCGAGAGGCATTCAGCCCGGCTACCCGGAGCGCCTCTGCGGAAATATCCGATGCCCGGGATTTTTCCACCGGTAAGCTAAGTGCCAGTGAACAGGCAATACAGCCGCTTCCGGTGCCGATGTCGAGTATCCTTAGCCTGCGCCGGCTTTTGCCGTATTGCCGGATGACCAGATCCACCAGTTCTTCCGTCTCAGGCCTGGGAATCAATACATGCTGATTCACAAGAAATTCATAACCGTAAAACCAGGATTTGCCCAGGATGTACTGTATGGGCTCCCAGGCCTGCAACCTTCTGACAATGCGCCTGACACGCGCAAGCTCATTCCGCCCGAAAACCCGGGAAGGATCACCAAGAAAGGCAGTCCTGCCAACCCCAAGGCTGTGCTCAAGAACCATAAAGAAAATCGTCCTGAGCTCCCTTTCCTCATAGTAGCTTCGCAATTCCGAGTAGAACCACTGCTTAAAAGCACCTGCCGTCATCCTTCAGCAACATTGTACAATTCTCATTTAACCAGTCCGCCTTACAGGACTCTCCTTAGCCGGAACATCTCCTGTATTCAGCAACAAACCTAAACAAAAAAGCGGATTGCATACAGACCGGATTTAATCCCCGATGTGCCACATTGGAGACCAATGTGGCACATGGATCGGCAATGTGGCACATCGCTGTGCGATGTGCCACATTGTTTTATCTTTGCATATGCTTTCCCCGGAAACCTGTATGCAACGCTGCTTCGACCTGGCCATCAACGGTCTCGGAAGGGTTTCGCCCAATCCAATGGTGGGCTGTGTAATCGTACACCACCACCGTATCATCGGGGAAGGCTACCACCGGGAGTACGGACAAGCCCATGCCGAGGTCCATGCCATCGAATCTGTTAAAAACAAGGAATTACTAAGGGAATCAGTGCTTTACGTTAACCTTGAACCTTGTGACCACCACGGTAAGACACCCCCGTGTACCGAAATGATCATTCGACACCAAATTCCCCGTGTGGTGATCGCCAACAGGGATCCTTTTCCTTTGGTGTCAGGCAGAGGTACTGAACGGCTGAAACAGGCCGGGGTGGAAGTGATTACCGGAATATGCAGTGAAGCGGGACGGGAATTGAACAAACGCTTTTTCACTTTCCAGGAAAAGAAAAGACCCTATACCATATTAAAATGGGCACAAACCATCGATGGTTTCATGGACATCGACAGGAGCGATCCCGCTGTCGCATTTCAGTGGATCAGCAACGATAACCTGAGAATTGCCGTCCACAAATGGCGATCTGAAGAAGACGGCATCATTGCGGGTTACACCACGGCCATGAATGATGACCCGCTGCTGACCGTCAGGGACTGGCATGGCAGGAATCCGCTTCGTATGGTACTGGATGAACATTTGCGCCTGCCCGAAAGGCTGAAAGTATTTGACCGCAGCACCCCCACCCTTGTATTTACTTCAGGAACCAAACAAAATCAGCACAACCTGGAATATATCACCCTGGACTTCAGGGGAAATATCATCGCACAGATCAACAGGGTGTTATTCGACCGCGGTATACAGAGTCTTATCGTGGAAGGCGGAAGGGAATTGCTGGACACCTTCCTTGAGTCCGGCTCCTGGGATGAGGCCCGCGTACTCGAAGGCAACCGCTGTTTCGGACGTGGACTGAAAGCACCCGATTTCAGGGGCAGACTGGTCAGTTCAGGTTTGGTCGGGACGGACAGACTGCTGATCTTCCGCAACCGGCAGTAATCCTTCGGGGTAAAGCACCCTGTCCAGTGTGAGCCCTTTGGCGGGCACCGATTCCCCTGCCATGCAGCGGTCACGGCTTTCAAGGACAGACCTCAGTTTTTTCTCATCCCACCTGCCGCAACCCATCTGCAGCAAAGTGCCTACGATCGCCCTTACCATATTGCGCAGAAAACGGTTGGCCGTAACGGTATAAACCAGCAGGGTACCCTCCGGTGTCCATTCAGACTGTGTCAGCCTGCAATCAGTGCCTATAATATCCGTTTCCCGCTTTGAAAAACAGGCGAAGTCGGTGTATTCCGGCAGGATGGAAGCACCATAGTTCAACATGGACATGTCAAGCCGCTTGTAAGGGTAATGCCAGGCAAACTCCTTCATAAAAGGGTCCTTTGCAGTGAGTACCCTGTAACGGTAGGTTCTGGATACCGCCGAAAAACGGGCATGGGCAACGGTGGAAACCGGAGTGACCAGCGTCACCGCAATGTCGGCAGGCAGCAGGGCATTCAGCTTATGGCGAAAATAAGCGCATTCCTCAGCCCCGAAGCATGCTTCATGGTCGAAATGCGCATAAAACTCCGCGGCATGAACACCGGCATCAGTCCTTCCACAGCCCGTCAGCCTGCAGGGCGACCTGAGGATACGTCCCAATGCCTCTTCCATCACCGACTGCACCGTGACCGCATTGGGTTGTATCTGCCAGCCGTGATAGGCCGTCCCGGCAAAAGAAAAGCGAATGAAATACCTGTTCAGCAATGCCTGCATACCAAAGGCAAACCTACACAGATTCCAGCTTATTCCTGTTGAAAACATCACAGTTTCAATTTAGATTTAATATAAATTGATGGTTTTCAGTAAAAAAGATCATAACTGTGAATTGATTAACAAAAGAAGTATTAATTTTGCGGCATTATTGTGAATAAATAACAATATTGTAATATATTAATATTCAATTAATTACGGAGGAAAACAATGTCGCGTACTGAAAATTTGGTTTCTGAACTTGTTGAAAAACATGGCAGAAGCAGAAACAGCCTGATGCCGATTCTTCAGGGGATCGTTCAGGAAGAAAGGTTTCTTTCCGAAGAAGCCATGATAGAGGTTGCCAGGGAACTGAACCTGTCGGCCGCCGACGTTTTCGGAACTGCTTCTTTCTATACCTTCCTGGATACAGTTCCCAGGGGAAAGAACATCATCCGCGTTTGTAAGACCATTTCCTGCCATATGAAGGGAAAGGATGAGGTTATTGAAGCCCTCGAAGCATTGCTGAAGATCCGAGTCGGGGAAACCACCCACGACCGGAATTTCACCCTGCTGACTGCCAATTGCCTTGGCTGGTGTCACAAAGGTCCTGTGATGCTCATCAACGACGAGGTCTATCCGGAACTTACCCCGCACAAAGCATGCGAGATCCTCGAAGCTTACATGAAAGCACAATAAGCATTGAATCAGCTGTTTGAATATTAACACTCACAACATGGAAAAAAGAAATTTAAAGAAAGTCGATATAATTTTCGATATCAGCGAATGTGATTACCTGGCAGTGCTGGACAAAACCATCATGCGTGACGCTGATGAAGTGATCCTCGACATCATCGATTCCGGACTGAAGGGTCGTGGTGGTGCAGGTTTTCCGACCGGTTTGAAATGGAAATTCACTAAAAACGAAGACAGCGACATAAAGTATGTGATCTGCAATGCGGATGAAGGTGAGCCGGGGACTTTCAAAGACAGGGAGATACTGGACAGGGTACCCGAAAAGGTATTCACCGGTATGGCCATTTGCGGTTACTGCATCGGGGCCAGGGAAGGATACATCTACCTCAGGGGAGAGTATAACTTCCTGCTGGAGGAACTGAAAATGAAGATCGACCTGTTCAACAAGCAGACCAGGGAAAAAGGACTTGACTTCACCATTGGCATTCGTTCCGGAAGCGGCGCATATATTTGCGGAGAAGAAAGCGCCCTGTTCGAATCCATGGAAGGATTCCGCGGCGAACCCCGCAACAAACCGCCCTACCCCACCGTGGCCGGTTACAACTGGAAACCAACCGTGATCAACAATGTGGAAACCCTGGTGTATGTTTCCATGATCTGCCGGCTGGGACCGGAAAAGTTTAAAGAACTGGGAACAAAAGACTCAAGAGGGTCAAAGGTGTTCTCGGTTTCAGGCGACACCCCAAGTGCCGGCATTTATGAACTGGAACTGGGTATGCCCCTGAATGAATTTGTGGATGAGTTCGGCGACGGAGACACCAAGGCCGTACAGGTCGGGGGGGCTTCGGGTCATTGTGTTCCACGGAAACAATTCAATGAAACCATCATCGGTTTCGAAGGAATCCCGACAGGCGGCTCCATGATGATCTTTAACAGCAGCCGTTCCATGTACAATGTGCTCCACGATTACCTCGAATTCTTCACCGAAGAATCCTGTGGCCAGTGTACCCCCTGCAGGGTGGGCTGCCAGCAGTTGCTTAAGGGGATTGAGGCAGTGAAAAAAGGAGAACGGAAACCCGCTTACCTCGAAGAACTCAAAAAACTGGCCCTTACCATGAAGGTGGCAGCCAAGTGCGGACTCGGACAATCGGTTGCCAATCCCTTCAACTCCATCATCGACAATTTCCGTGAAGAAATCATTTACTAATTCCTGCAAACCCTTTAATATTATTCAGTTATGAGTAAATATATGGTCAATCTCAAGATCAACAATATACCGGTGACTGTCGAAGAAGGCACCACCATCCTGGATGCAGCCCGAAAGCTGAACATCAGCATCCCTACCCTTTGCTACCACGAAGACCTGAGCGTGGCCGGCAACTGCCGGGTATGCCTGGTCGAGGTGGCCGGTGCCAAAAACCTTGCCGCTTCCTGCGCAGCTCCCGTTTCAGAAGGAATGGAGGTGAACACCAACAGCAAGAATGTCCGTACTTCCCGCAGACATGTTGTGGAATTGCTGCTTTCCGAACACAATGCAGACTGTACGAAATGTTTTAAAAACGGGCACTGTGAATTGCAGGATCTGGCTTCCGAATACCGCATCGGCGACCATGTCTTCATCGACCTGGTGAAACCGAATGATAAGATCGTGGACATCTCCAGTCCCTCCATTCAGAAGGACGACAGCAAATGTATCCGCTGCCAGCGCTGCGTCAGAACCTGCAGTGAACTGCAAAGCGTCAGCGCACTTGCAGTGTGTTACAAAGGAGATCATCAACGGATCTCCACCTTCCTGAGCAAACCCCTGCATGAAGTAGTGTGCACCAACTGCGGACAGTGCGTGAACCGCTGTCCGACCGGTGCCCTGACCGAACGCACCTATATTGAAGAGGTGTGGGATGCCATCAATGATCCCACCAAACACGTGGTGGTTGAAACCGCACCCGCCGTGCGTGTCGCCCTGGGCGAAGACCTTGGCATCGATACAGGCACCAGGGTCACCGGTAAGATGGTTTCCGCGCTGCGTCACGTGGGCTTCGATTCCGTACTGGATACCGACTTCACTGCCGACCTCACCATCCTCGAAGAAGGAAACGAACTGCTCAGAAGACTGAAAAAAGCCCTGGTGGAAAAGGATGAAACAGTGAAACTGCCCATGTTCACTTCATGCTCACCGGGATGGATCAAATTCATCGAGCATACCTATTCGGATTTCCTGCCGCACCTGTCAACATGCAAATCACCCCAGCAGATGTTCGGAGCTCTGGCCAAAACCTATTACGCACAGAAAAAGAACATCAATGCAAAAAATATGGTGGTGGTTTCCATCATGCCGTGTACCGCCAAGAAGTTCGAATCAGGAAGGCCCGAAATGCGCGACAGCGGATATCAGGATGTGGATTATGTACTCACAACCAGGGAATTGGCCATGATGATCAAACAGGCCGGTATCGATTTTGCAAAAATGGAAGATACATCCTACGATTCCATCATGGGTGATTCCACAGGTGCCGGTGTCATCTTCGGCAACACGGGAGGTGTGATGGAAGCTGCCCTGCGTACTGCCTATGAGGTGGTCACAGGAAGAGAAGTCCCCTTCGCAAACCTTAATATTGTCCCGGTGCGCGGCATGGAAGGCGTAAAAGAAGCCAAAGTGATGATCAAAGACGTTTTGCCCGAATGGAGCTTCCTGGAAGGTGTGGAACTCAGTGTGGCCATTGCCCACGGACTGGCCAATGCCAATAAAGTGGTGGAAGCCGTTCGCGAAGGAAAAGCCAGCTACCATTTCATAGAGATCATGGGATGCCCGGGCGGATGTATCGGAGGAGGCGGCCAGCCCATTCCCACCAATCCGGAGATCAGGCAAAAACGTGCCGATGCCATTTATGCAGAAGACGAAGGTCTGCCCAGGAGAAAATCCCACGATAATCCCGAGGTTATCCATCTATATAAGGAATTCCTCGGAGAACCGCTCGGTCATAAATCTCACGACTTACTACATACCCACTACAAAGCCAGAAAGAGGTATTAATTACTCGTATGACAGAAAAGAGGACGGCTCCGGCTGTCCTTTTTTCAAGTTGTTATTGTTAATTTCTTAACATTGTTAATAATTTCACAATAAAAAACATTCCCGCATTGTTTGATTCATTAACTTTGCATCGCAAAATATGAACGAAATTCGTAAGAACAGATTCAATGAATTGTAAATAAAAGATTTATGAATAATATTGGGTCGATTGCAGCGCTGGAAACACTCCGGAAACAACTGCTTCAGAAAGAACAGGATAAACAACAGGAAAACCAGGTCGTGGTGAAAGTCGCCCTGGCCACCTGCGGCATCGCCTCCGGTGGTCGTGAAATCCTGCATTTTTTTTCCGCTGAACTCGAAAAACGAAATATTGAAGCCCGGGTGCTTCAGACCGGATGCATGGGCTATTGTTATGCAGAACCTACCGTTGAAGTCTGCCGTAAGGGAGAAACACCCCAGATCTTCGGTTTTGTGGATGAAAAGCGCGCCGACGATATCATCGAAAACTTTATCAAAAAGGGTCAGATGGTTGATGGCCTGATTCCGAAAAACTACACCACGGCTTGCAGTTGCGAACATGACCATCACCATCCGGAAAAGAGCAGACAGCTCCGCATCGCCCTGCGCAATTGCGGGGTGATCGATCCTGCTAATATTGAAGACTATATCCTTTACGACGGCTACCATGCCCTTGCAGATGTGCTGACCCGCATGACACCCGATGAAGCCATTGAAGAAGTTATTGCGTCCGGCCTGAAAGGCCGGGGAGGCGGAGGATTCCTTACCGGGCAGAAATGGAAACTCACCAGGCAAAGCCGATCAGATCAGAAGTACGTGGTTTGTAATGCAGACGAAGGCGACCCTGGAGCCTTTATGGACCGTTCGGTGCTGGAAGGTGACCCCCATTCGGTGATCGAAGCCATGGCCATCTGCGCTTACTGCATTGGTGCCGGACATGGACTGGTTTACATCCGTGCGGAATATCCGCTGGCCATCGACCGACTGCTTCACGCCATCGGACAGGCAAGGGAGGCAGGACTGCTCGGCCGGAACATCCTCGGCACGGACTTTCACTTTGATATCAGTCTGCGCTATGGAGCCGGTGCTTTCGTTTGTGGTGAAGAAACTGCCCTGATCCGATCGATGGAAGGACACCGTGGCGAACCCACCGTAAAACCCCCCTTCCCTTCCGAAGCAGGTTACCTGGGCCAACCCACCAATGTGAACAACGTGGAAACCTTCGCCTGCATCCCGGTGATCTTCCGCCTCGGAGCCGGATGGTTCAACTCTGTTGGAACCGAACACTCCAAAGGAACAAAGGTCTTTGCCCTGGCAGGAAAAATAAACAATGTCGGGCTGGTGGAAGTTCCTATGGGAACCACCCTGAGAGAAGTCATCTACGATATCGGAGGCGGTATTCAGCACGATAAACAGTTCAAAGCCGTTCAAACCGGCGGTCCCTCGGGCGGTTGCCTCACAGCCAGACACCTCGACACTCCCATTGATTACGACAACCTCACCAAAGCCGGATCCATGATGGGCTCCGGCGGGATGATCGTGATGGATGAAGACGACTGTATGGTGAGTGTGGCCAAATACTACCTCGACTTCACCGTGGAAGAATCATGCGGGAAATGCTCGCCCTGCCGTATCGGGAACAAAAGACTGCACGAAATCCTGGAAAAGATCACCCGCGGAGAAGGCAGCATGGAAGATCTGAGCAACCTTCGCAATCTGGCCCAGGTTGTGAAAGAAACTTCGCTCTGCGGCCTCGGCCAGTCCTCCCCCAATCCCGTTCTCTCAACCATGGACAATTTCTGGGACGAATATATCGAACATGTGGTGGACAAGAAATGCAGGGCCGGAGTGTGTAAAGCCATGATGAAGTATTTCATCCTGGAAGAACACTGTGTGGGTTGTATGGCCTGTGCAAGAAATTGTCCGGTGAATGCCATCAGCGGTGAGAAAAAAATGCCCCACAGCATCGACCAGACGATCTGTATCAAATGCGGGGTCTGCTTCGAAAAATGCAAATTCAATGCAATTGAAATACGCTGATAACTTGATATTTATGAACTAAATGAAGGATCAGGCAATGAATATGGAACAGATAGAATTAACCATTGATAACAAAAAACTGAAGGTAGATAAGGGCTTTACGGTACTGCAGGCAGCCAGGACGATCGGCATCGAGATCCCCACCCTGTGCTATTTTAACCTGGGCGACCTTCAGATCGAGAACAAACCCGGCGGATGCAGGATCTGTGTGGTGGAAATCCAGGGCAGGAAGAATCTGGCACCGGCCTGTGTGACGGAATGTACTCCGGGGATGGTGGTCAGCACCCACAACATCCGTGTGCTGAATGCCCGCCGGACGGTTCTGGAACTCATCCTTTCCGACCATCCTTTCGACTGCCTGGTGTGTCCGAAATCAGGTGAATGTGAACTGCAGGAAATCGCACAGAAATTCGGGATCAGGGAAATTCACTACCAGGGAGAAAAATCCACCTACCGTAAGGATACCTCGCCCGCCATTATCCGCGACATTGACAAGTGCATCATGTGCCGTCGTTGCGAGATGATGTGCAATGATTTCCAGACCTGTGGCGTCCTTTCTGCCATCAACCGCGGATTCCAGTCGGTGGTGGCTCCGGCCTTCGAAATGAACCTCGACCATTCAAGCTGTACCTATTGCGGTCAGTGCGTTTCTGTTTGCCCCACAGGTGCTTTGACAGAGCAGGATCATACCCGTTCCGTCCTTAATGCCCTTGCCGATCCTTCGAAAACGGTAGTGGTGCAGACTGCTCCTGCCGTCAGAGCAGCGCTTGGAGAGTCATTCGGACTTCCGGCCGGAAGCCTGGTGACCGGAAGAATGGTCAGCGCCTTGCGCCAGCTTGGATTTGATTATGTTTTTGATACCGATTTCGCTGCCGACCTCACCATCATGGAGGAAGGCAGCGAATTATTAGACCGTTTGACCCGCCATCTGAAGGGTGATCCCAACGTGAAACTGCCCATACTCACCTCCTGCTGCCCCGGCTGGGTCAACTTTTTTGAACACCACTTCCCCGAAATGATCGACATTCCTTCCACTGCCAAATCTCCACAACAAATGTTCGGGGCTGTGGCCAAGACCTATCTTGCGGACAAGATGGGACTGAAACGTAAGGACCTTGTGGTCGTCTCCATCATGCCATGCCTGGCAAAAAAGTACGAATGCACGCGCGAGGAATTCAGCTCAGACGGAAATCCGGATGTTGACTATGCGCTTTCTACCCGTGAACTCGCCAACCTCATCAAACAGGCCAACATCGAATTCACTTCGCTCGAAGACGAAAACTTCGACGATCCGATGGGAGAATCCAGCGGTGCTGCCGTGATCTTCGGAACAACGGGCGGTGTCATCGAAGCAGCCGTCAGGACTGCCTATGAACTGCATACCGGCAAACACTTGCCGAAACTCGACTTCGAAGAACTCCGCGGACTGGAATTTGTCCGTTCCGCGACGGTTGACTTCGATGGCCTGCCCATCCGGATCGGGATCGCTCACGGACTCGGAAATGCCCGTAAACTGCTCGAAGAGATCAAAGCCGGACGATCCCAATATCACGCCATCGAGATCATGGCCTGTCCGGGCGGATGCATCGGTGGAGGCGGCCAGCCTTACACCCACGGAGACATCAACATCCTGAAAGCCAGACAAAAAGCTATCTATGAGGAAGACAAACGCAAGTCCCTCAGAAAATCCCATGAGAATCCTTCCATTCAAAGGCTTTACGAAGAATTTCTGGGAACTCCCCTGGGCGAGATGTCCCACCACCTGCTGCATACCCATTATTTCGACAAAACCGGTGAAGTGGTGATCGGTGAACAATAAAATGAAAGGAGAAGCGCATGTCACATATTAAAATACAGTTGAAAGAAGCACAGGTGAACCAGTTGAGGGAGGTTTGCCGTTCATTTAACAACGATCCGGGCGAACTGATCAATGTCCTGCACAAAGCACAGGGTATCTTCGGTTATCTTCCGGCAGAAGTGCAGGAGGTGGTTGCAAGGGAGCTTCACCTGCCGGTGGCCAAGGTGTACGGAGTGGTTACCTTTTATTCCTTTTTCACCATGCAGCCCAAAGGCCTGTATCCCATCTCTATCTGTTTGGGAACTGCCTGTTATGTGAGGGGAGCCGAAAAAGTGCTGGACGAATTCAAACGCATCCTCGACATCAATGTGGGAGAAACCACACCGGACGGAAGGTTCTCCATCTCCTGCCTGCGCTGCGTTGGCGCCTGCGGCCTGGCACCGGTCGTGACCATCGGCGAAAAAGTGTATGGTCGCGTATCTCCCGACGGGGTAAAAGATATACTGAAAGAGTATTAACAATAATTCTGATTTCTGATCTCTGAATTCTGATTTCTGATCTCTGAATTCTGAATTCTGATTTCGCCCCGCAAGCTTGGCATTGCCTATTTATACTCAGTCTTGGCAGGTTTGCGAATGCAAAGCTGTTTAGACTGAGTTATGCCGTACACCGCTATGAGACACTTTTTCGCAAACCTGTTCCGTGTCGGTATAATTAGATTTTTAATCTTCAATCCTGATTCTTTTTCCTCAGCAGGTTGATGCCTCGTTCTCAGCGTATTCCACAAATGCTCAAGAATTCCTTCGGACAGACTATCCATTCCCTCAACCGAACGTGAATCTCTGAATACCCTTCCATTTGTCTTAAGCGTAAGGAGATTATTGATCGGAACCCGGACAGGAGGCGGGTCATATGTAATTTTACGGTTGGGGTGATCTTTTTAAGTTTCTGCCGGGTGAACCCAATGGGCAAGCCTTTATCAGTTTGCTGGGGTGAAAGTTTGCTAATGTGTTGGTTTGCTGATGATAGTTATTTGGTTTGATAGATAGTTAGTTAGTTAGTTATTTGACTGTTAATTTACATATTGCGCTGTCTCTAATTCATCAATATATACTCAGTCTTGACAAGTTTGCGAATGCAAAGCTGTCTAGACTGAGTTATGCCGTACACCGTTATGATACACTTTTTCGCAAAGCTTTCGACCCTGAACAATACTGTTGCCAGTACACGGTTCAGAATGATACCAGCGT
>CAZSQJ010000017.1:0-59336 GCA_964608665.1 uncultured Bacteroidales bacterium | reverse complement strand
GCTGGTATCATTCTGAACCGTGTACTGGCAACAGTATTGTCCAGGGTCGAAACATCACCGGAGTATCCCGCTTTATAGTATTGGCCTGTACAGATTCATCTGTTAACCACTGGGTAAATAAATCTCTCTTATTCTCTCCAGCTTCTTCCAGACTATTAGTTAGGAACACCCTAAACCTTTTTGGATCATAAGGCTTATATCCTGTTTCTCTGAGCAGTAGTTCCAATTTCAAGTGGCACATCGCATAACTGGCCATCAGGATTTCAAAGCCATTGACCCTTGGAATAAGGTGTTGCTCCACATAATCATTCCAGATGCCTTGCTGGTTCTCAAATTTACTGTAGACCTGACGTATCACCTCTGCAAGAAAAGTACCTGTGCCACAAGCAGGATCAAGAATCTGTACCTTATGTACCTCTTTCTCAACCTTCTTCCCATAATGATCAACTGTAATTCTCGTTTTTGAGGTATCTGCCAGTCCATGAGTTAAGCCAAATTCTGTTTTCAATATATCATCCACTGCTCTGACAATGAAGTTCACAACAGGCTGTGGTGTGTAATAAACCCCTCTGCTTTTGCGCAAGGCTGGATTGTACTCTCCAAGAAAGGTTTCATAAAAATGAATGATCGGATCAGTCGTCTGTGTGCTAATACCAAAATCTCTTAGAAGCTCTTTAACGTTGGTGGCTCTGAAAACATCAGCTAATGCATCTACGATCCAAACCAGTCGTGTATCGAGATCATACCCGGCTATATACTGAAAGAGTTTTCTTAAAAAAGGATTAGATTTCGGAACAAGGGTAGCTGCTTCCTGCCGGGAAAAATCATCCAGAGTGGTATCATTCAACCTTGCAGCAAACATACCATAAGCTATCGTCTGAGCATAGAGATCAGCAAATTCCTCCGGCTTAACATCATGGATCAGTACATCCTTAAACGCTTTATACTGCTGTTGCAAAGAAGAAGACTCCTGCCATTCATGATCTGGATAAGCTTCAATATCAGTGGTTACTGCGTTTTTCAGTACCTCCTGCATCATTCTGGCTTTAGCAGCCATCATCCTCGCTAACTTATCAGGAGAGGTAATAGTTTGACCCTTAAAGGAATAGAACTCAGTAATCAAATCTTCAAACGCCTGCCAGTTTCCTTTTAACGCCTGAATCTTTCCATCTTCAATAGTTGCGATCCTGATGACGCTTACCTTCTCTCCATTACGGAATAACCGGAATTCAAGATAATCCGTAAGTATCAGATTATCAAGACTATCCTTATATCGTTTCAGCTGCTCGCTCTTTTCAGTTTTATCGAGATGGTCTCCTGCATCCTTTGCTTCAACAAATCCAAGAGGTATCTCCCCTTTGGTTATAATATAATCCGGCGCTCCACATTCCTGCCTACGGGGTTCATTAGTAACTTTAACATGATCGCCAAGGGATTCCAGCAACACCTGTAGATCACCCCTGTAAGTATGTTCAGTGGCATTACCTTGCCTGTAACGATCACGTATAGCATTGAAATATAACTGAGTAGAGGATTGTGCCATGATAAGAGATTGTATAACAGGCGAAGTTATGCAGATTTCCCAGACATATCATAAGAAAAACGGGACCTCCCGCAATAATACTTTCCATCCCTATAATACTACAGTTCGCATTTGGGTCAAGAAATGTAACTACTGTGCATCACTCTGGATCGATGGGCAAGTGCCATCCAGTTATGCAAATTCCTTGTGCCCCATCAGTAGTTGTATACTGCATCATTTTGAAACTATGGCTGAATATCATTTGCACCAGCAACCGTGCACCGGCATATAATTCTGGTCTATATGCATCAGACCGGATGCTTACATTCCGTCTTTGATTGGACTGACTGGCTCAACATCATTCGTTTTATCAAAGCAGACCCCATTTATACATATTTTATCTTTATATATATAAATTCTTACTTGGGAAATTGGCGATAAAACGTGTCTATTATACTTCGAAGGAGCATTTTAATCAATAATTTCAGATATAGTCCAAATTAATTTGGATAACAAGAAATTCGTCGTATATTCTGATAATAATATCAAAAGGAAAATTCAGGAAGGGATTTTATTAAACATTCCATTATTATAAGAAAACTTGGCTTCAAACGCTTTACCAAAACCACTAAATTCATGATAACCATGTATTCTAACACGGAGGTATGACCCATTCTCTTTAAGGTAATCATTCACCTCTTCAAGTGTAGTAACTCTGATAGCATCAGATAATCCATTGGTTTTAAAAACACGTTCAGATACTTTATCATTTTCTTTATTGAACCTTGGTAATATTAAAAAATCGTTCATGTCAAGATTATAATGATATGTGTTTTTATCATTATTTCGTACAACGCAAACTTCTATCCTGATATTAATAGCACTGAAACATCCTCTATTTTTAATTTTAACATGAACATCATCGCCATTCATGTCGGGTTTTTCGATTTCTAGCTTTGGTTTTAACCGATAAAGTATCCAAGTCCAGGCAATTGAAAGTAAGAATCCTAACAGGAGGAACAACCAACCACTCGGCTCGCTATTACAAGATAAAATAATGAAGTTAAGCATTGATAATGATTTTAGAGGTTTATTTATTAAAAGTTCAAATTCTTATTTTTCGTAGAAAGTGTCTTGAAATATGACAATAAAATAGTTGAGGGGTGTTAGATTCTTTCAATCTTTCAAACAACGTACTCCAAAAGCATGTAGAAGTTTTTCATGATTATAAATACCAATATTTGCATAATCTACAGCAAGGATCAAATCAAATGCTTCCGCACTAGTGCTCTCAGTAGAAGTCCAAAAAGTGCCTCTGGTCAAAAAATCATAGTTGCCATTATTAACTTTATAAATATGACCATTACCAAATGCGGTAAATCCGCTTGAATTTGTTGCTCCATTATTAACAAAAGATGGCGACCAGTGTATGCTCCCAGTTTCTTTCATTTTGCCACCAACATTTGTTCCAGTTAAGCCAATAATATTACAATTTACCGTAGTATCAAGATACAAAAATAGGTTGCACATTTCTGGCATTGTAGGAATATGCCAGCCAGCTGGACAAATACCTTGATTGGAAGCTGTTGAATAATTCATCATTTCATCCCAAAGATATAATCCACCATAAATATCACAATTTGCAGGATCACTATTAATACAAAATTTCTCAACTACTCCATTGTTAGAGGGCATCCCTGTATTTGCTAACCAACTGCCAATATTCAAGTTCTCCTTCATCCAACACTGGGTGCCAATCTGCACGGTATTGTACACTTGTCCGTCACGGGTATCGGTAAATGGTAAGCCGCAAGTGAACGAAGGGCTGGAAAAAGTAATTTGAACGGTATCCGTGGATGCGGCACAAATGGTGGTAATGGTGTAGACCAAGGTGTAGGTGTTACCCGCCACACCACTGAAGGTGGAAAGCGGGTTGCCGGGATCGGCAACACTGCCTCCTGTACCGGAAACAATGCTCCACAATACGGTTCCGTTCAAGGGTGTATTGCCCGAAAGATTTGTAGAAGTACCTGTAACATTCTGGTCAGGCCCGGCATCGGATGGGGTGGGCATGGGGGTGCAGCCGATACCTTCATCTCTGAGACAACGGACCGAAAAACCGTGAGTCTTGCTGTTGCTGACCCGGTTCACATGGGCGTCGCCGTAGTTCAGGATGCGGTAGACCGCGCTTGATGTAGAGTACTCCGACGAAGACCACCAGTAGCCGTAGTATCCAATGTTGTGGAAGTTTCCGTAGTCGTACCGGTTGCCTCCAGGAAGAGCCGTAAAGCCGCTTTCATTGGTGGCCCCCGTGGGTGAGTACCAGTGTGTTAATCCTGCTTCTTTCAGCTTGCCCCCGGCAATATGGCTTTCCCATCCCCATACATTGCAATCTGCATTGTGATCAAGAAAAGTTGATAAAGCGCACCATTCGGCATCCGTGGGGATATGCCAGCCTGAGGGGCAAATGCCCTGAACACCCCCTGTGGTGGTGTACCCCATCATCTCGTTCCAGTCGTAAAGGCCTCCGTAAACGGCACAGTTAGCAGGATCGTTGTTGTAACAGTATTTTTCTATGATGCTGTTGTTACTGCAATCAGAATGATCTGAGCCAGTATTCGTTGAGATCACCATCGTCCCGATGTTCAGATTTTGCTGCATCCAGCACTGCTCTCCAATCTGAACAGTATTATATGTTTGCCCTTCGTAGTCAAATGAAGGGAGGTTGGGGCAGGGTTGCCCGGTGCAGTCAGGTGGTAAATAACTCCCATTCACATCCCCTGCACACAATCCCTTGAAGTTCACCACCATTGGAGAGCCAGAGAGCGTGAAAGTGGGTTCTTCAAAGACCCAGTTGCCGATGGGGAAAGTACTGATCATTTCAAGGTAACGCTTTTGAATTAGAAGGGCATCCAATGTGTTGATGTATCCGGAGTTGTTTACATCACCTGCCTTGAATCTCAAGCCTGTAAGTGTTTCAAGTTCAACATAATGTCGTAAAGCTTTTAGAGCATCCACGTTGTTGATGCCTCCTGCTGCTTTTGTGGTAGATGCAGTTAGTGAATAGGTGCCGGGAGGGACATTGGGGAAACTGAAAATCCCTGAAAGATCGGTGTCTGTGGAATCCACATCCATGCCGTTGTTATTAACGAGGAATACCATCGTGCAGGACAAGGGTGTATTCGAGGCATTATCGTATGTGAGTATACCTGTGATTGCGGAACCCACTGGTGCTACGGTCACAGTTACACTGTCTACACAGAATGCATTACCTTGTGTAACAGTTACGTAATAGGTTGTTGTCTGGGCAGGGCTTACGATAATGGAAGCCACAGTGTCGCCGGTTGACCAGAGATAGGAGTAGATTGAGGAATTGGTACCTTCAATGTAAAGAGCTGTGATTTCGCTAGGTGAGAGGGCACGATTGTATATACGGATATCGTCAAGCTTTCCGTTAAAGTATCCGCTATTTCTAAATTTACCAAACTTTACTGGAATATTATTGATGCCATTAAAAGGATCTATTATCGAGGACTGAGATATTCCAGCATTTAGATTATTCACGTATGCTCTATAATCATTACCAGAAACAGTTCCTGTTATAAGCACCCATTGATTTAATGGAATCGAAATATCTGATAAAATATAGGAACCCCAAGTACTGTCAGGAACTAAGGATCCAGTTTGTAAATAAACCTTCCCATTTGAAAAGCCACTAAGTGAAAAAGGTTCAATATCAGGTATTTGTGGTGATGTTTTGCTAATAAAATCTCGACATTGGTTATAATTATCAGCATAAATCCAGGCTGATAGTGTGATGTTTTCTGTAATATCCAAAGATGGGCTATTAGGAACTGTAATATAGTTTCCATTACCATTAAAACTATATGCACTATTTGAATTCCCAAATCGATCTATAGCCAGAACTGCTCCATTGACCGTTCCATTATTCCCGTTCCCGCTCTCATCATTCGCATTCCCGTTGAATGGCCAGTAGCCGACCAGGCCATCAGTTGGTAAGGGATCATAGGCACCTTCAATATTCAGGGTTAGGGATTGACCTGCACAGATGGTAGTGTCGTTCTGAGCAATTCCAGTTAAAATAGTAACCACAACCGGAACCCTGGCACTCTCGCAGGAGTCGAAGTTACTAACCCAAAAGGTATCAGTAACAGTTAAATAAGGGGTTATAAATATTGCTCCTGTTCCAATAATAGAACCACCTGTTGCGGTATTGTACCAGTTGTAATTTGTGCCTCCTGTTGCCGTGAGCGTTGCCGTTCCATTGGAACATGAAAGAATATCCTGAGCTACGGGTAAGGGTACCTGACAACCAATTGTAAAACTTCCTTCTGTTGCAAAAAGTCCGCCTGCATAAGCTTGGTCTATTGCTTGTACTGACCAATAATAGGTGCCTGAGGGAAGCCCTGTAATAATAAAATTCGTATTAGTCCCTGCGTTGCCAATTTGTGGAATCCTTCTGAAGCTGGTCTGGATATTAGACATTGAAGAAACAATATCACTTGTTCCCGGGCTGGAACCAATATAAACGTTGTAGGACAGGGCAGAGGCATTGGTTTGGGCATCAGTAGCCCCACTCCATGATAAAGTGACAGTATTTCCTGAAGTAAATGAAATTAAATTCGTCGGGGATGTCGGCGGAGAATTAGGGTTCGACCCTCCGCTGCTTTTATAGAGTTCGGCACATTTGTATCCTGTATAATCTGAGTAACCGCAAACTATGAAGTCAAGATAACCATCGTTATTATAATCACCCCATTTGTCCGTACTCCACCATGAAATCGGGGTTATGGACGCACCAATATCAGTAAAATTATTGAGACTGTCATTTCGATAGATTTTGCTCAGATTTGGCGAGTTTCCACTTATCAAGATATCTGGTCTGCCGTCATTGTTATAATCACCCCATTCATATCCCCCGTTAATGTCTAGAACGTTATTTAACACCACTTCTGAAAAAGTACCATCTCCATTATTATTAAGGTAAACCTTTCCCGTTCCTTTGAAGATATCCAAAAAACCATCATTATTATAATCGACAAAGGGAAAAACTGTGGTATAAGCAGCCGGTATATTAAACTGTGGAACCGGATTGAAATTTCCAATACCACTATTTTGGTATAGTTTGAATGTCAATACGTTATTATATGACCGGTAAACTATAAGATCCTCATACCCGTCTTTGTTATAATCAAAGCAATTAATGTAAGCATCTTGTGGAGTGCTAACGTTGTTTTCGAAAATTATATTGTTTGAATCTAACTCGAAAACATCATTTCCTTGGTTTCTGTATGTTTTAATATAATAAGGAGGTGAAAAATAAGATGCCTCGGCTAAAATAAAATCAGGTTTACCATCATTATTATAATCAAACCAATCCACAACTCCCCCCCGGTCAATAAAAAGAACTTGAGTAAAGGTACTATCACCATTATTTTTATATAACCATGTTCCTCCAGCCGGTGGATTACTCGCATGCGATGTTAACAGGAGGTCAGCATACCCATCATTATTATAATCTCTCCATATTCCTTGCTGTCCAAATGTTCCCGAAAATGGAAGATTTGGAACAGTCACAAATGTGTTGTTCCCATTATTCAAATAAATGCTGGTATTACCACCAGTTCCAGCTATGTTTGTCGACCCGGTGAAAAAAACATCCAGTAACCCATCGTTGTTTATATCAACAAATTGGGCACATTTTTTTGCCCCATAGTTCACTGGTATAAAAGGCATCCCGGTCTGTTTTGTAAAAGTCTGTGCTTCAAGAACGCCTAAAAGAAGCATGAAGAAAAGGGTAAAGATTGTTTTCATATGTATTGATATATAATGTATAAACGGTCGGAGATTGACAATCAAAGTGCCTGTAACCTTATGCCAGGTAAAGGGATGATAGGCTTAAAATAACTGATTATCAATGCCTTATATTCCAATCAAAATTAAATCATTTTTTTATATAAAACAAAGCATCCATTGAAATTTAGAACCATTCTAATCAAGAAAAACATGCTTAGATCAATAAAGGGTATTAGAATACCTATGCAAAGGGTGCAAAACATGCCGGAAGTTCCAAAGTTCGGGTAACAAGTCTTGTGAAACCTGGTATACTTTGCACTCTTTGCACAGTTGGTTTTTTACAACAGGCCATTGTCTGCGAAGCTGAAATAGCTGTCACCGCCAAGGATAAGATGATCAATAACATTAATTTCCAGTATGTTACCTGCTTTTTTCAGGTTTCTTGTCAGCTGGATGTCGGTGGCTGAGGGCTTGGTATTCCCTGATGGGTGGTTGTGTGACATGATGATGGCAGATGCCTTTTGTTCCAGTGCTGTCTGGAATATCCTTTTCGGATCAGCCACAGTGCCATGGATGCCCCCTTCACTGGTTTTAACTGCCCTGATGACACGATTGGAACGACTGAGTAATAGCAGCCAGAACTCCTCCCAAACAGCGTCTGCCATATAAGGATGCACGTATTTGAACGCATCCAGGCTACAAGATACTTTAACTTTCTGAATGGCATTGCTGTAATTCCTCCGATTGGCAAGTTCCATGGCAGCTAACAGGGTCAAGGCCTTTGCCTTTCCGATACCCCTTATGCCATTGGTAAGATCCTGCACACTAAACCGGGATAACTCCTGCAGGCTGTTGTCTGCTTTTTCAAGAAGTTGTTTACCCAGATCCAGTGCAGTGGTACCAGATGTTCCGGTACCCAGGATGATGGCAAGAAGCTCTGAATCACTCACGGCATGTTTGCCTTTCAGCAAAAGCTTATCCCTGGGCCGGTCATCTTCAGCCCAATACTTAATAGAAACACTTTTGGGATATTTTTCCATTGTCAGTAGTGGATTTCAGCCTCAGGCAGATACTCCCGTGTAAAGAAACTTCCAAGGGCATGACCCTGTTGCAGGATATCCTGAGTGTTCATCCTGCCTGGTTTGATGATGTCTGTTGCCAGATTCATCAGCTCCCAAACCGTGATGTCCTGTTGCAGGGCTGTTTTCTGCATTGTGAGAAGGTTTCTGGTAAAGGTGGATACCTGTGATATGTTCAGCGGAGAGGGTGTCTTTGAGTCAATATATGCGCTTCTGACAGCAAGCATTGCAAGTTTTCCAACAAGGGAGGGAACAGCCACCAGCTGATCCAGCCGCACCTGCTTCATCATTTCGGTTACTCCGATATCTGTCTGCCTGAAATCATCCAGCTTGAAAGTCCAGTCCTCCACTACCTCCAGCAATTTGTTAAGCGGAACAGAATCAGTACCATAGGTATGCAAGAAAGTGTCACCATAAATATTGAGGTTGCCGCACACCCAAACGTTCATTCCGTAAGCTACATCAATGCCTGCCTGGTGAAAGTTGATGGCAATGCCGGAACCATGTTCCTCATTGGCATATCCTGTAAGCCTGATCCTGCCGATTACCCGGCGTAGCAGATGTGATTGCAGGCTTGCCTTGCCATATTTCTGTTCAAGTGCAGGAATGATGGATACCCCAGGCATCATGCGGTTGCGTGAGTCGGTGGCATGGATGGGATCAATGGTAAAGGGGATGTTTCGTTTTACTAATAGGGAGGCTATTTCACACCAAAGGTTGTAGTGCGTGATGCCATTGAAGGGCCGGTTACCGGTGGTACATTCGTCCACGGTAAGTTTCAGTTCTTCCAGTGAGAGTATCTCAACCGGGTTCTGCTGAAAATCAAGGATTCTGTTCATGATGATGTTAATTGAATAATGGTTTTAGCGTCCGTTTTATCTTCAGTGAATCTTTCAGAACAAGGCAGCAGACACCTTTTACAGTTACCCGTGCCGGGATTCACACACCAGCCAAGTGACATATTGAGCTCAATCTCAGTAATTGCCCGCTCAATGGACTGAAACAGGGACTTTTTGGCAGTGTTGTTCCAGGGGATCTCTATGAAGCGGTATTCCGGAGGTTCTTTATAGTCAAACACCAGGAAGTAAAAGCTGAAGTCCCCGCTTTGAATATCACTTATAAACCTGTTTATCAAGGCGATGGTGGGTTCCTGAAGGTGAGTGTTGATATCAGGATCAAACTCCTGTATAAGGTTACAATAGAAGTTTGCCTGGATCAGATCCATGCTTTCCGGTTTACCCCATGAAAATTCCGAAAAGGTATTGTTCAGATCCCTTGTAAGCTTTAAATCCACAATACAGAGCTGAAGCTTGTCTTGATTCAGAAACAAGGTGGGGAACCAGTCCAGGGTACCCTCCAGCATATATTCAAATGAATAACGTTTCTTCAGGGTTACCTGGGTATTGATCAATGGATGGAGTTGCATAAGGTGTTGCTGCTGAAGTAGTCGAAAATTCTCCAACTGTCTGTCAATGCGAAGGGTCTCAATACGGACTTCCCCGTTACGTTTTGTTGGTAAACAGACGGTTTCACCACCCAACGCTTTCCTCTCGAAATAGATGCCTTTCATCTGGCTGTCGGTAGTCTCTTCAACCTTTTGGCGGAGGAAATACTGATGGTATATCTTCCTTGGACAGTAATCCCTTGCCTGCCCTTTGAAGAACATGGCTTTCAGAAGGGACTGGGTGATTCTTGTGACATCCATTGGACTATCTCCTCTGCAAGATTTAACAGTATGGTGCTTGACACCACCCCTTCACATTCCACTTCTCTGCATTCCATGGCTCTTTCCAGGGCTGACCTTCTGTTTAACAGATGCTGGTTGTCTTTGAAATCCTGATAGCACCACTGCTGAAACTTCTCTGCAAGCCGGAAAATATCGCCTTTCTTGATGTTGGCCTGCTCGTCAAAGCGGCTGAGGAAGTGGATGCTGATCTTCAGACAGAGGTTTCTGGTGATATACTGCTGGACTGTGGGATCTTCATAATAGCTGTTGCCGTTTTTTCTTTCCTCTGCCCTGCGGATATTGGATATAAACCCGTTATTGAAGTCAAAGGTCACTATTTCTCCTGTCTGCCATGGGATTTCCATTCTTTTTGAAAGCACTGTTCCGTTGGTGCCGTCCTCCATGGTAATCAGAAATTTGTAAAAGGTAGTTCCGCTTTTCTGCCAGGTCTGGTGTTGTCCTTTCATCATAAAAGGCTCTATGGCAGCTATCTTACTTTTTTCCATAAGTCATAAACTGTATTAAAAGGTGAATGAATGATGATGCTATTACTTCCATGCAGCAGCACGCACGTATTCTCATCAGGGCTGGGTGCCACACCGGTATACTGCCTTAAGTCAAGCACTACCTCCTTCCATTCCACTGCCTCATCAAGGATTTGGGTTGAAAAGTGTATGGCTTTCTCAAAGCATCGGAGAGATTCGGCAAGGGCTGCCTGATGATTTTCATCCAGGTTGCATGGTGTTTGTTGTTCCATAAAAATGTCTTTCATTTTTCCCATCGTAAGGGGTTCAGTTGTTTTGTATATTTGGGAGTGAATAGGGCAAGGCAAACAATGTTGCCTTATTTGTTCTAAACGTCTGATATTCAATTATACCGACACGGAATGGGTTTGCGAAAAATATACTTCAGAACAGTGTACGGCATTACTCTTTCTAAGCAGCTTTGCTTTTGCAAACCTGCAAAGAATGAGTATATAAATACAAGAGTTTCCCTTAACAGAGACTTGAATCTTGTACATTTACTATAAGCAAATAAAAAGGCAGGTATCAAGTATCACCAGTATCAGATCCCTTAAGGAAATGACACCAATGATACCTGATACTTGCTGCTTGTTAATTCACTATAGCAATAATAGATATGACGTTTTCGGCAGATGAATTTGAAGCATTGACCAAAAATTATGGTACCTATGGTGGATGGGCTGTCTGGCATTATACCAATGACAGGCTTTCCGAAAGTTCGACAGAGCCAATCTACTCCAACATTGAATTGCTGAACAGCAGACACGTCATCATTGGATTGAATATTTCCAAACCATTGGAAAGAAATTGGGTTAACTTCCGTGGCGGGATGCATGACAGGAAACTCAAATATGCATTTAACGACACTAAGGTCAGGGGCTCCTATATGACCGACCTGCTGAAGGTCTGTACCAAGACATCCAATGAGTTGCTCAACCACCTCATCAGCCATCCAAATGTCCTGAAGGAGAATGTAGACAAGTTTATCAAAGAGATGCGGGATGTGAAGGTATCTGCTGATACTTGCTTTATTATCCTCGGCACAGAGATGGGTTTGCTGGGTAGCCTTTACAGGAATCATTTTCAAGGTCATTTCCCTACGAACCAGGTTATTTACTATCGGCTTCATTCAAGTCGCGGCACTGACAGAGCCTGGGTAGAGGGTATCTGGGAGAAATTAAAGATCTCCGCTAATTATGATGAGATAAGGAAGCGATACAGCTAAGACCTATTGGGAACTTACCTCCATGTCTTGTGAGACGATCTGGTGTTTGATATGTTCTGTATAAGCTTCTTCATCTAATACTCCATCACCATTGCAGGTGTGACAGCAGATCCATTCAATGAACTGGCCAAAGGTGGATTCCCAGCCACCAGCACCGGCACAATGCGGGCAGACCTTGGTATTTTCATCTGAATCATTCATATTATCTCCAATGTTTTAAGAAGGTGAATGCCGGGTTTGGTATATTGCAGGATGTTATACCTGGCAGATGAACACCCGGCCAGCTTATTGCAGGTCCACAGCTCCCTTGCAAGATCAACCACCTTGTTGGTTCGTTTTGAAAGGGCGTAGCAACGTACCGGATGGTTGTCCTCATGGCAATAGACATAAGCTTTCAGGCGTGATCTCATGGCAGATTCTCCGTATTTGTGCATCATGGCAGCAAAGCTGTCACAGTCATAGCGCAATGGATCAAAGCCAAAGTCTTTGGCAAGCTCCCACAACTCCATAACTGGCATTGTGCTCAACTGCTCGTTGGTGTATTCAGGGTATTCAGCCACGGGAATCAGCCGGATGGTATGCCCATTGATCTGAAGTGCATCCTGATGGATATTGACCTGGTGAAAATCTATTCTTTTAAATGCCAGTTTGAGGAACTGTTTGTGGAAAACATTCAGGCGGGGTAGCACTTTTCCCTTTATTGATGTTGTCATAACAAAAAGTGTTATTGGTTAATGTTTATTTTTCAGTGGATAAGAAAGAGTTATCATGGATTAAGCAGCCATATATAATAATACAATGCCTTACGACAAACTGATGGGACAGTCAATGTGGGTATATAACGGTATACGTGTACCTAATTGCCAATTAATATTAATACAATACCATAATTATATATCAGGTCTTAATAAAAGCTGTTATAGCGGAGATAACACAGCTTGTTATTCTATGATAATCATGAAGAAATGGTAAGGGTATGCCACATTCCTGATAACATAGAGCATCAGCAAGCCGGGAGATATCTTTACCGACTCCACCCAATGGGCAGCATCACGGTCAAGATTATTTACATCATATAATACCATCACTTTAAAAGGACAATGGAGTCTGATAAGTTGTCCGTCCTTCTTGATGATCAGAACACTGAAAGGGCTGCATGACTCATTGATGGCATTGAGTAGTTTTCTGTAGTCTTTCATGGAAGGTGAAAAAAGGGCAGCGGTTGCTGCCCCTTCAGAAGGATTTTTCCTAATAACTCAGGCCTTTTCAAGGCTGACCTCGCTGTCAAACACATTTTCCTCAACATTAGAGGCAGGGAGCGGATTGAAGCGGTACTTGAAGTCCAGAATGATGACTTCGCCAGTTGACTTGATGGTGTACTCATAGGGTTCCACCGTGACCCTTTCGATCTGACCTGGGAGCTTCTGACCCAGAAGCGCTTTGCAGGTGTTTTCATCGAAGGTGCTGGCAATGGAAGCTTTCCTGGAAGTGGCATAAAAATTTGAGCTCTCTTTCGATTTGATGAACTCAATACCACCTGTCACCACAAGGGCAAAATACGCTCTCCCGTCAGAGGAGGTTCTCTTGACAAAATCCACGATTGTAACCATGGTTGCTGTGATTTAAAGGTTCTACAATAGGATACTACCAGGGGGCAACCCCAGGCGGAAGTTCGTGGGGGTACCTTTTATTGGGAGGTGCCCACTCCTTTGCCTATGAAGGGAAATGGGGGGGTATTTGCCAAAACTGTAGATGCAGGGGGGAGGGTTTTTAAAAGCAAGTCTGGAAGAAATGAAAATAGTTTTACCGTCCCCTCTACCGTCCCCTGAGTAAATAAAAAATCCCTGTAACTAATTGATAGTTACAGGGATATCTCGTTTGCTTTGCGGTCCGGACGGGACTCGAACCCGCGACCCCATGCGTGACAGGCATGTATTCTAACCAACTGAACTACCGAACCTGCTTATTTCGAGGGTGCAAATATAAGAACATTTTGCTGATCTGCAAAAAAAATAGTTTAATCAGGTGTCAAAACAATGAATTTTGCGTACAGGGATCAAAGGGATTAACTTATCAGATCTTTTTATATCTTTGATGGAAATCCCTGGTAATGAAAAGAAAAGCCTGGTTCGTCCGCCCCCGTTTATTCATACTGACGGTTGGTGTAATCATTGTTATGCCGCTCTTTGCTCAGTGGAGTGTCGTTGGCATTATGCCGACCCAAACCGGAGCCAATCCTCCTGTCGAGGTCGGGATGGACGACCTTACATTCCTGAATCCCGACTTCGGTTATTTTTTTTACGATGTACCTGTGTATTCAAATTACATACCCCCGGTTACCTGTTTGAAAAGAACCCTGAACGGAGGGCTGGGTTGGGGTATTTCGTATTATCATTCGGATGATCACAGCCAGAACATCAAATACGCTTCCTTTGCCAATGTTGATACCGGATTTTTAGTGATTACCACGGCAATGCCCACATTGATATACATGACGACAAATGCAGGCATGAACTGGCTTTATAACATGACACTCATGAGTAGTGTCAGCCAAATCTTCGCGTTAAAGGGAAACTATGTCTATTTTCTTAGAGGACCTAACCTGGATCTTTATAACCTGGACACGATGGTGGGGATATATTCCTTCCCTCTCCCATTCACGGGGGGTGGAAGACTTTTATTTTTTGAGAACGGAGCAGGATATATGCCTACAACTTACAATGCAACTTTAAAAGCGTTCGCAACATTGATGCAAACGCTTGATCACGGTTATTCCTGGGACACTGTTTATCACGATCCTGCCATGCCTTTTCTGATGTTTGCTTTTCCGGATGTTTCAACCGGATATCTTTTGTCTGACTCCGGCCGGATCATGAGGACATCCGATAGCGGCCAGACATGGATTGCCAATGTGCTGCCCCAACCGGTCAAACCTGTTTCTGTATCTTTTTGCACACCACTGATGGGCATGGTGCTTGGGCCCTCTCATGAACTTTACAGGACAAATGATGGAGGGCAGACCTGGGAGACATTGACAGTTCCTCCAGGTTCTTATCCTTGGCGTGTTTTTATGTTCAATGACACACTTGCGTATCTGGCTGGTTATCAGAGTTATTATAATGTTTTATTTAAAACAGTAACGGGAGGATATGCGAATTGTGAGACGCTGTCTGTTTCCAGCCGGGAAATAACGGTCGTTCCCAATCCTGCGGGTGAAAGCTGTGATCTGTTCCTTCCTGTGTCACAAAGCGCGGGAGAAGAAACAAACATCCGTTTGTTTAATCACCTCGGCAGGGAGGTGTTCAGCTTTTCCGGACGGATAATCGGGTTGCCATTCCGGATTCCGCTTGATAAGTTGTCACCTGGTTTGTATATATTACAGATTGCTACCGCTGAAGGGCGGGGGTCGGTGAAAGTGCTGCATTACTGAGCAACACTGATAGATCAGCATCGCATGCATGGACATGCAGATGTGCTTCCGGGCTCATTCAAACCCCACAAACCCCGTCACGAAGTTGATGACCGCCAGTCCCAGGCAAAGCCAGACCGGTCCGCCCAGGGGCAACAGCAGGGTAGCCGTCAGCAGCATGCCAAGGGCCGATCCGGCAAGTTCGGCACTGTAGATCCCCGCCGCCACGGGCCGGACTTCCCCTTCGCTGTCGGAAGCCAGGGCCGCGAACTGGAAACCGGTGAAAAAACCGCTGATCATGCTCAGCAACAGAAACAGGGCGGCCAGGATCTCCCTCGAACCCGTGATGCTTTTATAGCCGAGTAAAAACATCAGGATCAGGATAATATATGCCCCGATGAGCACCTGTATCCAGGCCGGCGTAGGGGTAGCCTCCCGTTTCAGCAAGACCGTGTACAACAGGCAGCCGAGGGCCAGTCCAAGCATGAAAAGGCTGATCATCAAGCCCGACATCAGGTAGATGTACCCGTACAGGGCCTGAAACGCCATCATCAGCAGGAAACTGGCGGAGGAAGCCGTGAAACCGGTTACAAACAACTGAACCTGAGCCCTGCGCGCCCTGATGAAAAACCAAACCAGCATTCCGCCAAGAACCACGGCCGGAATCCACCATTTCGACGGAAAGGCGAACAACCATAGCCGGGTCTCCAGCAGGTAAGCCCGCGGATGAAGATCCCTGTTCAGCCCGGCTCCCTTGTCCATGCGCTTCTCAATGCTTTCACTCCTTTGCTCAAGAAGATCATCCTGCAGATAAAACGGATTCACGTAATCCGTGGCAATGCCGCTCTCCTCCGACAGTTTTCCGATGTCTCTTCTGGGCTTCACATTCGATGCAAGAAAGTAGTTCCGGTTACCTGCAATGATCTTCACATATTTGAAATTATAATGCAATGAATTGTATATCAGAGAATTGATTTTTAGTGACAAAGGATTGACATAATCTGCCGTACTCCTCAGACTCAGGGCAACGATGCCCTCTGGCTTTACATGTTGCTGCAGTTCCCTGAAAAAATCAAAGGTGAAGTAACGGTTCAGCTGGGCAGTCACCGGGTCTGAAAGCTGTATCAGCACCACATCATACTCCGTCCTGCCTTTCTTCAGGAAGGTCCTTGCATCTGCCGCAACCGGCCTGATCCGCGGATCAGAAGGGAGCATGCCATAGGCAAGGCCTGTCTGGAATATCCATGGATTAAGCTCTACGTAATCGATACGTTCAATATCATATTTCAGGATTTCCCCTGCCTGGCCGGATATCCCTCCGGCAATCAGCAGCACGGTTTCCGGATCAGGGTGCTGCAACATGGCGAAATGCACCCCTTCCTCCCGGCTGATGGGATCATCGGATGAGAATACGGGCAAGCCGTTCTCGTAAAGGTTTTTTTGTCCGGCCGATTGTGTCAGGACAAGGTTTCCGTAAGGACTTTCTTTTTCCAGCAGGATTTCCTGACCCCTGTAATACCAGGTGCTCAGCATTCTCATGGGGTTGACCAGTGGTAGCAGGATCAGAACCACAACTGCCGGTATCATGTAAGGGAGTAAAGTGGCGGCTTTCCTGTTTTGTTCCAGTTGGATGGCCTGGATGAGGCTGACCAGCAGCAAAAGAAACAATATCCATTGTAAAGGCAGGAAAAAGACCATGAGGGTGTTGAATACCAGCGCTCCGGCAAAGCTGCCGAGGGATTCTGTCAGGTAGGATAAGGAAAGGGCAACTTCAGTCCGGTAAGTGGTTTTACCGGCAAGTACGGGAAAAAGCCAGCCTGAAACCAGGCAGAAGGGAGCCTGTACCAGCAGGGTAAACAGAAAAATGGAGAGCAGGCTGTTGGCGGCCCCGGAAGGAAAAAACCAGATTTTCCCGGCTACGATCATCATCACGGTGAGTACCGGGAGAATCCCGAGCAAGGTAAATGCAGCGGATAGATTGATTTTCAGAGGGGAATGACCTCCGGCGCGCCTGGCCAGGAGGGCTCCCGCTCCGGTGAGCAGCATCCAGTTGGCCAGCAACAGCCCGATGATCATCTCATTGCCGTAAAACACATCCAGGAACTTCCTGAGAAACACCACCTGGACACTGATGCTAATCAGTCCCAGCGTAAACAGGGGCCGGCGGCCGTTTTGTGTAAGGGACATTTTGTATTAACTTTGTGAGAACCCAATGAAAATCCGAATATACACTGAATATGGTCAACAGATGTGTTTGTTTCCTGCTTTTTTTATGCTTTTCTGTCATGATGATATTTTGTTCGTCCGGTAACGGAGAAAATCCCGGGGATGGCCGCGAAAAGAAAAACAGGCTTCCCTATGCCGCAGGCCGCTTTTACACCGGCGATTCGGCAAAGCTCCGAAGTGAGCTGGACCGCTTGTTCCGGGAGGCTGAGCCCGGAGCCTTGAAACAAGTGCTGGCTGTCGTTTCCCCTCATGCGGGTTATGTTTATTCCGGTAAGGTTGCCGCTTCGGCCTTTAACCAGATTGACCGGACAAAGCATTACCGCAATGTCTTTGTGATCGCTTCCAGCCACCGCGAAACCTTCGACGGTGCGAGTATTTACTATCCCGGTGATTATGTCACACCCCTGGGCAGGGTGAAGGTGGATCAAAAACTGGCCTCCTCCCTGGCCGCCGGTGACGGGGTTTTTCGTTTCAGTCCGGATTACCACGATCAGGAACACAGCCTCGAGGTACAGCTCCCCTTCCTTCAATACCTGCTCGGCAACGAACTGAACCTTGTCCCGGTGATCATCGGAACGGATAAGCCTGAAACCTGCCGCAAAATTGCCGATGCACTCAGGCCGTTTTTCAACCATGAAAACCTGTTCGTAATCAGTACGGACTTTTCGCATTATCCGGCTTATGCAGATGCAGTGACTGTCGATCACAAAACGGCACAAGCCATCCTGTCCAACAATCCTGAGATGTTGCTGAAAACCCTTCGCGAAAATGAGCGTTCGGGAACCAAAGGACTCGCCACCAGTCTTTGCGGCCATAGTTCCGTATTAACGCTACTTTATCTGTCATCGCAACTGCCTGATTCCAGGGTACATGAGATCCAATATAAAAATTCAGGTGACAGTCCTTACGGGGAAAAAGACCGGGTGGTCGGTTATTTTGCCCTGGCAGTGAGCGCTCCGGATGTTGTCATTGCCGTTCAAAAGGATGAATTCAGCCTTACCGCGGAAGATAAAGATCATCTTTTAAAACTGGCCAGGCATACACTCGAAGTGTATTTGAAAACCGGCGAAGTTCCGGCCATTGAAAGCACCTCATTTTCCGCAAGGCTTCAAACGCCTGTCGGAGCATTCGTAACCCTGAAGAAAAACAACAGCCTCAGGGGTTGTATCGGCCGTTTCGAACCGGATGATCCTTTGTGCCAGGTTGTGCAACGGATGGCCATTGCAGCGGCGGTCGAAGACACCCGCTTTCCAAAAGTTACGTTCGATGAGTTAAAAAAGATCCATATCGAGATTTCGGTGCTCACACCGATGCGGAAAATAAAGAATCCGGAGGAAATTGAATTGGGCCGGCATGGGATCTATGTGAAGAAAGGATTCCGTTCGGGTACCTTCCTGCCGCAGGTGGCCACCGAAACGGACTGGACCGTGGAGGAATACCTCGGTCATTGTTCCCGCGACAAGGCCGGTATCGGGTGGGACGGCTGGAAGGACGCGGATATTTTCGTATACGAGGCCATCATTTTCGGGGAATAATATTTCCTCCGTAGAGACCCGATTCATCGGGTCTCAAAATTCATCGGGTCACCCATCCGGCAACCACCGAAATTACCAGTTATTGTTGGGATTATCGTCCTACCACCACCAATTGCGAGAACACCCCGTCGGCATTGAAGATGGTTAAACCGTAAACCCCTGAATCGAGGGACGAAACATCAAGCTGCACCGATTTTTCATGGGTTTCCCTCGAAAGGACCACATTGCCCATAACATTGTATACCAGTAGTTTGTGTATGGGTTTGGAGGATTCCACCGTCATCTGATGCAGGGCGGGATTTGGATAGACCCTGAGTTGCGCATTGCCGGAGATTTCCCTGATACTGTTGGAAGCGGCGATGTTGATGTCGTCCAGGAAGATGTTGTTGCTCATGAAGCTGACACTTTCAAAGGCGATACGGATGTTTTTCTTTCCGGTGTATGGTGTCAGGTCGAAAACAAGGCAAGGGCTGCCAAAACCACCGTCACACCAATCGGATGCCGTTGCCGGGGTGAAACTGACGGTCTGCGGGGGATGGGTGGCAAAGCTGCCGTTACCGTCTTCGTATCCGGTAAACAATCTGGTCCAGGTATTGCCGCAATCTTCACTGATCCAGATCACCAGGCTGTCAGAGTATTCAGTCTGGTACTGGCAGTAGGCATGCTTGAAAAAGAGGGCGGCATGGTCCATCCCGTTCAGGTCGAGCGGGGGGGTGATGAGCCTGTCGCGGCGTCCCATGGAGTTGGTGCCGAATATCCGCATCCTGGCCGAAAAGCTGCCCGGGGGATTACCGCCTGTGGCAGTTACATCCCAGGTAAGGTCATTATTGGGGTTCTCAATGGTCCATGCCTTGTGCTTGAGTCCGGCACTTTCGAAATCATCCTGGAAGGGCAGGGGTAAACCCCCGATCCGGATAAATCCGGTTTTGGTCAAACCGACACTGCCGTTGACGTTGCCAACAGTCAGGCTTACGGTGTACTGGCCGTCCTGGGTGAACTGCACCACCGGATGCTGTGATGTAGCCGATGTACCGTTAAGAAACACCACATTAGACGGGTTGAAGCTCCATAACCAACTGACCGGACAGTATTGGCTCGAATCGAAGAAAGTGACGGTTTGGATCCCGGAACAGAAGATGGAATCATTCACGCTGAAGCCCGGTTTGGGAAGGATGGTGTCGCTGATGACAATGTAGGCCGGTAACAGCAGGGTGTCGGTCCCGATGTTGTTGCTTACGATGAGTCTGACGTCATAGCTTCCGGCAGCGGGATAGGTGATGCCCGAGGGGTTCTGGACACCCGAGGTTCCCGGATTTCCGCCGTAGAAAGTCCATTGCCAGGAAGTCGGAAAGCCAACCGACAGATCTGTGAAGTTGATGGGGCAATTGCTGGGCATGCTTGTAGCGTCTGCTGTAAACTGGGCCAGGGGTTGCGATTGGTATAGCGGTGATTCCCAAAGCCCTCTGCCATAGGTGCAGGCCCTTACCCTGTTGTTTGCCGGTTGCAGCGGGTCACTGAATATTTCCACTTCGGTTACTCTCCCGTTGGCAGGCAGACCGTTACTGAAAACCATCCAGTCGGTCATGGAAGCATCCCTGTAGAAGACCCCGATATCCGATCCCAGGTATAAGCCTTCCAGGCTTCCAATGCTGTATGCAATGCTTGAGTAAAAAATATCGGGCAGGCTGCCGCTGAAATCAATCCAGCTCATACCCCTGTTGGTGGTTTTATACACTTTACCGTTGCTGGTCAGATACGCCCAGTTTTCGTTCAGGGGATGTGCTTCTATGTCGCTGGGATTGTTGATGTTGACGGGTAGTCCGGGGCTGAGGTCAGTCCAGGCGGGTGTGGCTGCATTTGCCTGGTCTGTCCGGTAAATTTTACCGTTGTCTTTGATCAGGTAAAGGATATCCGGGTTGGCCGGCGATTGTTCGAGTGCCCTGCAGTCGCCTGCGCCGAAATTCCCGGAAATTTTCGTCCAGGTGACCGAAGCGGTGCTGAGATTCCTGACATTATTGCTTCGCCATACACTTTTCATCCCCAGGAAAATGGTGTTGGGATCGGTCTCATGAATAATGAACGGGCTCACCCATGCACCGCTTTCATTGATCCCGTTTTCACCATTGGCCGCGATCACTCCCTGGTGGGTGAACCCATACAGGCGGTGCAGGCTGCCGTAATAGTACGTACCATATTTATATACCGGCAACACCGGGTCGATGGCACATTCCATGCCGTCGGCTCCCAGCACATTGTACCAGGTGGAATCCGACAGCACGGCACTGCCGTTGTCCTGATAACCATTGATCACCAGGTTTTGCTCTGTGGCGCTCTGTCCGATCTTGTAAACCTGGGCAATGGCGAGTCCCTGGCTGATCTGAACCCATTCGTTTCCACCGTCTTCGGTGTAATAGCAGCCACCGTCGTTGCCCACATAAAGCCTGTTATTCAATGGGTGCCATTCGAATACATGCTGGTCGGCATGGGCAAAGGCCACATCGCAATCGCCCCACCAGTGCGCCACGATGAACCAGCTTTGTCCCCGGTCGGTTGATTTGAAAATATTGACGCCACCTACATAAACGATGTCCGGGTTAATCGGATCCACGGCAACACAGAGGTCGTACCAGGCTTGTCCGCCATTTCCGCCGTTGCAACCCCAGCTCAGGATGTTGGGACTGTCGGACTGCTCTGTAAAACTGGCGCCTCCGTCTTCGGAATAATACATGCCCCTGAATGAGTCGGAGTTACCGGCGAGGAAATATACGACTTCAGGGTTGGCCGGACTGACGCCGATCACTCCCCTGGCGGCGCCTGGAAGGCCGTTGCTAAGCTGAACCCAGGTGGCGGCATTATTCTCAGACTTGTACAGCAGTCCGTTACGCGTTGCATAAAGGGTGGAAGGATCACCGGGTTTGAACACCATGTCTTTGAAATGGCCGTTGTTCGGGGAACTGTAAAACCAGGTACTGCCGGCATCGGTGCTTTTAAAAACGCCGCCGCTGGTGGCGGCATACAGGATTTGTGGGTTGGCGGGATGGATCAGCATTTTTCCCACTGTAACATTCCCCATGCCGGTATTCGACGAAAACCAGTTCTGGCCGCCGTCAACACTCTTCATAACGCCTAAGCCGGGCGCATCCCCTGCATCACGGTCGCCTGTGCCGATGTACATGATGTCAGGATTTGTATAGTCTATTACGATGGCACTGACACCCAGGGTCGGAAGCTCATCTGTATTGCTTATCCAGAACTGACCCCCGTTGGTGCTTTTCCACAAGCCTCCCGAAGGGGCACCCACCCATAGAATATCGGGATTGGCCGGGTGAAAGGCAATGGCATTCAAACGGCCAAGACCCGGTGCATCTATTGGAAGAAGGCGCGGACCCAGTTCGGTCCAGGTACCCGCATTCTCGCCGGATCCCTTTTGGCCGATCGTGGTTTCATATGCTTTCTTATTTCTTTCTGCAGAAGGCCTTTCCCCGGTTTCCGAAACCCTGAGTTCCATCATGTATTCCCAGCGTTTAAAAGGTTTCCATCCGGAACTGCGGGTCACCGGGCGATCTTTCCAGTACTTCTCAAAAGCACGCTGTACCGTAAAGAAATTCACCTTTTCATCCTGCATCATCTCAATCCAGAATGGGTAATCAGCAGTGTCGGATTGAATAACATCCTGAGAACAGGTGATTTTACTGTGCAACAGGATAATAGCTGTGCAGATCATCAGACCGGCAACCAGGCTGTGCCACGTTTTCATATCGGATGGGTTTATTGGATAAACAATCAACAAAGGTACATGCTTCTCCCCGGCTTTTCCCTGATCCATGCTTGTTTTTTCAACGGATACATATCGGCGAGTAGGGGCAGGTCCGGCAGGTATCCGGGTCATCTGTCTGCGAAAAAGGAATGTCGGGGTCGAAAATTTCATCAAGGATCTCCCGCAATACACCTTCGAAAAAGCGCAGTCCTTCCGGGATCATCTTTATCCCTTCCGGAAGCCTGATGTACAAACTGCCCTGTTCCGGGGAACGCATGGAAATGATGGCCGGGATGATCTGATCCGGTTTGTTTTCAAGGGAATGATACAGCAGATAGGCATAATGCATCATCTGGAAGCTCTTCTCAGATTTTGCGGGATTGTCAAAATGACCTATATCCTTAATATGCAGTTCATTTGGATCAACTTTTCCTGTCTTATAGTCAATGATGTACCATGCATTCCCGATAACATCAATACGGTCGGTCTTTCCTCCCAGCCGGTAAGGTTTGAGATCCGCCGTCATCCACTTTTCAAGGTACAGGGTGATGCGGTTTTCATACAGTACAGGCTCTTCTGCACTTTTTTTCTTTTCAGTTTCAAGGTATTTCGCGATGATCGTTCTGGCAATCTCAACGAGAAGATAATTCTTCCCTGAACTGATCCCTGCTCCCACTGCAGTTTCGGCGAATACTCCCGGAAGCAGGCCGGGAAGACGGCTGAGCATCTCGTCATAAATCTCGGCTGTAAGATTTTTACCACCGTGTTTCCGGAAAAGTTGCTCCAGCGAACTGTGGAATGCCGTGCCCAGCAGGGCGGCATCCATGCTTTCGTCAGCTTCTTTGGTTTCTTCGATACCTGCTATCTCCGAAAAATAGAATTTCAGGCTGCAGCTTCTGTATTTGTTCAGGCTTGAAGCACTCCATCCTTTTTCGTTTTTCTCATGGAGTTTATTCAGAATGGCGTCATCCTTGGAGAAAGTGATTGGCTGGATCGTTTGTCCTGCCGGGGCCGGAAATGCCAGGACACTTTCCTGTATCTTAACGGGATAGCTGCTCTGAGACAGCTCATGCTGTATCTGGAGGATGTACCTGCTTTTGCCTCCGCCTGCCAATTGTCCGGGTTCTGTGTTGTACAGCAGGTATACGTTTTCGGCCCTTTGCAGCAAACGGTAAAAATGGTAGGCATACACGGCCTGGTTTTCCTTGTAACCTGGCAGACCGAAGTGCAGGCGAATGTCCATGGGGATGAAGGAGGCATGTTGTTTTGCGGCAGGAAGGATGTCATCATTTACATGGAGCATGATGATATTCCTGAAATCAAGGTTGCGGGTTTCCAGCATGCCCATGATCTGAAGCCCCTGAAGGGGTTCTCCGTAAAATGAAAGCTTCGACCTTCCGGAGGTTTGCCTGAATAGCTTGTGGAAACCCTGAAGGTCGGTCACCAGCGGTGTATCGAGCCAGCTTTCCCTGATCTGGCTGAAGATCTGAGAAAAGGTATAAACAAATTCCAGTTCCAGGTTTTGTTTTGAAGACAAAGGCCTCTCCGGATCTTCCCCTGAAAAGGATTGTTTCAGGTATTGAAGCAGCAGTTCACAATTGCTGATGATCCGGCCGACTGTGGGGAAACTTTCCGGAAACAGCGTATCCAGCGGATAAACATCATGATCACTGGCTTGAATGATCCGTGACAGCAGGTCATCACGCGAGCAAAAACTTTGTGACAGCAGGATGGTTTCTCTTTCTTTCAGGCCATTCAGGATGTTCGTTTCGCTTTTCCCGGCTTTTCTGTGGTTTTCATTTAACAGTCTTGTCAGCCATGGATGCCTGCAAAAGGCCAGCAGGTCTTTGAAATAAAACCTGGCGTTGACCGGGGTTTCACTTGGTTGCGCGTGCCTGCCGGCCCTGCTGTATGCAAGCAGGTAACTGTCGAGTAAACTGTATAGCGGGGTATGTTTCAGGGAAAGACCCATCGTAACATTGAAGTCGTTGCAGGATTCGGGGATTGAATGCAGTACAGGGATCAGCATGTTTTCGTCTCCGAGCACCAAAGCAGTGTCTTCGATGAGGGCGGGATCGAAACTTTCCAGGATCTGTCCTGCAACCTTGGCTTGCCCGATATGCAACGGGACTCCGATTACCCGGATGTCTTTCGGAATATCATGATAATAATCTCCTGTCCATCTGAATGCTCCTGCTTCATGCCTGTTCCTGAATTCCCGCAGGAACTGTCCTGCCTCCTGTACCGGATTATCCAGGTAATACGTGTCAGCATCCCAGAGGATTTCTGCAATACCGGCTGAGCGTAATGTTCTGATGATCACGTCCTCAGCCTTTGTAATGGCGTTGAACCCTGCAAAAATGACGCGTTTCCAGGGCAGCCCGGGTATCAGTCCGGAGATGCCGGTGGCGACCTTCCTGTAAAGGTAAGCCGGAGCGTAACGGTCATGGGCTTCCATACTTCGTTTCAGTCCTTCATAATACAGGATCAGATTCTGATAAAAGTGAAGGTAGGCTTGCTGGAATTCAGTCAGTTTCTTTCTTTCAGGGCTCCAGAGTGATAGGGCACGGGCTTCGGAAAGATAGGAAAATACTTCGGCCGGATCGGCCAGGTAAACGTCGATGTCGCTAAAATCCCTGAGCAGCACAGGGCCCCAGCTGAGAAAATCATTCAGATCTCTCGCATGCTTACCTTCGGTTTCGGTATATACACTGTATAGCGATAATAACAGTTGTTCGTCGGTGGCAAGGGCCTTGCCGGAGAGGTTAAGAATGAAATCTTCGACTGAAAAGACGGCCGGCGACCATACGGGTTTGGTGATTCCGCGGGCAAGATGCCGTCTGAAGTACAAACCTGCCCTTCTGTTCGGGAATACCACAGCCGTTTCTGAGTAATCACCCTGCCCGGATTGCAGGAGTGTATCTGAAACTTGTCTCAGAAAGGACTGAGCTTCTTTTTGCTTTGTCATAGTCGTATCATTCTCAAGGTTTTGACTCTACTGATGAGTGCTTTGCGATGCTTCACTTCCCTGGATGTTGTTCGTTAAACAACCGGAGGCTTTCTGTCTTTCCAAGGTCGGCCCAGGCATCCGCACTGTGGTCGTAACCGATGACCCGGCCCCCGGTGGCACGCCTGAGCAGGATGTCAATCACAGCATACGGTCCTCCTTCAGGCATGTGCCTGATAAACTCCGGCGAAAGGACATAAATTCCGCTGAAGGCAAGCCTGGATAGGCTTCCATGATCAGCGTCTTTCAACATGATGCTTTGTCCCAGTTTTTTGTTTTCCCAGCCGCAAAGCTGCATCGATTCATTGAACAGAAACCTGCGCTCGCTTTGTCTGTCGCGTACCGCCAGTGTGGCTTCAGCCTGCCGCGATAGGTGGTGCTGCATCAGCAGTTCCAAATCTGTATCCGAAACCACATCCACGTTATGGACCAGGATGTCGCAGCCGGCTGGAAAAAATACTGATGCTTTTTTAATGCCTCCTCCTGTGTCAAGTAAAAGCTCACGTTCATCAGAGATGCTGATGTCCAGTCCGAAATACTGATGTGCTTTTAAAAAGTGGATGATCTGGTCCGGCAGGTGGTGTACATTAAGGGTGACTGATTTGAAACCTGCATCTTTCAGCCTGCTGATCACACGTTCGAGCAGGCTTATCCCGCCTGCAGTGACCAGGGCTTTCGGACAGTGGTCCGTCAATGGCCGTAGCCTGGTACCCAGGCCGGCAGAGAGTATCATGGCATGACGTTTCATATGGCTACGATGACATCCCGATTTCCCGGTGCTCCAGATTCACACCCACCGGAAACAGGCGTTTCAGATGTTCTCCAAGCCGTTCCGAACAATACACCGAGCGGTGCTGCCCTCCGGTGCAGCCGAAGTTGACTGTCAAACCCGTAAATCCGCGGCTGAGATAATTCCTGACGGATTGGTCCACCACATGGAAAACCCCGAATAGGAAATCATCAACTTCCGGTGCTGCGGCAAGAAAATCAATAACGGCCTGGTCATGTCCCGTAAGATGTTGGTATTCAGGAAGTCTCCCCGGATTTGGCAGGGCCCTGCAATCAAACACAAATCCGCCTCCGTGTTCACTGGTGTCTGGCGGAATACCGTTCTTATAACTGAAACTCCGGATGGTTACAGTCAACTGGTTGTCATCAAAAGGTTTGAGCGGGGATTTGACGGGAAGGCTTTCCAGCACCTGCCTCAGGTAACCAAGCTCGTCCGGCAGCGGATGCTCGTTCAGCAACCAGGTCAGGTTCCTGAGTGCATAGGGAATGCTCAGCAGAAAATGTTCTTTTTTCTGGTAGATCCCTCTGTATCCGTATGCACCGAGCGCCTGCATCAGCCGGATGTAAACAAAGCGGTAAAAATCAGCGGTGAAGGTTTCCGGCCTGATCCCGCCCAGCTTCTCCAGCAGAGGGATATAATGGTCGAGCAGGGTTTGACGAAAGGCGACGCTCAGGTTGGCTTTGGCGTCATAAAGCAGGGAACACAGGTCATATGCCGGATTGCCTTTTCTGCCTCCCTGGTAATCAATAAAATATAGTTTTTCCTGCCACAGCATGATGTTTCTTGACTGAAAATCCCGGTACATGAAAAAATCCGAAGGCCGTGAGAGTAACAATGCAGCAAAATCCCTGAAGTCATTTTCGAGAAGTTGTTCGTCAAAGGGGATACCGGAGAGTTTCAGGTAGTAGTATTTAAAGTAGTTCAGGTCCCACAGCATGCTTTGCATGTCAAAAGCAGCCCTGGGATAACAGATGCGGTAATCGAGTCCCTGGTGCCCTTTCACCTGAAATTCCGGAAGGGCGGCAACCGCATGTTTGTATAGATCACTTACCTGCTGATGCGGAACCTGGCTTGCTTCGTGTGATGATAAAAGAGAGAAAAGTGTTGTATCCCCTAAGTCCTGAAGCAGGTAACATCCGTAGTCTGCTTCCATGGCCAGCAGTTCCGGAACTGCCAGTCCGGAATTGCGAAAGTGTGCTGTCAGGTAAAAAAAGGCCTGATTCTCCCGAAGGTCTGTGTTATGAGCTCCGATCACGCTGATACCGGGTGCCTGAATCCGGAAGTATTTTCTGGCTGAGCCGGAAGCGGCCAGGGGGGTGACAGAAAGGGCAGGAGTACCTGACCAATTCCGGAACATTTCACTGAGGTTGCTGCTGATGCTGGGTTCCATTGCCAATGCGGTTAGGTGGCATTCGTATACGGATTTGCCTGCAAAATAAACCAATTTTACCGACAATGGAGCATTTAACCGGCGGCCTGATGCCTTTCCCGTCAGCGTTATAATACCTTACGTATCAAATAATATATTAATTTTGTAAAAAATTTAAAAAACCGGCATATGGAAGCAAAAACTCCCACTGATATTTTAAAGATGGCCATCCTGATGGAAAAACGCGGCAGGGCATTTTACACCCAGGTTGCGCAGCAAACCACCGACGAGGATGCCCGGCGTGTTTTTGAGTATATGGCCCAGGAAGAACAAATGCATGTTGAGTTCCTGGCCAGGCAGTTCTCGTTCTATGAAAAGAACCACAAGTTTGATGTGAACGAACCGATGTCGAGCGGTGCCGACGAGCGGGTGGTTCAGGCAGTGTTGAACGGTGAAATGACCGGCAGGATCGCTGCAGCCGGTTTCGAAGCTGCTGCCATTTCCGCCGCCATTGATTTCGAAACCAGGGCCATCGATTACTATTCCAAAATGGCTGAATCGGCAGCCGACAACAATGAGAAAGAGATGTTTCTATGGCTGGCCGAGTGGGAGCGTGGGCATCATAAAGTACTTTTTCAGATGAACCAGGAATTGATGGAGAAAGTTTGGAACGATAACCAGTTCTGGCCCTTTTAAAATTTATTTTAGTTTGTTTTGTTTTATACATTGATTTCACTTAATTTTGCATTGTGAAATTGATAACATTGTTATTGTCTTAACAATACCCTAAAACACTAATCTAATTTAAACAAGATCATGGACTTAGAAAAATTAATGCTGGATCTGGAGAAAAAGCATCCGGGTGAACTGGAGTATCTTCAGGCAGTGAGAGAAGTATTGGAATCAATCGAGGAGGTTTACAATGAAAACCCCCAGTTTGAATCTGCAGGGATCGTGGAACGCATTGTGGAACCCGACCGGGTGCTGATGTTTAAGGTGCCCTGGACAGATGATGGCGGCAAAGTACACGTGAACCTCGGTTATCGTGTTCAGTTCAACAATGCTATCGGTCCCTACAAAGGCGGTTTACGTTTCCACCCCAGTGTGAACCTCAGCATTCTGAAATTCCTGGGTTTCGAACAGATCTTTAAAAATTCGCTTACCACACTCCCCATGGGCGGTGCCAAGGGAGGATCTGATTTCGATCCCAAAGGAAAATCCAATACGGAAATCATGCGTTTCTGCCAGTCCTTTATGCTTGAACTCTGGAAGATCATCGGTCCCGAAACCGATGTTCCGGCAGGTGATATCGGCGTTGGCGGCCGTGAAATCGGTTATATGTACGGGATGTACAAGAAACTGGCCAGCGAAAACACAGGCGTACTTACAGGAAAAGGTCTGAACTGGGGCGGAAGCCTTATCCGTCCGGAAGCTACCGGATTCGGAGCAGTCTATTTCGCCCAGGAAATGCTGAAAAATAAAGGTCAGGACTTCAACGGAAAAACTGTTTGCCTTTCAGGTTTCGGTAATGTGGCCTGGGGAGCAGCACTGAAAGCCACCGAACTCGGGGCAAAAGTCGTTACCATCTCCGGTCCTGACGGCTATATTCATGATCCGGAAGGAATCAGCGCTGAGAAGATCCAATACCTGCTCGAACTCAGGGCATCCAACCAGGACATCGTCAAACCCTATTCCTATGAATTTCCCAATGCCCGCTTCTTCCAGGGAAAACGCCCGTGGGAAGTGAAATGTGATATTGCCATTCCCTGCGCAACCCAGAACGAACTCGACAAAGCCGATGCCCAGGCACTTGTTGCCAATGGCTGTATCTGCGTTGCCGAAGGCGCCAACATGCCTTCAACCCCTGAAGCCATCCAGGTTTTCCAGGAAAACAAAGTCATGTTTGCCCCTGGTAAAGCAGTGAATGCCGGTGGTGTTGCCACATCAGGACTTGAGATGTCGCAGAACTCCATGAAAATGGGATGGCCCAGGGAAGAAGTTGATGCACGCCTTCACCAGATTATGAAAGACATCCATTCCCAGTGTGTGAAGCATGGTACGGAACATGATGGTTATATTAACTACGTGAAGGGTGCCAATGTCGCCGGATTCCTGAAAGTTGCCAATGCCATGCTCGACCAGGGTGTGGTTTAGTCACTCCCGGAAGTTTTTCAGAACATCTTGATACGCTTTTGTAAAAATCACGGAATTCTCTTAGGTTTGCAGCCAAATAAATGGTAACGGCCAGATGGAACACTTCACCAATATTAATGATATCCTCGACTTTGCAATCAAAGCCGAACAGGATGCCGTAGATTTCTATACCGGGCTGTCAAAACAGACTGCCAATGCAGAAATGACAGCTGTGTTTCACCAGTTTGCCAGAGAGGAAATGGGACACAAATCCCGGCTTATGAGAATCAGGGAAGAGGGATTGATCAAAGTTGAAAGAACGCCGGTCAGTGATTTAAGAATCAGCGACTACGTGGCGGACGTTCATCCCTATCCTGGAATGACATACAGGGAAGCCCTTGTAGTAGCAATGAAAAGGGAAAAAGCCGCATTTAAACTGTATTTGAACCTTTCGGAAAAGGTGGATACAGCGGAGATGAAACAACTGTTCATTTCACTTGCCCAGGAGGAATCCAGGCATAAGTTACGGTTTGAACTGGAGTACGACGAAATTGTACTGAAGGAAAATTAATATACTCAGTCTTTACAGGTTTGCGAATGCAAAACTGTAAAGACTGAGTTATGCCGTACACCGCTATGACAAACTTTTTCGCAAACCCGTTCCCTGTCGGTATAAAAAAGGCGGCCATGGCCGCCTTTTTTATTATCGTAAAATGGTCAGTGTCCCATCATACTTGAATTCATCCCGTTTTTTCTTATACCTTAAAACCACGTAGTAAGTGCCATCCGGAAGGTTGCCGCCATCCCATTCACTCAGGTAGGGCGACTGCTCAAAAACCTTTTTACCCCAACGGTCGTAAACACTTAATACATTCACCATGTAATTTTCAAGGTTTTCGATCACAAATTTGTCGTTTTTTCCGTCACTGTTCGGAGTGATGATATTGGGAATCGTAAGCTCGTAATCTACTTCCTTGATTACCAATACCTTTGATGATATAGAATCCCGGCAGCCATGTTCAGTCCAGGTGTACAGCCAGACGGTAAACAATCCGTCGCCCTGGTAAACATATGTGGGGTTCATTTCATTGGAGGTGCCTCCCAGACTGTCTCCAAATGTCCACAGGTAATAGGTTGCAAGTTGGCTTTGATTGGAGAAGGTGATCAGTGGTTCTTCCACCGTGGTACTGTCGGGCAGGGCAACAAATCCTGCTACAGGCATGGGATGGACAGTGATAAGATTATATATGGCATATTGTTTTGAACAGCCTGCTCCTGTGGTGGCTGTCAACCTTACTCCGTAAGTCGGGATGTTCGGATCGTAGGTGAACACATGAACAGGGTCTTTGTCGGCACTGGATGTGCCGTCGGTGAATTCCCACAGATAGGTGGTAGCGGCATCCGGTGTGGTGTTGTTGGTAAACTGTACCTCCAGCGGATCACACCCTTCATATACGGAAGGTTTGAACGAAATCAAAGGATTTAAATGATATGTTACCAGGATCGAGTCTCTTGCAAGGCTGCAGCGTGTGCTGTCTCTGACCTCTACCCGGTACATGGTGGTTTGTTGCGGGCTGGCAAGGGGATTTGGTATGTATGGACTGCTCAGGCTGCTGATTGGGCTCCATTGATACAGGTAAGGAGGGAAACCTCCGGTGGGATTAACCCATAGCGGGACTTCCCCTTCACATACGATGGTGTCGTTGGCCACTTCGACTTCGATATTGAAATAATCGAGAATGGGGATGATCAATACAGTATCTCCCTCACAAATTGAAGTTTTGATCCTGAAACGGATTTCTTCGGTCCCTTCGCTCAGGCCGTCATAGATGGGATCAACCACCAGTTTGGTGCTGATGTGGTAAGGTTTTACCCAGACGATCGTATCCACGAAATTGTAATCAACACCGTTGGTGGCGCTGCCGTAAATGCTGTCGATATCTATCATGGTGGAATCGGGTCTGGCATAAGGCAGGGTAAAGGTAAGCTCTGCCCGGCGGCAGCCTTCGATGGCCACCGGTGCAGCCAGGTTTGGGTTGCTGGGGCTCACATAGTTCAGGTTGACTGAAACTGAATTGGAGGTGAAGCTGTTTTCCTCAAGAAATACCCCGCTGTCGAGAATTCCGTCTCCTACATCGCTGATTGCCAGCTTAATATGATAGGTGACGCAGGGCGTAACCTGGTTTTTTGCTTCAAGTACCACCGTAAAAGCATCATATTGTATGGTGGTGGTAGCCCCCTGAGGGTTATTGATCAGGTAGGCACAGTTGATGCAGGGACCCGCATTGGCAGTGCCATTGTTGATGTTGTTGATGGATACAGGGATATTGGTGCCAGGAAGCCGGGCGATGTTTATGGCACTGTTGCTGAAGGGACCTGTGATTCCGGGGCCTGAAAGGAAAAACCCGAAAACGTCGTTATAGGATGAATTGGCAAATTCGTGATATTCGTCAGAACCAAACGCATAACGGAATTTGACTGTATCGGACTGGGGGATGAAGTCGAACTCCAGAACACAGGCATTGTAGATGGATCCGCCTGCAAGGGCTGCCAGGTCGGGATCGCCGCCCCAGTTGTTGTTCAGGCCTGCACCCCCGGCATTGTTCGGACCGGGTGCCACATTGATATCACCCGAGGTCATGATCACGCCGCTCGCAATTCCGATATTGCTGGTTCCGGTGAAAGTCCCTGCAGCCATGGTGGCTCCGTTGTACGTGACATTGGATACCTGGATGCCCTGACCGATCAGCACATCCTGAACCCATTGCTGCGGAGTCATGGCATTGCTGACAAGCAACTGGCCTTGAACCAGTTTTGCCGACATGAGCACAGCAATCATTAATAAACCGGTAATGGTAATGTTTCGCTTCATTTGCCGTGGTTTAATCTGGGTGTTAAAATACAACTTCAGGACGTCATTACTGACAATCCAGAACAAAAGTAAATCATTCTGCCGATAATATCAAATTTTATCACCAATAATATAGTCCCCGATCCGACGTTTATGGTTGCCTGAACCCGTAGTGTCCTTAAAATTCTTACTTTTGCGCACCTGAGAAAGATAGTGCATGATGCAATTCGCAAACCCCTGGTTTCTGATCGCTTTATCTGCCATTGCCATCCCGGTCCTGATCCACCTGTTCAATTTCAGAAGATTCAGGAAAGTGTATTTTACCAATGTCAGGTTTATTGAAGAGCTGAAACTGCAAACCCAGAAGCAGTCAAAACTGAAACACCTGCTGATCCTGCTGGCAAGAATCATGACCATCATCATGCTGGTGCTCGCTTTTGCCCAACCATACCGTCCTTTGAACCGAAGCTTCGTTCAGCAACATGCCCTGAATTCCGTATCGGTTTATATCGATAATTCTTTCAGTATGGAAGCCAAAGGTCGGCAGGGTAGCCTGCTGGATGAAGCCAGACAAAAAACCACGGAAATCCTCGCCGCACATAAACCGGCCGACCAGTTTCACCTTCTGACAACCGATTTTGAGGGTCGCCACCAGCGTTGGATCAACCGCGAAGAACTGCAGGGCCTGCTCCCGGAGATCACTTTCAGTCCGGCCTCCAGGCCGCTAAATACGGTAATCGCACGCCAGCAGGACATGTTCCAATCCGCTTCATCAAACAAAAACATCTTTATCCTTTCCGATTTTCAAAAATCGACCACCCTTCCTGAAATGCTTTCACCCGATACATCAGCCAACATTTTTCTCCTCCCGCTTCAGGCCCGCCAATCTGAGAACCTGTTCATCGACAGTTGCTGGTTCGAAAGCCCGGTGCAGCAACTCAACCAGTTGAGCACACTGCATGTTAGAATCCGGAATGCCGGCAATACAGTACAGGAAAAAATTCCCGTGAAGCTGATGATCAATGACCTCCAAAGAGCCATCGCAAGTGTTAATTGTAATGCCTCATCCTCGGCCGAAGTCCGGCTTTCTTTTACCAACCAGCAGGCGGGTGTCTTTCATGCCATGCTCTCTCTGACAGACTACCCGGTAACTTATGACGATGATTTCTATTTCACCTTTACCGTGCAATCCAGATATAAAGTTTTGTGTATCAATGAGAAGGAACCAAATGTCTACCTGGATAACCTGTTCGGAAGGGATTCAGCCTTTCAGTATCTCGCCGTGAATGTGAAATCACTGGATTATTCCTCGGTATCTGATAATAATCTTGTTATTATCAGTGAATTGCAATCCTTCCCCAGTGGACTGACCCAGGCCCTGCAGGCTTTGCTGGAACAAGGTGGCAGTGTTTGCGTCATTCCTCCCGAAAATCCGGATCAGGCTTCCTGGGCCGGTTTTCTGAACCAATACGGGCTGGGATCTTTCCGCAACCTGGATACCATTGACCTCAGGGTGCGCGACCTCGACCCTTCACAACTGTTGTTCAGGGAGGTTTTCGATAAAATCCCGGAGAACCTTGACCTGCCGAGGGCATTTTCCCACCTTCCCCTGGTTTTTCCGGCTGCAAGTCAGGCCAATACTATTCTCGCACTCGATAATGATGATCCCTTCCTTGTATCATACAACATGACTGCCGGAACCATGTACCTTTTCACGGCAGCCCTCAGGGAATCTTCCACCAATTTCGGCAAACATGTGTTATTTGTCCCGACCATGTACAGGATGGCGCTTCTCAGCCTGCCCAACCGGCCACTGTTTTATTATATCGGTCAGGATCAGGCAATTCCTGTTCAAGGATCTGCCGCTAAAGGTGATGATGTCTTCAGAATCAAACAACTGGGTCATGATTATGATTTTATCCCGGAAAACAGCCTTAGCGGGTCAAAACGCATGTTGTTCGTTCATAACCAGATACGTCAGGCGGGTAATTATAGCCTGACAGATGGGGGAAGGGAAATTGCCGGACTTGCATTTAATTACGACAGGCAGGAATCCGTGCTGGATTTTTATAATGCTGATGAGCTGAAAGAATTGGTGCGCAAAGCCGGACTGAAACATGTGCATGTGCTTGATGCCACCGAAAAACCGCTCACCCAACTGATAGAGGATCTCAACAGGGGAGTCAGGTACTGGAAACTGTTTGCTTTTCTGGCACTGCTCTTTATAGCTGCGGAAATTGGCATGCTCAGGTTTTGGAAAACATCCTAAGGTAAACCCTCATGGCAGAGGAAAGTGAAGAAGTACAGGAAAATGCACTGAATGGCAACGGGGATCACCCCCTTGAGCTTTCAGACGTGCAGAAAACCATCCAGCTCTCCGGGATGTTCGAGAACTGGTTTCTGGATTATGCCTCCTATGTGATACAGGAAAGGGCTGTACCTGATCTGGAGGATGGCCTGAAACCTGTGCAGCGCCGCTTGCTGCACGCAATGAAAGATCTTGATGACGGAAGGTACAATAAGGTTGCAAACATTATCGGGCATACCATGAAGTATCATCCGCACGGCGACGCATCCATCGGAGATGCGCTGGTTCAGATGGGCCAGAAAGACATCCTGATTGATACCCAGGGTAACTGGGGCAACATCTTCACCGGTGACAATGCAGCCGCACCACGCTACATTGAAGCCCGGCTTTCGAAGTTTGCCGGTGAGGTGGTATTTAATCCGAAAACCACTTTGTGGAAGCCATCCTACGACGGAAGAAATAACGAGCCGGTGACCCTGCCCGTGAAATTTCCCCTCCTGCTTGCACAGGGTGCCGAAGGGATTGCGGTAGGACTGGCATCGAAAATCCTTCCGCATAATTTTCTCGAGCTGATCCAGGCCGCCATTGACCAACTCAATGGTGTCAGTACACCAGTGTATCCCGATTTTCCGACAGGGGGTTCAGCCGATTTTTCAAGGTACAACGACGGTCTCCGGGGTGGTCGTGTCAGAATACGGGCCAGGATCCAGCAACAGGACAAGAAAACACTCATGATCACTGAGATTCCTTTTGGCACGACCACCGGCTCTCTGATAGATTCTATCCTTGCAGCCAATGACAAAGGCAAGATCAAAATCAGGAAAATTGACGATAACACAGCCGGTGAAGTCGAGATCACTGTGCACCTTGCACAGGGTGTTTCGCCTGATACGACCATTGATGCGCTTTATGCATTTACCGATTGCGAGGTTTCCGTTTCGCCCAACAGTTGTGTGATCGATCAGGGAAAACCCCGCTTCATGGGAGTCTCAGAGATCCTTGCCCACAATACCGGAAGAATCCGGTTTCTCCTGCAGAAAGAACTTGAGATACGGCTCGCCGAACTGAAGGAACAATGGCATTTTTCTTCCCTGGAGAAGATATTCATTGAAAAACGGATTTACCTGAAGATCGAAAAATGCGAGACATGGGAATCGGTGATTGAAACCATTGACCAGGGACTCGATCCTTACAGGAAAAAACTGAAACGGGAAGTTACCCGTGATGATATCATCCGCCTGACTGAAATAAAAATCAAGCGGATTTCACGTTACGATGCTTTCAGGGCTGATGATCACCTTCTCGGACTGGAGAAGGAAATGGAAAAAACTGCGGAAAACCTTGCATCCATTATTCCCTATACCATTGCATATCTTGAACATATTCGCGACAAATATGGGAAAGGAAAGGAAAGAAAAACGGAAATCAGGAATTTCGACAATATTGAAGCCAGCCTGGTGGCCGCAGCCACTCAGAAGCTTTACGTAAGCCGGGCGGAAGGCTTTGCCGGAACGGGACTGAAAAAGGACGAATTTGTATGTGAATGCTCGGATATTGATGATATTATCGTGTTCAGGGAAGACGGCACCTTTATCATCACCAAGGTTTCGGAAAAGGTCTTTGTCGGGGAAAACATCATTCACATTGCAGTGTTTAAAAGAAATGACGACAGGACGATTTACAACATGATTTACCAGGACGGGAAACAAGGGCTGTGTTACGTAAAACGCTTTGCTGCACTCGGCATCAGTCGCGACAAGGAGTATTCCCTAACCCGCGGTACGGCAGGCTCACGTGTCGTCTATTTCTCCGCTAACCCAAACGGGGAGGCGGAAGTCGTCCAGGTTTTCCATAAACCCAAACCCAAACTGAAAAAGCTGAACTTTGATTTCGATTTCAGCAGCCTGGCCATCAAAGGCAGGCAGTCATACGGTAATATTCTTTCAAAACACCTCATCAGAAAGGTAGTCAAAAAAGAAGCAGGGATCTCTACCCTGAGTGCCAGAAATATCTGGTTTGATGAGTCCATCAGAAGGTTGAATGCGGATGCAAGGGGTATCCTGCTGGGTGCTTTTGACAATGGGGATAAGATCATATCTGTGTATAAATCAGGATATTACAAGCTTACGGGATTTGATCTCAGCCTTCATTTCGATGAGGATCTGATCTTCCTTGAGCTGTACCGGCCCGGGCGCATTTTCACCCTTGTCTACCTCGACCGGGTACAGAACCGCTATTATGCCAAACGGTTTGAACCGGAACCCGGTGACCGGAAGATGATCTTTCTTCCGGACGAGGGTACCCAGGAACTGGTGTTTTTCTGGGCAGAGAAATTCCCTGTAGTCACTTTTACTTATACTCACAAGAAAACCGGCGAAGCAGTTACCGGGGAAACGGAACTCTCGGATTTCATTGGCGTGAAAGGCTACAAGGCTAAGGGAAAACGCTTGAGCGACCATGAGATTTATAATCTTGCGTCTTCTTTTCGCGATACCGGGGAGGATGATTTGCGGGCAAAAGGATCAGAAACCGAAGAAACCTTAGCGGAAAATGGGGACCGGCATACGGAACCAGGAGATTCCCAGCTTCATGCCGAACAAACCGATCCCGGAGTCCAGATGACGCTTGACTTTAATGAATAGGCATTATGTATGATTGTTATGAATAAACCATCGGTACTACAGATTACTCCGGATGTGTTCTGGACGGGTGTCCAGGATCCTGACCTGGTGACTTTCGATGTGGTAATGGAAACCCGGTACGGAACCACCTATAATGCATATCTGATCAAAGCCGGCAAAACGGCAATGATAGAAACGGTGAAGGCACCTTTCTGGGAAGAATACAGGCAAAAACTGGAACAATTGACTGATCCGGCAGGGATTGCATATGTTATCATGAATCATACTGAACCGGATCATTCGGGTTCTCTGCCGGAATTATTGAAAATTGCGCCAAAGGCTACCGTAGTGGGAAGCGGAAATGCCATCCGCTATCTTAGCGACCAGATGGGCAGTGATTTTCCGCATCTTATCGTGAAAGATGGTGATACCCTTGACCTTGGCGGTAAAACCCTCCGCTTCATCGGCGCACCCAATCTGCATTGGCCCGATTCCATGTACACTTATCTGCAGGAAGACAAATTGCTTTTCAGTTGCGATTCATTCGGATGTCATTACAGCCATCCTGCCATGTTCGACGACCTGGTTGGTGAATTCGACGATGCCTTCCTGTATTATTACAATGTCATCATGAAGCCATACAGCAAGTTCATGCTGAAGGCCATTCAGAAGATTCGCCCGCTTGAAATGTTTGCCGTATGTCCCGGACATGGCCCCATCCTGAGAAAGAACTGGAGAAAATATGTCGACTGGTCTGAACAACTGGCGTCTGAAGCCGTCAGGTATCCCCTTCCCAACCGGATCATGATCGCATATGTGTCGGCATACCGCAATACTGCACTGATGGCAAAAAAAATTGCCGAAGGGATACAGGCTGCGTCACCCGGGCTTGAGGCGGATCTCTGCGACCTTGAAGGGATGTCGCCTGAAACGGTTGAAAAACACGTGACCGAAGCCAGCGGTATCATTGCCGGATCTCCCATCATCAATCAGAATATACTGCTGCATTTGTACCAGTTGTTTGCCATTATGAATCCGATACGCGACAGGGGTAAACCCGCTGCCGCATTCGGCAGCTTTGGGTGGAGTGCTGATTTCATGAAAATGCTCGAAACCAACCTGCTGAACCTCAGATTGAAACTTATTGGTGAAGGGGTTTACGTCCGATTCACCCCCCATGCAGAAGACCTGGACCGTTGTTTCGCACTGGGGAAAAAAATGGGAGAGGAAATCCTTGCAGCCGATGCCAAATGTTCGGACTGACCAAGCCGGTACCCTGAATTCCGTCAGACCGGGACTTTCCATCTTAGTCCTGGCCATGATCGTACTTTTCAGCACATCCTGCCATTCTCAAAAACGGCTTGCCAGGGAAAGTCTGGTTGCCTTTAACCCGCCACCTGTGTTGTTGCTGTTTCCTGATTTTATTTTTAAAACTAACAATAAGCCGCTTGATATCAGCGGATTGGAAACAATGACCCAGGATCAGCTGGATTCTGTAAGGTATTATAACAGCAGTTTTCTGCAATTCGTTCAGGACAGCCAGCTGGTGGCCAACCTGGCTGATGCCCTTGTCTATGAATTGCAACAATATGGTTTTGAAGTGTTTACTGAAAATGAGCTGGATTCCTTCTTCAGGATAGACCGGCCTGCCTATGTGTTTTCGCTTGCCCAGGCCGAATTGGAGGAGGGCAGGGAGACGGTGACTGAGAGTGACGTCTTTGATGATACCCTGTTGTACTACAAGCAGTTCGATCTTCAGTTGGTGCGTTTTAATTTATGGTATGAGATCAATCCGGTGAATTCCGGAGATGAAAAGCCTGTTGTAGTGTTTAGCTCTTTTTTCGTACAGGACAGATTGAAGGGTCGTTTCTGGCGGCATCCCCTGTTTCTGGATGTCGATTACAAGTACCGCCTTATGGAGGTAAGACTTGATGATGTTTACGGACTGGCTTCTTATGCAGGAGGGAAGAGTGCCTCATACCTGTTTGATCATTTTTTCAACCAGGTTCACCGCAGCCGTGTCAGGTCCGACAGCAGTCATATATACTGGCATTATAATCGTTTAAACAACAGCATTCGTCCTGCGGGGGATAACAAATTTGTTCCGGTGGGCGAATGATACAGGGGACATGTTTTGCTGCCGGTTGAATTACAGGGATATGGCTTTTTTCCGTTCAAACGCCCTGGTGGCGGCTTCTGAGATATAGGGCGCCGTCAGGCAGTATTTTTCGAGAAGTTCATCCGGTTTACCGCTTTCTCCGAACTGGTCATCAACTGCCACCATTTCCAGTGGTACTGGAAAAAACCTGGCAGCCTGCTGGGCGATGGCATCACCCAGTCCGCCATTCATCAGGTGTTCTTCGGCAGTCACGGCACAGCCAGTAATAGCAAGGGAAGCTATAACAGCCTTTATATCAAGTGGTTTGATGGTGTGTATATTGATAACGCGGGCCTGAATGCCCTTTTCTTCAAGCATTTCCCCGGCGCGTAAGGCCTGCCATACCATATGCCCTGTGGCAAAGATGCTCACATCATTCCCATGGGTTAATTGCTGTGCCTGACCGATGATAAATGGCATGGAAGCCGGGGTAAAGTTCGGGACTTTGGGTCTGCCAAACCTCAGGTAAGCGGGTCCTGTGTGTGATCCCAGCGCGACGGTGGCTGCACGGGTCTGGTTGAAATCACAGGGTACGATAACGGTCATCTTCGGCATCATCCGCATCAGTCCGATATCCTCCAGTATCTGGTGGGTCGCACCGTCTTCGCCAAGGGTCAGGCCTGCATGTGAAGCACAGATCTTGACATTCTTCCCGGAATAGGCCACCGATTGCCTGATCTGATCGTAAACCCTTCCGGTAGAGAAGTTTGCAAAAGTCCCTGTGAATGGAATTTTTCCTCCTATGGTTAAACCGGCTGCGATCCCTATCATGTTTGCCTCGGCAATCCCCACCTGGAAAAACCTTTCCGGAAATTCCCTGGCAAAGGCATCCATTCGTACTGATTCTGTGAGGTCTGCACAGAGAGCGACCACATCCGGATTCATCTTTCCCAAATCCAGAAGTCCTTCACCGAATCCGGCCCTTGTTTCTTTTTTTTCATCCGTTTGGTATGGGTTCATTCCATTTACTTTTGGTATAGTTTAACATGGATTGTTTCTCCGGAGGATACACGGAACGACTTTTCGACCGTATATATCGATCTGTCTGCATATTTTGACCGGAATACGGCACGGTATTGCCCTGGCTGCAACATGACTGTTTCCTGCGATGGATTATTGTCTCTGAAATTGTACAACCAGATCAATCCGTTCTCCGTCTCCTGGTAAAGGCTGCCGAAGCCGTTGGTGGATTTCTGGATCACCGCGATGCCCGGTACCGGGATTTCAACAGTGGTGGTATGGCTTTGGAGTATTTCGACATCTCCGATGGTCAGCCTTGGAAGGCAGAGTATTTCAAGGTCGTATGATCCGGTAAGGTAATTCTCTTGCGTATTGAATGTCTGTACGTTGATCGTTTCCATCCTTCCTTTTTGCCTGACAATACAGGGAAGGTTCTTCACGGTACTGCCTGATTTCAGGTACAGGCTTCCCTGGGGACATGACACGGGTATGATCGTATGCCGTCCCGCCGTTAGCTGGATACTGTCAACATGAACAGGGGGTATTGTATGAACCGCCATTCGGTATGAAACAAGCGGATCAATTACCAGGGTGTCGGGCAGCCCTTTATGATTAAGGGTATGAATGAAGTTATACTTGACCAGTCCCGAGAATCTGTCATAGAATGTCATGTTCACATTGGTTTCCCTGGGATTGCCTTCGGAATCCAGCAGGTTCACCTGAGCCGTGGTGGAATTCAGTGCCTGGGATATCACTACATTGAGGGCCCTTGAGAAGGCTACTTCGTCAGATGCATCGTAATAGGTTCCCACACAGTCGAATGCGGTTTTAAAGTCTTTTCCTATACCAATGATAAATGGTTTAAGGACTAGGCCTTTTTTCTGAAGTGCCCTGGAAACGGCACAGGGATCACCGTTGCATTCTTCAATACCATCGGTGATCAGCACAATGATGTTCCTGCAGTTGTCGCAGGCCGGGAAATCGGTGCCGGCCTGTTCGAGTGAATACGCAATCGGGGTGGTACCCCGGGGTGTGATCCCGCGAAGTACCTGTTTGATCTTCCTGGCGTTATTCCCGGAAAAGGCGACCTCCAGACGCGAATCATCACAGTCCTGAGGCGGAAAATTCTTCTGATGTCCGTAAACCCGGAGCGCCAGTTCCAGGTTGTCGACAAGGGCCAGAGAGTCCAGCAGGTCAGATAAAAGACGCTGGGCGATATTGATTTTCAGATCGCTTTGCCAGCGACCGTACATGCTTTGGGAGGCGTCAAAAACAAAAAGGATCCGGGTGACCGGGGTGGGTTTCTCGCTTTCTTCCGGTTTTTGGGCCTGGCAAACCGTGTTGCATAACAGTATCACTGTCAGCCCAAAAAGGCTGATATAAAACAGTAACAGTTTTCTTGCTGTGGTTCTCAATGCGTTCTTATTGTTAGAAGGGCTGTTGTCATTGCCTGTTTAATAGTCCCCGAGGGTGAGCGGCAACTGATCCAGGGCCCTGACAGCCTGCTCCGCATTGGGAGGCATGCCATGCCATTTGTGCGTACCCATCATGTAATCCACACCGTATCCCATTTCCGTGTGCATGAGAAGGACAACCGGCTGCTTCATGCCGCATGCCTGTTTCGCTTCCGTCATTGTGATGACGAGATCGTCGATATGGTTCCCGTTCATTTCCAATACGATCCAGCCAAAGGCTTTCCATTTGGCTTTCAAATCCCCCAGTGGCATTACCTCATCAACGGGACCGTCAATTTGTTTATTGTTATAATCAATGGTAAGCAGCAGGTTGTCGACTTTCCTGGCTGCTGCATACATAGCCGCTTCCCAGATTTGTCCTTCCTGGATTTCGCCATCGCCCGTGAGCACATAAACAAGATGGGGATCGTTGTTCATCTTTTTTGCCAGAGCTGCACCGATGCTCACCGATAAGCCCTGTCCGAGCGATCCGGACGCCATCCTGACACCGGGTAAGGCCTCCAGGGTTGCCGGATGGCCCTGCAGGCGGCTGTTCAGCTTGCGGAAGGTGCCCAGTTCCTCGACGGGGAAGTATCCTGACCGGGCCAGCACACTGTACCAGGCAGGGGAGAGGTGTCCGTTCGACAGAAAGAATACATCCTGTCCATGGCCATCCATGGTGAAATTTTCCGGATCATGTTTCATGGCAGAGAAATACAGGACCGTGAAAAAGTCAGCACAGCCGAGGCTTCCCCCGGGATGCCCGCTTTGGGCACCTGCCACCATCCTGATCACATCTCGCCTGACCTGAGTGGCAATAGCTTGAAGATCATGCATATTAATAGGCTTATGTTCACAAAAATAGCCTGATTTTTTCCCATACCCGGGTGATTGTTGATAAATATGGATAAAACTGCGGTATGGCCGGCCTGCCTTAACCGGACTTCAAATGCCGGGAAACTATCCTATCTTTGTGCAGTAAAACTGTTGTTATGTCATTGAAATGCGGAATCGTAGGCTTGACCAATTCAGGGAAAACCACCCTTTTTAATTGTATGTCATCAACCAAGGCGCAGGCCGCCAGGTTTGCCTATTCGGCCACAAAGTCCAATCTCGGGGTGGTGGATGTTCCCGATCCGCGCCTTTATGCCATTGATTCCCTGATCAGATCTGCAAAGGTTGTTCCAACCACTGTTGAGATCGTCGATATTCCGGGCCTGGCCAAAGGTGCCAGCCAGGGGGAAGGGATTGGCAATAAATTCCTGGCGGATATTCGAAATACCGATGCCATCATTCACGTGATCAGATGTTTTGATGATGATTCACTCCCCCACGTGGAAGGTTCCATCAATCCGGTGAGAGACAGGGAAATCGTTGATCTTGAACTGCAGATCGCGGATCTGGAATCGGTCGACAGACGCCTGCAACGCCTTGAAAAAGCGGCGAAAGTGGGTGGTGACAAGGATGCAAAACGTGCAGTTGACATCCTTCATGTTTACAAAACACACCTGGAATCCTTTCAGAGTGCCAGGACAGTTCCTCTTACCCAGGAAGAACAGCGGTCGATCCAGGATCTTTTTCTGCTGACGGCCAAACCGGTAATTTATGTGTGTAATGTGGATGAGATGTCCGCTGTCAGCGGCAATGCCTATGTGGATCAGTTCAAGGCAGCGATGAAAGATGAAGACGCTGAGATCTTGGTGATTGCAGGTGCCATGGAAGCGGAAATATCAGAACTGGATTCCGCCGAAGACCGGCTGGTCTTTTTGCAGGAAATGGGGTTGACGGAGCCGGGGGTAGATAAACTGATCAGGGCAGCGTATCATATGTTATCATTGAAGACCTTTTTTACTGCGGGACCAAAGGAGGTAAGGGCATGGACCATCCGCGAAGGAGCTACTGCACCCATGGCTGCGGGTGTGATCCACAGCGACCTGGAAAGAGGCTTTATCAGGGCTGAAGTGATGAAATATGATGACTTCATCCGGCTTGGGTCGGAACATGCCTGTAAGGAGGCCGGTAAACTGATGATAGAGGGTAAAAACTATTTAGTGCAGGATGGCGATATCCTGCATATCAGGTTTAATGTCTGATTCCTGGTACCGGGGGCTTTGCAAACACATTTCTTGCATTCCTGTGTTCTTTCGGTGTAACAACCTTAAGGGCAGTTCCGGGTTTTGTCGTTCATGTTGGGTTTCCCGAGACGTTGCGCTTCCCTGTAGTTTTCACAGGCCTTTGTCTTATCTCCAAGGTAAAAATAGATATCTCCCCTGGTTGCCCATGCATCAGCATAAACCGGGTTGATTTCAATAGCTTTGGTATAGTCGTCCATGGCAAGCTGCACTTCTTTCAGGCTGAAATGTGCCCCGCCTCTCAGAAAGTATGCTTCCGGCATATCAGGTTTATACCTGATGCTGCGGGTCAGTAATTCAATAGCTTTTTGATAATCACCGCGGTAGAGCGACTGCGATCCCTCCTGCAGGAGTTTTCTTGCTTTTTCCTGCCTGGATTCGCATGCACAGGTAAGGCAGCATATGAAACAGCAAATGATCAGGATGTTACGGGTCATCAGAAGGGTGGTTGATGCGTTATTAAGGTTACAAAAATAGGCAGAATTCAGAAAAAGAGCGGATGAAACTGCCACTTGCCCCGGCTGTCGTATTCCAGGGCGGGCAGGGGGAATTTAAATACATCCAGCACTTCAAACAACAGCCTCAGCGTTTTTGACCTGGTTTTGATCTGCCGGAAGTGGATGTCGGGGCTCAGAAAGAACCTCCTGTGCCTGATATAATCCGGAAGCATGCTGCCGTTGATGGAACGTGGGTTTTCGCTTCCTCCCAGCATACCGCCGGCGCCATATCCCAGCGCCAAACCGGCGAATGCCGGCATACGGCCGTGTTCTTTCAGAAACAGGGCAGGACTGGCACTGAGCCAGAAGGTCATCCCGTTGTAATTTTTTACCATTTGCTCATACCAGGTGCTGCCCAGTAATTCCGGTCGGTACCTTGCAAGGGAATTATAATGGTATGATACTTTAAGTACCATTCTTTGTTCATTCCAGGCCAGTTGTTGTCCAAGCAACAGGGCACTGCCTGCAGTATTGGCCATTATGTCGCCGGCAGAGAATCCCCATTCTGATGAAAACCCGTCGAGTATCTCAACTGATGCAAGAAAAATCCACGCGCTGCCGCTTCCCAGCCATATGGCTTTCTTTTCACTGAACCCGGTTTCACGTAATGCCTTATAAACGAGGTATCCGGCGCTGTATGCCGCCACGGTATGCCCTGCTTTGTCCATTTGCAACCATTCCTTGTTGTCGTTCATCAGATGAAATCCCGATTGGGGATAATCTTTGTACCAGAGCCCGTACAATCCGGTCATACCTGCTCCGTATGCCGCGATCAGGGCTCCGCTCACCACTTGCTTTCCGCGCCGGTTGTTGGTATCAGTTCCGGTGTTGGCATGAACGAAGCATGGAAGAAGAAGGAAGGTGAACAACAATCTGAGTTTCACGGGGTACCGGTTTCAAATTTTTGTAAGATGTTGCAGATCAGGGTAGTTTTTTCCCCGAGCAAGTCCTTGCTGCGTGCCTCCACCACCAGCCTGAGGTAGGGTTCCGTATTGGATGCCCTCACATTAAACCACCAGTGTTCGTAATCGTACCTGACACCGTCGAAATCCATGACTTCCTCAGGAATTTCCTTGTTCCGGACTTGCCTGCACAATTCCGCGATTGCTTTTTCTTTTTCCGCGATCCTGAAGTTGATTTCCCCCGAATGTGCCCATGTTGTAATCCGGCTGATGCAATCCGACACCCGGATCCCCCTGAGATGCATCTGCTGGAAAACCCTGATGGCATGCATCATACCCAGCAGCCCTGAATCGGAATAGTAAAAGTCCCTGAAATAATAATGTCCGGCCAGTTCTCCACCATAAATACCGTTGATCTGTCTGAGTTTCGGACTTGCATAGGCCCTGCCGACCTTCCAGATTGTCACATCACCCCCCATGGGCTTCAGGTAATCTGCTACGGATCTTGAAGTCCGGATATCTACCAGTACACTTCCACCGCCTTCGCCAAGAAAAACATGTCCAAGTACAGCGATCAGCAGGTCGGGGGAAACAGCCCTGCCGAGCTCGTCAACGAAGGCAACACGGTCGGCATCTCCGTCAAACATGATCCCAAGGTCACTTCCGTGAACCAGGGTTTCCCGGCTCAGTTGTTGTAAGTTCCTTTTGTTCAGTGGGTTGGGATCGTGGCCCGGGAAATTTCCATCGGGTTCAATGTTGATATACCTGGCCTTTTCGCCTGCAAGTTCTCTGATAAAAAGACCGGCCATCCCGTTTGAGCCGTCGATCGTCAGTTTCAGGGAATGTTCAGGCATATGTTTCCTGAGGAATTCAAAGTATTCGGTACGACAGTCGAGGTCGGTGATTGATCCCCTGTTTTTTCCCGGGACCGGTACTTTTACTATCATTTGCTCCAGTTTCCCGAGTCCGTTTTCTTTGCCAACCGGCATGGCCTGGCGGCCAGAAATCTTCAATCCGTTGTATTCCTTGCTGTTATGCGATGCAGTGACCTGGACAGAAGCCGGATAATCATATTTTGCCGTAAGATAATAGATCATTGGCGTTGTGGAAAGTCCGGCATAATGGACGTTGGCTCCTGCCGCAATGATTCCGTCGCAGAGCGCCTCACAGACAGCGGGGGAAGAGAGCCTGCAATCCCGTCCTACGAGGACAGTGCCGGCATTCAGCAATTCAGGAAGATAGTAGCCAATTCTGAAAACATCTTCCGTAAACAGTTCCTGGCCGAAAATGCCCCTGATGTCATAAGCCTTGAATGCGCTCACCTGTTCATCTTTTTATATTCAACCTATTGAGGGCTTGATGGTAGGCGTTTGCTTTTCTCAAATGCTGGCTGAAGGATTTGGAAAACACATGGTATCCTGACAGATCGTCGCTGGCGCAGAAAAAAAGGTAGTCATGGCTGTCAGCGTGGAGCACCGCATCTATGGAGGCGATGGATGGCATGTTGATAGGGCCGGGGGGAAGCCCTTTGTATCGGTAAGTATTGTAAGGAGACTCAAGAAGTTTGTCTTTATGTAAAACACGCTGAATATCAAAGTTTCCCGATGCAAACTTGAGGGTGGGATCCGCTTCCAGCGGCATTCCGAGGCGCAGCCGGTTCAGATAAACGCCTGCTATAACCGCTTTCTCGTCATTTTTCTGAGTTTCTGCCTCCACGATGGATGCGAGGATGCTTACTTCAATAAGGCTCAGGTTTTTCTGCCGGGCTGCTTCCTTTCGTGTCCCGTTCCAGAAATGAAGGTATTCAGTGGTCAGCCGCCTGATAAGCCGATCTGGGGAAATGTTCCAGTACACCTCATAGGTATTTGGGATAAACAAAGCCGGCAGTCGCTCCCGGGTGAAGTGTTCACCTGTTTCAGGCTGTGCTGTGAGCATGGCATGCAGCAGGGAGGCAGAATCAGCTTCCACTTGTTTTGCCAGCCTCCCGGCCAGTTGTTGTAATGTTCTGGTATTGTTGAAGGTCAGTTTAACCGCTTCCTGGTTGCCGGAACGGAGCATGTTTACGAGTGCCAGGTTGTTCATCCCATTGGTGATCCGGTAACGGCCAGGCTTCACTTTTGAATGATAGTGTTTTTTCTTTGCCATCCAGGTAAAAGATGCCGGATTTTTAATCCATTGGTGTTTTTGGAGGCTGTCCATGAGCTGTTCAAAGTCTGAACCTGTACCAATATATAAAAAAGCCACTTTTTCCGTCAGACTGATATTGGGGTGAAAGGCGTACCATAAATATTTGCCTGTCAATAAGATAAGTATCAACATGATAGCACCGCCTATCCAGACCGTCCGTTTGATCCACCGGAAACGGTTGCCAGCGTGTTCCTGGTTTTCTGTTGTCATAAATGGGAGGCAGGATTGATGAGTTGCAGCATATGTTCGTCTATCCAGTGTCCGGAACGCATATGCCATTGTTTTTTTGTTCCGCAGACGCTGAAACCTGCCTGCAAAAACAATTTCATGCTGGGCTCATTGCCCTCAAGAATATGACAATACAACTGATGAAGCAGAAGAATGTCAAAAGCATAAGTAATCAGCAGTGTCAGGGCTTCCTGTCCGTAACCGCGCTGCCGGTGGGATTTGACAAGCATGATTCCGACGCCTGCTCTCCGGTGGAGGGGATCGAAATCATACAGGTCGATGGTTCCGATGGCGCTTGCAGGTTCCCCGTTTCGCATGATAATCATTCTCAGTTGCTTATCAGCATGAATATCGTTCCTTGTATTGAAAACGTATTGTTCGAGCGTGAATTTTGAAACCGGAACCAGGATATTGCCAAGATGCCAAAGGGCAGGATCATTTTCCCACTCGTAAAGCAGGTCCACATCTGCAGGTTCCAATGCCCTGAGGCTTATATTGTTTCCTTTCATAACGGCAGGCTGATGTTACCCCGGAAAACTCTGACAGCCGGGCCCTCAAGCCAGATATTCGAAAAGCCTTCCGCTGTATGTTCGAAATTAACAGTCAGTTTTCCTCCCAGGGTTTGCACAAGGAGAGGTGATTGAAGGTGACGGTGCAGAAAAGCGGCAGTAAGTGCGGAGGCCGTGACACCGGTGCCACAGGAAAGGGTTTCGTCTTCCACTCCTCTTTCATATGTTCTGACGAAAAGGGATTGTCCGCTGAGCGAAACAAAATTCACATTGATCCCTTTCTTTTCAAATAAGGGGCTATAGCGGATTTCAGCCCCCAGTTTTTTAACATCCAGCCCGGCAGGATTGTCGGTGAAGGTTACATAATGCGGTGAGCCCGTATTCAAGGTTGTGTAGTTGTTATATACATGAATATCAGTTACATCAGGCATATTTAACGTAACCAGGGCCGTGTCTTCCGTTGATTCCAGAATACGGGCCTTGTGAATATTATTCAATGCAATGAAGCGAATGTCCTTGGCTGCGTATCCGTGCAGGAAGGCATACCAGGCGATACATCTGCCGCCGTTGCCGCAGAGGGTGCTTTCATTGCCGTCGGCGTTGAAGTAACGCATGGAAAAGTCGGCACCGGAAATGGCTTCCAGGAAAATCAGGCCATCAGCCCCGATACCCATTCTTCTGTCGCACAGAAATTTAATTTCGCCCGGCAGCAGATTTCTCTGAAGACTGCTGCTTTCAATAATGATGAAGTCATTGCCACTTCCGTGGAACTTTTCAAAACTACAGATGGCTTGCCGGGTCGGTTGCATTACCGGGATTTTTTGAATATGGTGAGCGGTTGGAAACGGTCGCCTTTTACCAGGTTGAAAGTGTTGTTTTGATAATGCAGGAGCAGTTTATGGTTATCATATTCCAGTGAGATACCGTCCGGATCGAAACTTCCGAACAGGATGATTCTGTTGCCGTTCATTTTATAGCCTGTATAATTAACCGGTGATTTCCAGAATTCAATCCGCATGCTGTTCGGGGCCTGGCGGTAGGTTCGGACATTATTTGTCAGAAGGGAATCAATCTTATCGGAATTTTTCAGAGAATCAGGCCTTCCGCTTATTTGATACAATCGTGAAATGAGGAAACGGTCGCGTCGGATTTCGATATCAGGCATATTCTGACGGTTGATGCCCCTGAGATTACTGGTGTCGTAATCAAGGCTGTCGCCTTTAAAGTAACTTCCTTTCCGGTTAGTTGTTAACTCAAGGGTATCGCTGCCGGCCCCGGTTTCGATATAGTACTCCATACCTTCTCCGGAAAGGTAATAATACAGACTGTCATGATCCATCATCAGCAGGGAATCGAGCCGGGCGTCGGATGAGTCGGTCCGGAGGTTTTCCTGCCGGTCTTTCGGCCCGTTGTTCCCGGATTCAGGTTCGTTTCCGGCCAGTGTCAAAACGTCAGTTTTACTGTCAAAGATCCCGCTGATGAGATCTTTAAACTTGTTAAAAGAGATCCAGTCTTTCTGAAGGAAGTTGTGTTGCCACCAGAGAAAACTGGCGGCAATGATCAGCCCGAAGAATACTCCCAGCAGAATGTAACCTGTCTTTTCCTTTTTAGTGGCCATGCCGCAATTTCTCTATTAACAATTCTTAACCGGATTGGTTATACTATGGGAGATTCATCTCCGTTACGTCACAGTTGCCTGATCGGGAAAAAAAAGTCAGGAAAGGCATAATTCTTGCAGATCAGGCAACAAAATTCTGAAAAATAATGTTAGTTGAACAACCGGAAAGATAGATCAATTATGAAAAGGTTTGTTTTTCTTCTATTTGTGGCTATACTTGGCGGCATTGCAGCAATTGCACTGGTTCGTCTGACAGAAGACAAAAAGCCGGGCCGTCATTTAACCCTTGAGAGCGCACCTGTCAGACCTGTGTCCTCCTTTCAGCCTGGAGTTAACGGGCCGGATTTTGTCGGAGCAGCCGATAAAACCATACACGCTGTGGTACATATTAAAACTGAGTACCAGCAAAAGTCATCCATTTATGATTTTTTCTTCAGGGATTTCTTTGAAATAAACCCGCAGGGGAGGGGACGACCTTATGTGGCTACCGGGAGCGGCGTCATTATTTCGCCCGATGGATATATCGTGACCAACAACCATGTGGTTCAGGATGCCGATTACATTGAGGTGACCCTTAACGACCGCAGGACATTTGAGGCAAAGCTCATCGGGAATGATCCTTCCACTGATATTGCCCTGATCAAGGTTGAAGAAAAGGAGCTTCCCTACCTGGTTTTCGGAAATTCTGATATGGTAAAGGTCGGGGAGTGGGTGCTGGCCGTCGGTAACCCCTTTAATCTGACGTCCACTGTCACTGCCGGTATCGTGAGTGCCAAGGCAAGGAATATCAATATACTTGGCGACAAATCTGCCATTGAATCCTTTATTCAGACCGATGCTGCTGTTAATCCCGGCAACAGCGGCGGAGCCCTGGTGAATACCATGGGCGATCTGATCGGGATCAATGCTGCCATTGCATCCAATACTGGTTCATATACAGGTTATTCCTTCGCTATTCCATCCAATCTTGCCAGAAAAGTGGTTGAGGATCTGCGTGATTACGGAGCCACACAACGCGGATACCTCGGTATCAATCCCGCCGATGTAACCAGTGAACTTGCCAGGGAAAAAGGTATCAGCGACGTTAAAGGTGTGTATGTTTACCGGCTGGTTGAGGAAGGGTCGGCCAGGGAGGCCGGGCTTGAGCAGGGCGATATCATTGTTTCCATCAACGATATTCCGGTGAACAGCATTTCCGAAATGAACGAGATTGTAGGCCAGTTCCGGCCCGGGGATAAAGTGAAGGTGGGATATGAAAGAAAAGGCAAATCGAATACCGCCATGGTTACCCTCAGGAACAAGGATGGTTCGTTTGCACTTGTCAAGCGAAAGGAAGTGGACGTCCTCCAAATGCTGGGAGCCAGTTTCACCGATGTGGGTGAAACTGACAAGAGCCGCCTGAGGATAGAACATGGCGTCAAAGTGAGCGAGTTAACTGACGGATTACTGTCCAGAGCCGGCATCAGGAACAATTTTATCATTATGTATATTGACAAAAACAAAGTCAGGGAGACATCCGACATTGAGAAAATACTGTCTGGTAAGAAGGGCGGTGTGCTGCTTGAGGGAATTTACCCGAACCGGATGAGGGCTTATTACCTTGTGGTGTTGAAATAATTTTCGCTTTTGTTTAAAATTATTGGTATTAAGCAGGGAGGACAGGGAATAAACGCCGTATATTAGCAAACCGGAAAGAAGTATTAAATTGTTATTATTCAATAAGATAGGGAAAGGGTAGGGGTTGAAATGAGACAACTGAAAATCACCAAATCCATTACAAACAGGGAAACTGCTTCCCTCGACAAATACTTGCAGGAAATTGGAAAGGAAGAACTGATCTCTGCCGAGGAAGAGGTTGAACTTGCCCGCAGAATCAAGGCAGGCGACCAGAATGCCCTGGAGAAGCTCACCAAAGCCAACTTACGTTTTGTTGTTTCTGTCGCCAAGCAATACCAGAACCAGGGGCTCAGCCTGCCTGACCTGATCAATGAAGGCAACCTGGGGCTGATCAAAGCCGCCAAACGTTTCGACGAGACCAGAGGCTTTAAGTTCATTTCATATGCAGTATGGTGGATCAGGCAATCCATACTGCAGGCGCTTGCCGAACAATCTCGTATCGTGAGGCTTCCGTTGAATCAGGTGGGCTCACTCAACAAGATATCAAAGGAATCTTCCAAACTGGAACAGCGCCTTGAGCGACCTCCTTCGGCTGATGAGCTGGCGGCCTCGCTGGATATTCCTGCCGATAAAATCACTACGGCAATGAAGATCTCCACTCGCTTCATTTCCATGGATGCCCCTGTGTCTTCCGATGAAGACACCAAATTCATTGATCTGTTTGTAAATGACGATACACCCGTTACCGATGCCGGGCTCCTGAGGGAATCTCTTGGAAGGGAAATACAACGGTCGCTTGCCACCCTCAGCGAAAAAGAAAGGGATGTCATCAACCTTTATTATGGTATAGGGATGAACCATGGGCTTACCCTTGAGGAGATTGGTGCCAAATTTGACCTTACAAGGGAAAGAGTCCGTCAAATCAAGGAGAAAGCCATCCGCAGACTGAAACACAACTCACGGAGCAGGTTGCTGAAAGCTTATCTGGGTCAGTAAAACAAGCGGGTTTCTTTTTCTCATTCATTTGTCAGACCGTAGCGGTTGACAGGAGTTTTAACTCTATTTTATTGAACTACAATAGGATAGCACTCTCTATCCGGACAAAATACCCAGTTTGCAAGGCGTCATTTTTTGTTTGACAGAAGCCCTTTTTCATTCCGGAAAATGCGTATTTTTGGGAGCTGATTCTATACTTATATCCACAAAATCACAATTGCTTTATGGATAATTACATTCCGATTCCTGTGAATGATTCTCCGAATTCATTTGAAGAAACTTTATCTTCATGGATGGATGATATCAAGGCGGCCAACGAATTTGTCGAGGTTGTTCACAAGTTGTGGTATGACAAAGGGATTGAACTGATCCTGTTCCGCAGGCAGTTGATAGACCGCAGTGGCACCAGTATCCTTCACAAGCATTCATATGCTCAGAACATTATCAAAAAGCCGCTTGTGGTTCAGGACTCACTGCTGCTTGCAAAGGCGCTCCAGGAACTGGATGTGGCTCCGGCACGGATCGACATGGGACGCCTGAACAGTGAATGGCTCGAAGGGAAAACGGAATTTAAAAACGATCCGAAGGCTTTTGTCTCGGCTAAACTGGCTCACATTATCAACGTGAAACCCAGGAGTGACCACTATCAGGATGTGGTACTTTACGGTTTTGGAAGGATCGGAAGGATTCTTGCACGTGAACTGGTGTACCAGGCCGGGAATGGGTCCCAACTCAGGCTGCGTGCCGTTGTAACCAGGTCCAACAGCCCGGAAGACATCCGGAAAAGGGCTTCCCTGTTCCGCAAGGATTCCGTACACGGACCCTTCGACGGAATTGCCATAGAAGATGTGGAAAACAAGCGCATGTATATTAACGGGCATATCGTTCACTTCCTTGCCGGGAACAATCCGGAGGATATTGATTATGAGGCCTTCGGAATAAAAGATGCCCTGTTGATTGATAATACCGGGATAAGCCGCGACCGGGCAGGTCTGAGCCGCCACCTCAAAGCCAGAGGTGTGAAACGGGTGCTTCTCACAGCTCCCGGTAAGGGCGACATCCCCAATATCGTTTATGGGGTCAATCAGGATACCTGTAACCTTAATCCTGATGAGGAACAGATTTTTTCGGCAGCTTCCTGCACCACGAACGCGGTAGTCCCCGTCCTTTCTGTTATTGAAAGGGAACTGGGCATTGTCAGGGGCCATCTGGAAACGATACATTCCTATACCAACGACCAGAACCTGCTCGACAATTATCATAAAAAAACCCGCAGGGGAAGATCGGCCCCGCTGAATATGGTGATCACGGAAACCGGTGCCGCATCGGCTGCTGTCAAAGCAATCCCGAGTCTGAAGGGTAAACTGACCGCCAATTCCGTCAGAGTGCCCACTCCCAACGTTTCCCTGGTTATTGTATCTTTGAATGTCGCCAGAGACATTGACAAAGACAGCGTGAATGAGATCATGCGACAGGCCTCGCTAAAGGGTACCCTGATCGAACAAATCCGGTATTCCACCTCATCGGAACTGGTTTCCACCGATGTGATCGGAGATTCCTGTGCATGTGTCTACGATTCGGCTGCCACCCTGGTTTCCGACGACAAGCGAAATATCGTGCTTTATGCATGGTATGACAACGAATTCGGATATTCAATGCAGGTGATGCGTCTGGCAAAACACCTGGCACAGGTAAAAAGTTACCGTTACTACTGATCACAAACCTTCAACTACCTGTCGTGGGAAGAGCCAAATATATCATCGTTACGGGCGGTGTCACCTCCTCGCTCGGAAAAGGCATCATTTCTGCCTCCATCGCCAAACTGCTGCAGGCCAGGGGTTTCTCGGTCACCAATCAAAAGCTTGATCCCTATATCAATATTGATCCCGGAACCCTTAATCCATATGAACATGGCGAATGTTTCGTAACCGAGGACGGTGCCGAAACCGATCTTGACCTCGGACATTACGAGCGGTTTTCCAATGTTCCCACCTCCCAGGCGAACAATATCACCACCGGCAGGATTTATCAGAGTGTGATCGACAAAGAGAGACGTGGTGATTTTCTGGGTGAAACTGTACAGGTGATCCCGCATATCACGGATGAGATCAAATACCGCATCAAACTCTTAGGGAATGAGGAGAAGTATGATTTCGTGATCACGGAAATCGGAGGTACGGTTGGTGATATTGAGTCATTGCCGTATATTGAGGCCGTCAGGCAAATGAAATGGGAAATGGGAAAGGATTGTCTTGTGGTCCACCTTACCCTGGTTCCTTACCTGCGTGCAGCAGGTGAACTGAAGACCAAACCCACGCAACATTCGGTAAAAAGCATGCTTGAACAGGGCGTTCAACCCGACATAATCGTATGCCGTACCGAGAAACACCTGACTGAAAGCCTGAGGGACAAAATAGCCCTTTTCTGCAATATTGAAGCCAGATCAGTGATTGAATCCATCGACGCCACTTCTATTTACGAGGTACCGGTGCTGATGGTCCAGGAGAAACTGGATGAGGAAATCCTCAGGAAAATGCAGGTGAATTCTCCACACGAACCCCTGATGGTTGACTGGGAGGATTTTCTCTTCCGGCTGCAACATCCCTTAAGTGAAGTTCAAATCGGACTTGTAGGGAAATATGTGGAGTTAAAGGATGCATATAAGTCTATTAATGAGGCATTTACTCATGCCGGGACCGTGAATCAGTGCAGGGTTAACCTGCAGCTTATCCATTCCGAGGAAATCACGGTGGCGAATGTTGCCCAGAAACTGAAAGGCCTTGACGGAATCCTGGTGGCACCAGGTTTTGGGGAGCGGGGCATTGAAGGGAAAATCCTGTCTATTGAGCATGCGAGGAAGGCGCTGATCCCCTTCTTCGGGATCTGTCTGGGCATGCAATGTGCCGTGGTGGAATTCGGGCGTAATGTGTTAGCGCTCGAAGGGGCACATTCCAAGGAAATGAATCCCAGAACCCGCTACCCGGTTATCGATATTATGGAAGCGCAGAAAAAGGTCAGTTCAAAAGGAGGTACCATGAGACTCGGTGCCTATCCCTGCACCCTTGTGCCGGGAACCAGAGTGGCCGGCGCTTACGGAGTTTCAAAGATCGTGGAACGTCACCGCCACCGGTATGAATTCAACAATAAATACCTGGAGCAATACCGGGACGCTGGATTTCAACCGGTCGGAATCAATGAAACAGACCACCTGGTCGAAATAATGGAACTGAAAGATCACCCCTGGTTCATCGGTGTGCAGTTTCATCCTGAGTTTAAAAGTACAGTGGCTAATCCGCATCCGCTGTTTGTTGGCTTTGTTGCCGCAGCTATGGCGCATGCCAGACCACAAAAGAATGTAAAAAAAAGAAATACAAGCATATAAGGAGTTGCTGCAATTCTTTGCCGCTTGCCTGTGATCGTGTATCTTTGCACTCCTTTTAGCATAAAACAAACCATATGGATAGAAACTCAGTCCTTGGGCTGGTACTGATATTCGTGATACTGATCGGATTCAGCTGGTGGATGACCCCCTCGAAGGAGGACAGGGAAGCCTTAAGAAAAAGGCAGGACAGTTTGTACCGGGTCGAGAAGCAGCGGATGGATTCTGTCAAAGCGCTGGAAAGTAAGTCCCTTGCAGCAAGTGATTCGCTTACCGACACCATCAGCAGACCGTTGACATCCCCCACTTCTCCGGCCAGTGTCATGCAGGAACTGTATGGTTCCTTTACCAATGCTGCCGCTGGCGCCGATCAGGCTTACCTGCTGGAAAACGATAAGATCAGGATCACTGTGAACAGGCGCGGTGGCGGGATCAGGAAAATTGAGCTGAAGGAGTACAAGACATTCGATCAGCGACCCCTGATCCTGTTTGAAGAAGACACTGCTCTTACAAGCTTCACTTTTTTTTCGGACAACCGGGATCTGAATACCAAATCACTCTATTTCCAGCCTGTTTACAGGGATCTTCAGGATCAGCAGGTGCCGGATAAACTTAGCGTCACAGGCAGTGATTCCCTGCAGTTCATGATGCGGCTCTATCCTGATGCCGGTGACAGCAGTATCGATAAATCCAGGTATATAGAATTCATGTATACCCTGAGGGGTGATGAATTTATGACAGGCTTTGCTATATCCTTTCACGGTATGAAGGATGTGCTTGCTGCCAATATGAACTACATCAGCCTTGACATGAAAATGAACCTGCTTCAGCAGGAAAAGGGGCTTGACAATGAGAAGAACACCTCGACCATCTATTATAAATTCCTGAACGATGAGGTGGATTACCTGTCTGAGACAAAATATCAGAATAAGTCTTTGAAAACCAAAGTGAAGTGGGTATCGTTCAAGCAACAGTTTTTCTGTACCACCCTGATCGCTGATGCCTCTTTTGGTACTGCCGAAATCGCCACCTTCAATACCGGAGATACGAATCGTTACCTGAAATCCATGATGGCTGCGATTGATATCCCCCTGAACCTGGATGCCGCCGGAAGCATGATCGCAATGCAGTTTTACACGGGACCGAATAAGTACAAAACATTCAGAAAGTATAAACTGGATCTGGAGCGTCAGATCCCGCTCGGATGGAGTTTCTTCCTGATGGCCTGGATCAATAAATATGCGGTAATCCCGGTGTTCGACTTTCTGAGCGGATTTAGCCTGAACTATGGGATTATCATCCTGATATTGACCATACTTTTAAAGATTGTACTGTTCCCGATCGCTTACAAAACTTATCTTTCGTCAGCCAGGATGAAGGTCTTGAAGCCTGAAGTTGAGGAACTTGCGAAGAAATTTCCAAAAAAGGAAGATGCATTAAAGAAACAGCAGGCCACCATGGATTTGTACAAGCGGGCAGGGATCAACCCGATGGCGGGTTGTGTACCCATGCTGCTGCAGCTTCCCATCCTGATTGCCATGTTCCGCTTTTTCCCTGCTTCCATTGAGTTGCGCCAACAGTCGTTTCTATGGGCCACCGACCTCTCGTCCTATGATTCTATTCTGGATTTGCCGTTCAGCATACCTTTCTACGGTGATCATGTAAGCCTGTTCACCTTGCTGATGACTATTTCCACCATCATTTACACACGGATCTCCAATGAAATGATGTCTTCCGGTTCGCAGCAGCTTCCGGGTATGAAAACCATGATGTATATCATGCCTGTGTTGTTTCTCGGATTCTTCAATAATTATTCTTCCGGTCTGAGTTATTATTATCTGCTTGCCAATCTGTTGACTTTTCTACAGATGTTTCTGATCCGCAGGGTGGTGGATGAAGACAAGATCCATGCCCGTATCCAGGAAAACCGTAAGAAGCCTGTGAAAAAATCCAGTTTTCAGAAGCGGCTTGAAGAAATGGCGGCAAGAAAAGGTTACCAGACCAAACGCTAAGCAGGGTTCATTTCAGTGAGCCTGCCAGTCTGAGGAATTCACTCAACCCTTGTCTTTTACGGTCATCCAGCCTGTAACTGAGATTGTTGTAAAAGTAATCCCGCAGATTGACTCCGGGAAATATGGCAGGATCGATGCTTTCAATCACCTCATCAATATGGGAAACGCCATATGCCACGGCTTTGTTGAATTTATCCACGGCCGCAGGAGAAAGCGGCCCCGGTGAAACCCAGCAGGCAAAGACAAATGGAAGGCGGCACATCTGAACCCATTCTTCCGAGAGATCATAGATCCGGGGATATACTGATTCAATCCCGAATGTTTTGTCACCAATAATGACGGCTCCGCTGCCCGGAGGCAGATTCTGAAGAAGCTGTGGTTCCAGCCTGTAGTATTCAAAGCTTGTTTTCCAGTGATACCGTTCGAGCACCCTGCACAGCATCACAGAGGTACGACTGTCGGGATCAAGGTAGACCCTGGTGATATCTTCAAGGGGTGAGAGGCTGACGAGAAGCACCGTTCTGACCGGTCCTTCCGCTCCGATGCAGTAATCGGTGATGATCCTGGCATCCGGTATGGCATTGATCGCAGCAACAGGTACGATGCCGATATCAGCCTGGCGGTGCATGAGTTTTTCGGCACAGGTGGAAGGAACATCAAATGACATTTCATAATTGTCGAGATATCCCGAATGCTTGATCCCATAAACAAACGGCGTGGTATTCAGGTATGAAATGGCAGAAATCCGTAGTTTTTTCATGGTATGACAACATTTCACTCACTCAGCA
>CAZSQJ010000016.1:56660-59371 GCA_964608665.1 uncultured Bacteroidales bacterium | reverse complement strand
GTCCATGCACGGTCGGCGTCAGGCAGGAACTCCTCATCCTGAACCAGGCTGTCGTTGAAAGGATCATAGAGGTTTTCGACATTATAGAACACGATGCGGCAGGTGTCCTGCGGCATCAGTGGCTGTGCCTGCATGAGCAGGCCGGTGAATAGGATCATGCAAAGCTGTGTTGTTTTCATGATAGCGTGTTTATTATATAGATGCAATCAGGGGTGGGAAACGGAAAATTCCGGTGTGATTTTTCGGGAAAAGCATGGTTAAGCATTCCTATCCTTGACATGACCATGAGGAAAGCGCTTAGCAACAGCGGGATTCAGCTTACAGAAGTACAATTCAGTTCTGAATACGTCCGGACTGGTAAGTCTTGTATTGATATCGTTAAATTTCGTTGAATCTCCCAGAGCAACCTTCCCTCAGTACCCTTTGTTTTCTCTTCGGGGTCAGTTGTGATTGCTTTTTGCCGTATCAGGAATTGAATGTAGCAGGAATGCGAATTATGGATTTTCAGGTATTATTCCAGAAGTACTCCCATGCATCACTCTTTTCTAATTACCTGAATCGAGTATATTCCTTCTGATTCCTCAAATAATTGACAATCAATTGACTGAAGAGCTTGTTCTAAGGTTTTGGAGTAATACTCTTTTATCTCAGCATAAGACTTTTCTGCAGTCTCGGTGGAAGTTTTTTCTTTCCAGTTCCATACTTCACGCAAGGAATCAGCCGGAGCGACCGGCTTATATTGTTTCGTTTTCATAAATCAGTTAACTAACAATATCTGACAAATACACATCGTAGACCTCTTTTTTGACATAGAACTCAAAAAAATCGCGAGTAACAGCCATGAATTCAGGGCTATCAGTTGCAAAAAGGAAATTGATTACTGAAGTATCAAGGTATATTTTCAGTTTTCTCATCATACAAAGTTAGTGGTTTTAATCCTTGACCACAATTTAACCCCTTTTTCTTTTTTATCTTAGTGCTTTATTAAGAACATATTGTTATGATAAACATGAATATCCTTGTCAGCCATCGCGGAATCGCCTGGCTATTCGCCGTTTTGTTGTTCCATGCTACATCGGCAATGGCTCAGACTATCCAGCTGAGTTTTACCGGAAAGCAGGCAGGTCAATACATCCAGTTGGACAGCATCCGGGTTGAGAACCTCACCCAGTCCTGCGACACCAGCCTTTACTGGCCGGACACGGTGCTCACCCTGGGGTATACAGCTATTCTGGAGAAGGAGCCTTTTATGTCCGGATTCAGTTTGAGCGGTCCTGTTCCGCAGCCTTTCCGGGATGAATGCAGCTTTGAATTGCAATTGCCGGTATCCGGGCCTCTGGAATTGACGGTTTACGACCAGACCGGACGAAGGCTGCATGCCATTTCGGACCAAATGGCGGCCGGTACCCACCGCTTTGGGTTTCATTCCGGCGGGGATCAGGTGTATTTTGTCCATGCCCGGTGGGAATCCCAGGTACAGACAATCCGCCTGGTGAGCGCAGGGAGTGAAAAGGGCCGGGGCAGCCGGCTGCAGTACCTGGGGCATTCCGGTACTAAGTCGTTAATGAAGGTTACGGTCGCAATAAACAATGCATTTGGTTTTACTCCGGGCGATACCTTATTATTCCTTGGGTTTGCTGCAGGGGATACGGCCGGTTTTACAGCTGTTCCGCTGGGGAATGCTTTTTATACCTTCACTTTCGGAGATGGGGATCCCTGTTTGCTGACACCCGTGATCTCTTATGGCGGACAGATATACCAAACTGTGCAAATCGGCAGCCAGTGCTGGATGCGGGAAAACCTGAACATCGGGACGATGATAAACGGTTCAAACAATCAAAGCAACGACGGGATCACGGAGAAATACTGTTACAACAATGATCCTGCAAATTGTGCCATCTATGGTGGTTTGTACCAATGGGACGAGATGATGGGGTACACCACCACTCCGGGGGTGCAGGGCATTTGTCCGGCAGGCTGGCATATTCCCACGGATGCAGAGTGTTGCATCCTGTCAACCTTTCTTGACCCAAATGCAAACTGTAGTGCATGGGGTGTGGAAAGCTACATTGCCGGAGGAAAGATGAAAGAAAGCGGGACCACTCATTGGAAATCACCGAATACCGGGGCCACCAATGAAAGCGGCTTCACGGCTCTTGGGGCCGGGTGCCGCCTCGACAACGGAAACTTCAACTATCTCAGCTACTACGCCTTCTTCTGGTCTTCTTCCGAGGGCTCTACATCAAGCGGAGTCTACCGGCTACTCTACTACAACACCGCCACCGTGTACCGGCTCAGCTACTACAATTCGAACGGCTTTTCCGTCCGTTGCGTCAGGAATAATTGACTATTTGACTTTTGACAATAGCCCCACGACAGCGGGGCCGAATTTTCTTTAAAATGGCAACTTACGATCATCTGCCGGTTTATAAAGGGAATCGGCTGATATATAAACATTTGACCCCTTTGGGGTCAGGGGAATTGTTGTAGGAGTATGATTGGTTATTGGAACATGAAATATCCATAAGTATCAGTGATCATACCAAAGGAAAACGATCAAATATGAATATTCTACCGCTTGAAGCGGGACAGCCATCGGACCTTGATGTATAAAATTACAGATAGTTGAATTTTTGTGGGTATATGGTAGTTTTTTAGGGCCATGGGTGGTTTTGGTGAGGAACCAATGATTATCTTTATTCCGGTTTAAT
>CAZSQJ010000016.1:0-56560 GCA_964608665.1 uncultured Bacteroidales bacterium | reverse complement strand
ATACGGCCGGTTTTACAGCTGTTCCGCTGGGGAATGCTTTTTATACCTTCACTTTTGGAGAAGGGCACCCGTGCATTCAAACACCCTTGATCAGTTACGGCGGACAGATGTATCAGACCGTGCAAATCGGCAGCCAGTGCTGGATACGGGAGAACCTGAATATCGGGACTATGGTTGTTGATCATAACACAGGCAATACCCATTCTCATTGCACTAACAACGGCATCATCGAGAAATACTGTTATAACAACGACCCCACAAACTGTGCTGTTTATGGCGGACTGTATGACTGGAATGAGATGATGGGCTATACCACCACCGTCGGGGCACAGGGCATTTGCCCGGCAGGCTGGCATATTCCCACGGATGCAGAGTGGTGCATCCTGTCAACCTTTCTTGACCCAAATACCGACTGTAATGTATGGGGTGTGGGAAGCTTCATTGCCGGAGGAAAGATGAAAGAAAGCGGGACCACTCATTGGAATTCACAGAATGCAGGGGCCACCAATGAAAGCGGCTTCACAGCTTTTGCTGCCGGTTACCGTTACTACTACGGAGGCTTCGGCTGGCGCAACCTCGTTGCCTACTTCTGGTCTTCTTCCGAAGTCTCAACATCGGACGGAATCAGCCGGGGCCTGTATTACAGCTACGCCTTTGTATACCGCTTCAATAGCCCCAAGACAGAAGGCTTTTCTGTTCGTTGCGTCAGGACGAATTGACTACCTGCCTGCCGGGCAGGCAGGTTTGACTTTTGACAATAGCCCCGCGACAGCGGGGCCGACCTTTCATTAAAATGACAACTTAGGATCATCTGAAGGTTCATAATGTTTCCAGGCGGGAACTATGGTTGCGGCTGAACATTTTCCATAGCCACATGCGACCCCTTCAGGGTCGGCTTTAATTGCGTTAAACGGCAGATTTATAAACATTTGACCCCTTCGGGGTCAGCTTTTATTGCGGGAAACGGCTGATCTATAAACATTTGACCCCTTCGGGGTCAGGAATATTGTTGTGGGTACATGGTAGTTTTTTCAGGGCCATGGGTGGTTTTGGTGAGGAACCAATGATTATCTTTATTCCGGTTTAATACATATGGTTATGAAAAACATGATTACCCGTATCGGTTATCGAGGAATCGCCTCGCTGTTCGCCGTTTTATTGATCCATACGGCATCGGCAATTGCTCAGACCATCCAGTTGAGTTTTACCGGAAAGCAGGCAGGTCAATACATCCAGTTGGACAGCATCCGGGTTGAGAACCTCACCCAGTCCTGCGACACCAGCCTTTACTGGCCGGACACGGTGCTCACCCTGGGGTATACAGCTATTCTGGAGAAGGAGCCTTTTATGTCCGGATTCAGTTTGAGCGGTCCTGTTCCGCAGCCTTTCCGGGATGAATGCAGCTTTGAATTGCAATTGCCGGTATCCGGGCCTCTGGAATTGACGGTTTACGACCAGACCGGACGAAGGCTGCATGCCATTTCGGACCAAATGGCGGCCGGTACCCACCGCTTTGGGTTTCATTCCGGCGGGGATCAGGTGTATTTTGTCCATGCCCGGTGGGAATCCCAGGTACAGACAATCCGCCTGGTGAGCGCAGGGAGTGAAAAGGGCCGGGGCAGCCGGCTGCAGTACCTGGGGCATTCCGGTACTAAGTCGTTAATGAAGGTTACGGTCGCAATAAACAATGCATTTGGTTTTACTCCGGGCGATACCTTATTATTCCTTGGGTTTGCTGCAGGGGATACGGCCGGTTTTACAGCTGTTCCGCTGGGGAATGCTTTTTATACCTTCACTTTTGGAGAAGGGCACCCGTGCATTCAAACACCCTTGATCAGTTACGGCGGACAGATGTACCAAACTGTGCAAATCGGAAGCCAGTGCTGGATGCGGGAGAATCTTAATATCGGATTCAAAGTATATTCATCCATCAGTGGGTTACCACATTCCGACTGCAGCAACAACCCCTTTATCGAGAAATACTGTATTAACAACGATACGGCATATTGTGCTATCTACGGAGGCTTGTACGACTGGGATGAAATGATGGGCTATTCGGTTACACCCGGTGTGAAGGGTATCTGTCCGGTTGGCTGGCATATCCCCACGGATGAGGAATGGTGCGTACTGACAACATTTCTGGATTCTTCGGTGAACTGCACCAGCTTGGGATTCAGCGGTACGAATTCGGGTGGTAAAATGAAGGAGAGCGGTTTTGCTCACTGGCTTATACCCAATACCGGGGCAACCAATGAATCTGGTTTCACAGCCCTGGCCGGGGGGCACCGTACCAGCGACGGTTATTTCATCAACCTTGGCAACAGCTCCGGTTTTTGGTCATCAACCGTTAATTCATCAACAAATTCAAACAGCCGCATCATTTTTTACAACAATGCCAGGGTAAGCAGGAGCAATTATCACCAGGCTACAGGTCTTGCCGTACGTTGCATCAGGGATTTTTAACTGATTAGGTTGTTTGGCGCTTAGAGGCCACGATTGTGTTTTGCAGGACATGCTACGGCATGTCCATACAGTTGCGCGATGTGCCTTTACAGAGTCATTGCAGGGCCGGCCATTTTTTGGGAATGCCGATTTACCCCTTACCTTTGCCCGGCTAATCCATCAACCCATGCAAACTTTCGACAACCTCTTCAACCACCGCTCCATCCGTAAATACCAGGATACTGTGGTCCCGGACGAATTACTCGAAAAAATCCTGCTGGCCGGCACCCGGGCTTCCACCACCGGGAATATGCAGGTATACAGTATCGTAGTCACCACACAGCCGGAATTGAAAAAGCAGCTCTGGGAGTGCCATTTCAAGCAGGATATGGTGCTGCAGGCGCCGGTAATCCTGACGTTCTGTGCCGATTTTAACCGTTTCAACACCTGGTGCCGGCTGAGAAAGGCCGAGCCGGGATATGATAACTTCCTTTCCTTTTTTACCGCTGCCATCGATGCACTGCTCGTATCCCAGAACGTGGCGGTGGCTGCCGAAGAAGCCGGCCTTGGTATCTGTTACCTGGGTACAGCAACCTATATGGCTGATCGTATCATTGAGGTCCTTGGGCTGCCGGAAGGTGTGGTGCCCGTTACCGCACTTGTCATGGGTTATCCGGCCGAACAGCCCGGCCTTACCGACCGCCTGCCACTCGAAGGGGTAATTCACCGTGAAACATACAGGGAGTATACTCCTGCCGATATAGATGATATCTACCGGGAAAAGGAAGCCCTGCCGCTTACGGCCGCCCTGCTCGAGGAAAACCAGATGGAAACACTTGCCCAGATCTTTGCCCACAGACGCTATACTAAAAAAGACAATGTGTTCTTTTCTAAAAAATTCCTGGAAGTCATTGAAAAACAGGGATTCATGAATCATGAATGAGCCCGGAAAAAAGTTTCTTGTCATCCAGACCGCCTCCATCGGGGATGTCATCCTGATCACTCCGGTGCTGGAAGCGTTGCACCGGCAGGATCCGGCCGCGGAAATTGATGTTCTTGTAAAAAAGGGTAATGATGCGCTGTTTGAAGGACATCCTTTTATAAACCAGATTTTGGTATGGGATAAATCAAAGTCCAAATACCGCGGTTTACTGAGCCTTATCCGGGAGATCAGAAAACAGAGGTATGATTTGGTAATCAATGCCCAGCGTTTTCTCTCAGGCGGCTTGCTGACCGTGTGTTCGGGGGCTGATATAACTGCCGGATTTGACAAGAATCCCCTGTCGCAACTGTTCACACACCGGGTTATGCATCGTATCGGGGCAGACGGCCTGCACGAAGCCGACCGCAATCTTGAACTGATCCCCGGCACAAAACCGCTTCCGGGCAAGGCCGTCATCCGCTTATACCCTTCTGCATCCGATGAAGCTAAGGTGGAACCATTTCTCACCGGCAGCTTTATCACGCTTTCACCGGCTTCTCTATGGTTTACCAAGCAGTTTCCAGCCGAAAAATGGACAGCCTTTCTCGATGCACTCGATCCTGGTTTCAGGGTGTACCTGCTGGGTTCCAGGCAGGATATCCCCCTCAACGGGCGGATCATGGCCGCAACAAGGCACCCGGATTGTGCGAACCTTGCGGGACAGTTGAGCTTGCTGCAATCTGCCGCCCTGATGCGCCGGGCAAGGATGAATTACGTGAATGATTCTGCTCCCCTGCACCTCTGTTCGGCCGTGGGTGCGCCGGTGGCAGCCGTCTTTTGCAGTACGGTAACAGCTTTCGGGTTCGGACCTTATGATCAGACTCAGCATGTTATAGAAACCAGTCAGGAGTTGGCCTGCCGGCCTTGCGGACTGCACGGAAAGACATCCTGTCCGCAAAAGCATTTTCTTTGTGCGCACAGCATTACCAATGAACAACTGTTATCCGTCCTTGCCAGATGATTGAAGAAATTAAACACTGCATCCAGGTTCTCACAAGTGGCGGAACCATCATTTACCCGACAGATACCATTTGGGGACTGGGCTGTGACGCTACCCTCGAGAAAGCAGTGGATCAGGTATTTGAGATCAAGGGCCGGCACAAAACCAAAAGCCTGATCATCCTGCTCGACACCATGGATAAGCTCGAACGCTATGTGGTGGAAGTACCTCCCATCGCATGGGATCTGCTGGAACAGGCCGACAGTCCGCTTACCATTATCTATCCGGAGGGCAGAAACCTGGCGCCCAATGTCCTGGCTTCAGATGGCAGCATCGGCATCCGCATCGTGAAGGATGATTTTTGTAAACAGTTGATTTCCCGTTTTAACAGGCCGCTGGTTTCCACTTCGGCCAATTTCTCCGGAGATCCTGCTCCCGTTTCTTTTAGCAGGATATCGCCGGAATTCATGCAGAAAGCAACCTACGTGGTTAACTGGAAACGGGAGATCATCCGCCCGGCAAACCCTTCCCCTGTGATGAGGATCGCCCTCAACGGCGAGATCGAACTAATCCGCTCATAGCTTGTTATTACTGGTGTGAGGCTGGAGCAGACAATCCGGATTATAAGGGTTGATGCTTTCTGGTGGTTCAGTTTTTATTAATTCTAAGAAGAATGGTGGTAACAGAAGCAAAAGCGGATATCTATTCCATTGATAAAGAGACTTTAGAGCGGTGGTATGCCCTCATGAGCCTTGGCCGTTTGCTCGACGACCGGGCGCCCAATTATCTGAAGCAGGCCCTGGGCTGGTCATATCACGCACCTTACGCAGGGCATGACGGCATACAGCTTGCCATCGGACAGGTGTTCGACAGGGAAAAAGATCATTTGTTCCCGTATTACAGGGATATGCTGACAGTGATCTCGGCCGGTCTTTCCGCTGAAGAGATCATCCTGAACGGGATCTCGAAAGCCACGGACGTTGCAAGTGGCGGGCGTCACATGTCGAATCATTTTGCAAAACCGGAATGGAATATCCACAACGTATCCTCTGCCACCGGGAACCACACCCTGCATGCAGCGGGTGTGGCCAGGGCCATGAAAGTGTATGCCTCCGGAGGGGTTGCCATCAGCTCGCAGGGAGAGTCATCCACCTCTGAAGGTTATGTTTATGAAGCCATTAACGGGGCTTCAAATGAGAAACTGCCGGTAATCTTTGTCTTCCAGGACAATGGCTATGGTATATCCGTTTCCAAGAAGGACCAGACCGCCAACCGCTATGCAGGCGACAATTTTACCGGTTTTAAGAACCTGCGGATCATCCACTGCGACGGCAAGAATGTATTCGATTCCGTCAGGGCCATGCAGGAAGCAAAAAGGCACGTCCTTGAGAATCAGGAGCCGGTGATCGTGCATGCTACCTGCGTACGCATCCATTCTCATTCCAACAGCGACCGGCACGAGTTGTACCGTTCGCAGGAGGAACTGGCCTGCACCAAAGCTGCCGATCCTTACCTGAAGTTCCGGAAGCAGCTCGTTCATTCAAAGAGATTTACAGATGAGGAACTGATAGCTATTGAGGAAGAACAGAAAAAAATTGTATCCCTGGCTCATAAGAAAGCCCTGGCAGCTCCCGATCCCGATCCGGGAAGTATCCACGATTTCGTGATCCCTCCTGCCTGGGTGCCTGCAGATGAGATGAATCCGGAAGTCAGCGGGAAGAAGATGAAACTGATACAGGCACTGAATGAGACGCTGAAGGAGGAATTCCGGCGCAATCCCCACACCTATCTCTGGGGCCAGGATGTGGCCAGCAAAGACAAGGGGGGCGTGTTCAACGTAACCAGGGGCATGCAGCAGGAATTCGGGAAAACAAGAGTTTTCAATGCACCCATTGCGGAGGATTACATTGTGGGCACTGCCAATGGTTTCAGCCGTTTCGACCCGAAGATCAGGATCGTTGTAGAGGGAGCGGAGTTTGCGGATTACTTCTGGCCGGCCATGGAGCAGTTTGTGGAGATGACCCACGATTACTGGCGGTCGAACGGGCAGTTTGCAAGCAATGTGGTGATCAGGCTGGCTTCCGGAGGCTATATCGGGGGAGGATTGTATCATTCCCAGACCATAGAGGGTGTATTATCAACCTTTCCGGGGGTACGTATCGTGTATCCTTCTTCAGCCGATGATGCGGCCGGCCTGCTTCGCACGGCCATCCGTTCACAGGGTCCCACCGTTTTTTTGGAGCCTAAAGCACTTTATAATGACCCTGCAGCAGAAGCGCATGTGCCTGACAACTATGCCCTTCCATTCGGAAAAGCCCGGATCAGGAGGGAAGGAAATGACCTGACCGTTATCACCTACGGCAATACTACCCATATGTGCATGCGGGTTGCGGACAAGATCGCTGCTGAATTGAAAAAGGAGTCTGAGGTCATTGACCTCCGGTCGCTTATCCCTCTCGACCGGGAAACGATCCTTGCATCTGTAAAGAAGACCTCAAGGGTACTGATCGTTCATGAAGACAAGGTCTTTGCCGGCTTCGGCGGAGAGCTTACTGCCATCATCGCCGAAGAAGCCTTTGAATATCTCGACGCTCCCGTTGTCAGGGTGGGGGCCACTTTTACGCCGGTCGGGTTTAACAGGAAGCTTGAGAAGGCTGTTTTGCCGGATGAGGATAAAATTTTCCTACAGGCGGTGAAAGTATTGCAATACTGATTTTCAGTATTAACGTATTGCTGCAGCGGCGGTAAATTTTTGTCCTGCGCTGCGGCATCATTAATTGGTTGAAGAGGTCTGTTCACCACCGTGGCTTCCTTCAACGTGTCAGTTTTTTACACCGAAGTCCCGAAGACCCAGGTTTCTTGCATCTCCCTTGCCTTCAGTTCAGCAGGCCATTTATCTTCACCGCAGCGGCGCAGAAACGCAGTGGTGTTAGTTGTTGTTGAACTTCAAAACAACTAAACAACTAAACTTCTAAATACATCTAAACCCGATTCCCGGTCAGGAACTGATCGCGGGCTGAATCAATGCTTCGACTCCGCTCAGCATGACGGGAGTTCGACTACGCCTGGGCGGCCGGGCCGCCGAGTCCGAAGGGAGGCAGGTTGTCGAACTCGCTTTCCTTGATGTTGCCATGCATGGCCTCAAACTTGGAAATATTGTCCTGAAGGGCTTTCAGAAGGCGTTTGGCATGCTGAGGCGTCAGAATGATGCGGGATTTCACTTTGGCCTTGGGCACACCCGGCATCAGTTTAACGAAATCAACGATGAACTCGGACTGGGAGTGCGTAATGATGGCCAGATTGGAATAATGCCCTTCGGCAATATCTTCGGGTAATTCTATATTAAGCTGGTTCTCAACTTTCTGGTCTGCCATTGTACTGATGTTTTAATAATTTTTCTCGATTTCGGAATAATCTTTCTTGGAAGCCATCAGGGTTTCATATTCCTCTCTGGAACCCACGATAATGTTGTCGTATTCCCTCAGTCCGGTTCCGGCCGGGATCAGGTGACCGACCAGCACGTTTTCCTTGAGTCCGAGCAGGTCGTCGCGTTTGGCTGAGACCGATGCAGAGGTGAGTACCTTGGTGGTTTCCTGGAAGGAGGCCGCCGACAGCCAGCTCTTGGTCTGAAGGCTTGCACGGGTGATCCCCTGTAACTCCTGGCGGGCGGTTGCCGGCTGGGCGTCGCGCGCATCCACCAGTTTCTTGTCCTTGCGCTTTAACTGGGAGTTTTCATCCCTGAGTTTCCTGGCACTGATGATCTGGCCGGCTTTAATAATCTGGGAATCGCCCTGATCAGTCACCACTTTCTTACCGAAGATATTATCGTTTTCATCCTGGAAGTCGAGGATGTTGGCCAGTTCTCCTTCCAGAAATTTGGTGTCGCCAGGATCTTCGATCTCCACTTTACGCATCATCTGCCGGACAATGGTTTCAAAGTGTTTGTCGTTGATCTTCACACCCTGAAGACGGTACACTTCCTGGATTTCATTCACGATATACTCCTGTACCTTCATGGGGCCCTTAATGGCCAGGATGTCGGTTGGAGCCACGGCGCCTTCCGAGAGCGGCGTACCGGCCTTCACGAAGTCACCGTCCTGCACCAGGATCTGTTTGGTAACCGGGACCAGGTATTTCTTTTCCTCGCCTGTACGGGAGGTGATGATGATTTCCCTGTTACCGCGTTTGAGTTTCTTGGCGATGGTAACTTCTCCGTCGATCTCGGCCACCTTGGCCGGATCTGATGGGTTCCTTGCTTCGAAAAGCTCTGTTACACGCGGAAGACCACCGGTGATGTCACCGGTTTTTCCAACCGCACGCGGTATTTTTGCCAGCGGTTCACCTGCCTTGATCGGCACCTTGTCTTCCACGATCAGGTGGGCACCCACGGGAAGGTCATAGATTTTCAGAGGTTCATCCCCGTTGCTGCCAACGACGAAAATGGCCGGATTCTTGGCCTTCTGGCGGCTTTCCGTTACAATATAGTTCTCGATGCCGATTTCCGGGTCTCTTTCAACCTTTACGGTAATACCCTCCAGGATGTTTTCATACTGGATTTTTCCGTTCACTTCGGAAAGGATCAGCGCATTGTATGGATCCCATTCGCATATCAGGTCGCCTTTCTTCACTTCCGATCCATTGTGGACAAAAAGGTTGGATGCATATGGTATCATACTGGATGCCAGTACGATGCGAGTATTCTTGTCGAAGATCCTCATTTCAGCCGAACGGCCGAGCACCACCTGGAATTTTCTGCCGTCCTTTTCGAAATCCACGGCTTTCAGTTCATCAATTTCGACGACGCCGTCGTATTTGGCTTCAATCTTATTCTGGATCTGGATGTTCGAAGCGGTACCCCCGACGTGGAAGGTACGCAGGGTAAGCTGGGTACCGGGTTCGCCGATCGACTGGGCGGCGATCACACCCACGGCTTCACCTTTCTGCACCATTTTTCCGGTGGCCAGGTTACGGCCGTAACATTTGGAGCAAACGCCCTTTTTCGATTCACAGGTGAGCACCGAACGGATCTCCATGGCTTCGATGGGGCTGTTCTCGATGTTTTTCCCTATCTCCTCCGTGATCTCGACTCCGGCAGTCACGATCAGTTCACCGGTTTGGGGGTGATAGACGTCGTGCAGGGTAACACGACCCAGGATACGGTCATAGAGCGATTCGACGGTTTCTTCATTCTTTTTCAATGAAGTGATTGTCAAACCACGCAAGGTACCGCAGTCTTCCTCGGAAATGATTACGTCCTGGGCCACATCGACCAGACGGCGGGTCAGGTAACCGGCATCGGCGGTCTTGAGGGCGGTGTCGGCCAGACCTTTACGGGCACCGTGCGTGGAAATGAAGTACTCGAGAACCGAAAGTCCTTCCTTGAAGTTTGAAAGGATGGGGTTTTCGATGATCTCTCCTCCGGTGGCACCGGATTTCTGAGGTTTCTGCATCAGTCCCCTCATCCCGGACAACTGACGGATCTGTTCCTTGGAACCCCTGGCGCCTGAGTCAATCATCATATAAACCGGGTTGAACCCCTGGTCATTGGTGGACAGCGTGCGCATCAGGGCATCCGTAAGCTGGGTATTGGCATGGGTCCAGGCGTCAATGATCTGGTTGTACCGCTCATTTGGCGTAATGAATCCCATGTTGTAATTACTCCAGATTTCTTCCACTTCAGCGTAGGTGGTACCGATAATGTCTTCCTTCACCCTGGGAATGATCACATTGCTGAGGTTAAAGGAAAGACCGCCCTGAAATGCCATGCGGAATCCCAGGTCTTTGATATCGTCGAGGAATTTGGCTGTTTTGGCGGTACCTGTTTTCTTGAAGATATCTCCGATAATGTCGCGGAGTGCTTTTTTGGTGAGCAGTTGATTGATGTAACCGAACTCCGCGGGCACCACCTGGTTGAAAAGCACCCTGCCGACCGTGGTTTCGGTGAGTGTTGCAGCCTGATCCGGATTATCGGGATCTATCAGTTTCACAAAGATGATGGCATGGAGGTCTGCTTTTTTCTCATTGTATGCAATGATCACTTCCTCAGGTGAGTAGAAGTGAAGTCCCTCCCCTTTGACGGGTTTTTCCGGTTCGCTTTTCCTGGCCTTGGTCATATAATACAGGCCAAGCACCATATCCTGGGAAGGTACCATGATGGGGGCACCGTTGGCGGGATTCAGGATGTTATGGGAGGCAAGCATGAGCATTTGGGCTTCAAGTACGGCTGCATTCCCCAGGGGAACGTGAACAGCCATCTGGTCGCCGTCGAAGTCGGCATTGAAAGCGGTACACACCAGCGGGTGCAACTGTATGGCTTTTCCTTCGATGAGTTTGGGCTGGAAGGCCTGGATACCGAGGCGGTGCAGGGTAGGGGCACGGTTGAGCATGACCGGGTGACCTTTCAGGATGTTTTCGAGGATATCCCAGACCACGGGATCTTTGCGGTCAACGATTTTTTTTGCCGATTTCACGGTTTTAACAATGCCTCTCTCAAGCAGTTTTCTGATAATGAAAGGCTTGAAGAGTTCTGATGCCATTTCTTTCGGCAGTCCGCACTCATTCAGTTTGAGTTCGGGACCGACCACGATCACGGAACGGCCGCTATAGTCGACACGTTTTCCGAGCAGGTTCTGACGGAAGCGGCCCTGTTTTCCTTTGAGACTGTCACTCAATGATTTGAGTGCGCGGTTCGATTCCGTTTTCACGGAATTGGCCTTTCTGGAGTTATCGAAGAGCGAGTCGACAGCTTCCTGGAGCATGCGTTTTTCGTTCCGCATGATCACATCCGGTGCCTTGATCTCTATCAGTCGTTTCAGACGGTTGTTCCTGATGATTACCCTGCGGTAGAGGTCGTTCAGGTCGGAAGTGGCAAAACGTCCGCCATCCAGGGGTACCAGGGGGCGTAATTCGGGTGGAATTACCGGCACCACCTTCACGATCATCCATTCCGGTTTGTTTTCGATGCGGGAATTGGCTTCACGGAAGGCTTCGAACACCTGAAGGCGTTTGAGGGCTTCCATTTTCCGCTGCTGAGATGATTCCGTATTGGCGACATCCCTGAGTTTATATGACATATCGTCGAGATCGAGCCTGGCAAGCAGGTCCACCAGGGCTTCGGCTCCCATGCGGGCAATGAACTTATTGGGATCGCTGTCGTCGAGGTACTGGTTTTCTTTCGGAAGCGAGTCAATGATATCGAAATACTCTTCCTCGGTAAGGAAATCCAGGTGTTTGATACCGTCTTTTTCCTTGATCCCGGGATTGATCACCACATAACGTTCATAATAGATGATGGATTCCAGTTTTTTGGATGGCAGTCCGAGCAGGTTGCCGATCTTGTTGGGAACAGAACGGAAGAACCAGATATGTGCCACGGGCACCACCAGCTGGATATGTCCCATGCGCTCCCGTCTGACCTTTTTTTCAGTCACTTCCACCCCGCAACGGTCGCAGACGATTCCCTTGTAACGGATGCGTTTGTACTTTCCGCAGTGGCATTCCCAGTCTTTCACCGGGCCGAATATGCGTTCGCAGAATAATCCATCTCTTTCCGGTTTGTAAGTCCGGTAGTTGATGGTTTCCGGTTTCAGTACCTCTCCGCTGGACATCTCCAGTATGGTTTCCGGGGAAGCCAGGCTGATGGTGATCCCTGAAAAACCGGACGGAATGTTTGATTCTTTACGAAAGGCCATATGTTGATATACTGATTAGCAATAAATTAATTAACTATCTTTCAAAGGTGACATTCAGGCCCAGTCCTCTCAGTTCATGGACCAGAACGTTGAATGATTCCGGTATGCCGGGGATGGGCATATTTTCTCCTTTGACGATGGCTTCATAAGCTTTGGCGCGTCCCACGACATCATCAGATTTCACCGTGAGGATTTCCTGCAGGATATTGGCAGCGCCGAATGCTTCGAGTGCCCAGACCTCCATTTCACCGAAACGCTGTCCGCCGAACTGGGCTTTTCCGCCGAGCGGCTGCTGGGTGATGAGAGAGTATGGACCGATCGACCTTGCGTGCATTTTGTCGTCGACAAGGTGATGCAGTTTCATCATGTAGATAAATCCGACGGTGGCCGGTTGGTGGAATTTCTCTCCCGTGAGCCCGTCATGAAGGTAAGTGACACCGTTTTCGGGGAGGCCGGCTTTGCGCATCAGGTCGTTGATAGTTTCAAGCGACGCCCCGTCGAAAATGGGTGTGGAGAAGGTGAGGCCGAGTTTGTGGGCAGCCCAGCCGAGCACAGTTTCATAGATCTGGCCCAGGTTCATACGGGAAGGCACACCCAGGGGGTTAAGCACAATGTCGACAGGCGTTCCGTCATCGAGGAAAGGCATATCTTCATCCCTTACGATTCTGGCCACAATGCCTTTGTTACCGTGTCGTCCGGCCATTTTGTCGCCAACTTTCAGTTTACGTTTCTTGGCTACATACACCTTGGCCATCTGAACAATACCATTGGGCAATTCATCGCCCACCATGGTCACGAACTTATCCCTGTTGTATACTCCGAGGCTTTCTTTGTATTTGATCACATAGTTATTGATCAGTGTACTGATCAGGGTATTCACTTCTTTATCGGAAGTCCATTTGTTCGGATTTACCGACTGGTAATCGATACCGGCAAGCAGTTTGGCTGTGAATTTGGTTTTTTTGGGTATAATGGTTTCCTTGAAATTGTTCACAACTCCCTGGGAGACCTGATTATTCAGCAGAATCATCAGTTTGTCGATCAGTTTCGATTTAAGCTTTTCGGCTTCTTTTTCGAAATCGTCGTCCAGCTTTTTCAGCACATCTTTTTCCTTGGTTTTGGCTTTTTTATCCTTGATGATGCGTGAAAAGAGTTTTTTGTCAATCACAACACCCTTCATAGATGGAGGTGCCTTCATGGAGGCATCCTTCACATCGCCTGCTTTATCGCCGAAGATGGCGCGAAGCAGTTTTTCTTCCGGGGTTGGGTCGCTTTCGCCTTTCGGCGTGATTTTTCCGATTAGGATATCTCCTTCATTTACTTCAGCTCCAATCCTGATCAGTCCGTTTTCATCGAGGTCTTTGGTGGCATCGGCGCTCACATTGGGGATGTCGTTGGTAAGTTCTTCGATACCTCTTTTGGTATCACGCACTTCCATAACAAATTCCTCGATATGCACCGAGGTGAAGATATCTTCCCTGACAATGCGTTCCGAGATCACGATGGCATCTTCGAAATTGTATCCTTTCCAGGGCATGAAGGCCACCATAAGGTTGCGGCCGAGGGCGAGGTCTCCGTTTCTGGTAGCGTATCCTTCCACCAGTACCTGACCTTTTTCCACCTGCTGGCCTTTTTTCACCAGGGGACGCATGTTCACGCAGGTATTCTGGTTGGTCCGCATGAATTTTGTCAGGCTATGGATTTTCAGGTCATCTTCGAAGCTTACCAGTTTTTCATTCTCACTGCGGTTGTATCTGATATGGATTTCGTTAGCATCTACATAGACCACTGTTCCGTTACCTTCCGCATTGAGCAGCACCCTGGAGTCCTGGGCAACCTGTTTTTCAATGCCGGTTCCAACCAGCGGTGCTTCCAGGTTCAGAAGGGGTACAGCCTGGCGCATCATGTTCGAGCCCATCAGGGCGCGGTTGGCGTCGTCGTGTTCGAGGAAAGGGATGAGTGATGCGGCGATGGAGGCGATCTGGTTGGGCGCGATATCGATCAGGTCGACCTTTTCTTTTTCCACGATGGGGTAATCGGCAAGATATCTGACCTTGACTTTTTCCAGGTCGATCTCGCCATCTTCTTTCAACTCTGTGGAGGCCTGGGCAATGATCTTTTTTTCTTCCTCTTCGGCGCTCAGGTAAACCGGGGGTTCCTGGATCAGCACATTTCCATTGACGACCTTTTTGTAGGGTGTTTCGATAAACCCGAGTTTATTGATCTTGGCATAAACGCAAAGGGATGAGATCAGACCGATATTGGGACCTTCCGGGGTTTCAATGGTACAAAGCCTGCCGTAGTGGGTATAATGTACGTCGCGGACCTCGAAACCGGCTCTTTCGCGTGAAAGACCTCCGGGTCCAAGGGCTGAAACCCTGCGTTTATTGGTAAGTTCTGCCAGCGGGTTGGTTTGATCCATGAACTGGCTGAGCTGGTTTGTACCGAAGAAGGAATTGATGACAGAGCTGAGTGTTTTGGCATTGATCAGATCCATGGGTGTAAACACCTCGTTGTCACGCACATTCATTCTCTCCCGGATGGTTCTTGCCATACGGGCGAGGCCGACGCCAAACTGGCTGTAGAGCTGCTCGCCCACAGTCCGGACACGGCGGTTGCTCAGGTGGTCGATGTCATCAACTTCGGCCTGAGAGTTTACCAGTTCGATGAGGTATTTGATGATGGAGATGATATCTTCTTTGGTCAACACTCTGATGTCGAGCGAGATATCGATTTCCAGTTTTTTGTTGATACGGTACCGTCCGACATCGCCGAGGTCGTATCGTTTGTCGGAGAAGAATAATTTTTCGATGATACCCCTGGCGGTTTCTTCGTCGGGTGGCTCGGCGTTCCTGAGTTGCCGGTAGATAAATTCCACGGCTTCTTTTTCAGAGTTTGCCGTATCCTTCTGCAAGGTATTGAAGATGATTGCGTAATCCAGTTTGGATGTTTCTTCCTTGTGTAGCAGGATGGACTTCACGCCGGAATCCACGATCAGGTCGATATGTTTGTTTTCGAGTATGGTTTCCCTGTCGATGATCACTTCCGTACGACTGATTGAAACCACCTCGCCGGTATCTTCGTCCACAAAATCTTCTATCCAGGATCTGAGGACGCGGGCTGCCAGTTTACGACCCGTTACTTTTTTGAGGGCAGTTTTATTGACTTTGATTTCTTCGGCCAGGTCAAAGATGTCGAGTATGTCTTTATCGCTTTCGAAGCCGATGGCTCTGAGCAGGGTAGTGACCGGCAGTTTTTTCTTTCGGTCGATATAGGCGTACATGACATGATTGATGTCGGTGGTGAATTCCATCCAGGAACCCTTGAAGGGGATGATTCTGGCTGAGTACAGCTGGCTGCCGTTGGCATGGCGGCTGGTGCCGAAGAACACCCCGGGTGAACGGTGGAGCTGGGATACGACAACCCTTTCCGCACCGTTGATAATAAAGGTTCCTTTGGGGGTCATGTATGGGATCATTCCCAGGTAGACATCCTGTATGATGGTTTCGAAGTCTTCGTGTTCGGGGTCAGTACAATAGAGTTTCAGTTTGGCTTTCAGGGGCACGCTGTAGGTAAGCCCCCTTTCGATGCACTCATCGATCGAATACCTTGGAGGATCGATGAAATAGTCTTTAAATTCCAGCACGAAGTTACCCCTTGCATCGGTGATGGGGAAATTTTCGGCGAACACTTTGTAAAGGCCTTCATTTATCCTGTCTTCGGGATTGGTTTCAAGCTGGAAAAAATCCTGGAAGGATTTAACCTGAACATCAAGAAAGTCGGGATAGTCGGCCCGTATTTTTGTTTTTGCGAAACTGATTCTGTCGGTATTATTCAAGGCCAGGGTTTTTAAGATGTTAGGGAAATGGTTGGGGTATATATGGGTGTTTTATCTTAAAAACGAAATAAGCTACAGACTTCAACCCACCAGGGGTTGAAGTCTATAACTTATTGGTATCAAGCGGGAACGCTGCTATTTAACTTCAACTTCTGCTCCAGCTTCTTCGAGTTGTCTTTTCAATGCGTCGGCTTCGTCTTTGGTTACTCCTTCCTTGATGGCTTTTGGGGCAGCATCTACGAGTTCTTTTGCTTCTTTGAGTCCGAGACTGGTAAGTTCTTTCACCAGTTTCACCACTGCGAGTTTAGCCTGGCCGGCATGTTTAAGGATGACATCGAATTGGGTCTGCACTTCTTCAGCAGCTTCTGCTCCGCTACCTGCGGCAGGGCCGGCGGCAACCACCATTGCGGGGGCTGCGGCGGCAGGTTCGATACCGTATTGGTCTTTCAGAATCTTAGCAAGTTCGTTCACCTCTTTCACTGTGAGGTTCACCATTTGTTCTGCTAATGCTTGTAAGTCTGCCATTTTGATTAAGTTTTATAGATTTGAGATGATTTTTTATGAATGTTTATTCGGGTTTTTCCGACAAAGTCTTCAAAACACCTGAAAGGGTATGTCCGCCTGACTGTAATGCCGAGATGACATTACGGGCAGGTGACTGGAGGAGGAATACCAGGTCGGCGATGAGTTCATTTTTCGACTTGATATTGATCAGGTTATCGAGCTGATCGTCGCCCACATAGCACATTTCTTCGATATATGCGCCTTTAAGCAGGGGTTTGGGGCTGGTTTTACGGAATTCCTTTATCAGTTTTGCCGGCAGGTTTCCCTGTTCGGCGATCATAATGGAAGTGGCTCCCTCGAGCACACCGTAAAGGCCTTCAAAATCCCTGTCAGCTCTTTCCATAGCTTTACGGAGCAGGGTGTTTTTGACAACCTGCAGTCGTACCGACCTTCTGAAGCACAGCCTGCGCAACTTACCTGTATTCTCCACATTCAGATTTGATATATCGGTGAGATACAGGTAATTGGTGTTGTTCAGTTGTTCTGTCAGGTCAGCAATGAATTGGTTTTTTTCTTCTTTTTTCATATCCGTATTTGCTGTTCACCTGTGAGGGTTCGTTTACAATGAGATTGATTTTTGTTCTACACGAACTCCGGGGCTCATGGTACTTGAAACAAAGATGCTTTTAATGTAGGTGCCTTTGGCAGCGGCCGGTTTCAGTTTGACAATGGTTTGCAGCACTTCTTTTGCATTATCGACGATTTTATCGTCGGTAAAGGAAACTTTTGCAACAGAGGTATGCACGATTCCGTATTTGTCGACCTTGAAATCGATTTTACCGGCTTTTACATCCAGCACGGCTTTACCCACTTCCATGGTAACGGTACCGGTCTTGGGGTTTGGCATCAATCCCCTGGGACCCAATATCTTACCAAGAGCTCCTACTTTCGGCATGACATTCGGTGTGGTAATGACCACATCGATATCTGTCCAGCCATCCTTGATTTTCTGAATATAGTCGTCGAGCCCGACATGATCTGCTCCGGCAGCTTTGGCTTCATCCTCCTTGTCGGGAGTACACAGCACCAGCACCCTGATGGTTTTACCCGTTCCATGGGGAAGGGTAACCGTGCCGCGGACCATCTGGTTTGCCTTCCTGGGGTCAACGCCCAGTCTGACGTCCAGATCGACCGAAGCATCGAATTTGGTGGTGGTGATCTGTTTAACGATTTTCACCGCTTCGGATAATCCGTAAGCGAGGTTTCTATCGTATTTGGCCAAAACTTCTTTTCTTTTCTTTGTTATTTTTGCCATTGCCTTATATTTTTAAGGAATTGGGACAAAGGATTAATAATCAAGCTATTAATTATTAATCGCCGGAGAATGGTGGAGTTCCTGCAACCGTGATACCCATGCTTCGGGCGGTACCGGCTACCATTTTCATGGCTGATTCCAGGGTAAAGCAGTTCAGGTCGTTCATTTTCACTTCCGCGATGCTTTTCACCTGGTCCCAGCTCACCGATCCCACCTTGTTGCGGTTGGGTTCCGGGGAACCTTTCTGTAAATTGGCAGCTTCCATCAACTGAACGGCCACTGGGGGACTTTTGATGATAAACTCAAAAGACTTGTCTCTGTATACAGTTATGATCACGGGGATCAGTTTTCCTGCCTGGTCTTGGGTACGGGCATTGAACTGTTTACAGAATTCCATGATGTTCACACCTTTGGCACCGAGCGCGGGGCCAACAGGAGGAGATGGATTGGCTGCACCACCTTTGATCTGCAGTTTGATCAATCCAGCAACTTCTTTTGCCATTGTTTAGTAAATATTTGTGTTAAGGTGATCATTATGTGTTGTTTGACTGTTCCGGCTCTCCCTATTCCTTTGAAATCTGCATAAATCCCAATTCCAGAGGAGTTTTCCGGCCGAAGATTTTGACCATCACTTTCAGTTTCTTTTTTTCTTCGTTGATTTCTTCAATCACGCCGCTGAAACTGTTGAAGGGTCCGTCGATCACTGTCACGGTTTCCCCAACAATGAAAGGGACTGCCATTTCTTCGCCGCGTTCGGCCAGTTCATCCACTTTTCCCAGGATGCGGTTCACTTCTGAAGGTCTGAGCGGGTGAGGTTCCCCTTTGTTACCGAGAAATCCCAGAACGCCAGGGATATTCTTGATAATGTGAGGGATTTCGCCCGTCAGAACAGCTTCGATAAGCACGTAGCCGGGAAAGAAATTCTTTTCCTTGCTGACTTTTTTACCGTTTCTGATCTGATAGACTTTTTCAGTAGGGATGAGTACTTGCGAGATGAAATCCTTAAGGTTCAGTCGGGCAATTTCATTTTCAAGGTATTGTTTTACCTTTTTTTCGTTCCCGCTGATTGCCCGGATCACATACCATTTTTTAATTTGCTGATCGCTCATACTGTGTGACCCCTGAGTAGGTGAATAAATCAAACAACAATATCAGAACTATGAAAGCCCAACCTTTAAAAAAGGTTGTAGAATTCTTTCAGCAGTGAGGAGAAGCTGAGGTCCATCAGATAAACGATAATTGCGATTATCAGGGAAGCAATGGACACTACAATTGCACTGCTTTGTAACTCGCTCCAGGTAGGCCAGGAAACTTTATGCATGAGTTCATCATAACTTTCCTTTACATACACTTTGACTTTCTGAAAAGCTGCCATAGCATCTAATATTTGCACGGGTGGTAGGAATCGAACCCACAGCCTACGGTTTTGGAGACCGCCACTCTACCAGTTGAGCTACACCCGTTCGTTTGTGTTATTTATGATGAGAAAGGTATCCCGTTGGAACGGGACACCTTTTCACACGTTTATTATTTCGGCCGGGATTAATCGAGGATCTCGGTTACCTGTCCTGCACCCACAGTTCTGCCGCCTTCGCGGATAGCGAAACGCAGGTTCAGATTCATGGCGATTTCGGAGATCAGGTTCACTTCGATGGTCAGGTTATCCCCCGGCATGATCATTTCAACGCCTGCAGGCAGGGTGATCTCTCCGGTAACGTCGGTTGTTCTGAAGTAGAACTGGGGACGGTATTTGTTATGGAAAGGAGTGTGACGTCCGCCTTCTTCTTTCTTCAGGATATACACTTCGGCTTTGAAATGTTTGTGAGGTTTAATGGAACCAGGTTTGGCAATGACCATTCCGCGGCGGATCTCATCCTTGTCGATACCCCTGAGCAAGAGACCGGTATTGTCACCGGCTTCTCCGCGGTCGAGGATCTTACGGAACATTTCCACACCGGTGACCACTGATTTCAGTTTTTCAGCACCCATACCGATGATTTCCACAGGGTCGCCGGAGTTGATCACACCGGTTTCGATCCTTCCGGTGGCAACAGTACCACGGCCTGTAATCGAGAAGACGTCTTCGACCGGCATCAGGAAGTCCTTATCCACGTCACGAAGGGGAAGCGGAATGTATGAGTCCACTGCAGCCATCAGTTCCATGATCTTTTCAACCCATTTGGGTTCCTTATTCAGTCCGCCGAGTGCGGAGCCGCGGATCACCGGAGCGGAGTCACCGTCGAACCCATAGAAAGTAAGCAGTTCGCGCACTTCCATTTCAACCAGGTCGAGCAATTCTTCATCATCCACCAGGTCGACTTTGTTCATGAAAACCACGAGTTTGGGCACACCCACCTGGCGGGCCAGAAGGATATGCTCACGTGTCTGGGGCATCGGGCCGTCAGTCGCAGCTACAACGAGAATCGCGCCATCCATCTGAGCGGCACCGGTAACCATATTCTTAATATAGTCAGCGTGGCCGGGACAGTCCACATGCGCATAGTGCCTGTTTTCTGTCTGGTACTCGATGTGAGCGGTGTTGATCGTGATACCTCTTTCCTTTTCTTCGGGTGCGTTGTCGATGGAATCGAATGACCTGAATTCGGAAAGTCCCTTGTCAGCCAGTACCAGTGTAATGGCTGCGGTAAGCGTGGTTTTGCCGTGGTCGATGTGACCAATCGTTCCTACGTTAACGTGCGGCTTGCTGCGAACGAATTTTTCTTTTGCCATATTGCCTTGTTTATAAGTGTAATTATTTGATCCTGTTTACTATTTTGAGCCAATGACGAGAATTGAACTCGTGACCCCTTCCTTACCAAGGAAGTGCTCTACCCCTGAGCTACATCGGCGATTGGGTGTGGGTTTGGGTGTGGGGGTGGGTGTGAAATATTGTGTGGGTTTGGGTGTGGGGGCGGGAGTGTCAGGAGAGCGGAAAACGGGGCTCGAACCCGCCACCTACAGCTTGGAAGGCTGTCGCTCTACCAAATGAGCTATTTCCGCATTATATCATCACACCCACTCCCACACCCAAACTCACACACACTTGTGGGGAGAGGAGGATTCGAACCTCCGAAGGCTTCGCCAACAGATTTACAGTCTGCCCCATTTGACCGCTCTGGTATCTCCCCGTATCGTTATTTCAATGAACCGAGCCGATGGACGGATTCGAACCGCCGACCAGCTGATTACAAATCAGCTGCTCTGGCCAGCTGAGCTACATCGGCTTTTATAAAAAAAGCAGTCCTTTTTTGAAAAAGGACTGCAAAAATATGAAAGATTATGTTACAAACAAAAAAAATACCAAAAAACTTATAAACCTCTGACCTTTTCTTTGTACTTTGTGAGTTGCTTTTTTACAGCTTCTACGGCCTGGGTTGTAGCTTCCTCGAACGACTTGCTTTCTTTTTTCGCATAAAGATCATTGCCTGGTATCATCACCCTGATTTCCACTATCTTATCTTTTACCTTTTCGTTGCTGTCCAATCGAAGGGTAATCTCACTCCCGATCACTCCGTCAAAATACTGGTACAGTTTCCCGACTTTGTCACTGATAAAATCATCCAGTTTTTTGTCCGTCTTGAAGCGGACGGCATTGATGTTGATTTTCATGGGTCCTCCTTGGTTTTATGCCCTTGGATGGGCTTGTTCATATACTTTTTTCAACTTTTCTATCGTATTGTGTGTGTATACCTGGGTGGCGGAAAGGTTGGCATGACCCAGCAATTCTTTGATCGCATTCAGGTCGGCCCCGTGGTTCAGCATATGGGTTGCAAAACTGTGACGTAATACATGAGGACTTCTCTTTTCAATATGACTGAGCCGTTCAAGCGTTTCGTTCACAATTTGATACACACTCCTGGGATTGAGCTGCTTTCCTTTCTTGCTCAGAAACAACCATCCCTCTGCATGGCAAACAAGTTCGAATTCCTTTTGTTTCACACTCAGGTAGGTTTGAAGCAGTGATTCAAGATGGTTCCCCAGCGGGATCAACCTTTCTTTGTTTCGTTTTCCCAGAACTTTAATGGTATGCATCTGAAAACTGATATCGGGATCTTTCAGGTTGATCAGTTCATTTCTGCGGATACCCGTGGCATAAAACAATTCGACGATCATCCTGTCGCGTAACTGTTGGTAATCTTCCGTCTCGATTACCAGGGACAGAATCTCCGACAACTGTTCTTCGGGTACAAATTCCGGCAGGTGCCTGGGTATCTTGGGTGCCACTACCTTTACCATGGGGTTGGCCGTGATCATCTGCTCCCTGAGCAGATAACGGTAAAATGACTTGAGTGCGGAAAGTTTGCGGTTCACTGACCTGGCCGTAAGCTTCTGATTCATCAGCGCTACCAGCCATGATCTGATCATCTGGTGATCTGCCTGAACGATTTCGCAACCCGGAAATACTTGCTCAAGATACAGCTGAAACTGCGCCAGGTCTTTTTGATAGGCAAGAACCGTGTGCGGCGAATAACGTTTCCCGAATCGGATGTACTGTAAAAATCTCTCGGTAGTATTCATGAGCATCGCGGGAACCATCCAACAGCAAACCAACGCTTAAAAATAGAAAAATATTTTGAAGAAAGCAAGTCCTTCAAAATATTTCCCTCAGATTTTCTGCTAATAAGCAGATAATCAGCTGTTATCTGACTGTTGCTGCAGTTGCTGGATATAGACGGCCTTGAGCATTTCATCCCTCCGCTTGACCGAAGGTTTGGTGAATTTTTGCCTTTCACGCAGTTCTTTTACCACACCGGTTTTTTCGAATTTGCGTTTCAGTTTCTTAAGCGCTCTGTCAATGTTTTCGCCTTCTTTTACAGGAACGATGATCATAAAGGATGCTCTTTTTCTTTTGGTTTCAGGGGTGCAAAGGTAAGTGTTTTTTTTATTGATGCAAATTTTTTGAATTTCTTTTCAAACGGAAAATAAATGCCCTGCTCTGAAGTGAAACAGGGCAGGGCATTGAATATAAGGTATTTACAACCTCCTCAAAGATACAGGCAAGGTTTAACGGACAATAGCCATCTTTCCTGTCAGTTTTTCCTGGCCATCCGGACGTTGCAATATGATTTGGTAGAAATAGATGCCTTCAGGCAGGGTTGATCCGTCGAAGAGAACCTGATGATAACCGGCTGCCTGCCACTGGTCTGTTACCCGGGCTACTATTTTTCCGCTGAGATCCAAGACATTCAGGGTAAGCTGTCCGTCTGACGACTGGTTGTAAGAGATCACCGTCAGGTTGCTGAAAGGATTCGGCTGGTTCATCGCGGGAAGTGCGGGCAGATTTTCAGCCTTGACAAGGCGCGGCATCTGAACCTGAACTTCGTCGAAGGGTGTACCGGATGGATCGGCAAGCTCTGTGCCGCTCATCATGCCGAATCCGGCGGTTGAAATCCCGGCCAGAACCTCAGCCCTGATCATCACGATGGGATCAAGCATGCTCACGGTGAGGGGATCCACATCGTACCACGAGATCCTCACCTGATCCCCGCACACTTGATATATCACAGGCCTTCCGTCAGCCAGGGTGATTTCGCGGATATGAAGCTGTTCTGCGGGAAAGTCGATCACAAGAGAAATTGCACCTAACTCAAGGTTTTGCAGTGAAGATACGGCGAGCATCACTTCCTGTCCCGGTACTACCTGCAAATCGCCACCCGGGAGCAGCCTGGTGTTGGAGGCCTGTTTGGCCGGCGGGAAATACGAACCGTTTGCATCGCCGGAACACAGGCAGAGGTAATCATACTGGGCTACAGCGGCGGGAATGGAGATAAGGGGCTTTTGAAAATACCAGTCTCCGATTGCAAAAGTGGGTATCTGGCCGGTGAATCTTTTGGCAACGGCCAGTGCATCAATGGCATTGACAAAGCCACTGGCATCCACATCGGAAGCCTGGAGTCTGATTCCGGTCAACAACTGCAATTGCACAAAATGTTTGAGGATTACAAGTGCATCGGTGGAATTTACCCCTCCAAACGGTTTGTCGCTGTATGAATGCAGGGTGAATGATCCATTGGGCAGGTCAGAGAAGGTATAGTAGCCGTCGGCCTGGCTGTAGGTTGAATCAATCACTTCGTTCTGGGCATTTTTAACTTTGACCAGAACATTGTTCATTGGTGTCAGGAGCGCATTGTCGTAGTGGATGTATCCCCAGATATTCCTGCTCAGGTCGATGGTAATGTTTACGTGATCGGATACCGTGCAGCCGATGCTGTCAGTAACTACCAGGAAATAAGTAATATCTGCCAGAGGGGTGCAAAGCGGGTTAAGAATGTCAGGATCACTCAGATAGGTAGCTGGTGTCCACTGGATATCGAAGGGTGCCGTTCCGCCCTCCACTGTTCCGTTCAGGTAGATGGAGTTTCCGAGCGAAACCAGGCTGTCGGGTCCGGCATCAATAATTGGTGCCGGAATTACCTGGAGTGCGAAGTTTTGATTGATGACCAGTTCGCAACCGTTGGCTCCGCTGACAGATGCCAGGATATAGTTAAATATCCCCGGCGCACCCGGGGCATTGATGGAGAAGGTACTGCCATCATAGAGGTCCGGAATGGAATGGAAGGTGCCGGTATGGTCAAAATAATTCACGGTAAAGGGTGGTGCTCCGTCGAAGAAGTTAGTGGTAAAGGTGAGGCTGGCGCCGAAACAAACCGGATTGATATCATTCAGGCCATCGATCACCATTACCGGAGAGGGTGTTACGCTGACGGACACCGGAGCGCCGAGGATCTGTCCCACGCAGAAGTTGTCGGTGATGGCTGAGAGGAAGTAATTGGTTGTGGTTGCCGGATCGATTAAGATTTCAAACGGGGATGCGTTGATTCCGGCTTGTGAGTGCACCTGGGTGCCTTCGAACCAGGTCACCGACCAGGGTGGCGAACCGGTCAGACTTACCTGAAGGGTACTGCCGACTCCGAAACAGCTTGATGAAGGACCGCTAAGCGTAGCAGTCGGAAGCTGATGTACGGTGACTGTTTTGGGTTGTCCGAGTTGTTGCGGATTGACTGCCTGGCAGAATGCGTCGGTAAGCTGTGTGATGGTAAAGACCTTGGTGGCGGAGATTTCAGCACTGATGGTATAGGGGGTGAACATGATATTCTGGACATAGTGCGGCGTTCCGTCGTTCCAGGTCAATGTCCAAGGCGGTGTACCGGTGAGGGCGATATCGAGGGTCACCACACCACCGATACAGGCTGAATCCGGACCGAGCCAGGTGGCAGTGGGTCTGGGATGCACCAGTACCGTGGCAAGGCCGCTTACCGTCCCTGCGCAACGGTTGTCGGAAACATCGAGCAGGCTGTAATAAGTAGTAATGCTGGGAGAAACGTTAAACTGATAGGTGGGTACCATGATGCCTCCGATGGTGGTGGCATTTAATCCGTCGGTATACGTGAACTGCCAGGGCGGCTGACCGGTGAAAGTCACCTGCAGCGGCACAGAAATCCCGGCACATATGGTAGGGTTGCCGGAAATGGTGGCAGTTGGCAGTGGATGAACCACCTGCAGCACCGGGTATCCGATGTCACTGGCAGGACAGTACACATCCGACATGTTGGTGATGGAGTATTGTTTTGTTTGCTGAGGTGTGGAGGTAATGATATAGGATGATGACATGATGTTGCTTACCGGATGGGGGGTTCCATCGAACCAGGTAAAATTAAAAGGTGGTGTGCCGGTGAAATCAACCTGGATATAAGACACTTCGCCTTTGCAGATGGGATCGGCAGGCGATAGACTTGCCGTGGGAGGAGTCTGCGGTACGAGAGTCTGGGGCTGGCTTGTTACTATGCCGCTGCAATGCATATCAGTAACTGTCAGAAGGGTAAAGGTTTTCGTTTCATAAAGCACCACTTCAATCGTGTAGGAATAGGTCATCACATTTGTTACGGTGAACAGGGTGGTACCGTCGGTATAGGTAAAGTTAAAGGGAGGTGATCCGGCAAGGTAAACATATATATAATTGGTAATGCCGTAACAACCTGCAGGGGAGGCAGCCATATAAGCCAGCGGAGCGGTAAAGAAGGCGCCCACATTAAAGTTTTTTACCGATGTACAGAGGTTTGCATCGGTCACTGTCACCTGGTAGTTACCAATGGCAAGCTGGTTGCGGTTTTGGGTAACAGCACCGTCGTTCCAGAGGTAAGTATAAAGCGGGGTGCCGCCACTGACGGTCACATTGATTGCGGCATTGCTCTGGTTAGAGCATACTGCCGGAAAAAGGGTGCCGGATATCTGGATTTGAGATGGTTGAGTTAGGGTAATACTTTCAGTAACCTGGCAGAGGTTGGCGTCAATCAGGGTAAATGAATGGGTACCTGCGGCCAGCCAGACACTCTGAATTCCAAAGTACGGAGGTGTCCCGCCCTGGCCCTGAATGCTTACAAGGACAGAATCTCCGTAACACAGGATATCATCGTGTGTGAATATAATGTCTATGGATGGCAGCACGGTGACAGTGACGGTGAAGATACCCGCATCACATCCGTTCAGGGTAACTTCAACCTGGAATGTGACCGTTACCGGATTGATGGTTTTATTGGTGAGATTACCTGATACCTGCCCGCTGCCTGACATAGGCATGCCGGTTACACTTTCACCCTGATCCCTTGTCCAATTATAAGTAATAGTGGCATTGGTATAGAATTCAGGTATAAAAGTGATGGGGGAGATAGCTCCTCCGTTACAATTGATGGTTTGTTCAAGTGGGGTGATATATCCTGCAGTTGGCTCTGGTTCAGTCACTTCAAATGATTCCGTATCCGTACAGCCTTCGGAATCAGTAACGGTGACGGTATAAGTACCCGGGCCAAGGTCTGTGATAAGGGGATCAGTCTGACCTTCTGACCACAGGTACTGGTAGCCGCCGTTTCCACCTGCGGTGTTCGTGCTGATGGTCCCGTCCTGGTATCCGAAACAACTGATGTTCGTAACCGTACCGGTAAGGATGAGCTCATCGGGTTGTTGCACGCCAACCTGGATTGTTTCTGTACAACCGTTGAGGTCTGTAACGGTGAGGAAATATGTGCCTTGGGTAAGTCCGGTTCTGTTCTGATCGGTGTTCCCGTCATTCCAGAGGTAGGTGTAGGGATCGGTTCCGCCGCTGAGGCTGATGGAGATTTCTCCGTCGCTGCCCTGGTAGCATGATACCGGAAAGGATACACTGCTGATGATCAGGGTAAAGGTTTCATTTATGGTATAGGTCGCGTTAAAAGTACATCCATGGCTGTCGGTAACAGTTACAGAATAATCACCCATGCTGAGGTTTTGCCTGTCCTCAGTGGTGGCTCCGTCATTCCAGAGGTAGGTGTAGTCAGGAGTTCCGCCGGAGGTGGAAAGGTCAATACTGCCATTGTCGCCGTTATGACAGAGCACATCGTTAATAGCATCCACGGTAAGTTCAAGCACGGCTGGCTGGTACACGGTAAAGTTGGCCGTAGTTTCGCAGAGGTTGCCGTCGGTCACCGTGACTGTATAATCTCCTGCTGCCAGGGAGGAGATTGTTTCAGTGGAGGCACCGCTGGTCCAAAGATAGGTGTAAGAAAGAGTACCGCCTGCCGTGGTGCCGCTGATCTGACCATCCATGGACTCAAAGCAACTGAGGTCTGTAACGGTAGCGGTATACACCAGTTGATCCGGTTGTCCGACAAAATAGGAACCCGTGATTTCACAACCATTGTTGTCCGTTGCAGTTACGCTGTATGTGCCGGTAACCAGGCCGGAAACATCTTCATCAGTAAGACCGTTGCTCCAAAGGAAGGTATAGGAGGGTGTTCCTCCCGTGACGGTGAGGTCAATGGTTCCGTCGGAAGAGCCATAACACAGGGTTTGTACCGGAGAACCTGAAATATCCAGTGGATCGGGCTGGGTAACTGTTGCACTGACCACGGTACAGGCGCCATCGTTATCTGTCACAGTGACCGTATAGGTACCTGTTCCCACGCCACTGAGGTCTTCCAGACCGTATCCGGTGTTCCAGCTATATAAATATGGTGTGGTTCCGCCGCTGATATCGAGGTTAACACCGCCGTCTGTTCCGCCGTAGCAGTTTACGGGGAAAGGGGTAGCCGTAACCGTAACGATCAGCAGGGGATCAGTGATGTTAAAAGTGCCGAATGCCTGACATAACTGGGCATCTGTTACAGTAAGCTGATAAGTGCCGGGGATGAGCCCGGAAATATCCTGGGATTCTGCTCCGGTATTCCACAGGTACGTATAGTCCTGGGTTCCTCCGAAAACGGTTACATCAATGATGCCGTTCCCTGCCCCGACACAGCTAATGGGAGTGATTATTCCGATCAGTTGCAGGGCGTCAGGCTGGGTGATGGTGAAACTTTCAGTATCTGTACATCCGTTGGCATCGGTAACGGTCACTTCGTACAGGCCGGGTGTCAGAAGGCCGGGATCAGCAGTTAATGCTCCGGTATTCCATAGATATTCATAGGGTTGCGTTCCGCCTGTGACGGTGAGTGTGATGTGTCCGTTCCCGTCATCATAACAGGTGACATTGGTTGCGGTTCCGGTCACTTGCAGCACTGCCGGCTGGGTGATTTCAAATTCAAAGATTCCTGAACAATTGCTGGCATCGGTTACGGTCAGGTAATAGAATCCTGCTGCCAGGTTATCGATGGAGGTCTGGTCTGATCCGGTCGACCAGATGAGGGTATAACCCGGGGTGCCGCCAGATACTGCCACGCCGATGCTGCCATCGCTCAAACCGTTGCATGATACGTTCTGCAGGGCGGGAGTGGCTTCAATTTGCGGGGGTTCCGCAACAACCGGATCAAGGAGGAAAGTACAAAGGTTGGCATCTGTGATGGTCAGGGAGTAGGCTCCTGCTGCCAGGCCGGTTCTGTTGAGGTTTGTTTCTCCGTCATTCCAAAGGTAGGAATATGGTTGCACACCGCCTTCGATGGTCACGGTGATGGTTCCTTCCGTATCACCGTAACAGATATTCCCTGTGGTGGTTGCAGTGGCCAGGATTGCGGCGGGCTGTTCAACAAGTGCGCTGTCGGAATGCACACAAGCGTTTTCATCAGTGATGGTCAGGTAATAGGTACCTGCGGTGAGACCGCCGACATCCTCGGTATCCGCCCCATTGCTCCATACCCATGTATAAGGTGTGGTTCCACCCATCGTAGTGACATTGATTTGTCCGTCGGATCCGTTAAAGCAGCTGACACCGGTTACTGTCATTAAGGCAGTAAGGACATCGGGCTGTTCAATGGAAAAAGTTCTGACTGTTTCGCAACCGTTCTCATCTGTTACCGTCAGTGTGTAATCACCGTTGATGAGGGATCCGATACCCTGGGTGTCATCCCCTGTTGACCAGGCATAGATGTAAGGAGGAGTACCTCCGGTCATTGCGGTAAGGATGGCACCATCGCTGAGGCCGTTGCAGGAAACATGTGTGATGGTTTCGTTGAACGCGAAAGCTGCAGGCTGTATAATTGTGAAGTCGGCAGTGGCATTACACCCGTTAGCGTCCGTCACGGTGACGGTGTAATCTCCGGCTACGATAGAATCCCTTGATTCTTCCGTCCCTCCGTCACTCCAGAGCCAGGTATAAGGCGGTGTTCCGCCTTCTGTGAGGGTAGTAATGAACCCGTCTGCATTGCCGAAACAATGGGCCGGGCTTGCTGAGCCAGAAATGGTGAGCAGTGTAGGTTCGGTGATCACGAAGCTGGTATCGGCGGTACATCCGTTCTGATCTGTAACACTGACCGAATATGTGCCAGCCGGCAATCCGCTGAGAACACCGGAGGTAGCCCCTGTGTTCCATTCAAAACTGAAAGGAGGGGTGCCACCGGCCATGTTGAGACCGATTACGGCATCACTTTCACCGAGGCAGCTCACGTGGGTGATCGCCGGGTTAAAGGTGATGTCGTCAGGATCGCTGACGACGAAATAGGTTGAATAATGACAGCTGTTGTTATCGGTAACAGTGATACTGTATATTCCTGCCGTGATATTGACGCGGTCTTTGGTTGTAACTCCGTCGTTCCAGAGATAGGAGTATGGAGGTGTTCCTCCAAAAACACCGAGTTCGATATTACCCATGTCATCTCCGGGGCAGTCGATATCTGTGATCAGGCCGCCGCACCAGAGATAATCAGGCTGTGTGACGGTGAAATCCTGCACGAGGCTGCAATCTTCGGCATCTGTGATCGTAACGGTATAAGTCCCTGGAGCCAGTGCAAACAGGTCGTCGGTCTGGGCTCCGGTATTCCACAGGTAGGAATAGGGTGGTGTTCCGCCGGTGGTGCCCAGCACGATAGCGCCGTTCTGCAGTCCGTAGCAGCTGATATTGGTCACGGTACCGTTGGCAAGGATAGGTTCGGGCTGGCTGATGAGGAAGAACTGACTTACAGAGCAGCCGACACTGTCGGTAACTGTGACAGTATAGTATCCCTCCGTCAGGTTTTGAAGGTCTTCAGTTGTGGCGTCGTTCGACCAGGCGAAGGAATAGGGAGGATATCCTCCTGAAGCAGCGATGTCAATATAACCGTCGTTTCCACCGTTACAGCTCACTTCGCCCTGTTCCCATGAAATGGAGACGGGTGCGGGTTCGGTCAGCGTGTAAGGCCCTGCCACCGCCACACAATCATTGGCATCCGTAATGGTGAGGTAATAGGTACCGGCACCTGCTCCCAGCAGGTCTTCCATGGTGGAGCCGCCCGTCCACAAAAATGAATAAGGAGCTGTACCGCCATTTACCTCAATCAGGATACTTCCATTGCTGACACCCGAGCAATTCACATCAATAATACTGTCTGTCCAGGTAATCTCATCAGGTTGTGAGATCACTGCCTGTCCGGCGGAACAGGTTTCTGCAGCATCAAAAACCGACACCTGGTAGTTACCTGCAACGAGGCCGCTTCTGTCTTCACCGGTGAATCCGTCATTCCAGAGGAAGGTATAGGGAGGCGTACCACCCTGCATGCTAACATTGATTGTACCGTCCGAACCGTTGTAACAGCTAACATTTGATAATTCAAGGGTAACATTAAAAGTCGGGTTGGGTCCCGGAACGAATACATTACCGATAAGCTGGCAGTTCTGGGCGTCGGTGAGGGTAAAGGTGTATACACCGGCAGTCAGGTTCTGCGGATCTTCCTGGGTACTTCCGTTAGACCAGAGCAGGTTGTAAGGCGGGGTTCCTCCGAAGACTGTTGCATCGATGCTTCCGTCATTACCTCCGAAGCAGGATACAGGAACCACTGCCGATTCAAGGAAAAGCGGGCCGGGTTGTCCGAGTTGAAACGCAGCAATGGCATAGTGACCATCCTGGTCATGCACCGTGACGCTGTAATTACCGGAAGGAAGGTTGATCCTGTCTTCCTGGAAGTATCCGTCGTTCCAGAAATAGGTATAAGGGGGAGTTCCACCATGCACCGTCAGGTCAATGGCTCCGTCCTGGTAACCAAAACAGCTGATATGCGTGATATCAGCCGTAAGGGAGTCGATTTCCACAGCCTGTAGCCGGCCGTTCAGGGTGATAAGGATGCTGCACGTAACGACTGACAGGAGAAAGTAAAATTGCCTTTTCATTTTTGATATGGTTTAATGACTATAAGCGGTATGTTCGATTCATATTGTTATAAAATGAATAAAACATAGACACGAAAAACGGGCGCAAAGTTACCCATTAATTCAACATTATATTGGAAATTCTGAAAAATGTTACGCTGAAACTCAAACAAAATCAGCCTCAGACAAGCTCTTGCAGACTGAATGTGTCGCCTTTCCTGAATCCTTTCTCAGTGTGCAGGATTGAACTGCAGTGGGTATTGATATCGTGCTCGAAGAAAAGTTTGTAATCGTTGTGAAACGCCTCATCCAGGAAGGCAGCTTTCTCCCCGACAGTAATCAGCGGCCTGGTGTCGTAACCCATCACGTAAATCAGCGGAATATGGGCGGCGGTTGGGATAAGATCGGCACAGTATGCCAGGGTATTGTTGTTGTACCTGACCAGGGTGATGATCTGTCCGTCGGTATGTCCGTTCATGATCCTGAAGGAAAGTCCGGGGTGGATCACAGTGTCTTTGGTCAGGAAAGAAAGCTGGCCGCTTTCCTGCAAAGGCATGATATTTTCCTTCAGGAACGACGGTTTTTCTTTGGGGTTCGGATTACAGGCCCATTCCCACTGTTCTCTGGTCACCCAGAATGTGGCATTGGGGAATGCGGGTTCCCAGCCTGAGCGGTCTGCATTGTGCTTAACGCTTCCTCCGCAGTGGTCGAAATGAAGATGCGACAGGACTACATCGGTGATATCGCTGAAATCAAAGCCGGCTTGTCGCAGTGACTGTTTCAGGCTGAAATCTCCGTTGAGATAATAGAAACTGAAAAATTTTTCACTTTGCTTATCGCCAATTCCGTTGTCGAGCAGGATCAGTTTGTCGCCATCCTCCACAAGCAGGCAGCGCATGGCAAGGTTGATCAGGTTGTGCTCATCGGCAGGATACAGATGATTCCAGATTGCTTTGGGAACCGAGCCGAACATGGCGCCCCCGTCGAGTTTGAAATTTCCGGTTTCTATGACATGCAGATCCATCTCAGTGTTGGTTTAATAAGCGGAAGAAGCTTGTTTCCGGTTCATGATACAGCTAATATACTCAGTTTTGACAAGTTTGCGAATGCATTCCTGTTTATACCGACACAGTAAAGCAATGTGCAATAAGCGTGCTTCAGTACAGTGTACGGCATTCCTGGTTCTAAGCACCAATGCTGCGCATTGCTGCAAAGAACCAGTGAAGACTGAGTTATGCCGTACACCGTTATTACAAAATTTTTCGCAAACCTTTTCCGTGTCGGTATAACAATTCAGAGGCGGAAATGATCAATCAGGCTTCATATTCAAGGATCTTCATTTCCCCTTTCAGTATCCTGTTGGCGTTTGCAGCCATTGCCTGCACGTCGTTGTCGCCGGGGTATATGAACACCGGGGCCATTTTTTCAACGTGTTCCAGGATAAATTGGGTAAGGTGCCTGCTGTATGCCTGGTCGCCTGTGATGAGAATGGCATCCACTTCCGTCCTGAGAACGGCATACATTTCACCGATGGATTTGGCGATCTGGTATGCCATGGCCTGGATAATCATTTGGCAGTGTGTATCTCCCTCTTCAATTCTTTTATCGATTTCATTGATGTTGGATGTACCGAGATGTGCATTCAGGCCTCCGCAGTGGGTAACCAGGCAGGATACCTGTTCCCTGGTCATGTTTCTGTCGAAGCAGAGTTTGATGATCTCACCCATTGGCAGGCTGCCGCTTCTCACATTGGAGAAAGGTCCGTCTCCGTCGAATCCCTGGTTTACGTCAACCACCCGTCCTTTTCTGTGTGCTCCCACGGTGGTGCCGTTACCAATGTGGGCAACGATCAGGTTCAGATCTTCATACTGTTTCGAATTCATTTCGGCGTGCTGTTTGGCCACGGCCTTCTGACTCAATGCATGAAATATTGATTTGCGTTTTACATCAGGATAGCCGGTAATCCTTGCAACATCCTGCAGTTCATCCACTACGGTCGGATCAGCCACCAGTGCCAGAACGCCCGGAAAATCTGCCGCAATGGCATCGGCCAGCAAACCGCCCAGGTTAATCACATCTTCCCCGACCGGACTGTCCACCAGGTCTTTTTTCATGGCCTCGTTCACGGCAAAAACCCCGCTTTGTACAGGCCGGATCAGGCCGCCCCGGGAAATCACGATTCTTAGCTGTTCGAAACGAAAATCATTGTTTTGTAATTCATTCAGGATGATCTTCTTTCTGTATTCAAGCTGATCAGTGATTTTTCTGAATTCCGCCAGGTCGTCCCCACTGTGTTTCCGGTTGATCAGGTAAAGCAGTTTGTGATTGTCATAAACTGCGATCTGCGTGAGCCTGTCCTTTGGATTGACTACTAATATATTAAAAGTGTTCATGCGTTACTTTTTTCTTTCCTGTGAGATGCATCACAAAAATAAATGTGAATTGTTCCGGTATTACATATTACGCCTGTATTTTCCTCCGACATCGAAAAGGGCATTGGTGATCTGTCCGATTGAACACACTTTGGTTGCTTCCATCAGGCTCTCAAAAATGTTTCTGTTTTGCAGGGCAGCGTGTTTCAGTTCGTCGAGGTTTCTGGCTGTTTCGGCCGGCCAGGTTTTGTGAAGGGAATCGAGCATAGAAATCTGGTAGTCTTTTTCTGTTTCCGTAGCTCTGATCACTTCGCCGGGGATCACGGTCGGAGATCCTTTTGAGGAAAGGAAAGTGTTGACTCCCATGATAGGCAGTCTGCCGCTGTGTTTCATTGTTTCGTAATACAGCGATTCTTCCTGGATTCGGCTCCGCTGGTACATGGTTTCCATGGCCCCGAGTACACCGCCTCTTTCCGAGATGCGTTCAAATTCTTTCAGTACGGCTTCTTCCACCAGGTCGGTGAGTTCTTCGATGATAAAGGATCCCTGTAGCGGGTTCTGGTTTTTCGCCAGTCCGAGTTCATGATTGATGATCATTTGAATGGCCATGGCCCTTCTGACGCTTTCCTCGGTGGGAGTGGTAATGGCCTCGTCGTAAGCATTGGTGTGCAATGAGTTGCAGTTATCATAGATAGCATACAGCGCTTGAAGGGTGGTACGGATGTCATTGAAGTCAATTTCCTGGGCATGCAGTGAGCGGCCGGATGTCTGAATATGATATTTCAACATCTGTGAACGGGCGTTGCTTTTGTATTTAATCTTCATGGCCTTGGCCCAGATAAGCCTTGCGACCCTGCCCATGACAGCATATTCAGGATCGATGCCATTGGAAAAGAAAAAGGAGAGGTTGGGAGCGAATTTGTTCACATCCATACCCCTGCTGGCATAGTATTCCACATACGTGAATCCGTTGGCAAGGGTAAAGGCCAGCTGGGTAAGCGGATTTGCTCCTGCTTCGGCAATGTGATAGCCTGAAATGCTGACAGAATAAAAATTCCTGACATTGTTGATGATGAAGTATTCCTGCACGTCCCCCATCATTTTCAGAGCAAAATCGGTGGAAAAGATACAGGTGTTTTGTGCCTGGTCTTCCTTCAGAATATCGGCCTGAACGGTTCCCCTGACCTGTGACAGGGTTTCGGCCTTAATCTTCTCATATATTTCTCTCTCCAGAACCATGTCTCCGGTAACCCCCAGCAGGAGCAGTCCGAGTCCGTCGTTCCCCTCGGGAAGGCTTCCCTGGTATGCGGGTCTCGGAGTTCCTTTTTCTTTATAAATCTTATTGATGAGGGTTTCAGTATGTTGAAGCAGGCCGTTGTTCCTGATATACAATTCGCATTGCTGGTCGATGGCGGCATTCATGAAATAGCCCACCATTGCGGGTGCCGGTCCGTTGATGGTCATCGAAACCGAAGTCTTGGGATCCATCAGGTTAAACCCGGAATACAGTTTCTTCGCATCATCGAGGCATGCGATCGACACACCGGAATTTCCGATTTTACCGTAAATATCGGGACGTAATCCCGGATCATTGCCATAAAGGGTAACGCTGTCGAAGGCAGTGGAAAGCCTCACGGCAGGCATGCCAAGGGAGAGGTAATGAAAGCGCTTGTTCGTGCGTTCGGGGCCGCCCTCTCCTGCGAACATCCGTGTGGGATCTTCCGCTTCTCTTTTAAATGGGAATACTCCGGCAGCATAAGGAAATTCCCCGGGTACGTTTTCTTTCAGGAGCCACCGCAGCCGGTCGCCCCATGAAGTGTACCGCGGCATGCATATCTTCGGGATTTTCAGGTGTGAAAGGGATTCTGTGTGGGTTTCCACACACACTTGTTTATCCCTGACCTGGTAACAGAATGTTTCCTGCCGGTATGATGCCGCTTTTTGATGCCAATTTTCCAACATTTGCACATGATCTGCATCGAGCTGCTTCATCAATGCTGAGGATAGCTTATGTAGCGCTTCATCTTGTGTGCCGCCGCTGCTTTTCTGTTCCTTCTTCAGTGCTTCCAGGGTCTGCCTTACATTGTAAAGCTGTTCGGCAACCGAAGCCTGTTGCAATGCATGGCGGTTGTAATCCCTCACAGTTTCCGCGATCTCTGCAAGGTATCTGGTTCTGGAAGGGGGGATGATATAGATTTTCTCTTTGGCTTCCTCAGGTGGTTGGTAAGATGAATGAAAGGCCGCGCCTGTTTTTTGTTCCAGCAGGTCCATCAGGGCCTTGTACAGGATGTTGACACCATGATCGTTGAACTGTGAGGCAACTGAAGCATATACCGGCATGGCGGCTGGTTCCAGGTGAAACAGCTTATGGTTGCGCTGGTATTGTTTTTTTACATCCCTGATCGCATCCGCGGCACCTCTTTTATCTGATTTGTTGATGGCAACAATGTCGGCGAAATCCAGCATGTCTATTTTTTCAAGCTGGCTCGCCGCACCGTATTCAGGGGTCATCACATACATGGTCAGGTCGCTGTGATCGACGATTTCCGAGTCGGATTGCCCGATGCCGGAGGTTTCGATCAGGATAAGGTCGAATCCGGCGGCTTTCAGAATCCGTGTGGCATCTTTCACCGATTTGGAGAGGGAGATGTTCGACTGACGTGTTGCGAGCGAACGCATGTACACCCTCGGATTGAAGATGGCGTTCATGCGGATTCGGTCACCCAGGAGGGCTCCTCCGGTTTTTCGCTTGGTGGGATCTACGGATATGATTGCCAGTGTTTTGTCATGGAAGTCCGCAAGAAAACGTCTGACAAGCTCATCCACCAGTGACGATTTCCCGGCTCCCCCGGTTCCGGTGATCCCGAGTACGGGAATAATCTTATCCCCGCTAACTGTCAGGTCTTTTACGAAGGGTTCTGATGCTTGCTGATAATTTTCAGCAAGGCTGATCCATTTGGCAATAGCGCTTATTTTTCCGTCATTCAGGATGCCGTTTGTATTGTCGGACAGATCTTTTTTCAGTTGCTGGAATACCTCTGGAGAAGGGGTCACTGTTTCGTAATCTGCCAGTTTCACCACTTCATTGATCATACCCTGAAGTCCCAGCTTTCTGCCGTCATCCGGTGAAAATATCCGTGAGATGCCATAAGCGTGCAATGCATCGGTTTCTTCGGGCAGGATCACCCCACCCCCGCCACCAACGATCCGGATGTGACCGCAGTTTTTTTCCTGAAGCAGATCATACATATAACGGAAAAACTCCATATGACCACCCTGGTATGAGGTGATGGCGATTGCCTGCACGTCTTCCTGTATGGCACAATCCACGATTTCCCGGACTGCGCGGTCATGACCGAGATGGATCACTTCAACACCTGTAGCCTGGAGTATTCTCCGCATGATGTTAATGGCTGCATCGTGTCCGTCGAACAGGGATGCTGCCGTTACGATACGGACATGGTGCCCTGCTTTGTGGGGTTCGGATTCCGTCATGGGTTTATGGTTAAATGGGTAAGTGCAGCGGTGTGTGCTTTGTTGCTGATACCCTTAACATGTAAGGATATCCCGCGAAATGATAATTTGCTGGATTTCACTTGTTCCTTCGTATATCTGGGTGAGTTTTGCTTCCCTCATCAGCCTTTCCACGTGGTATTCCTTCACATAACCGTATCCACCGTGAATCTGAACGGCTTCAGTGGTAACATACATAGCGGTTTCGGCAGCGTAATACTTGGCCATGGCGCTGGCGGTTCCGTATGACAGGTTTTGGTCTTTCAGCCAGGCGGATTTGAGGCAGAAATACCTTGCAGCTTCAATTCTGGTTCTCATTTCGGCCAATTTGAAGCCGATGGCCTGGTGGTTGATGATCTGTGTACCGAAGGCCTTACGGTCCTTTGCATACTGAACGGATCTTTCATATGCACCCTGTGCAATGCCGAGTGCCTGCGCAGCGATCCCGATGCGTCCGCCTTCCAGGGTTTTCATGGCAAATTTGAAACCAAAACCGTCTTCGCCGATACGGTTTTCCTTGGGTACTTTCACATCGGTAAACATCACTGAATGGGTATCGGAGCTTCTCATGCCCATCTTGTCTTCGTGCGGACCGAGGCTGATACCGGGAGTATGGCGGTCGACCAGCAGTACATTGATCCCTTTATGTCCTTTTTCCGGGTGGGTCTGGGCGATAAGCAGGTAAGTGGAAGCCGAATTGGCGTTGGTGATCCAGTTTTTGGTACCGTTCACCAGGTAATGATCGCCCATGTCTGTGGCCAGGGTGCGTTGGGAAGTCGCGTCGGATCCGGCTTCCGGTTCGGAAAGCAGGAAAGCCCCGATTTGTTCTCCTCTTGCCAGGGGCCGTAGCCATTTCTCTTTCTGTTCTGTTGTTCCGAAGGATTCGATACCATAACACACCAGTGAATTGTTCACCGACATGATGACGGAAACCGAGGAGTCGACTTTTGAGAATTCTTCCATAGCGAGCACATAAGCGATGGTATCCATACCTCCTCCGTCCCATTCAGGAGAAACCAGCATGCCCAGGAAACCCAGTTCTGCCAGTGCTTTAACATGATGTGCCGGAAATTCAGCCCTGGCATCTCTTTCCAGGACGTCCTTGATCAGTTCTCTTTGTGCATAATCACGAGCACTTTGCTGGATCATGATCTGTTCTTCTGTGAAATTGAAATCCATATGATTTGGTTTAAGGTTTGATAGTAAAGGATTTAGAATTGATTATTCCATGAATTTACTGCAAATCGATTGAAGATGATGGTTATATTCTTCTCGTATGGACTGCATGATGTGTGCCGCCGGCTTTATTTCATCGATCAGGGCGGCAGCCTGGCCGATTTCGAGTTCGCCCTCCTCCACCGCTCCTTCGAACATGCCGCGTTTTGCGCGTCCGCGGCCGAGCAGGTTTTGCAATTGTTCTGAGCCGGCACCTTCGTTTTCGAGTTTCCTTACCTGGTCGAAAAAGGCATTACGCAACAGCCTGACAGGGATCAGCTTTTTCATGGTGAGGAGGGTATCTCCGTCACCTGCTTCCACGATCCTTTTTTTGAATGCCGGGTGGGCTGATGATTCTTCCGAGGCAGCAAAAAGGGAACCGATCTGAACACCCTCTGCTCCGAGTGCCATGGCTGCCAGCATGGATCTGCCGCCGGCAATACCGCCTGCAGCGATCAGCGGCAGCTTGGTGCTTTTGCGGATCAGCGGGATCAGCACCATGGTGGTGGTTTCTTCCTTACCATTATGCCCTCCGGCTTCAAATCCCTCCGCCACGATGGCATCCACGCCGGCTTCTTCACATTTGACTGCAGATTTGACGTTCGCAACCACGTGGACTACCTTGATACCGTGTTGTTTAAGCATTCCGGTAAAACGGGCTGGCTTACCGGCAGAGGTGAAGACAATCCTGACGCCTTCGCGGATAATGATTTCCATGGCCGTTTCCACCTGCGGATAGATGAGCGGAAGATTCACCCCGAAAGGTTTCCGTGTGGCTTCCCTGCACTTGCGAATATGTTCTTCAAGCACTTCAGGGTACATCGATCCTGCACCGATCAGGCCGAGACCGCCTGCATTGGATACGGCCGAAGCAAGTTTCCAGCCTGAACACCAGATCATTCCTGCCTGGATAATGGGATAATCGATTTCCAACAGTTTCGTAACGCGGTTCATACTATAGATGCCCATAAGGCAGTGCGATCCGGGATACCGGATTTTTTTCGCCGGCTGCCATTTCAGTCAGAGGTACTGCTTTTGTCACCCCACAGGGCTTGCCGGTTGTGTTTAAATAATAATAATCAGGCAGTTGCGGATTTCAAAACAAAGGCCACCAGGGTCTTGTCATCTCCTCCCATGTTCACCGAAAGACCAAACGGTCTGTCAGCGGGAATCGTGATCTGGTTGTCCCCGGCTTTACCGGTAAGCTGTTCCAGGAGAGTCACCGCCATATGAACCCCGGTTCCGCCGGTGGGGTGACCCCAGCCAATCAGTCCGCCGGTTGTATTGATCGGGAACTTCCCATCGCGGGCGGTATGACCTGCGGAGACAAAGTCAGGTCCTTTTCCTGCTTCTGCCAGGCCGATGGCTTCCACCGCCATGATACCGGCGATGGTGAAACAGTCATGCACTTCCGCAGTGGCAACCTGCTGAATACTGATCCCCGCCCTGTCGAGGGCCTGTTTGGCCGCGGCAGCGAAGGTGGTCAGCGCAGTGCGGTCGACCGGTGGTATGGTGATGTCTTCTTCCACATGGCCGTATGATACTACTTCAACGGCTTCCGAAAGGGGAATGCCGATGCGCTTCAGACCTTCCTCAGAAACCACGGCAACGGCCGAAGCACCATCACTCACCTTGGAACAATCGAATACGTTCAGGTGATCGACAAATACCTTGCCGTTGGGTTCCATCAGCGCAAGTTTCTCAAGATCTGCAGTGCTGTTGTGATATTCCTGGGCGGTGGGACAAAGCCTTGCATTTTCGACGGCATTCCTGAACCAGCGGGCAAAAGCCTGGCGTGTCCTATCCCTTCCGTATTTTTCGAAATAAGCTCCGGCACGCTCACTGAACTGACCGGGGAAAAAGTAAGCGTGACCTGCTTTCCGGTCTTTGGCCCATCCTGCTGCGGCAAGATAGTCGGCTCCATAGATGGCTTTGACTGTATTCTGGACTTCCACCCCGATCACCAGTACCACATCGGCTGTTTCGGCCAGCACGCTTTTCACCCCTGCAAGCACGGCAAGGCTTCCCGTTGCACAGGCACCTTCCACCCTGGTTGCGGGTTTAAAGCGCAACCCGGGATCTATCATGGGAAAGAATGCCGCCATGTTGGCCTGCCCGTTAAAGCGGGATGCAATGAAATTGCCGATCACACATTCATCAACCTTATCCGCGCCGCCAATCATCTTCAGTGTGGCCTGCCCGGCTTCTGCAATGTATTGCTCCAGTCCAGGCCGTTCCTTTTTCGGATTGAATTCTTTCCTTCCAGTCCCCATTGAAATGGTGTTATATCCTGCAACCAGGTAAACTTTTTTTCTTAAAGCATTCATATTGTGATTCTTAATTAGTTTAACAATGATTAAAGATACTCATTCACCGGTCCATAGGCATGGAAGAAGCCGGTCAGCAACACGGTATTGACATCCTCCACCTGGTTTGCGACACCGTCTGTTACCAGTTGTCTGGCAATGCGGGCCGATTCTGATGCATATTCCACCGCCAGCCTGGCCCCCAGGGTATCCAGTTTTTTCATATTGTCGAAATGGGGTTTGAAGAGACTGTTTTTATCGCTAACCCTTACCGCATTTTTCCAGGCGGGTGTTCCTTCGGGCAGCGCTCCCAGCCGCTGGTTACATCTTTCTTCAAAGTCCTGGTGATGGGCATATCCGTCCCTTGTCAGACAATACACTCCTGTAATTTTTCCTTTGTCATACTGAAGGATACCGTTTTTCTGGCTGCCGTCGGCATGCTGTCCTCCTTTTACGCCCTTACCGGTGAATTCTTCAAGCAGCGGAGTATGGAGACTGCCTCCGGGAATACGGGCATTCATCACGCTCAGGATATACTGGCACACATCCAGTCCTACATAGTCCATCAATTGGAATATGCCCATAGGTCTGACAAGATAGTCCTGGGTTACTTTGTTGACGGTAAAAATGGCCTCGTGCAACGGCATTTCTGCCGACAGGCGTTGCGCCATACTGATTCCGAAGAGCAAATCACGCATAAAATGTCCGTTTCCGATAAAACCCGCGATATCATTGGATGGCACCGTGGTTTTCTTCATGTTTTTAGCGTATTTAAGCGCAAAATCCCCCAGTTCGGGCAGGGTTTGTTTTCCTTTGATCACTTCCACCAGTTTTTGAATGGCAGGCGGATTGTAGAAATGGAAACCGATGATTCTACCTTCCAGACCGGCTCCGCCGTCAAGTTCACTGATGGGAATGGAAGAAGTATTGGTGAAATACCAGGGTTTATTCGGGTTGTTTGTGTCTATCCGGCTGAGAACGGCATTTTTAACGGCAGGATCTTCTTTAATGGCTTCAAACACCAACAGGGAATCATATGCGGTTTCAAGTCTTACGGAAGGTCTGATCAAGCCGAGCACATGGCGTACATATTCATCCACGATTTGTGAATTTTCGATCAGATCGGCGCGATCGGCATAGAAATGCCTCAGTAGCACCATCTTTTTTTCGGCCGCCTTAAACACCTGGACCTGGAGATATTTTACCAGTCCGTCAAGGGCCTCATGTGACACATCAATGGCGTTGGCCACAAAGGTTTTGCCTTTGTTCTCAGGTTTCAGGCTCAAATCTGCCATTTCAAGGGCGGTCAGCAGGATGATACCACTGCCCATCTTTCCGGCAGCGCCCAGCACACTGACATTTTGAAGTCTTTCTTCGTAAGTCATATGATGAATTTTTGGTTAATGATTTTCATTTATTTCGAACTACCATTCCGGTTTCCGTTTCTCCAGGAAGGCTTTCATTCCTTCCTGGGTGGCAGTCTCTCCGAAAAGTGAGGCAAATTCCTGGGCTTCCATATCCGAAGCCATCATAAACGCCATATGGAATCCGTCCCGGATGGTACGTTTTGCCCTGACTGCCGCACCCGATCCGTTTTCTGCAATTTTGTGGGCAAGCTGCATGGTCACCTCCATCAGTTGTTCCGGTTCGGTGACTTTTTGAACCAGTCCGATTCGCAATGCCTCTTCGGCATGGATCATTTCTGAGGTAAGAATGAGGTAAAGGGCATTACCCAGACCGGTAAGCCTTGAAAGTCTCTGGGTTCCGGCATAACCCGGGATCAGGCCGAGGTTGAGTTCCGGTTGTCCGAATTTTGCTTTGGTGCTGGCTATCCTGAAATCGCAGGCCATGGCGAATTCGCATCCCCCCCCGAGGGCGAACCCGTTCACGGCCGCGACAACAGGAATATCCAAGGCTTCAAGGCGGTCGAAGGTGTTCTGGCCTGTCTTCGAAAATTCATAGGCCTGTTCCGGGTTCATTCCCGACATTTCCGCAATGTCTGCCCCTGCCACAAACGCCTTTCCGTCTCCCGTGATCACCAGTACTTTAATTCCGGGATCAGCCTCAACTTCATCAAGAACTTCATTTATCTCTTTGTAAACCAATAGGTTGAGTGCATTAAGTGCTTCCGGACGATTCAGCGTCAACACCAGTACATGCGCCTGTTTCTCTGTTTTTAAGGTCTTTTTTTCTGTCATGGGAATGGTTTTAGATAGACAAACATACATACAAATAGTTTCACATGCAAATCCGCAGTGAGAATTCACATTCAACCTTTGATAATGCTGCCGGAGAAAGATCTGTTTTTCTTTTTTTTGGAAAAAATGAAAAATTATTTGCATAATCAAGGATAGATCATTACTTTTATGTCCAAAAAATGGAATTATCAGAGATGCCATGAGAAATTTTATCTGTTTAATGCTGATGCTGTTTGCGGGGCTTGTGCATGGAACTACTTATGTATCTGTTTCTGATGGCAGTTTCTTTAGCGCCGCAAACTGGCTGCCCCTGGGGGGACCCCCACAGGTCAATGCACCAGGTGATTCCATCATTGTAAATCATAATATGTACATTCCGGCTACCGGTCAGTTTCCAATAATGACCGCCTACATGATGATAAAGGCGGGTGGTTATCTTTTCACGCCCAACCAGACGAGGATTGCTTACCCCGGCCAGGTTATCGTCTGGGGAGTAATGATCATTCATAATAATTTGTGGATGGATCCGGGCGGATTGTTACGGATCTATTACGGCGGGCTGGTTTTCGTGGATAACAAAGTCACCACCAAAGACGGCGGGGAAATCAACCTTCACGGGGGCACCATTTGCTGGGAGAATTTATGGAAAGGGGATGAACCGACCGGAGTTGGCGTGCAGTTGCATATGCATGCTGAATATGACAAATGTTACATCAGCACAGGACCGCTTGGAATAGACCTGCTGAGTTTCAATGCTGCCTGTGAGGGGAATCGTGTGAAGCTTTCTTGGATCACCGAGAATGAATCCAATAATCATCATTTCACCGTTGAGAGAAGCAGTGACCTTGATAACTGGGAGGTGGTTGAAACTGTACCCGGACAGATAAACAGTTCAGGGAGAATTGAGTATTGCATTTTTGATCAATTACCCTATGAAGCCATTACCTATTACAGGCTTTCACAGACGGATACGGATGGTACACTGACGGTTTTCAATGCGCAATGGATCAGGTATGTTACATGCGGAAAAACTGGTTTTCCGCTTGCGAGTCCCAATCCCGTCACAGATTTTCTTAATTTGCATTCAGGGGATCCACCCGGAGGGTTGTACGTTTTATTTGACCATACAGGGCGAAAAGCGGCGGAAACGTTCGCAGCAGAAAACGCAACGGGCCTGGATGTCAGCGGACTGACCGCCGGATTGTATTTTCTCAGGTCTCCGGGCGGAGCCATGATGAAAATCGTTAAAAAGTAGTTTCATCAACCGGTTTATTTTAATATTCTTATGAAACCGTTACGAGGATTCCCAATGCTTTGTCTGATCGTCGCATGTGGCACAGTTGCCTACAATCAGACTGTGACACTTCCATATTCACAATATTTCAATACGGCTGTCATGCCTGCCGGCTGGACCCAGCAACATGGCGGAGAGGTGCAGGTGAACAACTGGAGCATTGTTAACCAGAACCAGTCGGGTGGCACACCGTATGAGGCAAAGGCAGGCTGGGTTGTGGGTAACGGTTATTCCAGGCTGGTAATGCCGCCGGTGTACAATGCCGATGTTCAGGCCATATACCTCGAATTCAGGCATTGGATGAACGATTATTCCTTCGGGACCACATTTAAAATCCAATCCAGTCCCGACGGGATCAACTGGTCGGATGAAAGCTGGAGTGTACATTCGGGCTTTGGCAGCCTGGGTCCTGAACTGGTGAGCACCGTGGTCTCCAATAACCTTCAGGATACTACCTATATTGCTTTCACCATTGAAGGCAACCTGTATTATTTTCTGGCCTGGCATATCGATAATGTGGAGATCAGCCCCCTGATCTATCTGCCGGTCTGTGCAGGCGGAGAAATCCCGCTCAGCGGAAGCCAGTCTGTAATGACCAGTGTAACACTTCATTGGGACGCTTCATCCTATGCATCCGACTATTTCCTGTATCTTGGGACAGATAATCCTCCTTCCAACCTGTTAAACGGCGTATCAACCGGAGGCGCAACCCAATTTGACTTACAAAGCCTTGCCACAGAAACACAATATCACTGGAAGGTGATTCCATACAACCTTTTTGGCCAGCCTCCGGCTTGTAATATTTGGTCTTTTACGACTATGGGAGCGCAACCATTGCCCTTTGAAGAGCATTTCAATTCAACCGCTGTACCACCCGGCTGGTTTGAACAGGATTCCGCGGTCAATCCCGGATGGTATATTTCACCATACGACTACGCGGGAGGTAGCCCAAATGAACTGGAATTCGATTTCCAGGCATCGGCCGGGATCGCAAGGTTTGTTTCACCGCCGCTTCAAACCAACGGACAAGGCATTCTCTACCTGAGTTTCAACCACAACTACTGGGATGATTTCCCCGGCCTGACCCTTAAGGTGCAAAGCAGTGCCGATGCCATACACTGGACGGATGAGGCCTTCTCTTACCAGTCGGGTAATGGGGATCTCGGTCCTGAACTTGTTGAAACAAACATCGTTTACAACCTTGGCGTGAACACCTATGTGGCCTTCGTACTGGAAGGCGACCTGAGTGCTTTCTTTTTCTGGATCATTGACGATATCATGATCACCGGGGGAGGCCAGGCATATGGGTCAGTTGAGGGAAATGTTACCTACGATAACATGGCACAGACTCCCCTGGCAGGGGTTTCGGTTTACCTCAAAGACCACACGCAGGCTGTTATTGACACAGTGATCACTGACGCTGCCGGGCATTACGCATTTGATAACCTGCTTACCGGGTCTTATTCACTTTCTTTCGGTTCCATGGCCAACTGGGGTGGGGGAAATTCCATTGATGCCCTGCTGATCATGAGACATTTTGTGGGCCTTTCTTTGCTCACTGGAGTCAGGCAGAAAGCAGCCGATACGGATGGGACAGGGTTCATCAATGCCGTGGATGCCCTGGTCGTCATGCGCAGGTTTGTGGGCCTGCTGAGTGGTTTTGTGCCGGGAGACTGGCAGTTTCTGACGCCTTCTTTCCAGATTATTGCCAATCTGAATAAAAACATTCCGGTCAAAGGACTTTGCACCGGTGATGTGGATGCTTCTTTCACGCCCCAGTAATTTTTTTATTTTTTCGGCACCCTGCAGGAAATATACGGATTATTTCTGTATGTTTACCTCATCTTTATCACATTCCAATGAAGAAGAAGTATTACCTGTTTACACTGCCTGTTCTGATCGTGGCGGTTTTTTTTGTAATGAAGGCATTGAAGAAAAATCCTTCGACGGAAGAAAAAAAATCCGGGCCGAAATTAATGCCTGTCCAGGCGGAGTGTTACCTGGTTCGGGACAGCATCCTTGATTTTCCCATGAGCGGGGTGGGTGTGATCCGGGCCAATGAAGCGGTGGATATTGTAAGTGAGTTGTCGCTCAAGGTGTTGTCCATCCCGTTCCGGGAGGGCAGCATGGTAAGAAAGGGGGATGTGTTGTTTGAACTCGACGGTGCTGAACTGAAAGCATCCCTCGACAGGGTGAAAGCGGATCTGGGGCTGGCTGCCGAAACCGAAAAAAGATACAGGCAACTGCTTACGGGCGGCGGCGTGAGCCGGCAATCCTATGACGAATCCCTCAGCCGTATGAAGGCGCTTGAAGCGGAAGTGCGGCTGCTGGAGGTAAGGCTTGAAAAAACCATCATCAGAGCACCATTCAACGGGAAGGCCGGTCTGAGGAATATCAGTGTGGGAGCCTATGTAAACCCGGGCCTGGTACTTACACATATTGAAGACCTCAGTGTGTTAAAGATCGACATGGGCATACCCGAATCCATGGCTGCATCGGTCAGCCAGGGTGATCAGATCAGTTTCCGGCTTGAAGGGATACCCGGTACACATCAGGCAAGAATTGAGGCGGTACAGCCTTCTCTCGAGCCCGGTACGGGCAACCTGAGGGTCAGGGCCGTGATTTCCGGTGCTGTTCCCGCTGCGGTCCCCGGAAGAATGGTGAGTGTTTCGGTCAGGAGCAAATCCGTGGCACCGGCCCTGTACATTCCTGCGAGTGCCATACAGGCCACCCCTGCCGGCAGCAGGGTATACCGGATCGATAACGGGAAAGCACTGCCGGTGATTATTATGACCGGGCTGAGATCAGCCGAAATGGTTGAAGCGGCAGCCGGACTTGAGGCCGGTGACACTATCCTGCTTACCGGATTAATGAAAGTGAGGCCGGGGTCTCCGGTCAAAGTCATTCAAATGCTGTAAGATGAACCTTTCTGCCACTTGTATCACACGTCCGGTATTGCCGCTTGTCTTCTCACTGCTGCTGCTGATTGCCGGTATGGTCGGGTTTTATGCACTTCCCGACAGAGAGTATCCGAACATGGATTCCCCGGTGGTGAATGTTACCACTACGTATACCGGAGCCAATCCGGAGATCATCCAGACCCAGGTCACAGAACCCATTGAAGAAGAACTCAGCGGCATAGAAGGCATCAGGGTGATCACCTCCTCCTCTGCGGAGCAGGTAAGCCAGATCAGTGTGGAATTTGATCTCGGGGAAGATCTCGAAAGAGCCGCCAATGATGTCAGGGACCGTGTTTCCCGTGCGGTCCGCTATCTTCCGAAGGATGTGGATCCGCCTATTGTCGAGAAACTGGATGCAAACGCCAGTCCTGTCATTTTCGTGATCGTGGAAAGCGATGAACACGATATCCTTGAGGTGAACGATGTGGTTGACCGTTATGTTAAGGACAGGTTGCAGACTATACCGGGGATTGCAGGGATTACCATTTTCGGGGAGAAAAAATTTGCCATGCGCCTGTGGCTGGATCCTGAAAAAATGAAGGCAAGGGGTGTTACCTCTCTTGACGTTAGCGGGGCGGTCAACAGGGAAAACCAGGAACTTCCCTCGGGCAGAATAGAGGGGAATCTTGCTGAACTTGGCATTCGTACCCTGGGGCTGTTAACCACGGATTCCGCATTCAACAACCTGATTATCAAATCTGAGAATGGCACCTTGTTACGGTTTAGCGATATAGGGCATGCCGCCCTTGGATGCCAGGTCGAAAAGCGTATCCTGAAAAAGGATCTGAAACCGGTGGTGGTAATGGGCGTGATTCCCCAGCTCGGGGCCAACACCATCGAGATTGCGGATGAATTTTACAAAAGGGTTGATCTCATCGAAAAGGAGATACCGGACGGGTATCATGTGGAGATCGGATATGATTTCACAATATTTGAGCGGCGGTCTATTGCCGAAGTGAAGGAAACCCTTTTCCTGGCCTTTTTCCTGGTGGTACTGATCATCTTTGTATTTCTGAGGGACTGGCGTTCAACCATCATCCCGGTGGTGGCCATCCCGGTTTCCATCGTTTCCACTTTTTTCCTGATGTGGGCGGCCGGCCTGTCGATCAATGTCCTGACCCTGATGGGTATGGTACTGGCAATCGGGCTTGTTTGCGATGATGCCATCGTAGTACTGGAGATCATTTATACGAAGGTTGATTCCGGTATGAGGCCTGTGGCTGCAGCGATAGAGGGCAGCAAAGAGATATTCACCGCCATCATTTCCACCACCATCACCCTGGCCATGGTCTTTCTGCCCATCCTTTTCATGCAGGGTTTGACCGGAAAGCTTTTCAGTGAGTTCGTCATCGTGGTGGCAGGATCGGTGCTGATCTCTGCCTTTATTGCACTCAGCCTGTCGCCGATGATGGGGAGCAGGATGCTGGTCAACCAGCATCACCTTAATTTTAACTGGTTTTACAGGAAGACGGAACCGTTTTTTCTGAATCTGAACAGGACATACCGTTACGCTTTATCGGCACTGATGAGGGTTCGCCCGGTGATATGGCCGGTACTTATCCTGTTGGTTGGCACAATTTACCTGATATACAGGAGTCTGCACTCAGAACTGGCACCGCTGGAAGACAGATCCAATATCAGGATCGGTATCCTGGGGCCGGAGAGTGCCAGTTATGAGTTTATGGACAGGTATATGGACCAGCTGAGCCAGTATGTGATCGATTCCATTCCGGAGGCTACCCGGAATGTTTCCGTCATTTCTCCCAGCCTGAGCAGCATCGATCCGGTCAATAAGGGCATGCACCTGATCTACCTGACTGAACCGGGAACACGCCAACGAAGCCAGCACGAAATTTTTCAGAAGTTTACCAGGGATATACAGCATATTACAGGTATCGGTATTTATCCTTTTGAACCGCCAACCATCGGGAGCCGTTTTGCCGGGCAGCCAATTCAGTTTGTGATCCAGGCCGGGAGTTTTGATTCACTGAAATCCATCCTTCCGCGTTTTCTGGAGGAAGCCGGTAAAAGTGAAGTGCTGCGTTTTGTGGATGCCAACCTGAAGGTGAACAAGCCTGAGCTCCATGTCACCATTGACCGGGAGCGGGCTGCCATGTACGGTGTTTCGGCGGAAGATATCGGGAGAACGCTCCAGATGGCGCTCAGCGGGCAGCGATACGGCTATTTCATCATGAACGGCAAGCAATACGAGGTGATCGGCCAGCTGAGCCGCAGGCACAGAAACACTCCTGCAAACCTTGAGATGCTGGAGGTCAGAAGCCGGAGCGGGACATTGATCCCATTATCCAGTGTGGTACGCTGGCAGGAAAGTGTCGGACCGTCCACCATTTTCTCCTTCGACCGCTATTATGCCGCAACAATTTCTGCCGGATTGAATACAGGGTACACTATGGGAGACGGCATTGATGAAATGAACACGATCGCTTCCAGGGTACTTACACCTTCCTTCCGCACTGCCCTGGCCGGCCAGAGCCGCGATTATGCCGAAAGTTCCTCCAGCCTGATGATCGTATTCCTGCTTGCCCTGATCATCATCTTTCTTGTGCTGGCGGCCCAGTTCGACAGCTTTGTGGATCCCCTTGTCATCCTGGTGACGGTGCCCCTGGCATTGTCCGGAGCTTTGCTGTCGCTCTGGATGTTTGGCCAGACACTCAATATCTTCAGCCAGATCGGCCTGATCATGCTCATCGGCCTGGTCACAAAAAACGGTATCCTGATCGTTGAATTTGCGAATCAGAAAAAACGCAACGGCATGGATAAACAGGAAGCAGTACTCAAAGCTGCAGTATCGCGGCTTCGCCCCATCCTGATGACAGCACTGGCCACCATCTTTGGAATCCTGCCCATCGCACTGGCCCTGGGATCTTCATCCGGAAGCAGGCAGTCGCTGGGAATAGCCGTAGTCGGAGGGATGATATTCGCCACCTTCCTGTCGCTTTTTTTTGTTCCGGTACTCTATACTTACCTTTCCCGTGATTACAAAACACCCGTCGAAGATGAAGCAGAAACAGAACCTTATGAGCCGATTTTCAGGTAGGTACGATGTGTCCTTTACCGTTGCCGGCCTGTGGATCCTCCTTGTCTGCCTGACTTCCCCTGCGGGAGCTCAGACGGTTTTCACCCTTGAAGATGCGGTGATAGAGGGTATCAGTAACAATCTCGGACTGAAAATTGCCAAAAACAGACTCACTATGGCACAGCATGACGTTCATTACGGGAATGCCGGCTTTTTGCCCGTTGTTGATGCTGCAGCTTCGATGGATAAAAGCGTGTATGACGCAGATGTGGAGGTGAGTACAGGTGCCGTAATGAAGCAGGATGCAGCGCATGGTTCGTTAAGGCAGGCCGGCCTGCTTGCCCGGTGGACGCTGTACGACGGAGGAGGAATGTTTTTTCAGTACAGCAGGCTGCAGGAAATGGCTGAACTCGAACAAACCAGGTTTTTGCAAAACGTGGAGAAAACGGTTTACCAGATCACACTGGCTTACTACCGGCTTTTTCTCGAAACGCAGCTGCTGAATGCCGCTGCAGAGCGGATGGCCATCAGTGAATTCCGCTACAGGGTGGCTGGTGAAAAAAGCTTGCATGCACAGTTTTCAGAGTTGGAACACATGCAGGCTTTTGTAAGGTACCAGGCTGATTCGGCCGGTTTCAGGATTCAACAGATCAGGATGCAGAATGCGAAGCTCGAAATGGATCGTTTGTTGCGTCGTGAACCCGGCTCCGATTACCGCCTTCCTGATAGTATTCCGCCGGAAGCCGGACGAAGCGCCGGGGAGTATCTTACGGCTGCCCTGGGCAACAATACCGGTATCAGGTACCAGGAGGGGCAGATCAGGCTTCAGCAACTCGAAGTCAGGTCGCTTCAGAGTGGCCGCCTTCCTTACCTGGTGCTCGAAGGGGCCTGGTCGTGGTACGAAAATGAAACCGATGCCTCCTTTATCCGGTACAACAGACTTTTCGGACCCGTGTTCGGCATTTCGGCAGGAATCAGGCTGTGGGATGGCAGCAGGCTCAGCCGCCGGATAAAAAATGCCAGGATTTCCCGGGAAAACGAGTTTCTCCGGCAAGATGACCTGAAACAGGAAATCAGGCTCAATGTGTTGAAGTTGTACAATGAATACACTGCGAGCCTGGAAGTGGCGGAGATGCAGCGCAAAACGCTGGCTGTTGCACAAAGGAACATGGATATCAGCAGGGAAGCCTTTCAGGCGGGTTTGTATTCATCCCTTCAGTTCAGGGAATCCCAGGATGATCTGTTTTTGATCAGGGCAAATCTTGCAGAAGCGGAATTCAAAGTAAGGGAAGCATCATCTTCTTTGATGCTGCTGTGCGGGATGCTGGTCAGGTAATTCCTTCTCAGAGTTTTTCCAGGAGGAAGTCCGTCATCATCCTGTAAAGATGCAGCCGGGTGTTTCCTCCGTAAATGCCATGGTTGCGGTTCGGGTAGAAGAATTCGGTGAACTGCTTGTTTTCCCGTATCAGGGCATTGGAAAATTCGATGGCGTTCTGCAGGTGGACATTGTCGTCGGCCGTTCCGTGCACCAGCAGGAAGTTCCCTTTCAGTTCCTTTGCAAAGTGAATGGGTGAGTTGTCGTCATAGCCCGCGGCATTGTCTTTGGGTAGTCCCATAAACCTTTCGGTGTATATATTGTCATAATACCTCCAGTTCATCACCGGGGCCACGGCGATCCCTGTCTTAAAAACGTCCGCGCCTTTTGTCATGCAAAGGGCAGTCATATAACCGCCGTATGACCAGCCCCAGATGCCAATGCGCGAAGCGTCCACGTAGGAAAGCGCAGCAAGGTGCTTCGCGGCTGCAATCTGGTCTTCTGTTTCCAGTTTCCCGAGTTGTCCGTAAGTACATTTTTTAAATTTCTCTCCCCTGAATCCCGTGCCGCGGTTATCAACCGAAACGGAAATATATCCTTTCCGGGCAAGCATCTGGTACCAGACGAAATCAAAGTAGCCCCAGCGGTTTTCCACCGTCTGGGATCCCGGACCTCCGTATACGTTCATGAATACCGGATATTTTTCTGAAGGATCAAAATCGCCGGGTTTGATCATGTATGCATTGAGAAGGGTTCCGTCGGCACCGGGAATGCTCAGAAATTCGACTTTGCCAAAACGGTATTCCGATGCCTTCTGTGCAAGTACGGCATTGTCTTCAAGTACCCTGAGCTCTTTACCCTTCTGATTGTAAAGCACACTCACGGGCGGGGTGTTGGCATCCGAAACGCTGAGGGTGTAATACTGGAACTGTTCGCTGAAATCCGCATCATTCCAGCCGGTCTGACGCGATAAACGTTTCATCCGGGTTCCGTCCAGGTTGATCCTTGAGATATCCCTGTTCAATGGCCCGCTTTCAGTGGTCTGGAAATAAATCACTTTCTTCTTCTGATCGTAGCCCGATACATCCGTTACCTCCCAGTTGCCATGCGTGATCTGCCTGATCATTCTGCCATCCATGCCGTAAAGATAAAGGTGGCGTGAACCGCTCTTCTCACTGGTCAGGAAGAAATACTTCACGTCGTCGGTAAACGTCAGATGGTCGTTGATTTCGATATAAGCAGGATTATCTTCTTCGTACAACATGGTGGTTTTACCGGTAGAGGCATCGGCCAGGTGAAGTTCAAGCCTGTTTTGCAATCTGTTCATCCAGTATATGCAAAGCTTGCCGGGATCTGCCGTCCAGCGGATGCGGGGAATGTAACTGTCCTTGTCCCTGCCCGGATCGGCCTGCAGCGTTTTGCCCGTTGCCAATTCATAGATGTGAATGCTTACCACTGAATTGTCTTCACCGGCTTTGGGGTATTTGTAGCGGTATTCCTCGGGATAAAGCGTACCCCAGACCGTGTAGGAAAACTCCTTTACCCTGCTTTCATCGAAACGGTAATACGCAATATAACGGCCATCAGGGGACCAGAAAAACGCTTTCGAGAATTCAAACTCCTCCTCGTAAACCCAGTCAGTCGCCCCGTTGATGATGTTGTTGATCTTGCCGTCATGGGTGATACGGCTCTCTTCCCCGCTTGTAAGGTCTTTGATATACAGGTCGTTGTCAAGGAAGTAGGCCACTTTGGTCGCATCCGGTGAAAAATCGGCCAGCCGCTGCTTGCCCCTGTCGCACAAACGGCTGAGCTGCCTGCTTGTCAGGTCGAAGATATAGAATTCCGATTTGCTTGACCTGCGGTAAATAGGTTCTGTGGCTGTGCTGATCAGTACCTTTTTTTCATCCGGACTCAAAGTGAAATCATCCATTTGAAGGGTGTCGCCGCTGTCTTTCATCACCAGCTCCGTGCCCAGGAAGAGGGTAGCGGTAAACTGCCCGTTTTCATACTGGTAGATATTCACCGAATCTCCTTTTTCCTGGTAATAGTGCTCCCCGTCTTTCAGGGAGTTAAGGGCGGGCGGACGTTTTGGGACGAACTGTCTGGAACCCCAGATGTCTTTCAGTGTGATCTCTTTGGCGGTTTGTCCGTATGAACTGAGCGCCAGCAATCCTGTTAACAGGAAACAGCCAATGATTTTCCGGTTCATTGTATTGTAATAAATTGCAAAAATAATCAAGCTGTGGTTGCAAGGTGGAAAAAATTGCATGATATTTGACAGCGATCCGAGTATATACCCACACGGATTCATTTTGCGTAAATATCGACCATGTACTTGCACGGTATAAATGTTGAAATATTGACCTGAAAAAATCCAATCATGAAAACAATATTCTCCTTTACAGTCCTGATATTCAGTATTATCCTTCTTCATGCCCAGTCCATTCCCAATGCCGGCATGGAGAACTGGATCAGCAGTGGTTCCTATTCCGATCCCCAGTTCTGGGATTCACCCAACCAGCAAACGACTGCGATTCCATTTATCGGGGCAGCAGTGGTTACCAAAAGCGCTGATGCGTTTTCAGGATCGTGGAGTGCACGCCTGGAGAACAAGAATTTCATTGCCTTCACGGTTCCGGGTCTCCTGACCCTCGGACAGCTCGACATCGACCTTGTGAATATGAATTTCGGGCTCAGGGGCGGGGTTCCGTTTAACCAGAGACCTGTGAAAATGAAGGGGTATTATAAATATGCGCCGCAGGGAAGCGACAGTTGCGCGATGCTTGCCTTGTTCTTCAAACACAATCCGGGAGGGTGGCAGGATACCATCGGTGTGGCCTATTTCATTGACAACAGCGCGGTCAGCCAGTGGACGCAGTTTGAAGCCGTGGTGGACTGGTATACCACTGACACACCGGATACCATGAACATCCTGTTCAGTTCGGCAGCCAGCTTTTCGGCTACAGCAGGAAGTGTCCTTATGGTGGATGAGTTGTTTTTCGATTATACCACTCCGGTTGTTACTGTCTTCAAGCCAGGGGCGGAAGTCAGCTTAAGCTATGCTGACGCATCCCGGTCGCTGAAAGCTGATTACACATTGCCAGCAGGGAACAGGATCAGCCTGAACGTGATGAGTATCACAGGGCAAACCATGCTCAGGGAGGAGGGCATTTCATCCGGCAGGGGAAGGATCAGCCTGGCACTGCCAAAACTGGTACCCGGACTCTATATCGCTGTCTTTGAATCCGGTGACATCAAGAAGACCATGAAGTTTGTGCTTCGTTAAGGAAGATGGCTCCCGTTGACATCACCCGTACACAGGGCGTTAATGCTGAGGGTTACAGGTACTGAGGCGGGAATGGTCAGAAACTCAGGTTCGAATTGCCAGTCGCCGCCCGGAAAAGCACTGATCGTTCCCACGAAACGTTGCAATACCATCAGGGCATCGAGGCTGTTGACGGCTCCGTCGGCATTCAAGTCTGCCGCTTTGGCAGCCAGACCGCTCAGGGTGATCATACCCGTGAAATGCTGCAGGATCATCAACCCGTCCAGGGCATTCGCACCTCCCCAGGGTTCCTGGCAGTAAATGGCCATGGTATACACTCCCGGCTGTATATTCGTAATGCTGAAGTCTCCAGTTAAACCGCTGTAAACAGTATAAACCGGAATCCAGTTATTGAACAAAACAATGGTGGCATTCTGAAGCGGATACTGTCCTGTATTCTGATAATGAATGTTAGCCAGCAGGGAAGGTGGTACATTAACGCTGAGTGTGGCATCCTGTGAGATGGCCGTATCGCAGCCAGTATTGACGCAACGGTAGCGGTACTGGTCCAGCTGTGGTGTCACCCCGGAAATTGTCAGGCTGGCCGTGGCTGTTCCGGAGCAGGGCGGCGTATCTGTGAGGTCGGTCCAGCTGATGCCGCCATCCGGGCTTTCCTGCCACTGGTATTGTGTTGTCAGCGGGTTAAGCGCCTGAATTGCGAAAACAAACGTATCCCCGGGAGCAGCCTGCTGACCGGCGGGCTGGAAGGCAAAACCAGTGATGCCACATGCGACATAGCCATCAATGTAAGTGCTAATGCCAGTCGTACCGGTGGTATCCCAGTGAAGATCCGTCGCGTAACCCAGGTAGTTAAATGTCAGGGTGCACAAGACCGCACTGTCGGGCAGGGCGGTACCGCCCATCATATCAAATGCAGCAAACAACAGGTTGGATTTACCTCCTGTATCTGCAAAAGCGTAAGCTATAAAAGGCCAGGGCAGTAAGGGGTTTACAGAATATCCGGTATATTCCAGACAATTACTTTCGTATTCTATGTTCCCGCCTATGGAGCTGATATAGACGAAGTTCTTCACTTTAACCTCCACATCAATTGCACTCCCGGGACAGCCCGCCACAGTGTCAAGAAAATACGTCACTCCCGTCTGCGCTGCAAGCGTGAGCGGAAGAAAGAAAAGGCTGAGGAAGATTGTTTTTTTCACGGCAGGGAATTCTCCATAAAAGTACTACATATCAACTGCAGTTGCAAGCGTTATTTGCTTTTTTTCCGGATCCGGTTGTCTTTTTCGATAACAAACTACTCACTATTTACTACTCACTACTTACTTTCCCTCCTAAACCTCTAAACTTCTAAACCTCTAAACTTTCCGCACTGAATACTTAAAGACGCGGTTTTACTTGCTTCAGGCAGGGTGAATATGAAAATCCTTTAAATCCTGTATATCCCTGTTAATCATGGCAGCCTTTTTCATGTTCATTCCCTTACCACGCTGTCCTGAAAAAATCCGCGAAAATCCGCGAAAATCCGTGAAAATCCGCGGATAAAATAGCTTCAGGGCCCTAATCCTTTTATTTTCATCACAGAGCCGCAGCGGAATTGATTGTTGGTATTCAATCCTCTTCGGGGTTGGTGAAGGTTGGTGCTGTTTCCTTCCCCCGGACTGCATACGGGGCTATTCAAATTGAACCCTGCGGGTTCTTGTCACTATGATCTTATTGACATCGGAATTATGATAATATTAAGTCATTTGTTTTGAGTCACCTATGAATTGGAAACAGCGCATGCTTCGACTCCGCTCAGCATGACTGACAGGGATGCAGCGCATGCTTC
>CAZSQJ010000015.1:18521-60685 GCA_964608665.1 uncultured Bacteroidales bacterium | reverse complement strand
CCGGTGCAGGCGTGATGAACGACATGTTCTACCCGGCCGATGCAGGCGTGGGTACTTGGACCATCACCTATACCTATACCGATGGCAATGGCTGCGTGAACTTCGCCACACAGGATATCACTGTGAACCCGCTGCCTGTGGTAACCCTCGAGCCTCTGGCCCCGGTCTGTCTCGATGCTGATCCGGTCGTACTCAACGGCAATCCTGCAGGTGGTACATACAGTGGCACAGGTGTGTTGAACAATATGTTCTATCCCTATAATGCCGGTGTGGGCACATGGACCATCACTTATACCTATACTGACGGCAACGGTTGTACCAGTTTCGACACCCAGGATATCACCGTGTATCCGATTGCTACGGTTACGCTGGATCCCCTGCCCGAAGTCTGTATCGATGCTGATCCTGTTACCCTGAACGGTTTACCGGCCGGTGGCGTTTATTCCGGCAACGGAGTGGTTGGCAATATGTTCTATCCCGCTCAGGCCGGTGCCGGTAACTGGACCATCACCTATACCTATACCAATGAATTCGGTTGCACCAATTTTGCCACCCAGGATATCCTTGTACATGCCTTGCCGGTTGTGACCCTTGATCCGCTGGCCGATGTATGTGTGGATGCCGGTCCGGTAGCCCTCAGCGGCTTACCGCTTGGTGGTGTTTACAGTGGTAACGGTGTGATCAACAACATGTTCTATCCTGCTGATGCCGGTGTGGGAACATGGACGATCACCTATACTTATACCGATATGTTCGGATGTGTGAACAGCGATTCAAGAAACATCACCGTCAATGTATTACCGGAAATTTACACGGTCTTTGGCGATGGTGCTTACTGCGCCGGTGGCAACGGTCTGCCTGTCGGACTGGCCATGTCACAATCCGGAGTTGATTACCAGCTTTACCTCGACGGTGTTTACACCGGTCAGACTGTGGCAGGTACCGGATCTGTCATCAGCTTCGGCAATCAGATCAGCGGTGGTGTATATACGGTATATGCCGTGAATCCCCTTACCGGTTGCGATAACTGGATGAATGGAAGTGCCACGATCGTGGTGAATCCTGTCCCCAGTGTTTATGCAGGCGGTTTGAACGTGATCTGCAGCGGACAATCCACCACCCTGAATGCAACTGTAGTCGGTGGCACAGCCCCGTTCAATTACACCTGGACACCGGCAACCGGATTATCCAATCCGGCTATCCTGAACCCGGTTGCAACACCGCTCAATACGACCTTCTACACCCTGGTGGTAACCGATATCAACGGATGTGTAGATGCCGACAATGCGCTAATTGTCGTGAATCAGACTCCGCTTGTCAACGCAGGTCTCGACAAGACCATCCTGCTTGGCACTTCCACTCCGATGACCGCAAGCGTCATTGGCGGATTACCTCCTTACACCTATCTCTGGACACCTGCTACCGGACTCAGCAATCCCAACATCCTGAATCCTGTTGCATCACCCGCAGTTACCACAACATATATGCTGCAAGTGACTGATTCAAGGGGTTGTACGGGAGTAGACTATGTAACCATCACTGTTACCAATATTCCTCTCGGATATGACATTTCGGGATTGGTTACTTACGACAACATTTTATCCACACCGCTCAGCAATGTAACTGTGAACCTCGCCTCAGGCGCACCTGTCGGCAGCACGGTAACCAACCTCAGCGGTCAGTATGTGTTCAGCACCTTACCCAACGGCAATTACACCACGACAGCCTCTTCCACAAAACCGTGGGGTGGCGGTAATGCCATTGACGCACTCCTCATTTCACGTCACTTCCAGAACCTGCAACCCCTTGCCGGGTTGAGGCTGCTGGCCGGTGATGTTGACGGCAACGGTGTGGTGAATGCCAATGACGCCCTCATCGTGATGAGAAGATCGGTATTGCTGATCACTTCCTTCCCCTCTGTACCGGATTGGATCTTCGAAACCAAAAACGTTACCCTGAACAATGCCCATGTGATCAATAACTTCCTTGGCCTGTGCTACGGTGACGTGAACGGTTCTTATATCCCGCCCGCCAAGACTGGCCCGGCTGTGGCTCTTGACAATGCCGGCAACCTTGCCGTCAACAGTTTCAGTGAATTCAGCCTGCCTGTTTATGCAGCCAAAGCCATGGATGTGGCAGCCGCCTCACTGACACTGACCATACCCGCCGGTCTTGAAGTTGTCGATCTGAAACTCAATGCAGACCCGGGTCGTTCCTACCTGGTTTATAACATTGCCGACAATAAGCTCATGATCGAATGGTTCTCTGATGCCTCATCAGTTGCCCTGGCAGCCGGTGATGCACTCTTCACCATGACGGTCAGAAGTACTGCAACGCAGTCTGACGAGTTCTTCTTCGGAATTGAAGGAGAAAGTGTACTGGGAGACCAGGATGCACGCATCATTGAGAATGCCCATATCCGCATTCCCAAGGTGAAGATCCTTGAAACCGGATACACCCTCGGAAACAATGTTCCGAATCCTTTCAGCCACACCAGCCAGATCAGCTATTCGTTGCCTGAATCTGCCGATGTGGTGCTGACTGTGTATAACACACTCGGGGCAGTTGCCGCCGAAGTGGTTCGTGCCACTCAGCAGGAAGGAACTTATACAGTAGACTTCGACGGCAGCATGCTGCCTCAGGGAGTTTACATGTACAGACTGACTGCAACGGGTACCAACGGGAAATTCGAGGCAGTAAGACGGATGGTCATCAGCAGGTAATCCCTTCTGAACCAATACGTTTTAATCCAGAACAGGAATCAACCCTGAAAACAATGACACCGCCCGCTGCCTCCCAAGGATTAAGCCGGGCGGTGTCGTTGTTTATCAATAACACCGGAAATAATGTCAAACCAAATAAATTAACCATGAAAACAACCTTGACCAAAATGATGGCCCTGTTTGCCGCCATCTTCATGCTATCTTCGGTTGCCGTCTCCCAGGAGATCATCACCACTGCAACCACCGTTGGGGTCTGTCCGGGAGTAACAACCGTACAGGTCCCGATAACCGTGCAAAATTTCACTGGTGTTGCATCCATCTCATTGTCGATGATCATCAACACCTCCCAGATCACTTATGCCTCTTATGTTGCGCATCCAAACCTGGCAGGCGGCGGAGGATTCCTTATCGTAAACAATCCCGGTAATAAAGTTAAATTTGCTTATTTCGGAATCAATCCCATCACCATCCCCGACAATGCAGCCCTGTTCACGGTTACCTTCAACGTGCTTGGATCGAGTCCCATGACCTGGGATCTCGCCACACAGGGAGAATGCCAGTACAGTGACTTTATGGGAATGCCCTTGCCTGCAGTATTTATTAATGGCGCCGTCAATGTTACGCTTCCCAATGCTGATATTTTCAGCACACCTACGGTTTGCGAAAATGATCCCGCCACTGTAAGCGTTGATTTCACTGCCGGAACGCCTCCATTCACCATTGTTTACAACGATGGTGTTAACCCCGATGAAACCGTTGTCACTTCTGACGATCCCTATGAATTCACACAGGTGATTAATACAACCACCACATGGACGCTCGTCAGTGTAGCTGATGCCAACTGTTCCAATCCCTCGGTGAATAAAACCACCACCACCCAGGTGATTCCTACCCCTGCTGCATTCAATGTCGGAGGAGGAGGATCAGCCTGCGAAGGTGCACCCGGATTGACAGTCACCCTTGACGGGAGCCAGCCCGGAATGACCTACCAGCTTGTGCTTGATGGTAATCCCACTGCATACAGTCTTTCCGGAACCGGGGATCCCCTTTCATTCATGGATCTTACTCAGGGTGGCATTTACACCATCCTGGTGCTGAGCGACTGCGGAGATCTGCCCATGACCGGCTCAGCCACCGTGGAAATCTTTCCCTTACCTGCAGTTACCCTGCCTCCTTTCTCCCCTGTCTGTGAACAGACACCGGCATTCCTTCTGACCGGCGGTATGCCGGAAGGAGGCGAATATTCCGGTATCGGTGTGGATAACAATATGTTTTACAGTGAAGTGACAGGCCCGGGGGATTTCCTCATCACCTATACTTATACCGATGGCAACGGATGCAGCAATTCCGCTTCTGAGTACCTGAGCGTGGTAGCCCTTCCCACAATTTGGTTCAACCCTGTTGATCCGATGTGTGCCGATGCAACTCCGGTTGCACTTTATGCTACTCCGGAAGGAGGCGTCTTCTCCGGGACCGGAGTGGTCGGAAATACCTTTGACCCATCAGTCTCAGGAGAGGGCAGCTTCATTATCACCTATGATTATACAGATGCATATGGTTGCAGCAATGCTGCTTCAATTGAGGTTATTGTGTATGCTGTGCCGGTCGTAACCATTGAACCCCTGGCTTCGGTTTGTGCTGATGCCGGTCCGGTCTTGCTTACAGGCACCCCTGCAGGAGGCTTTTTTGACGGTCCCGGTGTGCAGGGCGAATTTTTCTACCCTTCATGGGTAGGAGTAGGTACCTATACCATAACCTACCATTACTATGATCAGAACAATTGTTATGCTTCCGCCAGCACTGATATCACTGTATTTCCCCTCCCTGCACCGGTAATAGATCCCATCGGACCTTTCTGTATCGATGCACCGGCTGTTGCACTGACGGCAACTCCGACGGGTGGATTGTTTGCCGGCAATGGCGTGATGAATGACATGTTTATTCCGGCACTTGCAGGAGCAGGATGGTCGTCGGTTACTTACACCATTACCGACCTGAACGGATGTACCAACTTTGCCCAGACAGATGTCCTCGTGAATGATCTTCCACAGGTCTACCTGGCTCCGCTCGGACCGCTTTGTGTCAATGATAACCCCCAGGAACTTTACGGATACCCGGAAGGCGGTATCTTTGACGGTCCCGGCATTACCGGAAACTACTTTGATCCCGCAACCGCCGGCGTAGGTACTTTTTTGATCACATACAGTTATACTGACCCGCAGGGATGTTCAAATTCATCAAGCCAGGAAGTGATCGTGAATGATATCCCTGTCCTTTCATTTACCCTTCCCGGATCAGTCTGTGAGAACGCCGATCCCTTCGACATGATGCCCGAACCCCAGGGTGGCTACTTCGACGGACCCGGTGCTTACGGTTCCTATTTCTATCCATCCGATGCCGGAACCGGAACCTGGGATATCACCTATCATTACACTGATGGCAACAACTGCCATGCATCGCTCACCCAAACCATTACGGTGCTGCCCATTCCGGTGGTAACACTTGAACCCGTCGGACCCCTTTGTATCGATGCAGCTCCTGTCACACTTACAGGTCTGCCCGAAGGCGGCGATTACAGCGGCCAGGGTGTGATGAACGGCGTCTTTTATCCTGCCATCGCCGGTGAAGGCGCTCATTATGTCACCTATGCCTATACCGACCCCGCAGGTTGTGTAAACACTGCTTATATCGAGGTAATCGTTAACGGATTACCCAATGTGTATTTCGATCTCTATCCTGTGTTCTGCATCGATGCTGCTCCGGTTCAACCTGTGGGTTACCCCGACGGCGGAGTATTTACCGGCAACGGGATCGAAAACGGATATTTCAATCCCATGCTGGCAGGAGCCGGTGAACATACCATCACCTATACCTATACCGACGGCAACGGGTGTACCAACAGCACAAGTTCCATCATTACCGTGTATGACCTCCCTGTGGTGAGTTTCACCCTTCCTGAATTTACCTGTATCAATGCAGATCCCGTTTTCCTTGAAGGGTCACCTTCAGGAGGATACTTTGTTGGAACAGGCGTGGTGGGTGATTGGTTCTACCCGGCAGATGCCGGACTCGGAATGTGGGATATCTATTATGTTTACATCGACCCCAATGGCTGCAGCAACAACATCGGACACAGCATCACCGTCAATGACCTGCCCCAGATAGATTTCCAGGGCATTGCCTCTCTATGTGAAAACAGTGATCCTGTGTATCTGGTTGCCTACCCTGCCGGTGGCGTCTTTTCCGGTGACGGTGTGGTTGGAGATATGTTTAACCCCGCCCTTACCGGACCGGGATTCTGGACCATCACCTATACCTATACCGATGCATTCGGATGCACCAATACCGCCTCCATCGAAGTGGCCGTATACTCCCTGCCTTCAGTGAGTGTTTACACACAACAAACCATTTGTTACGGACCTGATGTTGCCCAGCTTACCGGCTATCCGGAAGGCGGCATATTCAGCGGAGATGGTGTTATCGGGAATGAATTCCATCCGCTTTCAGTTTTACCGGGCGACTATGTGATTACTTACACTTATACCGATGAGCACGGCTGTACCAATTCAGCCCAGACAACCATCACTGTCCTGGACATCCCGAACATTATATTCCCGCCTCTGCCAGATATCTGCCTGGACAATGGTCCGCTTGCCCTGTTTGCTGAACCTGAAGGCGGTGTATTTATTGGCGCCGGTGTGGTAGGAAATACGTTCGATCCATTAATTACCGGCCCCGGCATTTTCCAGATCTTCTATGAATACACCGGGCCCAATGGCTGCTCGAATTTCTATTACAGGGATTTACAGGTATTTCCGCTTCCTGAAGTTTCTTTCGACCTGGTCAGCGGCACCTGTCTTGATGCTGATCCCATTGCACTTGCAGGTACGCCCGAAGGCGGAACCTTCAGCGGAACAGGCGTTGACAACAACGTCTTTTATCCTGCCCTCGCCGGTATCGGCATCTTTGACATCACCTATACCTACACCAACTACCTTGGTTGTACCAACTCGGTAACCCATACCATTACCGTTGATGCCGCCATCCAGGTAGTCATTGATCCCATCCCTGATCTCTGTATCGATGCCGATCCGGTAGTCCTGTACGCAACACCCGAAGGCGGCGTATTCTCCGGCCCCGGTGTTGTGAATAATATGTTCTATCCTGCACAGGCAGGCGTGGGAAGCTGGGATATCATCTATACATACATTTCTCCTTACAACTGCCAGGGAAGCGGTATCCTGACAGTCAATGTTTACCCCCTCCCTGAGGTCAGCATTGATCCTGTCGCTCCGCTTTGCATCGATGCAGCTCCCGTTACCCTCAATGGCCTGCCCGAAGGCGGTGTATTTGCCGGACCAGGCGTTGACGGAAATCTGTTCCACCCCGACTGGGCCGGTGCAGGTACATGGACAATCAGCTATACTTTTGTGAATGAATACGGATGTTCCGCTACAGCCCTCGTTGACATCACGGTGTACGCCCTGCCCATTATCAATGTCCAGCCTGCCGACATCACCGTTGACAACAACGACCCTGCATGGTTCTTCGTGGATGCATCCAATGTTACCGCCTACCAGTGGCAGGTTTCCACAGACGGAGGAATGAACTGGGAAGACCTCGCTGAAGGCGGTATTTATGCCGGAACCACAGGCGGACAGCTTGGTATCAATCCTGCCACTCTTCCCATGGACGGTTATATGTACCGTTGCCTGCTCTGGAGCGAATGCAATGATCCAGTGATTTCTGATGCAGCTGTACTGCATGTGTTGCTCACCGAGATTACCATTATTGCTGGGACTGCCGAAGCATGTGAAGGCCCGGTTGTCATCCCGGTCTATGCCGAGAATTTCTACGATGTGGCCGCCATGTCACTGGCACTGAACTTCGATCCTTCTGTACTCACCTACAACACTTACCAGAATGTGAATCCCGCTTTCAGTAATGGCCTGATGTCTGTTAATGTTGTCGGCAACCAGGTGAAGATCGGATTCTTCTCTGTCATTCCCGCAAGCTTTGGAAACGGTACCGTCATGGAACTGTTGTTCGACGGAATTGCCGGTTCTTCAGCACTCATATGGGACCTGGTGACACCCGGCAACTGTGAATTGCTTGATATTGACGAGAACATCCTCACTACCAATTATATTGACGGGACTGCCACTGTTAACGCACTGCCTGCTGTGTTCGACATTACAGGCGGCGGTGTTTACTGTTACGGTACAAACGGTGTGGAAATCGGACTCAGTGGTTCCGAAACGGGGGTTACCTACTACCTGAACCACGGTGGTCTTTACATTGCAAGCCTTGAAGGAACCGGTGAAGCCATTTCATTCGGTTACTTTGCCGGAGCCGGAATCTATAATGTCTACGCCTTCAATTCCGTCACTACTTGCGAGGCCGATATGACCGGAACGGTCGAAGTGACCATGAATGCTGAACTGTTGGTGGATGCCGGTGCAGATGTCAATATCTTTATCGGAGGTTCAACCCAGTTACAGGCTGTGATCACCGGTGGTACAGGACCCTATACCTTTGAATGGACCCCTGCCACATCCCTGGATGATCCTTTCAGCCTTACTCCGAATGCCAGTCCCAACACTACCCAGGTTTATACATTTACTGCCATTGACTTCTACGGATGTACCGCCAGCGATGAAGTGACTGTTTTTGTAGAAATCCCGCAGGACAATGTCTTCGGCACGCTCACTTACATGAATGCCTCGAACACACCGATGAACGATGCCACCGTGATGCTGAAAGACCCGCTGGGGAACGTGATTGCCACAACCACAGCCAATGCAGACGGCAGCTTCCTCTTTACCGGAATCGGATTGGGAACCTACACCCTTGACGCTGCCACCGCAAAACCATGGGGAGGCGGAAATTCAGCCGACGGCCTGCTGATGCTGCGCCATTTCGTTGGTCAGCAAATCCTGACCGGCCTGCCGTTAATCGCAGGTGATGTCACCGGTAACGGTGTGGTAAATGCCCATGATGCCCTCAACACGGTCAGAAGGTTTGTGAACCTGCTGCCCGATTATGCACCCCAGCCCGACTGGGTCTTTGAAAATCCCGTGGTGAATGTTGATTACATTGTCGCTCCGGTAGTGGATTTCCATGCGCTTTGCATGTCAGATGTCAACATGGATTACATCCCCGGTTTCAAAATGGCACCTGGGATTGATCAACTGACCGCCGGCAGTGTTTCACCGGTTAACGGACTGCTTACCCTCCCGGTTTATGCTGCCCAGTCAATGAACCTGGGTGCCGTATCCCTGGTGATCAACCTCCCTGAAGGCTACCTGACCCAGACCGTGAATATGGCAGGAACCGGTGGTGAGTTACTCTTTAACCAAAGCGGGAACGAACTCAGGATCGGCTGGTTCAACCTCGAGCCTCTTGCTGTCAATCCGGATGACCTGCTCATGCAGATCACACTGAAAGCACCCGCCCTGGTTGAAGAAGCTATGATACAGTTCAGCAGCGGCAGTGTACTCAGCAATGAAACTGCTCAAACTATCCCCGCTGCCGGTCTGGTTGTTCCCAAGATCAGCCCCGCTGATAACCAGAACAGCCTCAGCAGCTACCCCAACCCGGTGCTTACCACTGCCCGGATCCAATACACCCTTGCAGAAGCAGGCCATGTGAAAATCCGTTTATTCAACATCCTGGGAGAGGAGATCACATTACTTGTGAATGCAGATGAAACAGCCGGAGATCATGTAATTACCCTTGATGCCAGTGCGCTGTCACAGGGCAACTACATCCTGAAGATGGAAACCGGCAAACAGGTGATTAACCAGATGATCACAATCAACAAATAATCCCTGTGACCCAATAAAAAGAAGCCGCCTGACTTTAGGCGGCTTCTTTTTTTTCGGCCAATCCCGATGAAAGACCTGACACAGGGCAACGAAGGAAAACTGATCCTTCACTTTGCCATACCCATGCTTATCGGTAATGTTTTTCAGCAACTCTACAACATTATCAATGCCGTAGTTGTGGGTCAGTTCATTGGCAAGGAGGCCCTGGCCGCAGTCGGAGCTTCCTTTCCCCTGATCTTTATGCTGGTTTCCTTTGTCATTGGGATTACCATTGGTGCCACTGTCATCATCTCCCAGTATTACGGGGCAAAGAACCTTGAAAAAATCAGACTGGCCATCGATACCGTATACCTGTTCCTGTTTGTCGCAAGTTTGATTATTACCGCGCTGAGTATCGTATTCAGCAATACCATCTTCGGTTGGACCGGCCTGCCTGACAACATCCGGCCCCTTGCAGTCAGGTATATGAATATTTACATGTCGGGATCCGTTTTCATGTTCGGATTCAACGGAACAAGTGCAATCCTCCGGGGGCTGGGTGATTCCAGGACTCCATTGGTTTTCCTGGTTATATCAACCCTTGTCAATATCGGTCTTGACCTGCTCCTGGTGCTGGTGTTCCGGATGGGAATCGAAGGAGTGGCCCTGGCAACTGTCATCGCCCAGGCCGGGGCATTCATCACAGCAGTGCTTTATCTGAACAGGAAACACGCCATCGTGAAACTCAGCCTGTCAAAGCTCATGTTCGACAGGGAAATCTTCCGCCATACCATCCGCATTGGCTTGCCCACCGGTTTTCAGCAGACCTTCGTTGCCCTGGGCATGCTTGCCTTATACAGTATCGTAAACATGTTCGGTACCGACACCATTGCAGCCTATTCCGTAGCCGGCCGGATCGACACTTTTGCTTCCATTCCAGCCATGACATTTGCCATGGCCCTGAGTACTTTTGTCGGACAGAATATCGGGGCCGGCAAACCCGAAAGGATCAGGAGAGGACTCCGTGCAACCCTGCTGATGACAAGTGTTTTTTCCCTGTTTATCACCGCCCTGAGTATTCTCTGGGGAAGGGGCCTGATGGGGTTATTCACACCGGATCAAAAGGTCATTGAGATCGGCTATTCCTACCTGGTCATCGTCAGCTCATGTTACATTGCCTTTTCCGCAATGTTCGTTGTGGGAGGAGTTATGCGGGGTGCGGGAGACACCCTGATCCCCATGTTTATCACCCTGTTTTCGCTTTGGGTAATCCGGATTCCGGTTTCATGGTACCTGTCTCAAAAAATCGGTGTCAACGGCATCTGGTGGGGAATACCCATTGCATGGATCATCGGGGTGTTGCTGTCATATATCTACTATAAAACAGGCAGGTGGAAAAACAAAGGCGTAGTGAAGTTTTCGGCGCCTGGATCAGCGGAATAAGGTGATCTGCCCGTACTTTTTCCCCTCTTTCTCAAGCAGGACGTTACACTGACCAAGATATTCGACCACATAGTGGTAAACACCAACAGGACAGCGGTTTCCCTCATATGACCCGTCCCATCCCTCGTATGGATTTGTGGAATGATATACCTGTTCACCCCAGCGATTATAAATGGTCAGCTCAAATTCAATCAGATCCTCGGTTTGTCCTATGTAAAAGATGTCATTCACCCCGTCGTTATTGGGAGAAAATGCATTCGGGATCCACACCTCGGAACACGCTCTGATCCAGGTGGTATCAGTTACAATACAACCGTTCCGGTCAACGGTCACATAATACCATCCGGGTTCACTTGCATAATAGAATGAATTGGTATTGCCATCCTGCCAAAGATAGGTGCAGGAATCAATATGTCCGTTGCCGTCGAGCAGGTAGCTTTCACCCTGATAAATATACACGCTGGCAGGCAGGTCAACAACGGGAACGGGCAGTACATTCACCACAACCGTTACCTTGGTCTTGCAATTATGAATGTCGGTACCGGTTACTTCGTACACGGTGGTTTTCTTCGGACTGGCAAGCACAACCGGCAGATTGTTGGCGGATAAACCTGTGGGAGGCGACCAGAAATAGGTTGTGGCTCCATATGCCGTCAGTTGCAGCGTATCTCCATAACACAGATTGTAGAAAGGCGGCTGCACTTCAACAGGGGGATTCTGGTAGACAGTGAGATTGACCTTGCTGGAAGCAGTACAGCCCATATTGTCCGTTGCAATGACCTCATAGGTTGAAGTAATGGCAGGGCTGGCGATCACCACCGGTCCGACAACCGAAGACAGTCCGTCGGGTGGCGACCAGGAGAACGTGCAGTTCTGGTTGGCGGAAGCGGTTAATGTGACACTTCCTCCGTTACAGATGGCAGGATTTGCAGGCACCACACTGCAGGTCAGATTGGCATTGACGGTAACCAGGGTGGAGTCAATCCGCTGGCAGCCGTTCAAACCGGTAATGGTAACACTGTACCAGGTATCGGCGAGAGGTGACACATCAATGGTACTGGTAATGTGACCGCTCGACCATGCGTACGTCAGTCCGCCGGTAGCAACCAGGGTAACCGATTGCCCGAAGCAGATCATGGTATCTTCCGACAGGGTTATATCAGGCAGGGGCAAGACCGTAACCTTCACACTATCAACGGCTGAACACTGAAGGTTACTTACTGTAACATAAAACACAGCCGATATGGCAGGGCTGATTGTAACCGAGGCCGTGTTCGACGGTGGCAGGGTACTCCAGATATAATTGGTACCTCCGCTTGCGGTGAGTGTAACCGAATCCCCGAAGCAGATGGTTTCATCGCTGCCTGCATTGGCAACAGGCAGGGGGATCAGGGTCAGTACGAGGGTATCCCTTGCCACCAGGGCGCAGGGGTTGACAGGGACACCGCTAAGTACGAGTAATACAGTTCCGTTATTGATATCACCGGGACCGGGTGTGTAAATGGTAGATAACTGGTTGGGATTAAGGAAACTGCCATCACCTGAAACGGTGCTCCACTGCACACTGGATGTATTGCCGGCTGTTCCGTTAAGCGTAAAGGTTTCGTTCGCGCAGATGCCGGCATCCTGGCCTGTAATTACAAATGGGCCCATCTGTACAAAGACCCTGACCGAATCAACGCTTTCGCATCCGAAATTACTTACCGTCAGATGATAGGTAGTATTGACAGCAGGTGTAACAGTTACCACCTGGCTGGTTGAAGGGGGCAGGGTACTCCACAGGTAATCGTTGCCTCCTGATCCGATAAGCGTGGCGGTGCCGCCCTCGCAAATAGTAGTGTCGTTTCCGGCATTGGCGACAGGCAGGGCATGTATGGTCAATTGCATGCTGTCTGTGACGGCCCCGCAGGGTGAAAGGCCTTCCAGCATCAGCCGGATGGTAACCAGTCCGGCAGTAACATCAGCCGCACTGGGCAAATAAGAAGGATTCAGCGTGGTGGCATTCAGAAATGTTCCGGTTCCCGAACTTAACCACAGAAAACTTCCGAAAAACTGAGCGCTGCCGTTTATTGTTGCCGTGTCACCCTGGCAGACCACCTGGTCGGGGCCAGCTTCAGGAACAGGAGCTGCCTGTACAGTAAGGGTGGCAGGTATAGACACAGGATTGGGCGGGCATGCACCGAAAACCTTGCAACGATACAGGTAATTATTGAAAAGCAGGGGTACAGTCGAAATCACCAGAGTGTCGTCATCAGCTCCGGTGTAAGGGGGTGCATTGGGAACCGGCAACCAGCTGATCCCATTGTCTGCACTGTATTCCCAACTGAAGGTCTGCCCGTATAAATGACCAACTGTGAAATAGCAGTCATTGCCCTCACACACGCTGTAATCATCGGGATCAGCAACAATCTCTGCAGAATAGGTTTCTGAACTGATATAGCCATTCACATACACAGCGGGCAGAATATCTCCTGGAAGATTACTGTACTGGCAGATCACCGTATCCCAGACGAAATCGCTAATACCACCTGCATAGTAAAACCGGAAAGATAAAAGCGTATCATTTAAAATTGAAAAGGGTGTCACCGAATACCAGGAAATTGTGATCGTATTCACAGGGACATTCCCGACCAGCAGGAAACCGGAAAAGAGTCCGGGATGTGTATTGCCGTAATAACCTGCATAAGTCACCACGGCCGGATTGAAAGTGAAACGAAGGGAGATGGAGGCTATTCCCACAAGGTTCTGCACCCTGACCGGAACCCAGATGCTGTCCGGACACATGTAAAGGGAATCCAGCCTTGTATAAATCGGATCTTCCCTCGGACCGGGATCTTTGATATCCTGTGCGTGTATCTGAAAGGAGCCCAGCAGTAAAAAGAAAGTAATGAAGACAATGAAGCGGGAAAAAGACATACAAAAGATTTTGTAAATATAGATTAAACCGGCATACACCTTTTCAGACCCTATATATATGGAAAAGTTGTCTGTCATGTATTTGGGTTAATAAAACTCATATTCATATTTCAACAGGTAATGCTGGTTGGCCCGGAAATTACGTCCATCAATGAAAACAGCTGTTTCCAGAGTTCTTCCTTCCTCATCGAATTTCCTTTCAATGGTGGAAATCACATCCCCTTTTTCATTGAGTTCCTCCTGTGAAACAGCATTACCCTGCTCATCATAGGTGAACCTGATGAAAGATTTTCCGTGCTGGTTTTCCTCTTCAATTTCTTCCAGACGTCCATGCCCTCCTGTACGGAAACGGCTGATCTCAATCAGTTGCTCCTGATAATTGTATCTCAGGTTCTTTTTGCGGTTCCCATTTTCATCAAAATAACTCACCATCCGTTCACTCCTGCCGTCCTCTATCCTTACCTGTTCACTTTTATCAATCTTTCCGTTCTCATCGTATGCATACGCAGCCTGGCTGATCAGGTTACCATCCTGGTCAGTTACCAGTTCACTGATCAGCAAATCACCCTCATATTCAAACGTTTCCTTACGTTCAACTTCCCCGTCACTGTCATAATAAACCTTTCCCGTCAGTCTGTTCTGATCATCATAATGATACGCAACCACATCTTCGGATTCATCCATAAAGCGGTGATGTTCGGAGATGATCAAACCCAGTCCGTTTCTGGTATACACCTTGGATTCCATGGGTTCTTCCCCCTCGTCGAAAAACAATTCCTCCTTCAGGTTACGATGTTCATCATAGTTATATACAACCAACTGTTCCTGAACGCCCCAGGCATTATAGGTTATTTCCCTGCTAACCAGGCCGTCCTCATGATATGCTGTCATGCTTTGAATAAAGGGAGACCAGTCTTCAATATCAGATAATCCATTCTCCAAAATATCATAACGATAAAGGCGAACGCTTTTCAGTGTCTTCGTCGTTGTCATAAGGTGTTTAGAATGAAAAGTGATAACACAGGATGCAAAGGTAAAAGAGAAATGTTAACCCCCATTTTTCATGGGCAGAAAATTAGTACTTTTGCCGCTTCTGACAAAAAAATATTGTATCATGATCCGACAAATTCTCACAGTAGGCATTTTTATTTTTTCTTTTTCAATGAATCTGACTGCACAGGTTAAACCGCCTGTTTATCCGGCTACCCATAAGGTTGACCAGGTAGATGATTATTTCGGGACCAAAGTTGCCGATCCTTACCGGTGGCTCGAAGATGACAATTCACCGGAAACTGAAGCCTGGGTGAATTCCCAGAATATGCTTACCCATGAATACCTTTCAAAAATACCTTTCCGTAACAAGATCAGAGACCGGCTGACTGAAACATGGGACTTCCCTAAAATGGAAGTTCCCCTCAAAGGCGGAGAAAGACTCTTCTTTCTGTACAACACAGGAATGCAGAACCAGAATGCCCTGTATATGCAGGAAGCATTTGAACAACCGAAGGAGTTGCTTTACGACCCAAATAAGGCAGCTCCTGACGGATCGATCTCGATCAACCAGTTCAAAGCCTCCGACGACGGGAAATACATCGCCATATCCATTTCAAAAAGCGGCAGCGACTGGCAGGAGATCATCGTGATGGACCTGAAAAAAAAGAAAATCCTGAACGATAAGGTCGAATGGGTAAAATTCTCAGGGATCAGCTGGAAAGACAATGGTTTTTTTTACAGCCGGTACGATGCTCCGAAAGAAGGATCCGCGCTGACCAGGAAAAATGAATTCCACAAAATCTATTATCATAAAGTGGGGACATCGCAGGGCAAAGACGAACTGGTTTATCAAAATCCCGGTTTCCCGCTCAGAAACTACCAGCTGGCCTTATCTGAAGACAAACGGTTCATGTTTCTTTACGAGACCGAATCCACTAGTGGTAATGCATTGTATTACAAAGACATGGACAAGGAGGATGCTGCCTTTAAGCCGCTTTTTACCGGTTTCAGCAATGACTACGCGGTAGTTGGAAATTATGGTGATTCCATACTGATTCATACCAACGCGGGTGCCTCCAACTACCGGCTCATCTCCATTAATCCGGAAATACCGGGAAAAGAGGGCTGGACGATCCTGATCGATGAGGATAAAAATATGGTGATGGAATCTGTTCACCTGAGCTATAACAATATCGTTGTCAAATATCTGAAGAATGCCTGCAACGAACTCCACCTCTTCGATAAACAGGGCAAAAAAACGGGAACTATCGAACTTCCAATGATTGGTACAGTGGGTGATATTTCATCCAAGCCGGGTGATCCGCGGTTTTTTTATTCCTTCACTTCCTTTGTTTACCCCTCGGGTATCTTTCTGCAGGATTTCGGGAAGGATTACAATAAGACGATTTTTTATGCGCCTGTGCTGTTCCATCCTGATGACTTTGAGACGAAGCAGGTGTTTTACAAGAGCAATGACGGCACTGAAATCCCGATGTTCATCGTTCACAGAAAAGACATGGTGATGAATGGCATGAATCCGGCCTATCTTTATGGTTATGGCGGCTTCAACATCAGCCTTACGCCTTCGTTCAGCGTAAGCAGGATGATATTTGCTGAAAACGGGGGTATCCTTGCCATACCCAACATCAGGGGGGGCGGTGAATTCGGGGAGGCCTGGCATAAAGCAGGTACGAAGGAAAAGAAACAGCAGGTTTTTGATGATTTTATCGCTGCAGCCAATTATCTTGTCGAGAATAAATATACCAAGCCTGAAAAGCTTGCTATTGCAGGAGGTTCAAACGGTGGTTTGCTCGTGGGTGCCTGTATGACTCAGAAACCGGAGATGTTTAAAGTGGCCCTGCCGGCGGTAGGTGTACTGGATATGTTGCGATTCCACAAATTCACCATCGGCTGGGCCTGGACCGTTGACTATGGCAGCAGCGATGACAAGGAGGGATTCACCTACCTGTATAAATACTCACCGCTGCATAATATCAGGGATGGGGTGAGTTATCCTGCAACCCTTGTGACCACTGCTGATCACGACGACAGGGTGGTGCCTGCCCATTCTTTTAAATTTATTGCCACGCTGCAGGAAAAACATAAAGGGAATAATCCCGTACTTATCAGGATACAAACCAAAGCCGGTCATGGCGCCGGAAAACCCACTGCGGTCAGAATTGAGGAGGCCGCCGATATCTGGGCATTTACCTTTTACAACCTCGGCATGGTTCCCGGAGTGGATCCCCAGAAAGGAGATCCGATGGAATTAAAAAAGCAAAGGAAGCCTGCCTATATCGACGACCCCGTCTACAAGAAAAACCTGCCCAAACAGCAAAAAACCAATCAGGCACAACCCCAGTAGGACACCGTACAGCCTGATCTTTTCCGCTGGCAGGTACGAACGGGAATCCCTATTTCCCGGTCCAACCGTCGGGAAATACCGCCGGACGGCTGAAGGCCGGGTTGGTGAGAAAAACAGTATCGGTCAGGCACAGTATAAAAGCTTTCAGGTCAGCTTTTTCCATCGGAGTCAATTTTGCACCATTGGTGGCAATGTGGTGCATCAGCGGATTGATGTATGGTGAGTTGACCAGCTCATCGGAATAAAAATCAATCACCTCATCCAGGGTTTTGAATCTTCCGTCGTGCATATACGGTCCCATATAGATGATGTTTCTGAGCGTGGTTGCCTTGTATGCCCCCAGATCAGCAGGATTGCCGGTTACATGATACCGGTCGCGGGGATCTTCAAATGGTCCGGTAAACAGGGAATCCTTGCCATTGTTGTAAAAGAGATTGGTGGTAAACAGGGGATTCCCCGATCCGCCATGGCAATGAAAGCAATCAGCACCGCTCTCGGTCGAGAACAACACAAATCCGTTTAATTCCTGGGGGGTAAGCTGCAACTCACCCCTGAGGTATTTATCAAAACGCGAATCTGATGAGATAAAAGTCCGGATGAATTGAGCAATGGCCTTGGCCATGCGTTCCACCGTAACCACCTCCGAACCAAAAGCCTTCCTGAAAAGTTCCGGATAGCCGGGTATACTCTGGATCAGGGCCTTGGCTCGGTTAGTGTCGCTGTTCATTTCATGTGGCGCAACAATCCCCATCCAGACAAGGTCTTCAAGCCTTCGTTTGGCGGTATTGGGATTACCCGGATGAATTGCCCCGTTCCACAGATAACCCTCATGATTCCAGACCAGATTGATCAAAGGCAACATCACGTGCGGGGTTGGAATACCCGTTATCCCAAATGTGTATCCACCGGTATACTTCGGGTGATCGATCCCGCATTCGAACGATCTGGACTGCAGGTGACATGTGGCACATGTCATCAGTGAATCAGGATGGTCACGACCCGACATCCGCCCGTCATAAAACAGGTACCTGCCCAGTTCAATGCCCTCAACCGTCATGGGATTGTCGGCGGGAATGTTCAACAAGGTGGGGAAAAACTTCGGGACATTGATGATATAAGGTGTGGGGTCAGGGCTATCCTCATCTGTTTCTTTATCATTCCGGCAGGACGTCAATATAAGGGGCAACGCCAGTAAACCCACACCTATCAGCGTTAATACCACCCTGTAATTCAAAACCTTAACCAACTCTCTCCTGCGCTTCATCTTATGGTTCCTCCGTCTTTGCTCCTATGGTAAACACATCAAATCCATTCTCGGTTGCCCAAAGCATGGCCGACTGATTCTCCATGATGGCACCGCCTATGCTGTCCCAATCCCATACATGGGGCGTATGAAACCAACTCTCGATGTTCATGACGATCTCAATGACAGTTTTTCTCCCTTTATGAATCGTGAAGGACGAGTTCTTTAAATTGACATTGAAATAATTATGGACAAACAACACCTGGCCCGGTCCGATTGTATCCGCTCCTATTCCCGTATGAAAATTGAATGGCAGCAGGGTTCCGTCCGGAGTTTTCCATCTGCCGTTCAGCTTCAGGTAATGAAACCCGCCTCCGAGAAAATCGGGCCAGAACATATTCACTTCAGGCGGATTGATGAAGAGCCCGTTCTTGTTTTTTTCTTTATTGATACCGAAAGTAAAGGAGATGCTGTCGTATTCACCCGGGGAGATTGCATCATAGACCTGCCACTCAAAAGTGGAAGGAAGGTAAGTGTCCACGTAATAGATATCCTGCCATTCTTTAATGATTGTTTTACTGCCGTCGGCGGCATGAAGCACTACATCCGAAATGAAATACTGCATATCGGTGATCATGTATTGATTCCCGGCAGTGTTAACGTATTTCATGGTGTCATAATCCACCGCTTGTCCATCCACCAGATGCACAAAACGAAAGACAATCCTTCCATTTTCTTCTTCCTCTTCAGGTTTTTCCTTCTTGCAGGACAGAAGGACAGCAGACAGAACCATAACGACAACAAGTAACCTTTTCATTGCTTAATATGTTCGTGTACAATAAACGCTTTGCTGCAGGCAATGGTGTCTTCACCGGGCAGCATACCGTTTGTACCGAAAGAACACGGGTATGCGAAAAATAAGCTTCCCGGGTCATCGGTATAATCTAACCGAAAACTGCTTCGCGTTCTCAATAAGATTCAGTATATATTATTAATTCCAATCCTTTCACTACAGATTCGCTATCAGTGTTAAATGATACACCCTTCCCGGTTCAAACAACCTGGAGGTAGACCCCACGATCCGCCTGTTCAGATGCTCATAATACTGCCGGTTGAACAGGTTATTGACGCCACCGGCAAGGCTTAACCACTTCATGGGTTTGTAGTGAAGCGCTGCCTGGAACACTGCAAAACCGGCAGTTTCAGCTTCATAGTATGCACCGCTAACATAATCCTGGTCCGCTACCAACCGGACTGCTACTGAAGGAAATAACCTGTCTTTCAATAAATTAGCAGACAGACTGATGGTAGATTCCAGGGGAGGTATTTCTGGTAGCGGATCATGGTCAAGGGTGGTCTGAGAAACCACCTGGGCGTTCTCAACTTTGTACTGCACGGCTTCTCTGATACTGGCCCGCGTATAGGCAGCCTGAACCCCGGCATATATCCGCCTGAAAATGGCAGGTGACTGGTAACTGATCTCAAAGCCACGCAGGAAGGCTGCTTCTGAATTGGAGAACTGCTTGACACCCACCGCCCCGCTTGTCTTTGGCGTAGCCACAGCAGGCGGGACAAGGTTACCGGTTATATAATCCTGAATATAAGAAGCAAAACCATTGACATAGAATCGTCCGTACATTTCATGCCGGTACCTGAGCGTAAGGTCTGCCTGGTGGTTGACCTCGGGCTTCAGTTGCGGATTGCCCAGGTAGTCATAGTTGTCATATCCTACGGTCAGGAATTTAATATATCGTTCGGTCATGGACGGGCTTCTGACACCCCTGCCAAGGGCAAGGCTGAGAGAAACGTACTTACCTAAAGAACGGCTAAGCCCGGCACTGAAACTCAGGTTGGTGAAACGGGAATCAGTTTCATCGAACCATGAAGGGATCCGTAAAGTATCTTCAGAGCTTGCCGTATTGTAATCTGCTCTTACCGAACACTCTGCGTTATACTTTCCAAAAGGTCTGCGAAGTTCGGCAAATATGCCGCTGTTCAGGATGGAAGCCTCGTACCACAGGTTTGTCCTGACAGTCATGGTTCCCGGAGGCATACCCGGCATACTCATGTTCATCACCATCACCCTGTCACCGTCTTTGTTGACTTTTTCCATATCGAAACCCGCAATCATGAAGGTTTCTCCCAGGGTCCACTTGGTCTGAAGCCGACCTCCGAAGTTGTTGGCATTGACCATGGCTACCGCCTGCATAAAACTGTAGTTCGGTCTGAACGAATTGTCCATCTCATGGAAAACCTTGGAATAAAACACTTTTGCCTCCACCGACTGTAATGCATCTGAAATATGATTCAGGGTGTAATCGAGAGACATGATGCGGGTATTATCCACCTTTTCGTCCATCGGCAAGGCAGGATAAAAGACGTCCCTTCCGTGCGATTCCCGGTAATTGAACAGGATGCTTTCCTTTGGGGATGGCTTGTACCCCAATCCGCCCGCAAAACTGTATTTCAGGAATCCGGACTGTACCCTGTTCTCGTCGCCATCCATATAACTTCCGTAGTTTTTAATACCGCCTGTAGCATAAAATGCCCATTTCTGGTTTCCCCCGTTCACCCGCAAATGCTGCCGGTTCCCGTTCCAGTTCGACTCGAAACCGGTCATGGCAACTGCATGTATTTCAGGATTTTCGTAGAAGACAGGTTGGTAGGTAGAGATGTTGATAATACCCCCGAATGAGGGCCCGTACCTTAATACAAAAGGCCCCTTGATGACTTCCATGGCTTCCACGTCTTCAATCTCCACGTGTGCTGTGGTCGGATCCATGCGGTTGGGACAACCTCCTTCGATCCGGATACCCTGGTCAACCTGCACATTCAACTGATTGAACCGAAGCCCCCTGACAACAGGGTCGAGTCCGGTTCCTCCCTTCCTGACGGCTGACAAATTTGGGATCTCGCGAAGAAAATCGCCCACATCCCTGTTACTGCTCTGCCTGATCTTCAGTTCAGGTATTTCCGTAACATTGGCGATAGGGGTTACTTTCCCCTCCACCACATATTCACCCAGCTGGAAAACCATGGGGAAAAGTTCAATCACAAGCCTGGAGGGAGCCGGCTGAGCTATTTTAATTTTCTTGGGTTCATAGCCCACATGCCTAACGATCAATACGTTACCGCTAAGTTGCTCCGGTCGGATACGGAATCTGCCTTTTGCATCTGTCAGCACAAGCTGTTTGGTTCCCTGTACACTAATCTGGACATCGATCACGGGTTTGCGGCTGAGGGTGTCGATCACCGTACCCTCTACCCAGGAAGCTTCCTGAGCCCCAGTGAAGAAGGAAACAAGTAGCAACACGGAAAGGATGAAATACTTTTGCATATTACAATGTTTAAGGTATGGTAAACATGATGACGAAAGTACTATTTTAGACAATGTCTTTCACATTTTCAAGCGGTGTTATCGTAAATGATCACAATATGGTAGACATCCTGATACGTTGTCAAGTTGTCCGGAGCCCTTTATTTGGAAGCTGTTTAGAACGAAAACGGGGAATTGGGATGTCATCCCGGCGTTGATTTAAATCAATGCCGGGATGACATCCCAATTAATTTGCAATTTTTTAACACCGTATTTCTAATTTATATAATTTTGTGCTTGCGAAAGAATCAACCCAAATTATTATCAAAACCCAACATCAATGAAAAAACTGTTACTAATCGGACTTATCATCGGCATCAGTTTTGGTGCGGTTGCACAGCCGAAAAGCAAACCTGTGGTATTTCATCCCAAAAAGGATGTCAGCGTGAAAAAGCCCATGCCCAGAGCCATCGATGAGCCTGTGAACATGCTCAGGTTAAAATCCAACAAGTATGTGAAATCAAGCTTTGCCATCAATGAAGAACAGGTGGGCGTGAGCCGGTACGATCTGCAGTCGAACTCTTCCATGCAGAACCGTATTTATCTTCATGAAGACAGAACCATCGGCGCAGTCTGGACATTCGGAATGGATGATGTAAATGGTTTTCCTGAAAGAGGTACCGGCTACAACTATTATAATGGTTCGAACTGGGACGCATACCCGACAGCCAGGATCGAAGACATCAAAGTCGGCTGGCCCTCCTATATGCCATGTGAAGCCTCAGGTGAAATGGTGATCACCCATACCGGTACCAATGCCGGCCTGAAGATTGCCAAAAGAACCACCAAAGGCACAGGTACCTGGGCCCTGTCCACCATGGCCGGCCCGACGGGATCCTCCGGCCTTCTCTGGCCACGCGCTGTCGCCGGCGGAGCCACCAACCAGAATATCCATGTCGCTTCCCTCACCACTCCGGTTGCCAACAGTGGCACATTATACAACGGACAGGACGGAAGCCTGATGTACAGCCGCTCCACTGATGGCGGTGCCACCTGGGATATTCTCAATCAGCAATTCCCCATGACCGACACCAATTATTATGTTGGCTTTGGTGGTGACTGCTATGCCTGGGCACAGCCCAAAGGAAACACCCTCGCTTTCGTTTACGGAAACGACTGGGAAGACGTCTTCCTGATGAAATCCACAGACAATGGCCAAACCTGGAACAAAACCGTCATCTTCCAGCACCCCTACCCCAAATTCAAGGAAAATACCACCCTGGTACTCGATACTCCCTGGGTCTGTGACGGCACCACCGCCTGTGCCATTGACAACAGCGGCAATGTGCATGTGTTCTTCGGCCTGATGCGCGTACTGAATGATGACCTCACCGATGAGGCCACTTCTTACTTCCCTTATTCCGACGGTATCGCCTACTGGAAAGAAGGAATGCCGATGTTTGCAACCGTCAACTCCGATACGCTTTACAACCAGGGACACCTCGTTGGTTGGGTGCAGGATGTGAACGGGAATGACACCATCTTCGATTTTGTTGATCTTGCAGTGTATTATTTGTCTGTCACCAGCATGCCGACGGTAACAATCGACGAAGACAACCTGATCCACCTGTTCTTCACCTCTGTGATGGACAACAAAGACAACGGTTCCCAGAACTACAGGCATATCTGGTACCGGAAATCCACAGACGTGGGATTGACCTGGACAGATTTCCAGGATGTTACCGGAGGTCTGACCCACAACTTCCACGAGTGTGTGTTCCCAAGCCTCTCCTTTACCGCTGATGACTACCTGCACCTGCTCTATCAGCAGGACGACGAACCCGGGCTTGCCGTAAGGGGAGACTCTGACCCCTACCAGGATAATGCCATCGTCTACCTGAAAATGAACAGAACTAACGTTGGCCTGGATGAATTCAACAACCTGGTGTTTGTTAACCAGAACTATCCGAATCCTTTCACCACGAATACCCAGATCGTGGTCAGCCTCAGAAATGCATGCAAAATCAGTATGGAGATCACCAACTTCATCGGACAAAAAGTGTATGAAGTCCCTGCCGAAAGCGTCAATTCCGGATACCATACCTTCTCTTTCGACCGTAACAACTTCGAGGCCGGTATCTATTTCTACACTGTGAAAGCAGGAAACCAGACGATTACCAAAAAGATGATCATCGAATAATCATCCCTTTTAACCTTAAAAAAGGGTGTCCGTTCCAAGGACACCCTTTTTTTTTTAACTTTGTCCATGACATTTTAAAAAAACGTGTATGAAAAAACTTCTACTGATCACAGGATTGATGGCATGCTACTTCGTGGCATTCTCACAGCAGGGACCCGCCAGGTTCAAAACAGGTAAGCAACATTTCATTGCTAAAAAACCGGTACAGGCTGCCGTAAAAAACCAGTCCAACATGTTGTACGGTAAACCAGCCTCAGGTCAGGTCGTTCCGCTTGCCCCCCTTGAAAACAATATCGGAGAAACCCGTTACGATCTGCAGACAAACCAAAGCACACAGAACCGGCTGTATATGTACCCCGACAGAACCATGGGCGGAGTATGGACCAGGGGACTTACTGACCCGAACTTCCCTGAAAGAGGAACTGGTTACAATTATTATGACGGCAGTGCATGGGGGCCGTATCCGGTACAAAGGATCGAACCCCTGAGAACCGGCTGGCCATCCTATATGCCTTTTGGTCCGGAAGGAGAAATGGTGATCTCTCATACCGATGTCGCCGGCCTTTCCATCGACTGGAGAACAAACAGGGGAAACGGTAACTGGGATCATGCCATCCTGGCCGGACCTCCGGGTGCCGTTGACATCAGCTGGCCAAGAGCCGTTACAACCGGCCCCGCACACAATACCATCCATATCATTGCCTGTACCTATGTCCCCTACCAGGGACAAGACCAGGCGCTGCTCTATTACCGTTCGCCCGACGGAGGCACCAGCTGGGATAAACAACATGTAATCCTGCCTGGCATGGATGCATCCAATTACCTGAGCATCGGTGGAGACGCATACGCCTTTGCAGATCCCAAGGGAGACACCCTCGCTTTCGTCGTGGGCGATAACTGGATCGACCTGTTCTTGATGAAATCAACAGACGGAGGTGATAACTGGACAAAAACCGTGATCTTCCAGCATCCCTATCCCCTCTTTGATGAACCCACCACCCTGGTGCTGGATACACCCACCGTCAGCGACGGTTCCCTTGCCATCTTTCTCGACCACCAGGGAATGGCTCATGTATTCTTCGGATTGATGCGCGTGTTAAACACCGATTTAACCGATAATCAAACCTCCTATTTTCCCTATACCGACGGACTTGGATACTGGAAGGAAGGCATGCCCACCATGACCAACATTACCTACGATACCCTGGATGCCAACAACCAGATCGTCGGTTATACCCAGGATATCAACGGGAATGACACCATTCTCGAATTCGACGACCTCGGCACATATTACCTTGCGGTAACCAGCATGCCCAATGCCACCATCGACGAGCAGGGAAAGATATTCCTTTTCATGACCTCGGTGGTCGAGGGGAAATCAAACGGAAGCCAGAATTACAGGCATGTGTACTCAAGAATGTCGGAGGATAACGGGGAAACCTGGGGACCCTTTATCGACATCAACAGCAGCCTGACCCATAATTTCCACGAGTGTGTTTTTCCTTCAGTATCTCCCGGAACTGACCAGAGCGTCCATATTATTTACCAGTATGATGAAGAACCCGGGCTGGCTGTCAGGGGCGACAGCGATCCTTACGAGAATAATACGATACTGCACGTTGCCGTACCCAAATCTGATTACGGACTGGGAACAAACGAACTTCCACCTGCCGGCTTTTCTGTGTCAAACCCAATGCCCAATCCAGTGAGGCATACTGCCACCGTGCTTGTCAACCTGAGTAAAGGTGCCACCCTTGCTTCCACCCTTACCGATGTCACCGGCAGAATCCTGCAGGAACATTCATACGGAACGCAGGCCCCCGGAACACACAGCATTGACCTTGACTGCAGCCGGCTTGCAAGGGGTTTGTACCTGCTCACATTCACCGTGGAAGGAGAAACACAAACCACCCGTCTTTTTGTCCAGTAACCAGTGCTCTAAAACAATATTAATATGAAAAAGATATTCCTTCTCAGCCTCATTTTGGGTTTGTCGGTTCTGGTGACAGCCCAGCAAAGCCGGATTGCCCACCCTGTTCTGAAAAACATCAGCAAAACCAGACCCGCCATGAATGCATCCGTTCCCGGAGCGCATTTTCTGAACCGTACACCCAATCCCCTGGTGAAATCCTCCCTGGCGACTGTGGAAACCCTGATCGGCGGAACCCGTTACGATCTCCAGACCAACCAGGCCTGCCAGAATCACCTCGTTCGTTTTCCGGATGGAACCATGAGCGCGGTCTGGACTTATGGCATGACGGATCCGAATTTTATAGACAGGGGAACCGGATATAACTATTTCGACGGTACCGCGTGGGGAACAGCACCCAGTGTCAGAATTGAAAGCATCCGGACAGGATGGCCCAGTGTGTTTGCGCTTGGTCAGAACGGAGAAGGCATTATCTCGCATGATTTTGCCACACCGGGCAAACTGATGTTCCTTAACCGTAACACCAAAGGAAGCGGAACCTGGAACGAATCCGCCATTCCGCATTCCGGCGGGACGGTAAGCCTTTCATGGCCGCGTGCCACTTCCAGCGGAAGCGACAATAACACCATTCACCTGATAGCACTCAGCAGGCCCGTGGTCAGCGGAGGAAACCTTTTCCAGGGTATGGACGGAGCCCTGCTCTACAGCCGTTCGCAGGACGGAGGAAACACCTGGGATATCGCCAACCAGGTGCTCCCCGGCATGTCTGCTTCTGAATATGTCGGTTTTGGCGGTGACTGCTATGCCTGGGCCGAACCCAAAGGCAATACCGTTGCTTTTGTTGCCGGGGATAACTGGACCGACCTCTTCCTGATGAAATCCACCGACAATGGCCAGAACTGGACTAAAACCACGATCTTTCAGCACCCCTATCCCTTCTTCCAGGAAGAACATACCCTGGTGCTGGATACACCTTATGTCAGCGACGGTTCAGTTTCCATCCTGCTTGATGCAGGCGGAAAAGCACATGTGTTTTCCGGAATCATGAGAGTGGCCAACAGCGATACCACAGACCAGCAGACCTCATACTGGCCTTATACAGACGGACTGCTCTACTGGAATGAAGATATGCCCGCTTTTTCCACACTGCATTTCGACAGCCTCTGGAACCAGGGCCATATCGTGGGTTACCTGCAGGATATCAACGGAAATGATACCGTCATGGAATTCGACGGTATCGGTACATATTACCTCTCGCTTTCTTCATTTCCGACAGCCTGTATGGATGATAACGGCACTATTTTCATGGCATACGCCACCGTGATGGAAAACCTGTCCAACGGATCCCAGAATTACAGACACATCTGGGCACGTACCAGCCTGGACGGCGGGCAAACCTGGCAGGATGCCAAAGACATCACCGGCTCGCTACAGCACAATTTTCATGAATGCGTATTCCCATATTTTGCGCCATTGGTCAACAATAACCTGCATATGGTTTACCAGTACGATGAAGAACCCGGACTGGCCGTCCGTGGTGATACCGACCCCTATGGCGATAACAGCATCTCCTACCTTACCCTGCCTAAAACGGACCTGAGCGGGTTGAGCGTCCCCGAAAACGCGGACCTCCCGGCCATCGTTTCGCAAAATTATCCGAACCCATGTAAAGACTATACTTTTATTGATCTTTCCCTTCCCAAAGCCTCCAATATCAGGCTTACCGTGTCAAATCTGCTTGGACAATCCCTTCTGACTGAACAAAAAGGATTTTATGCCGCAGGCAACCATCAGCTAAAAATCCGTGTTTCTGATTTGCAGTCAGGCCTGTATTTTTACAGGATCACCATCGGCAATCATGTTATTGCAAAACCTATGATTGTCGAATGATGTAAAAGCCTGATATTCAGGAATGATGAGAACCAGCAAGGGCCGGTCAAACAAAACTTCAACGACCGGGGTATGATGCCTCGCCTCTGAAGCAATTGTTTTTGATCACATGATGCAGATATTGATTAATTGATTGATTAATAATGTTTTATCGAATTATTAACAGACACCGCTGACTTGTGAACAGTTTATCAACAAGTTTATTAACAAATCTGTCAGCCATATAAGACATATTTCAATTATATTACTGACAATCAATTCAATTCACTATAATCACCTGCAAAACTGATCAAACAAAGCCCTGTTGAAAACTGCCTGAAGGCGATTATGAAATCCCGGTAGTAATAAGGTAAATTTGATGCCGGTTTTCTGCCTTAAGCGGAAACAAAGCGAAAGAAAAACCGTTAAACTGCTGATAGAGGAAAACAAAGACATTGGTTTGAAGCAATGGTTTAAATATGGATTTGCATTGCTGTTGGCAGCACTGTCCTCCCAGATAAGCGCCCAGTGCTGGGTTAGCATGCTGGTTAATGGTACACCCATGGATACCGTGGAGATTTGTCCGGGCGACAGCGTGGACCTCTCGTTTATCGGGGAATGTGTGCTTATCAACAATAATTTCAACAACGGGCAACTCGGAGGAGACTGGCATTATGTGACACCAGGCTTTGTTTTTCAGGGACCCTGTGACACCGCCTCCGAAGTTGTTTGTGTCTGGTTCGGAGAGGAAAGCCCCGTTCAACGCACCCTCGAAACCGAGGATCTCGACCTTACCTCCGGTGCAACCCTGTCTTTCTCACTCAAATACGGACTGCAAAACGACCCACCCTCCTGTGAGGGGCCGGACGAAATGCTGGAAGGGGTTTCACTTCAGTATTCAACAGACCTGGGAATAACATGGACAGACATCGTCTATTTCTGCCCGGACGGTAGTATCCTTCCGACCAACCCCATGGTACAGTCACCACTGACCTATACCCCCACCCAGTTCACGGATTGGGCAAACTACAGCTTTGTACTGCCGCTTCCGGCACTGACACCAACTACCAGAATCCGATGGATGCAGGGCTTTTGCAGTTATTTTAACAACCATTTCGATGATAACTGGGGGATAGACAATGTGAAAATCACCCGTGAATTCAGCCAGGATATCAACTGGTCGACCGGTGAAACCGTGGTGAGTTCCGTTGTGGTAAACCCGGTGCAAACCACCACCTATTACGTTTATATCCTGGGTGGAGGAAATATCCCTGACACCCTGGCCATCGACTCTGTCATGGTGCTGGTACATGACATACCACAGCCCATGCTGTCCGGTAGCATGGCCTTCTGCAAGGGAGAAGCCACCACCATTACAGCAGACGGAAATTTCACCTATCTCTGGTCAACCGGTGAAACCGGAAATACCGTGACTTTTACTCCGGAAACTACTACCAACTATTACCTGATCGCAACCGATGACATCGGATGTGCCGGTACGGTTCAGTTTACGCTCACCGTCCACCCGCTTCCCGAAATAAGTGTCACCAATGATACGGTTTGTGTCGGAGAAACCGCCACACTGTCCGCCTCCGGAGGAGTCAGTTATCTCTGGAGCAACGCACAGTCAGGGCCGGTAATCCAGGTTGACCCTGCAGATACCACATTATTCACTGTAACCGTTACGGATCTTCACGGATGCAGCAATACAGCCGTTGCCTCAGTAAAGATCATCCAGCCTCCGCCAACCGGCCTTCCGCCCGATACGGCTGTGTGCTTCGGCGATATGATCGAAATCACTGCACAGGGCGGTCAGCTGTATTCCTGGAGTACAGGAGCCCAGTCCGCCCATATCACAGTGAGCCCGCAAACGAATACCACTTACATTGTTACGGTTACAGACCAGCACGGATGCCAGAACACCGGCGCCATCACGGTTCTGGTTTCCCCTGAAATGAGCGTCAGAATTTACGCATCCCTCGACACCATCTGCCGCGGCTCCGAAATGATCCTCAATGCCGATGGCGCTGCCTACTTCCAATGGAGTACGGGTGACCTGACCCCTTCCATTACCGTTCAACCTGGTTATACCACATCCTATTACGTTACAGCCACCGCTCCCTTCATGGATATCCTCTGCTACAACACCCAGGAATTCACCCTCAATGTAAGGGAATGCAGTACGCTGTTCTTCCCAAATGCCATCGTACCCAAAGGATACAACAACGTGTTTAAACCGGTTGGCGATTTTTCCACCATATACGGATACATTCTCAGGGTCTTCGACCGCTGGGGTAAAATGGTGTTTGAAACCCGGCAGACTGACAAAGGCTGGGACGGAACCTTTGATGGAGATTTCCTCCCCGCCGGTGTCTATCTGTACCAGGTTCATTATGTGAAATCGGTTACCCACGAAACCTTCGATAAACTGGGTACGATCACCATCGTTGAATAAATCCGGTTTTTCTTACCTTTATCCATCCTTTCAGTATCTGCCCAAATGACAGATCAGTTATGAGCCTGCTCAAATACCTGCCAATCCTTTGGATTAGCCAGCTTGTCCTTCACTCCCCTGAAAATGTCTGTGCCCAGCCATTCGGCAATGAATGGATACAATATCAGCAACAGTACTTCAGGTTCAGGATCGCTGAAGACGGTATGGTCCATATTTCATACCAGGCAATCGCAAACGCCCTGATGCCATTCGGAGTCCAGCCCGAAAACATTCCTCCGCAAAATATGCAAATATGGGGTCAGGGACAACAACAACCCATCTGGATTGAAACCGGATCCGACGGCGTGTTCAATGCCGGAGACTACCTTGAGTTCTATGCCCGGAAAAATGACGGCTGGTTCGACCAGTACCTCTATGAAGATACATACGGTCAGGTTAATCAGGCATACAGCCTTTTCACTGATACAGCCACATATTATTTTTCCTGGAACGCTTCCGGTAATAATGCCCGGCTCATTAAGGAAACGAATACCGCTTACCAGACCTATGCCGCCATCCCGTGGCTATGGTTCGAAACAGCAACCATATACAGTGAAACCTACCTTGAAGGTGAAAGATTCAACACTTCCAATTCTTCCATTACCATCGGAGATGCAGCCTATACCAGCGGTGAAGGTTTCTCCGGCAGCAAAATCTGGGTCAACCAGACCCAGGTCAGAACCGTCAGCCTGCCGGAACTGTTTACCCAGGGACCCCAGGCTCAGGCAGATTTTACTATAGTGGCCGGATCCAACCGCCAGCTTACCGCCCAGCAACATTACTTCAAGGCACAATGCGGCAGCCAGTTGCTCATCGATACCTCCTGGCGTTATTACCATCCTGTCACATTCTCGAAAACACTGCAAATGAACATGATATCAAACGGTTCTGCTTCCTTTGCTTTCAGTAATCCGAATTATCCCGGTCAGAATCTGCAGGAATGGACCTCTGTTTCGAATATCAGGGTCAGGTATCCGCGTTACCCCGCCTTCCCTCAGGGTGTGAAAGGCCGCTTTTATATCCCGGCCCAGTCCGGGACAGATTTTACACACTTGCGCCTGACAGGAATCCAGGTGCCCTCCGGTGATTCCGTCAGGATGATGGATCTGATCAACGGCCGGCTGTATTTCACAGTGCAGGAAGGCCAGGATCTGCATGCCCTGATCAGAAATTTCCCAGGAGAAGAATCCATTTTCTTCAGCCTGGGCAGTCAGCTTACCCAGGTCAATAAACTCATACCCGTCGGTGAAACGGATGCACGCTTTGTCCGCTATGAACCGGCGGTGTTTCCGCAAGCTGATTACCTGATCATCACAGACAATGTGCTGCGGGATGCAGCCGGACAATATGCCGCCTACCGGAAAACGGAAGGCTGGCCCGTACTTTACAGTCCGCTGGTTGTGGATGTTGAACAGCTTTACGACCAGTTCGCCTATGGCATTTGTAAAACGCCCCTGTCGATCAGGAATTTTCTCCGCCATGTGTCACATCACTATCCCAGTCTTCCCTCCGGACTGTTTCTTGTTGGTAAAGCAATCCAAAGCAAGGATATACGGAAAGACCAGGCAAAGTGGAAATTAACCAGGGTACCCTCATACGGGCATCCTCCTTCCGACTGGATGTACTCCCTCGGTCTGAGAAACCAGGACAAGGCTGACATTCCCACCGGACGGCTGAGTGCCTGGTCGTCCGCGGACGTGATAAACTACCTTGAAAAAATGCGCGCCCATGAACTGTCGCTGAAAAATGTCAGGCAAAGCGGCAAAAACATCCTGCAGTTCGGTGGCGGCTCCAATATTTTCGAACAAAGCATCTTCCGCGATTATCTCGAAAAGTATGATTCCCTGCTATCCTCCCCTTTTACCGGCTATCACTCCTATAACTTCTTTAAAACCAGCATTGAGCCGGTGGTGATCGCGCAGTCATCCCTGCTCCATGACCTGATCGCGGAACAGGGGATCGGAATGATCCATTACTTCGGACATGCCAGCGGCATCAGCTTCGATATCAGCATCGGCGATCCGGCCGGATTCAACAATAAGGATAAGTATTACTTTGTTATTGCAAATTCATGCTGGGCCGGAGATATTTTCGATTATCACGGCGGAATCTCAAGCGAACACTATGTATTACTCCCTCAGAAAGGCGCCATCGGTTACCTGGCTTCGGTTTCAGAGGGTGAAGTTCCTTATCTTCACACCTATACGCATTCATTCCTTGAGGCTTTCACCACCTCGCAATATGGCTCAGCCATCGGAGCCATTGCCGCTGAGAATATCGGCCGTATCCTGGGTAATCCGTCAACTGCGGCTTTCCCATTCCGGGAAGTATGCCTTGAAATGGCGCTTCATGCCGACCCCGCCCTGGTGCTGTACACCCCGCCCCTGCCCGATTACCATCTGAACCCCGATCCGGCTTGTCCCAAACCCCTGGCAACCATACCTGAAGAAATCAATACCGGAAACGATCACTTTACCCTCCGCATCATCCCGGCCAATGCCGGGAAAGCACTTGATACCATGCTGTTTGTGAGGATAGAACGATGGACGGGAGAGACCCCGGCCGGTGATACCCTGCTGCGTGTCCCTGCACCCCTTTTCCGGGATACCATCCTCGTGGTCATGGAAACAGGAGGTGAAACTGCAGGCGGACTGAACCGCTTCAGGGTAAGCCTGGATGCCCTGAATGAAATCGATGAAGGAGCGCAGGAATCAAACAATACTGCCGAACTGAGCGTCATCATCCGCTCTGCCGGGCTCATCCCCATACTGCCTGCCGACAACGCCATCGTCCCCGCCACATCCATCAGTCTGATTACCAATACGGTGTACCCGTTTCTTCCCGAATCCGCCTTCGTATTTCAGCTCGATACCACACACCTGTTCAACAGCCCCGTGCTCAGAGACACCCTCTTCACCGCCCGGGGAGGCGTGGTGGCCTGGCATCTTCAACTGCCCGTCAGTGCCGACAGTACCGTGTTCTACTGGCGGGCCGGACCGGCTGCCACACCCGCGGATTCAATACGGTGGCAACAACGGTCTTTTCAGCTTATCCCGGGTACCACGGGCTGGTCACAGGCACGCACTCCCCAGATGGAGAAAAACCAATACCTGTACCTCAGATACCTTCCGGAATCCGACAGCTTCTGTTTCGTACAGGAAATGAACGAATTGCACGCACAAACCTATATCATCAACCATCCCTGGCAGGAAGAATACTACAGGATCGGTTTCGATATCAAAGATGTATGGAGTTGCGCCCATAACCGCTGCCCCGCAAGCAGCGGAATCAAATTCGCCGTGTTTAATCCGGTTTCCTTCGAACCCTGGATCAGTTACAACAATGGCAACGGCATCGGACAATACGGGAACAAGCATTGCCGCGAATATCCCGTGGCCGCTTTCGACTTCTGCAATTACGATTCCTCTGACCGGCAGCGCATCACCAGTTTTATCGATACCATCCCCGGAGGATATTACGTGCTGGCTTTCAGTCACAAGAACCACAGGGCCCAGGAAAGTGAAGCATCCCTCTGTGAGGCATTTGAATCCCTCGGCGGACAACACTTCAGGTATATGCAGGACACCTCACCATATATGATCTTCGGTATCAAGGGATCTCAGCCCGGAACGGCCATCGAGGCGGGACCAGGCTGTGCCGGGGATTCCCTTCTCATGATCTCCTCCACGGTTGAAACCAACTGGAAACAGGGAAGCATCACCTCACCGCTCATCGGCCCGTCCTCCGCCTGGCACTCCCTGCACTGGAGAACGAAAACCGATGAGAATGACAGCATCCGGCTTGTACTGAAGGGAATCAGAGAAAACGGCACCTCCGACACCCTTATCGGATCCATTGGCAGGGATTCCGCCGATATCCATCATCTTGACGCATCCTTTGCAGCCGTTGATTATCCATTTATGCAGATGATCCTGCTGATGGAGGATACCTCTACCAACCCGCTCTCACCCCGTGATCCTGCAAGACTCAGCAGATGGCAGATCATTTTTGAAACCCTGCCCGAAACAGCCATCGATCCCTCTTCCGGTTTCAGCTTTTACAGCGACAGCTTGTATGAAGGTGACAGTGCCCGCCTGAAAATTGCATACCGGAACATCGGTGGCATCGACATGGACAGCCTGCTTGTGAAAACCTGGCTGATTCACGGCTCTTTAACAGACACATTGACTATCAAACGTTTACGACCACATCCGGCAGGCGACATCCTGATCGATTCCCTGGTCATTCCCACCCTGGGCCGGCCCGGCAGAAACCAGCTATGGATAGAGATCAACCCACAGCACGACCAGCCGGAACTCACCCATGTGAACAATCTCGCCGAAATTCCATTCTTTGTGCTTCAGGATCAGGAGAATCCCATTCTGGATGTCACCTTCGACGCAATACAGATCCGGGATCTCGATTACGTGTCACCCACACCGGAAATCATGATGTGCCTTACTGATGATGCACATGCCTTGCGGCTTGCCGATACCAGTCTTATCACCGCCTGGCTTGCAAGGCCGGGACAGGATTCGGTGCGGCTCGTCTATTCCGGTGTAAATGAAGCAGATCTGCAGTTTTTCTCCCCCCAATCAGGATTCAACCGCTGTATCACCCGCTTCTGCCCTTATCTACCCGGAGAAGGCATTTATACCCTTACGGTCAGGGGCACCGACGCAAGCGGCAACCCTTCCGGAACCGGAGATTACCGGATACGCTTCAGAATCGCGACAGGCAGCACCCGCAGCGAACTCTTTGCCTGGCCCAATCCTTTCTCTGATTATACCCGTTTCACTTTCATCCTGACCGGTGATGCCCTGCCCGTTAATTTCGGGATACATTTGTTTGACCTCATGGGAAGGCATATCAGAACCATTTCCGCCGATGAATTCGGCCCGGTGCATACCGGTACCAATATATCCAGGATGGTATGGGACGGGCGCGACCGGAACGGGAATCCGCTTCCCAACGGGTTGTACCTTTACCGGCTGGTGATGGACATGCCCGGAGAACAAGCCGCTGTCCGCCATGATCTTGAAAGCAAGTACGGCAATTATCAGGCAAGGACCAACGGAAAAATCATTATCATGCGCTGATATGGAATTCAAATACCTGCATCTTTCAGAAATTCCGTCCGAGTCCCTGGAAACCAGGGCACAGGAGATCCTCGACAGGCATCACGGCATCGACACTATTGATGCATACAAGGTGATATTCAACTGCATAGACCACACCAGTCTGGAAGCGACCGATCATGAATCCCGGATTGTGGATTTCTGCAAGGCAGCAATGGAATTTAGTGCCATTGCCGGTAACGGCCTGCATATCGCTGCAGCCTGTGTGTTTCCGGTATTCGCTGCTGTCACGGCAAGGCAATTGCAAGGGTCCGGTATCCTGACCGCCTGTGTTGCCGGAGCTTTTCCCGCTGCCCAGGCTCCCCTGCACACCCGTCTCGAAGAAGCCCGTTTTGCCATCGGTCATGGTGCTGAGGAAATCGACATGGTGATCTCCCGTGGCCGGCTGATGGCAGGCGATTACGAATTTGTATCTGATGAAATTGCCGCTTTCAGGCAGGTATGCGGAAATCAGACAAGGCTGAAGGTGATCCTCGAAACCGGTGAATTGAAAGAAGCTTCGCTGATTTGCAAAGCATCTGAGATCGCGCTGAAAGCAGGGGCGGACTTCCTGAAGACCTCAACCGGAAAGATCAGTACCGGAGCCACGGCCCCTGCACTGATCCTGATGATGGACTGTATCAGAGCCTGGCATGAAGACAGCGGGAAAAAATGCGGCATCAAGGCCTCAGGAGGGATGATTGAACCACGACAGGCATTGGATTGTTATTTGCTGGTGAAGGCCTGCCTGGGCACTGAATGGCTCGATCCCCTGTATTTCAGGATCGGGGCGAGCAGGTTAACCCCAGGAGTACTGGCCATGTTTAGCGGAATAACCCCATAATAAAAGCAAAATGAGAAAACTTCACCTGATAATCGCATTTTTATTTCTTTTCAAAGGGGTTAATGCCCAGACAACCCTCGATACGGCAGTGAACTTTTCAGGAAAAGATATCAACGGAGTGATCCACGATCTCTTCGACCTGCTTGACGCAGGCAATTATGTACTGCTCGATTTTTTCACCACCTCCTGCGGACCATGTGTCACTTACGCTCCGGAAATTCAGCAGGCCTATGTTCAATATGGTTCCAACCAGCAGAATGTGTTCTTCCTGGGGATCAACTACGGTGACGACAACATCGGAGTATCCGCGTTTGACAGCATGTACGGCATCACCTTCCCGACCATCAGCGGTCTCGACGGCCACGGAAATACCATCGCCCTGCAGATCTTTGACGTACAGAGTTTCCCGACACTGGTGCTGGTTGCCCCCAACCGGCTGATCCTCAGCCAGCAAATATATCCGCCCTCCTTTACCAACATTGATTCCACCATCAGTGCGGCTCTCACAACCACCAGTGCCGCCGGCATATCCTATACTGCCACAGGCGGTTTCAGTATTGCCGGCCTGCAACCCAATCCCGTAACAGATCATGCACTGGTCGAAATTGAAACCAGGAAGAGTACCGTGGCTTCAATGAAGGTGATATCACTCACAGGAAGTTTGGTTTATGAGCAAAGGGATATTTTGCTGACACAGGGCAGGAATACCCTCCGGATACCCGCAGCGCATCTGCAGCCTGGCACATATTTTGTGCAGTTGCATACTCCGGATGAACCGGCCGTCATGGTGAAGTTCATCAGGAACTGAGCCTTGGGCAGGTAAAATACCGCATCATGAAAAACTTCAGAATAATCGCAATCAGCATCCTTGCAAGCCTGACCATCATTTTTCCGGCTTGCGATCCCGACGAGAACGATCCCTTCGGAGACGAGGTCCGCGATAAATACATCGGTACCTGGCGGGTGCAGGAAAACAGCAAAAAGAAGATCACATACAATGTCCAGATTGCTGCCGATCCCGCAAACAGCAGCCAGGTGCTGATCAGTAATTTCTACAACTACGGCATCGAACCCTACGCCATAGTAACCACAGGTACCATTACGCTTCCCACCCAGAGCTTCGCCAAAGGACTTATCATCTATGGCACGGGAAGCTATTCCACAGGAAAGATCAACTGGACTTATTACGTAAATGACGGCGCCGACCTGGACACCATCCAGAGTGTCTACACCAGGCTTTAATCAACTTTGAACCCGGCCCTGGACTGCAAACCGCTCAGGCTGTCGATAAGGTCGGAGTAAAGAGAATCCATGGCAGCCATGTGATCCTGGTACCATTGGATACTTTGCCGGAATTGTTCACGGGTGATCTGGTGCTTCTCCAGTACCATATCGTAATAATACCTGGCTGTCTGGCCGGCCTCACCCTGGCTTTTTGCCGATTGCACTGCCGCTTCCACCATCTGGAAATCAACCATCACTTCAAGCAGCTTATCCCTTGGTAAAATATCAGGTGGAGGTTCCGGCCTGGATGTACAAGCACCCAGACAGGCCAGAAAAAGTAAAAAACCGCCTGCGATTCTCATTTCCGGCCTTTCCTGGATTCCGGATTTACAAGAAAATACTCCTTATTGAGTGCTTCCACCACAAAAGGAGTAATATCGAGGGTATCTCTTGCGTACAATATGCCGCTTCCTTTCGAATAACCCAGGATATAATCAAACTGATATGTAAGATTAAAACGCTCTAAAAATGAATGAATGCTGTCGATGTATATCTGGTTAAGCCGCAATTCCTCTTCCTCCATCTGTTCACTGTATTCCTGGTTCAGCTGATAGAGTTGCTGACTCTCAGCCTTCAGTTGTTCATCCATTTTCTGAGCCTGCTCCAGGCTGATCTGTTTCGATTCATACTTGCTTTGCAAGTCATTGGCTTTCGATTCAAGGGTGGTCTGCCGTTTATTGATATCCTGGTTCAGATGATTGAACCTTGATTCGAGTCTTTCGTGCAAATCCTTTACCAACTGATAGTTGGCTTTCAGGCTGTCGGAATTGATGAAAGCGATCTTCATGCCGCCCTCTTTCTGAAAACTGACTGCCTGAATCGTTTCCTTTTCCTGCCGCCCGTATATAAACAGGAAAAACAGGATGTAAATACCCGCCAAAGCGGCGATTACCAGCACCTGAAACCAGGGTATTTTTACACCCCCGAACCTTTTGCCTTTTTTCTGCTCAATGGAGGGAATATCCGCTTCTTCCTCCGGCGGAACACCAAAATCCTGATCTGTCATGATAATTAGGTTGTTAATTCCCCAGTTCCGACATAAATTTGATCCTCATGATCCGGATTTCCTCCTCCGAAAACTCATCTTCCCCGAGTGTTTTCAGGGCTTCGGTAATGGAATCCGATTCCGCTGAACGGAAATATTCGAAGATTTCTTCCTGATGATAGGGGTCTATATATTCTTCCACGTAATAATTCAGGTCGATCTTGGTGCCCGATGAAACAATGCTCTCCACTTCACCCAGCAATTCATCGATGCTGAGGCTTTTGGCGTAGGCAATGTCTTCAAGGGCAATCTTCCTGTCGATATTCTGAATGATATACACTTTCAGTCCGCTCTTGTTGATAGGTGACTTCACCACCAGGTCCATCGGCCTGGTAATTTCATTTTCATCCACATACTGGCGGATCAGTTCGATAAAAGGTTTCCCGTATTTCTGGGCTTTCCCGGCACCCACCCCGGTGATTTGCTTAAGTTCGTCGAGGGTGACCGGATACTGTATGGCCATATCCTCCAGCGAAGGATCCTGGAAGATCACAAAAGGAGGCAGCTTTTCCTTGCGGGAAATTTCCTTACGCAGATCCTTGAGTAAAGAAAACAGCGTTTTATCCGTAGTGCTGGTCCTGCTTCCGGCCCCGGCGAAAAAGTCTTCTTCCTCCTCCTTTTCGAAGTCATGATCCTGGGTCAGCATCACTGAGAAAGGTGCTTTGAGGAAGCTGTGCCCTTCAGAACTCACCTTGAGGATACCGTAATTGTCGATATCCTTCACCAGCAGCCTTTCAATGAGCGTTTGCCTCAGTACGGCATTCCAGAAACGTTCGTCTTTGTCGGCTCCCTTACCGTAAGTATTGAGTTTATGATGCTTGTATGCCTTGATGGAAGTGGAGGGTTTGCCCAGCAGGATATTCACGATGTGCTTTTCCTTAAACTGTTGTTTTACCTCGAGGATACATTCCAGCACGGTTTGCACGAAGTGTCTTCCTTCAAACTTGGCTTTCGGGTGGATGCAGTTGTCGCAGTTCTGGCAGTGAACCTCGTCGAAGATCTCACCGAAATAGTGAAGCAGTTGTTTCCTCCGGCACACAGAGCTTTCTGCATAGGAAACCGTTTCCAGCAGCAGCTGACGGGCAATCTCCTGCTCGGCAACAGGCTTTCCCTTCATAAATTTCTCCAGCTTCTGGATATCATCAAAACTAAAAAAAGCAATGCAGTTCCCTTCTCCGTCATCACGACCCGCCCTGCCGGTCTCCTGGTAATAGCCCTCCAGACTCTTCGGAATGTCGAAATGGATTACGTACCTGACGTCAGGTTTGTCAATCCCCATCCCGAAGGCAATGGTGGCAACGATCACGTCTACCTCCTCCATCAGGAACTTGTCCTGGTTGGCAGCCCTGGTAACGGAATCCATGCCGGCATGGTAAGGCAATGCTTTGATGCCGTTTACCTGGAGGGTTTCGGCCATCTCCTCAACCTTTTTCCGGCTGAGACAATACACTATCCCTGATTTTCCGGTATGTTGCTTGATGTATTTGATGACCTCCTTCACCACGTTCTTATTCTTCGGTCTTACCTCGTAATACAGGTTGGGCCTGTTGAAGGAAGATTTAAACACCATGGCATTGCTCATCTGCAGGTTCTTCAGAATATCCTGCTGTACCTTGGGGGTGGCTGTGGCCGTGAGTGCCATCACGGGGACTGTCTGCCCTATGGCTTCAATAATGGGCCGGAGTCTCCTGTACTCTGGACGAAAGTCATGGCCCCATTCCGAAATGCAATGCGCCTCATCAATGGCATAAAAAGAGATCTTGATATCTTTCAGAAACTCAATATTCTCCTCCTTGGTCAGAGATTCGGGGGCAACATACAGCAGTTTGGTTCTTCCAGCCAGGATATCCTGTTTTACCTCCAGTATCTCTGATTTGGAAAGGGATGAATTCAGGAAATGGGCCACCCCTTTTTCATTCCCGAATGTGCGGATGGCATCCACCTGGTTCTTCATCAATGATATCAGGGGCGAGACGATGATGGCCGTCCCTTCGCTGATCATGGCGGGCAGCTGAAAGCACATGCTTTTTCCGCCTCCCGTTGGCATGATCACGAAAGTGTCCTTACCGTCCAACAGATTCTGAATGATGAGTTCCTGGTTGCCCTTGAAACTCTCAAATCCAAAAATCTTCTTTAGAATGAGGTGGAGCTGATAGTCCTTCTTCACAGTCATAGCGTGCTTCAAGAAAAATAATGACTACCTTTGTTCGTTAGTTCTTGTTCAGTTATCGTTAGCTTAACTTCAGGGAAAAATAAATATTGTCATAAGTCGCTCATTTTTCGCCCTTAATACAAATATAATATCAAAACAACCCTTTACCGCATTTTTTTTAAAAAACTTTGAAAAATAAAGACGAAATCATTCAGATTGCCAAAGAAACCATTGCTGCGGAGGCCGATGCCGTAAGCCGGCTGGGCTCCCGCATCGGTGATGATTTTTTCAGCACCGTCATGGCTATCCTGCAATCAAAAGGGAAAGTCGTCGTCACCGGTATCGGGAAAAGTGCAAATATAGCAGTTAAAGTTGTTGCCACCCTAAACTCAACCGGAACCCAGGCCGTTTTCATGCATGCGGCCGATGCCATCCATGGCGATCTTGGTACCATCAGGCAGGAAGACATCATCCTGTGCCTCTCCAAATCAGGAAATACACCGGAAATCAAAGTATTGGTACCCTGGCTGAAATCCCTTGGAAACAAACTGGTGGGCATCGTAGGAAATACCCAGTCCTTCCTGGCCCGGCATGCAGATTTTGTACTGGATACCAAGGTGGAAAGGGAAGCCTGCCCCAACAACCTCGCCCCTACCTCAAGCGCCACCGCCCAGTTGGTTATGGGCGATGCACTGGCAGTCGCCCTGCTGGAATGCCGCGGTTTTACCACCAGCGATTTTGCACGCTTCCATCCGGGTGGTTCCCTGGGTAAACAACTCTATCTGAAAGTGGAAGACCTGTACCGGAATAATGCCGCACCCTCCGTCCAGATAAATGAAACCATCCGGAACACCATCATCGAAATCTCATCCAAACGCCTGGGCTGCACTGCCGTCCTCGACGGAGCAATCCTCAAAGGTATCATCACCGACGGTGACCTGAGAAGAATGCTGCAACACAAGCAGGATATCGACAAAGGCTGCGCCAGGGATATCATGACAGCCACTCCCAGGCTCACAGAACCGGCAGCCCTGGTAATCGACGCCCTGCAAACCATGCGGCTCAACAATATCACACAACTGCTGGTGGCGGAAGCAGGACGCTACCTCGGTGTGATCCACCTTCACGATATCCTGAGGGAAGGAATTCTCTGAACAATTTGCCGGAAAACCAGGTTTATCAAACCAGCCCATGATGAATTCCACGATCGCCGGCCACCTCCTGCAAATCCCGCCCTTGATGCGCCGGCTGCTGCTGTCCGCTTCCCTGATGATCCCTCTGGTACTTAGCGGACAAGTCACTAAAATCATGGGAAAAGTCATTGATGCAGAAAGCAAAGACCCCATCCCCTTCGTCAATATCCTGCTGAAAAACACCACCGTAGGCACACAAACCAATTTCGACGGAGAATTCTCGCTGGAAAC
>CAZSQJ010000015.1:0-18421 GCA_964608665.1 uncultured Bacteroidales bacterium | reverse complement strand
AGGATATTCAAACCCTTCCAGTTCATCTTCGATAACCTCGATACCTCCACCATCAACGGCAAAGCATACCTGCCCATTTTCCTTTCAGAAACCCTCTCGGATGTGTACTTCCGCAAATCCCCGAAATCTGAGATCGAGGTGATCCGCGCTTCCCAGGTCAGTGGTATCAAAAATCAGAGTATCAGCCAGTTCCTGGGGGATGTGATCCAGAATGTGAACATCTACAATAACTTCATCCAGATATTCCAGAAAAACTTTGTCAGTCCGGTCGCGAACTTCGGACTTACATACTATAAGTATTACCTGGTCGACAGCACCTTCATCGACAACCAATGGTGCTACAAGATCATGTACAAACCCCGCAGGCCTCAGGAACTTACCTTTACCGGCAGTTTCTGGGTACATGATACCACCTGGGGCATCCGCAAGGTGGATATGAAAATCGCTGCCGATGCCAATATCAACTTCATCAACGACCTGGTGGTCAACCAGGAATATATGCTGGTGGATAAAACGCAATGGATGCTCTCAAAAGACGTGCTGGTGGCCGACTTCAATGTAGTGGAAGAAGCCGAAACCACCATGGGTTTCTACGGCAGAAAAACCACCTCATACCGCAACTTCCTGATAAACAGCCCTATGTCTGATGCATTCTATGCCAGTCCGGTTAATATCATTGTACAGGACGGCAGCCTCGACCGGGAACCTGATTTCTGGAAGAACGCCAGGCACGACAGCCTTACCAGGGATGAAAAGACAATCTATCACATGATCGATACGCTGAAGACCCTTCCGGCATTCAGAACTTATGTGGATGTGGTGAAGATGATCACCACGGGATATTATGTCAAAGGCAATTTCGAGTGGGGTCCTTATATGTCGTACCTCAGCTTTAACAGGCTCGAGGGCGGACGGTTCAGGGTCGGTGGCCGCACCAGCAACGACTTCAGCACAAGAATCATGCTCAGTGGCCATGTGGCATACGGAACCCTTGACAAAACATATAAATATGGTGTGGGTACCCTGTATATGCTCAATAAGAATCCCCGCAGGACCCTGAGCGCCAATTTCAAATACGATATCGAACAACTGGGCCAAAGCCAGTTTGCATTCCGGGAAGATTTCCTGCTGGCAGCCGTCTTCAGAAGACAACCCTCCGACAAACTCTCGATGGTGGAAGAATACAAAGGACAGTACGAGCATGAATGGTTTAACGGCCTGATGAATACTGTCTCCTTCAATAAGAGGTCCATCCTGTCGGTCGGGAATACCCGCTTCCGGGTTTACGATCCGGAACAACACATCTACCGCTCCCAGGCTTCCATCACCACAACGGAAGTCGGCCTCGAAACCCGCCTGGCCTATAAGGAGAAGTTCGTTATGGGCGAATTCGAAAGGACCAGCCTCGGCGCCAAATATCCCATACTCCAGCTTAAATATACATACGGCATCCCGCGCTTTCTTGAAAGCGACTATGAATTTCACCGCATGCAGCTCACCCTGGAACACTGGTTCAACATCGGAGCTTACGGCTGGTCGAAATATATCATCGAAACAGGCAGGATCTTCGGGGATATCCCTTTCCCCCTGCTCAAACTCCATGAAGGCAACGAAACTTATTCCTTTGACGAATATGCCTTCAATTCCATGAACTACTATGAATTCGTCTCCGACCGCTATCTCAGTGCCTATTACACTCATCACTTCGAGGGACTCTTCCTCAACCGCATCCCGCTGCTTCGGAAACTCAAATGGAGGGAAGTTGGCTATGTAAAGGGCCTTGTCGGCAACCTGGGCCATTACGATGCCAGCCTGGCCGAGCTGCCCGCCGACCTGTATACCCTGAGCAAGCCCTATTTTGAAGCAGGCGTTGGTATCGAAAACATTCTTCGCATCCTGAGAGTGGACGCGGTATGGCGCCTGTCTTACCTCGACCATCCGGAAATCAGCAAGTTTGGCATACGCTTCACCCTGTGGTTCTCTTTCTGATTTTATTACCTTTACCCCCTGCAAATTCACCCCTCCATGTTGCTGAGAACCGATAAGATCGTTAAAAAATACAGGAACCGGGTAGTGGTGAAAGAAGTCAGCATCGACGTCCACCAGGGCGAGATCGTAGGGCTGCTCGGTCCGAACGGCGCCGGGAAAACCACTTCCTTTTATATTATCACCGGCCTGATCAAACCCCTGTCGGGCCATGTTTACCTCGATGACACCGAGATCACCCATGAACCCATGTACCGAAGGGCCCAGCGCGGTATCGGTTACCTGGCACAGGAGGCTTCCGTGTTCCGCAGACTCACCGTGGAAGACAACATCAGGGCAGTGCTTGAATTTTCCAGGTTCTCCAAAAGTGAACAAAAAGAAAGGCTCGAGATGCTGCTCGAGGAATTCGGGCTGAAACATGTGAGAAAGAGTCATGGCATCCTGCTCTCGGGAGGTGAGCGGAGAAGAACAGAAATCGCCCGGGCCCTGGCTGTTGATCCGAAATTTATTTTGCTCGACGAACCCTTTGCCGGGGTGGATCCCATTGCCGTGGAAGACATCCAGACCATCGTGGCCAAACTGAAAGACAAAAACATCGGGGTACTCATCACCGACCACAACGTCCATGAAACCCTTTCGATCACCGACAGAGCCTACCTGCTGTTCGAGGGCAGCGTACTAAAGTCCGGTTCGGCCGAAGACCTGGCCAACGACGAACAAGTAAGGCGGGTGTACCTGGGAACCAATTTTGAGCTGCGCAGGTGAAAAAATTATCCTGATCCGTCGTAATATCAAGTCTTTGTATTAATTTCGGTAATCCTTAAGCTGCACGGAATGCCCCTTCCCGGCTTACTTCTCTCCCGGTCCGCTTGCCAGTCCGTGGCAGGTTTTCATCTTTATTTATTATATATCAAATACTTATGACAATGACACATTCATTTTTCACACCTGACATCAAGGCCTTCTCCAACAGGCTGCCGTCGATCATCACCCTGATGCTGAGTTTTCTTCTCTCATCCTCTTTAATTACAGCCCAGCCACTTATTGGAAATTACACCATCAACAGTGCCCTGCCGACAGGGGGAAATAACTTCCAGAGTTTCGGTGCTTTCGCCGGCAGCCTCAGTGCCAATGGCATCTCCGGACATGTAACGGCAAGTGTGGTACCCGGTTCAGGACCCTATACCGAACAGGTCATCTTTTCAGCCGTCACTGGGGCAGGTTCCGGTGCAATCATCACGATAGAAGGTAACGGGGAAAACATCACCGCCGTCACCACCAGTACCAACCGCTATGTCATCAGGCTGTCCAATGTGCAGTACTTCCATATTAACAACCTGAAGATCAACTGGAATCCTTCTTCAACCAGCGGGTTCTTCGGAATTCACCTTTACCAGTCGGCAAACCAGGTCACCATCAGCAACTGCACCGCCGACATGAGCGGTACCACCAGTTCCTCCTATGGCGGATTTGTAGCAAGCGGTTCAACCACCAGCATCCTTTCAGCCGGTAACTACGATAACCTGCTCTTCCAGGGAAATACCGTACTCGGGGGTGGTTACGGCATTTCTGTTTACGGCTCAGCTGCCAACCAGGCCAGTCATATCACTATCACCCATAATACCATCCTCAGCTGTCAAAACTCCGCCATCTATGTCAGGGAATCCACCGGAGCAACCATCAGCTTTAACCAGCTCGACAAGCTGACCACGAACACCGCCACATGCAATATGATCTACCTTGCGACCAACAACCATTACTCCCTGGTCTTTGGCAATGTCCTTCAACTCAGCACCACGGCCAACGGTACTTCCACCATCAGAGGAATTTATGTTTACAGTGGCAACGGGAACCAGGTTTTTAACAACGTGATCCACAACATTAATCTGCTTAGCGGTAATTTCACGGCCATTGAAGTCAGGGCTTCCACCGTGCCGAATGAAATCACCTTCAACACCATCGCCATCGACAATGCGGGAACCACCAGCGGTAACCGTTACGGCATCGTGGAAGCCCAGGCAAACAGCAATGCCTATCTGCGCAACAACATCCTGAACCTGCTTCAACCCACTACCGGGTACAAAGCCGGCCTGGTCCTGTATACCTCCTCCGTTGTCACCTCTGCCGTAAACAGCAATTACAACAACTTCTTTGTCGGCCCCGACGGTAACCCGGTACAAAAAGGGACTAGCTCCCCAACCTTCTATCCTGCCCTGGTCGACTGGCAAATTGCGAGCGGCCAGGATCAGAACAGCCTGGCGGCAAATCCCTTGTTTTATTCTGCCATGCTCTCTGTACCAACCAATAGCTTTCTGAACAACAAAGGGATAACTGTTCCTTATGTTACGGTTGACATTACGGGATTGCCAAGGGACAATCCGCCTGATCCCGGTGCCTATGAAATGAACTCAAACCCGCCCAATCCCCCTGATACCATTTTCGGACCGCTCAGCTTCTGCCTGAATGCCTTCGGGGCTGTACAGTATTCCGTTAACCTTGTTCCCGGAGCGTTGTCTTACGACTGGTCGGTATCCGGAGGAGCCGCCATCATCAGCGGCCAGGGAACTGCAGGGATTACTGTCGATCCCGCTACCACCTCGTTCACGGTATCTGTCAGTGCCGTCAATATCGCCGGGAACAGCCTGCCTGCACAAATCGCAGTGAATGTCCATCCCCTTCCCGTGGTACTGCTCGACCTGCAACCCGACAGTATATGCCTCACTGCCATGCCCGTTGCACTGAGCGGAGGCAGCCCCGCGAACGGTACATATTCAGGCAACAACGTCGCCAACGGCATCTTCGATCCTGCTGCCGCCGGTCCGGGATTTCATTTGATCACTTACACTTACGCGGATTCCAATAACTGCATTTCTTCAGCCCCGGACAGCATTTTCGTGGATGTTTGCACTTCAGACGGAACACCTGCCCATCCTCCTTCCCTGAGAATCTCCCCTAACCCGGCTGCTGACCAGTTTCAAATCCTGGCCGAAGGCTTCGAAAGCGGACTGGTCAGGATCACGGACATGAACGGGAATATGATCCGTGAAGACCGGATCACCAGGGCTCAGATCACCATATCATGCCGTTCCTGGGCATCCGGCCTGTACCATGTGGCCGTGATCCGCGGCACGCAGGAAGTATATTCCGTCAAACTACTGGTCTCCGGCAGAGAATAAATCCCTTCATCAATAATCTCAGGATTCTTCCTTCGGATGAAAGGAATTACGGAACACCACTGACAGGATCACATAGAGCGGAATGATCACCAGTCCCGCTCCCAGTCTGAACACCAGCAGACAGGGGATCAGCAGCAGGAAAAAAATCCAGTGGTAGTGGTTTTCCTTCCATGAGAAGCTTTGGAACTTCAGGGAGAAGATGGGAATCTCCGATATCATCAGCAGCGAGATCAGCAGGCAGATGCAGGCCAGCAGAAAGGGATCGAAAAGGAAGCCAAGCAATTGAACGGGCGGGGTGAACATTCCATGGCCGTGATAGAAGAGCATAAAGGGAAAGGAAGTGAAGAAGAGCGCTGAAGCCGGGGTCGGCAAGCCGAGAAAATGATGATGCTGCCTGCTGTCGATGTTGAATTTCGCCAGCCTCAGGGCCGAAGCAAGGGGAATGACCACCGCGGTAAAGGGGATATAGCTGATCCATTCGCTTCCGGGATATTGCAGCCTGACAGCCTGCAGCATGATGCGGTACATGATCATGCCCGGCAATACGCCGAAAGAAACCACATCGGCCAGGCTGTCGAGTTGTTTGCCCAGCTCCGATCCGGCTTTCAGCAAACGGGCTGCCGTTCCGTCGAGGTAATCGAATACGGCCGCCAGTAAAATGAATAATGCGCCCGCCGGCAGGTTGTTCAGCATCAGGGCCGCAATGCCCAGACAACCACAGGCCAGATTCGACAAGGTGAGCAGGTTCGGAATCTGTTTGCTTGCTGCCATCATATGATTTTCGGGTAAAATTACGCATTTTGGGTATCTTTGAAGCCCCTGGGTAAAATATTGGAATTGAATGGCACTCCCATCCGACAGTCCCGCCGGCCTGGAAATAAAAAACTACTTCTACCACCTCCCCGGGGAGAGGATCGCGCTCTTCCCCGCGGCTGTGCGGGATGAATCCGCCCTGCTGGTGTACAGGAAAAGTACGCAACCTTACAGGGAAACATTCAAAAATATCGCATCCCTGCTGCCACCCGACAGTTTGCTGCTGCTCAACGACACCCGTGTCATTCACGCCAGGCTGCTTTTCAGAAAGCCCGGCGGCGCCACCATTGAGATTTTCTGCCTCAATCCCCTGACTCCCGAAAGAGAATATGCCCTGGCCTTCGGACAGGCATCGCCCGTGGTATGGGAATGCCTCACCGGCAATGCCAGACGATGGAAGGAAGAACCCCTGCATTTCCCCTTTTCCGTCAATGGGAAGGAACACCTGCTTTCAGCCACCCGTGCCCTGCCCGGCAGCTTTGACGCACCACCGCCCCAGGCGCCGAATCATGCCATCCGCTTTTCCTGGGAAACGGACCTGAAATTCGGGGAAGTGCTCGAAAAAGCAGGGATGATCCCCCTGCCGCCCTATATCCACCGCGACAATGTAGCTTCGGACAACGACCGTTACCAGACAAGCTATGCCCATACCGACGGTTCGGTGGCGGCACCCACCGCCGGGCTGCACTTCACTCCCGGAGTCTTCAGCTCCCTCAACGAAAGCGGAATCCCGCAAATAAGCCTCACCCTTCACGTGGGAGCCGGCACCTTCCGTCCGGTAAGCAGTCAGTACGTAGGAGACCACCGCATGCACGCCGAAACATTTGAAATAAGCCGTGTAAGCCTTGAACAAATGGCGGCATTCAGGGACAAAACCTTCGTTGCCGTTGGCACCACCACCGTCAGAACCCTCGAAAGCCTCTTCTGGGGAGCAGTGAAACTCGCCAGGGGAAGCATCAGCGAACATGACTTCGCCATCGGCCAGTGGGATCCCTACACAAGCCACGCCGACCCGCCCTTCACACGCGCACAGGCACTGGAATTCCTTATTGAAAGGATGGACAGAATGGGCATGGTCCGGATCAGCGGACAAACCAGCCTGCTGATCGCCCCGCCATACCGCTACCGGATGACAGACGCCATGATCACGAATTTCCACCAGCCCGGAAGCACCCTGCTCCTTTTGGTGGCAGCTTTCCTGGGAGATGAATGGCGACGGGTTTACGATTTCGCCCTGAAAGAAAACTTCCGTTTCCTCAGTTATGGCGACACCTGCCTTTTCCTGCCATGAAAAAGCCTGATAAGTCCGTTACCGGCATCATTCTCAGCGGAGGACAGAGCGCGAGATTCGGCCGTGACAAAAGCCTGGTTAGCTTTAACAATAAAAACCTCCTGGGGCATGCCGTGGAAACCCTGCTACCCCTGTGCGATACCATCCTGGTAAGCTCAAACAATCCTTCCCATGAAAATCCCGGAATCCGCCTGGTGAGAGATATTCAGCCGGGGCATGGCCCCATGATGGGGATCTATTCCTGCCTGCTGGTGAGTCCGGATATCCATCACCTGGTACTTGCGGTCGATAATCCCCTGATCACCACGGATTATTACCGATATGTACTTCAAAATAAGCACGATGCATTGGTGGCAGTCCCGGGCTTCGGCTGCAGGCATTTCGAACCCCTGGCAGGATATTATCATAAAAATGTACTCCCTTACATGAAGAAGCTGATTGATGCCGGGAATTTCAAGTTGCCCGATCTTTTTGAACTGTTGCCAATCAGGGTACTCCGGCCCGACAGGGAGTGGCATGCCTGGCATCCGCAGGTTTTCCATAATGTAAATACGCCTGAAGATCTGGCTGATATCAGACCCTGGAAATGACGCCGGAAACACACACCGCTGTGTTCGTTCGGTATTTAGAGGTTTAGAAGTTTAGAAGTTTAGTTTAGTTTAGTTTAGTTTACTTATTTTCAACACTTTATTATTAAGTCGGGAAACCGGGTCTTCGGGTCTTCGGTGTGAAAGTGCATGTAAGCAGTAAGTTGTAAATAGTGAGTGGTTTAGTTGGTTTAGAGGTTTAGAAATTCAACAAGTTCAACAATCAACTCTGCGCCTCCGCGCCGCTGCGGTGAAAATAAGAGGTTTAGCGCACTGAAGTTTTTTTATCCGCGGATTACACGCCTGCCTGGCGGCAGAAAGGGATAGACAGGATATTCATATTCAACCTGCCTGAAGTAAGGAGAACCGGGTCTTTGGTGTGAAATATGTTTAGAAATGTAGTGGTTTAGGAAGGGTAAGTATTAAAACCTGACATTTTATGGTTACATTTCTGATTTGAATAGTTATGCCGTACACGGCTATGACGCGCTTTTTCGCAAAACTGTTCCGTGTCGGTATAAAAAGGAATAAGCTTCAAGATGGGTCAGTCAGACACTCTTGCAGTCAGGGCAGAACCACCCTCGATTTCGCTCTCACACTGAATTTGCCGGTAACCCTTAAGGGGTTCAATCCGAATATCCCCAGACCGTGTCCGTAGAAATGACCGCAAGGGCGACAATGGAAAAAAAGCAGACAGATTCCTCCCTGCGGTCGGAATGACGCGGCTACGCATAATAAACCAGGGGAAAAGGCAGGCGGCTTTGCCGCCTGCCTTTTCCCCTATTCTCCCCAAAGAGCGGCCGTCATTCCGGACAAAGCGCAGCGGCGTGAGGAATTGGCCTGCAAAACGCGACCCTGCGCCGGGAAGCGGTGCCTTGGTTATTTCGGCTCCATCAACAACGATTTCCAAATGAAGCTTTTCGTTTATCAATAAAGAAACCCGAACAGCCATAAGGGGATTTTGTTATCAAAACCATATTCAATGTCATCGGCGGCAACAAAGCCATTCATTGCTTCCTTTATCTGGTGCTTCCCTTTTTTCCTGCCACCGACCTCGAACAGGTAGCGACCATTCACCATAAAATCACCATTTTCAGGGTAGGTTAGTTCATTTTTGAACCCTGCCTGGTTCGCAAAGAATGTTTCGCGCATATTACCGGTATCAGGAGCATTGTTTGTAATAGCCACGGCAAGGTTGCTGTTCTCGAGAAATATCTTCGCAGGCTTCTGCAAAATGCTTATGCCCGAGGCATCTTTATACAAATTGCGGGTCAGTCCTGCCTCCTGCAGGTAGGTCAGGTAAGTGATCAGGGTGTTACGGTTGATCCCGATCCGTTCACTAAGTTTGGTAACATTCGGAACAAAGGGGGCAGATTGTGCTATGATCAGCAAAAGTTGCTTCAGGCGGTAAGTATAAGCCACATCAACACCCCTGAGCAAAGGCAGTTCCATTTCAATGATCATATTGACCACCTCCTCCACCCGTATGTGATATAGTGCTTCATTTTCAATGACAAAAGGATAATACCCGCCTGCGAGATATCGGGAAAAAAATTGCAGCGGTTTGATTATTCCATTTATCATCCTTGTGATGTCATGCGTTCTCATCAGGATATCCTCCAGAGAAAAGGCAGGCATGTAAACGCCACAGGCCAGACCAAGATACTCACGGTAAGAAAGTCCCTGCATCGTATAAACCACGGCCCTCCGGCTCAGGTCAGCCCGGGCGTTGATGATTTCCAGCAGGGAAGAGCCTGTAAAAACCAAATTCAGTTCAGGTAAATCGTCGTAAATGTTTTTAATTTCTCTCGACCAGTCAGGGTACTTATGAACCTCATCGAGAAACAAAATGCGCCCTCCTTCACGTGCAAACCGCCCTGCAACATCCGAAAGCCTGTTCCCGGAATAGTAGATGTCATCCAGGCTTGTGTACAATACCAGCGGATCATCCGCATGATACTTGCTTATATACTGAAGCAGCAGCGTCGTTTTTCCAACGCCTCTTGCCCCTTTGATCCCTATCAGTCGCTGGGACCAATTGATATGATCCATCGTGCTCCTGATAAAATTCAGCGATGTGCCTGCCACCTTCTTCCGGTGTTTTTCTTTCAATATATCCATCTTTGCTTATCATGTTATGCAAAGATAAACAAAAATTGCTTAAAACAATAAGCAAAAATGGTTTCAGTCTCATTTTTGACCGATTTGCAAATGAAAAGCTGTATAGACTGAGTTAAACCGTACACCTTGATCACTCAATTGTTCGCACAGGTGTTCCGTGTCGGTATCGTTCCGATTGGAAACAAAAACCGGAGCAAGCTGACCCTCTTATGATGATATCCTGTCAAGGCAAATGGCCGACAATGGAAAAAAAGCAGAAAGATTCCTCCCTTCGGTCGGAATGACGCGGCTACGCATCATAAACCAGGGTAAAAGGCAGGCGGGAAAGCCGCCTGCCTTTTACCCTATTCTCCCCAAAGACGGCCGTCATTCCGAACGAAGCACAGCGGAGTGAGGAATCTGCCTGATAAGACGGCCGTCATTCCGAACAGGATATTCATCTTCAAGCTGCCTGAAGCAAAAAAACCGGGTCTTCGGGCCTTCGGTGTGGAACCGGCTCTGCAGTATCGTCAAAATTCTCTTTTCTTTGTAACTTTACTCCTTCAAACCCGTCTTATCCGAAACCCAAAAAACATGGAAACAAGAAAACTATACCGCAGCCAGACCGACCAGGTAGTTGCGGGCGTGTGCGGCGGACTCGCCGAACATTTCGACATTGATCCCGTCATTGTCAGGGTGGTATTCATCCTGCTGGCCTTTTTCGGCGGAGGCGGCGTACTGATCTATCTTATCCTGTGGATCGCCCTGCCAAAAAAACCCTATGATTTCACTTTCAATGCTTCCTCCGGATCCGGCATGCCTGATGAAGACAAGCCGAAAGAGGAACAGTCTGCAGGATTCAACCCGGAACCAGAACAGAAAAACACCGCAAGGTACAGGGGGAGCCTGATCGGAGGGATCATCCTGCTGACCCTCGGAACCCTCTTCCTGATCGATGAATTCATTCCGCACTGGGACTTCGGCCGCCTGTGGCCCGTCATCCTCATCGTGATCGGCTTCGCACTGATAGCCGGAGCCGTTAACCGCTCCAAACAATAAGCCCATGAACTACAAACGCGTCTTTTGGGGAGTGATCCTGGTGGCACTGGGTGTGGCACTGGTCCTGAAAAACCTCGACATCATCTGCTTCTCATGGCATACCCTCTGGCAAATGTGGCCTGTACTCCTGATCCTCTGGGGCATCTCCGTCCTCCCTGTCCGTGATCTCTGGAAATTGCTGCTGTCGCTGGTAGCCATCGCAGTGTCCGTCCTCATCCTTTACCAGTCTCCTGAGCGCCATCACGACTGCTGGGACTGGAACTTCGAATGGAACGATGATGATGAAGGGCAAACGACCCGGCAGGACCTGGCCGAACCCTACGATTCCGCTGTCCGCTTCGCCATGCTGGATATCGATGCCGCGGCAGGCTCATTTATCCTGAACAGCCTGTCAGACCAACTGATCGATGTCAGCACCAAAGGCAAGGCCGGGACTTATTCGATGGAAATCCAGCACAGTGGGGATACGGCAGAGATCGGACTCGATATGCATCCATTCAAAAAAGAAGGAAAGAAACATATCAAAGCAGGCCACAAAGTGATCGTGAAACTCCACCCGGCCCCGGTCTGGGAATTCAGTCTGGATGCCGGAGCCGCCGACATCGACATGGATCTCAAAGACTTTAAGGTGCAGAAAATCGACCTCGAAGGAGGAGCTTCCTCCGTGGATATCACCCTCGGCAGCCTGCTTGAAACCACCCATGTGGATATCGAAGCCGGCGCCTCTTCCGTGAAGATCAGGATACCCGCCGCAAGCGGATGCCAGGTGATCAGCAATACCGTCCTTTCAAGCCGCCATCTGAAAGGTTTCGACAAAATACGGGATCATACCTACCAGACTCCCGGCTTCCACAGCAGTGCCGGCAAAATCTATATCGAACTCGATGCCGCCGTCTCAAGCCTGGAGGTTGAAAGGTACTGACCACCCCGTAACCTTGTAACCCCGTAACTTGATCACTCCACCACCACCACCTTATCCTTCGGAAACTTCACACTATACTTGAGATTCAGCTTCCTGTTCTCTTTGGGTTCAAGCTGCAAATCCCAGGTAATGAGGCCATTGTCTTTATTCCATTGCCCTCCTGAAATTTCCTCCACCTCCACGCTGATCTCCTGACGGCTGGTCACGGGAACCTGGTCGCTGATCTGAAGCTTCACCGCCCTGTTCTTGTTGTTCCTGACGGCAATTTCCCAATGCCTGTTCTCTATCCGGTTGCCGCCCATAAACTGCTTCTGGCTGTATCCTTTCACCCTGGTGCGGCTCAAGACCACAGACCTGTCGCGGCCGAGGGAAAGCTCCAGTGTATCGCTGATCTGCCCGGGATCGAGCACCGACTTGCCGATAAAGGTGTTTTCGAAATACAGGTTGGATTCGCCGGGCAGCAGGTTATGCTTCTCCCAGTCCGTTACCCTGGCCACCAGGAAGGCATCGCGCTCTTTCTTCGGAACAGCCTTGTAAAGGTATTCAGCCGGCAGTTCAATGCGCTGAACATCGATGGTCTGTGCCTTACCGTCACCCGTAACGGTATAGCTCGCATCAATCTTAAATTCCACATTTGTCTGATTTTCATGAGTATACACCTGAAGCGGCATGGCTGATTCGACAAAATCATCCATATTCACCATGGCCTTCTTCTCCCTGGTGCCGGCGACCTCCATCATGGCCGGTGCGGCTCCCGCATCCCTGGTACCCACAGGCCTGGAAACCTGCTTATAATTCACGTAATAAGGGGAGAGAACGGGTACAATTCCCGACTGGTAAGGGGTCGCATTTGAAAGCGTCAGTTTCACATGCTTCCAGTCCATACGGGTGGTTTGCACCACATTGGCCTTGTAAACAAGCGTCACCGGTTCGCCGACCTGGGCTACCCTCAGGTCGTATGAGGGAACCCAGCGGGCATCATTCACCATAAAGGACAGCCGGAATTTTGCCTGGCACGGGCTTTTGGCGTTCACCGTCACCAACACCTCACCGGCCGTTTTAGACTGCCTGTTGGCCGGGCGCTCGTTCAGTTGCTGCTGCAGCTTCTGACTTTCCTTTTCCAGGGCTGCGATCTTTTTCATCAGGTCGAACCACTCATTCTTTTCGGCCTCTACAAAACGGCAATACAGCTCGTACAACTGACGGTAGGCCTCCGGGCTCAACGGACTGTCCTTGCCCCCGACCACCCGGTTCTCACGAAGGAAAACATCCTTTGCGACGATGATGTCGCTCTGGTTCTTGTGATCCTGGATTTTGCGGTTCACCTCTTCAAGCCTGCGTACAAGATCTTCCCTTTCCTTCGATTCTTCCAGCGAATCCAGGTAGTTGACCCGGAAGTTGACCGATTGTATCGTGAAACTTCCGTCCCCCTTAACCTGAACACTGTTCGGGTCGAGTGTGGGAGGAAGCTTCGATATTTTCAGGATGCTGCTGCCGGCCTGCAACTGGGCATCGGCACGCATCTGCAGTTGTGCTCCCTGCAGGAATACCGTCACTTCCGACAGGTCTGCCTGCATGTTTTGTTCCTGGGTCTGGGCTGCCGCAGGCTTCAGCAAAGCCAGCAGGCCGATCATAAACAGTAATCTCATGTTTCTGTTGTTTTTAATAAAGATGTATCAGGCAAACGGATTCCATAATGCCTGACAACATTTTGAAAAGATTCCGGTAAGTCCGATTCAAATTGTTTTAATGCACCGTTTTCCGATGCAAATTCCAGGCCGTTGGCATGCAGCATCAAACGGTCGTAGCCTGCCTGCAACTCCCGCGGTCCGTATCTCAGATCTCCGGCAATCGGAAAACCAAGCGCATACAGATGCACCCTGAGCTGGTGCCTGCAGCCGGTAGCTGGAGTCAGCAATACCAGGCTGTGGCCCTGTTTAGCGTCGAGAAGCCGGTAAGGGGTCAATGCAGGCTTCCCCCCGGCCTGACTGACCCCCATGCGTCCGCTGCCGAATTCCCGCAACGGCAGGTCAACAACACCCTGCTGATCCTGCATCTCCCCGATGAGCAGGGCGATATAGGTCTTCTTTACTTTCCGCTGTTCAAACAGCATGTTCAGGTAACGGTGCATCGCCGGATTCCGGGCAAACAACACCAAACCGCTCACCTCCTTATCGAGCCGGTGTACCACCCACAGCCGGCTGTAACCGGATGCCTCAAGGCGCACATGCAGGCATTCCGCATCGTCCTTCCCTGTCCGGATGGTGTTCATACCCGCAGGTTTGCAGGCAACAAGGAGATCGTTATCCTCGTAATGAATCATCATGGCGTTTCAGGACAAATATAGCCAAAAACCGTCAGCCTGCTACAGACTTCCCGTTTTCAGCTCAATGCATCCGTACCATCTCTCTTATGCACTGAAAATCACCTGCCTGCAAGCGGTATACATAAACGCCCGGTGATAAATGCCCGGCAGAAAATTCAATGTGATGCAAACCCGGAACCAATCTGTCCCTGATGATTGTTCCGACTTTTTGACCGAGCATATCGAAAACTTCTATGCAAACCGGTACAGATTCCTTCAGGAAGAAACTGATCGTTGTTGCACTGTTGAATGGGTTGGGATAGTTTTGACCGGGTACGGCCGGTGCTGTGATGATATTTTCATTGATGCCGGAAGCATTCTGATTGTTGTGAAAGACGGCTCCCGCCATTCCGGCGACCCATATTTCTCCCGGCACGGCGCCAGGAAAAGAAATATCAGACAATCTGTACAGTGCGACTGATGAAACCTGCCAGGAATCGCCGTTGTCTGAGCTGTAACAAAGTCCCGTACCGGCATCGGCTGCCCAGAGGATACCGCCGTAATACCTGACAAAATCCAGGGATCCAACTCCCGGCTTTGGGATTTCCTGCCAGCTGGCACCATTATCCACAGATCTTGCAAGCATGCCGTCCCCGGCAATAAAACCGGCACCCGCCGGCGAAAAGGCCAGATGCTGCACATGTGTTATCCCGCTTGCCTGATTCATGACCAACCAGTTTTCTCCTCCGTCCGTGGTATGATAAATCCTTGATTCGCTGCTGCCAAACCATCCTTGCAGACTGTCCTCCCAACACACACTGCCCGGATATCCCGTTTCACTGCCTGATTGCATGGGAGCGCCCGGCATCTGAACCCAGCCGGCTCCCCCGTCTTCTGTTTTAAGAATCGTCCATTTCCCGTTGAGCGGATCACCCACAGCGATTCCCCTGAAAGCATCAAACATGGTGATATTGTGAATTTTCCCGCCGGGACTGCTGTATACATTGCCCCAGTTTTGCCCTCCGTTGCCGGTTTTAAAAATTTTCACCGCGGGATTGGTTCCTGCAGTGGCATGGCCGGCAACGAGCACCGTGGAAGGATCGATGGCTTCAAGCACCGGATAATGCAGGGAATCAAGTCCTTCAGACATCACATCCCATGTGTTGCCCCCGTCGTTCGTACGGATCACCGTTGTATTCAGCCCTGATGCCCAGACAACATCCGCGCTCGCGGCACTGATGGCACAGAGATCGTTCAGGTTTCCCGTTTCCGCAAATTTCCAGGGATCCTCCTCAGCCAACGCATAGTTTAAAAAACGGCAGGCTTTCGGATCCACTGCCTGAAAGGCGGTGACCACTTCGCTCTCCACCTCGGCCAGGGTTTTGCCGGACTCAGGAATGACAGGGGATTCAACCCGGATTCCGATGGTCTTTTGCTCCCCTTCCACGACAATGGTTTCAAGGTTATTCAAAAAAGGAAACTGTGCCATCAGGGAAGGGTTGCCAAGCATCGGCCTGCCGTTCACAATGGTGAGCGCGATATCCCTGGCTTCCGCCTTCATCAGTGATTCATACGGATCAGCATCCAGGAAGGGAATGACGGTCAGATCAGCCTGGTAACCTACGGCGATGGTTCCGCTGCGATGTTCCAGTCCGAGTGCCAGGGCTGCATTCCGGGTTACAAAGGCAGCAAATTGCTGCGGGGGGATGACGCCTGCCCACGCAGCCTGGTTTATCCGGTCTGCAAATTTCATTTCCCTCAGGATATCCCGCTCACCTGAAAGGGTCCAGTCAGGGGCAAGTGACACATTGACGCCGGCAGCCAGGGCAGTGGGAATATCAGCCGTGGCTCCGTACAGAAGCCAATTGCTTTTGGGAGACCAGACAAGATTGGCATTCGCTGCGGCCATCTCTGCAAACGCCTGCTGCGTCAGGGCAGTCCCGTGAATAATGGTGGTGCGCTCATCCAGCATATCAAGGTCTTTCCAGTCCTCAAATTCATTGAACGACAACTGGTCGGTACCTTCGCAAAGATGGATCACAAAGCGCTTCCAGTTCTGATTGCTCACATATTGCCATGAAGCATAAGGAATATCCAGGGGATTGACCTCCGCGATGATCCTTGCCGGGAACCTTTCCGCATTGTTGATCACGATACCCTGGTGATTGGTGGCAAGGTTACCGCCTCCCTGTATCATGCCTGTCCCCGCACAAAGCCCCCTCACTTCGGCCAGCTTGACTGCATTCGCATATTGCAGGTTATTCCCGCCATAGTTCATGATATTGTTGTGCTGAACCTTCACATCCGAATACAGCGGGCTGTTCCGCCATTCGTACCTGTTCTGGAAAAGCCGGTCGAACGGCATGATGTCCTGGACATTCCAGTGGGGATGATTGTGGGCATCAATAAAGCCGGGGAAAATAAACCCCTGTACGTCGACTGAGGGTATCCCTGCCGGTGCGGCATTTGAAATGCCAATGATCTGGTCACCAAGAATTTCGAGATAAGTACCAGGCAACACATCAAAGCTGTCATTCATGGTAACAACATCACCCCTGAGCGAATAATGCGGGATAGCGGCGCAGGAGAAATCATTGGTAAAGCGGGGCTCGATTTTAAAATTACCATTGGAATAAAACACGGTCCCCTTCAGTAAATCAAGCGAATCTCCGGTCTGCGGGAAGTAAACGTAATCGTTTAGGTCATCAAACAGGGCCGTTCCGCTGCTGTCGGCGATCATCCATTCGCCGTTCCCCTCATAGCTGATGACCATGGCAGGACCGGTGGCGATCAGTACCGATTCGTAGGGTTCTGAAGCAGCCCCGGCGGCATTCACCCAGGCGGCTTCAACCGAAGCATTGCCGGGTAACAGAGTATATGCAGTGAGGCTGGTGATGCTGGTCATGCCCTGCGCTTCGGATACAGTTCCGCTTAAAGAGATGCGCTGATGAAGTTCCGGGGATTTCCAGCCTGTCGCCACATAAACCGAGTTCCAGGCCCCGGCACTGTCACTGAGGATGAAACCCGCCTCAAACAAAGCTGTAACAGTACCGCTAATGGTAACAGTCTGACCGAGCAGCGGCGAATCACCGCCGGGATCGGTAGTGAACTGGATATCGCGGATGGCTGTGATCTGACCTTTGATCGGGTGAATCAGGCATGGTAAACATATCACGCCTATAATCAGTATTTTAATTACTCTTTTCATACCATTGGAATGAAGCCTTACAAACGGCAATCCTGTTTTGTCTATATTTGGATCATCAATGTTTATCCCCGGCCCGGAGACCGGTGGCATGGGTAAAAATAGCTATTTTTCACGGCTTATACAAATCTGAATAGATTGATTATAAAACAGGAGCAGGATATTTGAAAGTGAACCTGAACTTCCAAATCAACAACAAACCATCAATCATGAGCAATATACTGGAAAAAATCGGAGAGCTCATTCATGATCCGCGTGCTTCGGCCCTTTGTATCGTCACAAGTACCTTAGGATCGGTACCAGGCAAAGCCGGGGCCAAGATGATCGTTTTCAGCGATGGCAGTACGGATGGGACCGTGGGAGGCGGAAGCATCGAAAAGCAGGTCATCGCTGACGCACTTGAGCTGATCCGGACACAAACTGTGCAACTGAAAGAATACAGGCTTCAGGAAGACCTGGACATGGCTTGCGGCGGCAGCGTCAGCATTTATATCGAACCCTTGCTTAAACCATCCCGGCTGTATATTTTCGGGGCCGGCCACATCGGGAAGAGCCTGGCGAAATATGCCCCGGATATGGGGTTTGAGACCTTACTGATAGACTGGAGAACAGAACTGCCGGAAAAAGAAGCGCATCCCCGCATCCGTAAGGTTTGCAAACCCTACCTTGAAGCTGCAGGCGATTTTTCCTTCGACAGGGACAGTTACATTGTGATCGTCACTCCGGATCACGACACGGATGAAGCGATCCTTGCGGCAGTGGGGAAAAAGGAGCTTGCTTACCTGGGCATGATCGGCAGTAAAAGAAAAATCGCATCGCTGACAAGCCGTTTCCTTGAGGAAAACATCCTTACAAAAGAAGAACTGGACAGGGTGGATATGCCGATAGGAATTCAATTCAATGCACTCACCCCGGCCGAGATCGCCATCAGCATCCTGGCCAGGCTGATTGATGTTAAAAACAACAGGACGAAGGGT
>CAZSQJ010000014.1:0-63921 GCA_964608665.1 uncultured Bacteroidales bacterium | reverse complement strand
ATGTATTGATATTGTTGGAGTTCCTTCAATGTTAAACCCTCAGGGGGACTGAGACGTTTCATACTAATAGATTTTAATGGAACAAAAAAAGTTCCTTCAATGTTAAACCCTCAGGGGGACTGAGACAAAAATATTCATCCACGATAGAAAATACTTCACGGTTCCTTCAATGTTAAACCCTCAGGGGGACTGAGACATCAATTTCTGGTTTAAGAGATTGTCAATTGTAACGTTCCTTCAATGTTAAACCCTCAGGGGGACTGAGACTTACCATCTTCTTTTTTCCATCGAACTTGTATTCGACAGTTCCTTCAATGTTAAACCCTCAGGGGGACTGAGACTCGTTTTCATGACATATGGGATTTAATTTTTATTATTTGTTCCTTCAATGTTAAACCCTCAGGGGGACTGAGACAACATCAGGTTTAATAACCCGATGACAATAAGAATGGTTCCTTCAATGTTAAACCCTCAGGGGGACTGAGACGCCATTCCGTCCCCCATGTGGATGTCCCCCCGCAGGGTTCCTTCAATGTTAAACCCTCAGGGGGACTGAGACGAAAATGTTGCCATTTTTTATGTATTAAATTAATGTTCCTTCAATGTTAAACCCTCAGGGGGACTGAGACCCCCCAGTCCAACAGCCCAATACCATGATCCATTGGAGGTTCCTTCAATGTTAAACCCTCAGGGGGACTGAGACAAAAGCAATCCCAGCTTGGCAAACTTGCCAGTTGTAGTTCCTTCAATGTTAAACCCTCAGGGGGACTGAGACTTCTCGGAGCGTTGAGAATTGTCCCATAACCTTTTGTTCCTTCAATGTTAAACCCTCAGGGGGACTGAGACGATTGTTTCACCTGAAACATCCTTTAAATCATTTGTTTCGTTCCTTCAATGTTAAACCCTCAGGGGGACTGAGACGGATCATTTTTTGCCATATAATTATTTTAATTGTTGTTCCTTCAATGTTAAACCCTCAGGGGGACTGAGACCAAAGGGCTGAGACTCATCAAGGAAGTCTGCAATTAGTTCCTTCAATGTTAAACCCTCAGGGGGACTGAGACTCCGAGAATAGAGACATGTTGTAGATTTTGCAGATCTGGTTCCTTCAATGTTAAACCCTCAGGGGGACTGAGACAGACTGACCTTCGTACTCCCGAACATCTGCAATGTGTGTTCCTTCAATGTTAAACCCTCAGGGGGACTGAGACAATTACCTTCCGGTTGTATGGGACGAGGATTAGCGTTCCTTCAATGTTAAACCCTCAGGGGGACTGAGACGGCGAGTTAAACCTTTATTGTAAGACGAGATATTTCGTTCCTTCAATGTTAAACCCTCAGGGGGACTGAGACAACATTTGGTAGAACCAGGCGTATTCTTTGCTGCCAACATTCCTTCATTGTGTGATCCTCCGGGGGACTGAAACGCTTCAGCCTCTTTATCCACGTCGTCCTGGATGGAAATTTTCCTTAGTGAAAGCCCTCCGGGGTTCTGCATTCTGTAGTGACATGCCATGGCATGTCACTACAGAATCTATTTATAAATCATATATTCTGATGATCTTTCGGTAAAAACCTCCTCTGATTGAACTTCCGGGCGCTCTTTTTTGCCGGATTTTGATAAATATCCTACATTCGCTTTCCTAACAGCTACGGATTATGTTACTGGTTCTGTTTATGGCGCTGTTTCCCTTGTGGTTCTGTATGCTGACATTCAGAATCAGTGCTTATCATGAACTTAAAAGGAATGGTGGAGGAAGAAAACTGTTCCCCTTGAAATCGATTTTACTGGAAACGACCAGGGTGTATGAATTCATGCTTGTCCCTTTTGAGCTTATCTGGCGAAGGAATGATTGCCCTTCTTCTTCCGGAGTCTTTGTTTTCCTGCTGCCTGGCTATCTTGAAACGCGCTTCGTATTCAGAAGGATAATGAAGTTGCTCAAACAACGGGGGGCCGGGTATAGGGTTCTGCAGTATAAACCTTTTTTGGGTGACCTGAGGAAGCAGGCAGAACTGCTGAAAAAAGAAGTGAACTCCTATATAGCGTCTGAACCTGATGCCAGGCTTGTGATTATTGGACATAGTATGGGAGGACTGGTAGCAAGGTATGCCCTTGAAAATAATTTGCCTGACCGGCGAATCCCCGTCATCATGATCGCTACACCGCACCTTGGTACGTGTTTAGCTAAGTATGTTCCCGGGAGATGTGCAAAACAAATGGTGCCCGGGAGCGATTTTATCGATTCCCTTTCAAGGGAAAGACCTGGAAATACCTTTAATATTTACAGTGATGCGGATAATATCATTTGTCCTCCGGGTCGTGGCGTATATCTGGACCGGAACTTATTGCTCAGGGGCCATCCCCTTCACAATTCGTGCGTATCTTCTGAACAGACTTTGAAATTCATAACTGCAGTCCTTGACAATGAGACAGATTCTTGAACAAATTGAAAAGTGGCCTTTAGCCGGAAAGTTTTTTTTCCGGATATATTCCTTTTTTCTGATCCTTTCCGGAATCCTTTATGTTATCGTACAATTTTATATTGCAAACAGCATTCAGGATTCACTGTTCATAGGGCTATTGCTGGGAGGTTCGTTCATTCTTTTACTCGGAATCAAGTGGATTCATCGTTTCTTTCTTGATAAAACTGTTGATTTTATTACTTCTCTGGGAAGGGTTGAGAACAGAAGGGCTTACAATTCGATCAATGATGCCATTATTCATGAGCAACCCAACAAAAATGATGATCAACTCATGATAGCACCTGCAGCAGAATTATTGAAAAAGATTTTTAAAAACCCACTAAGCCCGGTGGCGGCCATCATATACGGACTCGCGGTTGGAAGTGTTCCGTACCTGCTTGATATCTGGCCGCAATATCAAACGCTTAAACTGTTACTGGCCTTATTTTTATTTATCGTTAATTTTCTTACCGGATCCGCTTTCTATGCCCTGGTCATGCTCTTTGTGTTTTTATACAGGACGTCAGGATGTATTTATGTCGGGTTGTACGACAGGTATCATCCTGCAACGGTTTTTATTACGGAACTTTCGAAAAGGGCTAGCATTGTTGCCTCCTTTTATATTACGTTTTCCATAACGAGTATCTATTTTTCTGAACTGCCCGTCAATTCACTCACTGTCGGATATTCCGTATTTGCTGCCATCGTTATCGTATTTGTGTATATCGTTCCGATGATTCCCATCAGGAATAAAATACAAATGTTAAAGAAGCAAACTGTTAATGATCTTTCTGTTCAGATTCAGCAGGAACTTGATCTGTTAATGTCACTTGCAAGAACCGGCGGAGAAGTTGACACAGGCAGATTCAATGCACTGATGGAGTTGCGAACAAAGATTTCCGGACTTCAGTCGATACCGATCGGATTCAAAGTTGTATGGAATGCCATTTATATCGTTCTTATCACGCTATTGCCTGTTTTTATACAGGTGTTTCTTGAGAAAGTGATTGATTGAGCTTGTTGCTTCTTTTTATGGGGTGGTTATAGTTTCAAAGTATTTGTAATACGATGAAACGATTTTGTGGTGCATGCCCGGATCAGTATTAGATGGCCTGGGTGGGAGAACAGACAAATTTAGTAATTTTGGAATCTTTAAATAAGACCTGTTCACGAAACTTGGAAAATTCTGATAAGAATCTGGTTCTGGTCCTGAACGGTGGCGCCATGACGGGTGTGTTCGGGGCAGGGGTGCTGACCGCTTTCACTGATGCTGGGCTGTATCCCAGTATTCACAGCATCTACGGGATATCGGCGGGGGCTCACAATGCAGCTTACTTCCTGACGACTGAGGCCATCAAAGGTTCAAGCATCTATTACGAGGATCTGATCGACGGCCATTTTATCAAACACGGGCGTTTTGGTTCGTTTTTCCGTCAGGCTTTCCTGAACATCTTCCGGTCCCGGCCGTTGGAGGTGGTTGTGGATATCGATTATCTGATGCAGGTGGAAAGAACCAATAAGAAGCTGGAAACAGCATGGATTCCCCGCATGGAGATCGGTTTTTTTATCCGCGTCTTCAACATTGAAAAGAAAAAACTCGAATATCTCAGAGGCGACCGGGAGATCCTTGAGAAGCTGCGGGCATCCTCCGGAGTCATCCCCTTTTTTCCGAAGACCACCAGGATAGGGGATTATCATTATGCTGACGGGGATACCTTATCAGTAGATGTGGATGATATACTTCTAAAACTAATCCGGAAGGAACCGGATAAGAAGTTTGTATTTGTGTTCAACAAACCCCTTGGGTCGCGAATACGATTTAAGGGTGTGCTCATGAATCTGATCTGGTCGCTGGCAACGGGCGCATACCTGAAGAATGGTGTTTTCATCCGGAAATTTTTCAATTCTCTAAGTCAAAGACATATCAGCCTGCTTAGTAAGCTTCCTAATGTGGAGATTATTGAGAGCCGGATCGCATTATCAAATTTTTGCGACAAACAGGATGAGTTGCTTGCATTATACAGACATGGTTATGAAAGGGGTGGGTCTTTTTTGGAGCAATTAGGGTATCCTGTACCTGTACTTGCAGAAGATAAGTTGCTTTATGGCAATCTGCACAGTGCAGTGACGGAATTAAAATAAGATTGACATTATCGAATTATTCAGTTATGATTATTATCGGGCACAGGGGGGCAGCAGGGTATGCAGTTGAAAATACCCTCATATCCGTACGCAAGGCAATAGAAACCGGTGTTGATTACGTTGAAGTGGACATACAGCCCAGCCGCGACGGCAGGTTTATGGTTTTTCACGACAGATTACTGAATCATCTGACCAACCGCAAGGGTTATCTGAAGGATTTCACGTTTAAGACCCTGAAGGATGAGGTCAGAGTAGACGGGACAGAAGTGATACCAACCCTGGAGGAGGTTTGTGCGCTTGTTGCCGGCTCATCATCGGGCCTTTTTGTTGAGATGAAAATGGACAGGCATGCGAAGGAAGTGCTGGGTATTATCATGCAATATCTCGATATCGGGCGCTTTATGATCGGTTCGTTTTACCATTCCGTGCTCAGGGAAATAAAGACATTAAATCCTGATGCAGTGACTGTTGCCCTGTTGGAGTGTTCTCCTGTGTCGGTAGAACAGATTTTTTTGGATACCGGGTGTGATTATATCGGTTTCGGTTTGGATTCACTGGACGTAGATTTGATAAGAAGGGTTCATGATATGGGAGGGTATAGTCTGGTATGGACTGTGGATGATCCGGAGGAAATTAAACTTGTGCTAGATTCGAAAGCCGACGGGATCATCAGCAACTATCCCATTCTTGTAATGCAACTCATGAGTGAGCAATTAAAATAAACTGCTTATGGATGTCATGCAGCAATACAGGTTTGTCGAAACCATGATGGGGATGCGCCAATATACCAAAGCCGTGCAGGAAAGCGCAAAAGTTTTCGAGTTTCTGATGCGGGATATTTACATGCAGTGTCTTGGGATGCTGGATGTGGATTTCAGGGAAGCTGCGGCCAGGTATGAACGTGAGAAAGTAAGAGATGTTAATGGATTCAGGAGGTTCACTTTTGGTCATTGGCTTGGTTTGGAAAAGCAAACCGGTTTTCTCAAAAAATGGGCTGCGCGAAATAATGCTGATCTTAGTCTTTTTGATCCCAATATTCTTAACCGGATCAAGGAAATACGGAATCAAGAAGCTCATCCTGAGTTGCAGCAACAACAAACTTCATGTGAGGCATCTAAAAGTGAGGCAGAGATTACCCGTTTATATTTACAGCGGTTTCTTGAAATACTTGGTTTTCTGAAGGATTCGGAAGTGTTAAATTCAGAACAGGAAGGGCAGCAGCCTCCAGCCCTTGCTTCGGTTGCTGGTCTGCAGTTTTCCCTTGACAGCTTGCTTTTAGGGGGCGTTAAAGACTTGTATCCCATAATTATCAGCCATATTGAGAAGATCAGCCGTACGGGTCAGGCAGTGGAGATCGTGAATTTCGGGCTTGATCATGAGACAGTATGGCCAAACCTGGTAGCAACCCTGATCGATACTGAATCGATCCGGAATGTGACCTTTAAAGGCCTGATCATAGATCCGGAAGCTGAAATCATTAATCAATATTGCCAGGACAGGATATCGCCTGAGATTTCCAGAACGACCATTGGGAAAGTAAGAAATGTAATAAGGAAAAAGCGGCAACAATTGGAAGACAGGGGTATCCTGATCGACCTGCGGGCATATGGAGATTTACCGATCATTCATGGTTTTGGAATTAACCGTTCTGTTCTGTTTCTCAGCATGACAGAATTTGCAGAGGATGAACTTTCGGGAGGATTTGGCGCGTATCTTGCGATTGACGATCATTACCCGGATCAGGTAAAACAGTATTTTATCAAATGCTGAATTCAAGCTGCAAATGCAACTTTTGTTGGTGTAAATATACTGAGAAAATATTCATTTGGTGTTAAAAATGATAATTTTTTTCTTGGGCGGTTATTTAGTTGATTTTGAACACGTTCTATATCTTCATCGGTAATGTCCTCGAAGGACGTTCCTTTTTTAAAATACTGGCGGATAAGTCCATTCATATTTTCGTTTGCCCCTCTTTCCCAGGAATGATAGGGTCTGGCGAAATAAAAATCAATATCCAGGGCCTTACTTATTTCTTTGTGGTAGGCGAACTCTTTACCATTATCGGCTGTTATCGTATGTATAAGACCTTTGGCTGGAAGTAAAGCTTCTATCGTTTTTTTGACCACCGGACCAGCATCCTTGCCATTTAACTTTCGTATCCATACAAAACTTGATCTGCGGTCATTGATCGTTAGTATTGCACCTGCGTGGTCTTTTCCAATTATGGTATCAATTTCTAAATCTCCAAAGCGGATTTTTTCGTCCACTATGGGCGGGCGCTTCTCAATTCCAATACGGCCAACTATGATACCACGGGAATCTTTAGCGCTACCTCGTTTTCTATATCTGCGGCCTTGTCTTCTAAGATGTAAATGAAGTCTGCCACCTTCCTTCTTGTCTTTCCAAACATGCTTGTAGATTGTTTCGTGGCTCACACATGGAATGCCTTCAAGCTTAGCTCTTCCGGCAATCTGTTCAGGACTGAGATCATTGACCAGGCCAACTTCAACATATGAAATGATGCTGTCTGTAAATGGACGATTCTTACGCTTTGCCTTCTGTCTGGACTCGTGTTTACGCTGAGCCAGATCCGAATCATAAACTCCGTTTCTCAGGTCACAGTTTCTCTGAAGTTCTCTGCTGACCACAGATTTATCCTTACAGATGGCTAAAGCGATATCTTTCTGAAGATGACCCTGTTTTTTCATTACACAAATAGTGTATCTTTGTTCTACGGTTAAATGGCTCATAGGCAACTTTTTTTGACGAGAGAGGGCAAATGTAGTCATTATCCATCAGGGCAAAGCGAGGAGGACTTTGTCTTCCTCCTTTGTTCTGAAAAATATTTTCAATGACCCTATCTCTAAAAAGTTGCATTAGCTAGTTGAATTTAGGAATGCTTTTATGACTGGTTCCGGTATTACTGGGATAATAAATCGTTTAGTGTTATGGAATGTCAGCGTCCTCTTTTTACCTGAGCACTACCGGCAGGATGAAAGCGTTATTTGGTGTTTTGATTCTTCATGGTTTCGGCTCGGGTCCTGACTCAGTGCGACCCGTGGCTGATCGTCTCACTGCTGCCGGCATTCCGGTTCAGCTTCCATGTCTGCCCGGGCACGGGGCGGATGTCCCTGATGCATTGGGCAATGTTCGTTGGGAGGAATGGGTGGATGCTGCGCAGGAGTCACTTGATACTCTGTCGGCATTGGCTGAACGGGTTGTTGTAACAGGCCACAGCATGGGAGCACTGATAGCCGTGCAGCTTTCCGTGAAAAATCCTGATCTGGTGGCAGGCCTTTGTTTGGCGGCTCCGGCTTTCCTGCTGAAGAGTATCTGGGCACCGGGTCAGCCCATGTCTTTTTTCTTTCCGTTGCTTTCAATCCTCTTGAACAAGGCAGATTTCTCCTCCAGGTATGCAGATGCTGAACTGGCAAGCGGGAATACCAATTACCCATGGGTACCGCTCAGGGGAGTAGCCGTGTTGTTTGACTTTGTCCGTCAGACACGACTTTTGGTGTCTGCGATTGATAAGTCAGTTTTTATTCTTCAGAGCAGGAATGATCATACTGTCAGTCCTGGTGTGGTTTCCTGGTTGGCTCACCGGATTCGTCCGGCCTTATTGAAAACGGCCTGGCTCAACCGATCAGATCATCAGTATTTCAGGGATTGCGACAGTAAAGAGGCTATAGGTTTGTTTGTCAAAGAGATCATCAGAATGGGGAATCCTAAAAGCGGGTCAATGCAACTCCATGAGGATGAGCCTGATGTCATGTCCTGAACTTTAACAATAAAATGTATAACAGCAGGAATCCGGCCGCAATTCCCATGACCAGACTGCCGGTATGGAAGATACATTCCAGTCTGTAATGATACAGAAAACCATCAATCAGGTCTGTGGAGTCCTTGATTGTGGAGGCAATGGACAAGATGGTCAGCAGGGTAAGGATGCCTGTCATTTTCCGGGCTGAGTTTTCTCTTGTCAGCACATTGATAGTCTCAATCTTCTTCTCCAGTGATTTCAATTCATCAGGGATATCAAAGGACTGCCGTATTTTTTTATAAAGAATATTTGGCAGGAAGTTATTGGAGATAACATCCAGTTCGTTCATGTTGATAAATTCTGTAAAGCTGTCCCTGAGTTTTTTGATTCTGTGTTTAAGCACATCCATGTCGGAGAGGTCGGAATTGATGCTGAAGAGATAGTACTTTTGCTTCAGGCAGTATGCATAGATGAAGAACCGGGTTTCTCCCCATTCCAGATTGAGTGAATGGCTGGTGATCCGATGTCCGATTACCGTAAAGTTATCGAAAAGCGACAGTGCTTTCCAGCCTTCGAAACAAGCGACCTTGTTTTCCTTCACCACTTCTTCCAGGTATTCCTTCCCGGGCGAATATGGTTTTCCTCCGAGTGATGTACCGGGGGGGCTGCAGGTTCCTATATCAAACAGCATCGCATCACTGAGTTCTGTCTCCTGAGGCACTGATATCACGGAATAGGCTTTCAGTTTGGTCCCCTGAATCCGGTTTACCGTTTCATTGAGCAGACAGTTCTTTTCCAGGAAGTGTTCTTCGATAAATTCCGGGATGCTGTATTTACGACCATCATAATCCAGCTGGTTCATGGTGGACATATCCCGGAAACAACTTGTAAAAGAAGTGATTTTACTTAAATCCGTATCCTGCTGACCGGGTAGTGATGTCATTATGGCGAACAATCCCATATTTGCGCCTGATTTTATCGAGATCTTTTCCCTGAACAGAAAAAGATCAAGTCTCAGGATATTGAATATGAAGGATTGTTCAGTACCCTGCAAGCGCAATCCTGTATACTGTTCAGGATGTTTATGCCTGTAATGATGGACCCATTCTTCCCCTGCATTTTCATCAAAAACCTTCTGGCTGATAATTTGGTTGGTGAAGTTGGTGTAGAATAGTTTGCTATACAGTTTAAATGAATCGGCCATGCCCGGAAAATTCAGGGCAGGGTCGAAATGACGTTTTTCTTTTCCGGAACGGATCAGGTAATGGAATTCATCAGAATAGTTGAAAACGCCAGTGAAAATGATAAAACCTGATTCAATTGGTGTGCTGCTGTAATCGTCCATGCCTGATGTTTATTTTTGAAAGGTCAGAGAATACATAGCTTCGTGTATTGATAATCAATACATGTAAATATGGATGCTATTCTTAAGGTGCTCAGTATAGATTATAAATTAGTGAGATCCGGCATATTAAGCGATTCTGCTGCACAACTTATCAATTAAAGCTGTAAAGATCAGGAAAGAAATTTTTCTGGATCTCTGTTGAAATGATCTGGGCGATTTCCTTGTCAGAGAATCCGAAGTTCTTTCCAATATCGAAAAGCACTTCAATTTCCTCTTTATCGATATTCCGGTCACAAAGGATCATATTGACGCAATACTCCATCATGGAATACCTTTCTGCAGGGTTTGTATTCAGGATATGGTGGGCACTTTGATTAAAGAGTTCCGTAACTTTTTCCGAGTTGGCGATTTCTGTCAGAAATTCTTTCGGGAAAATGGTAAACTGTGCCAGCGTAGCCACAATATGCTGTATCTCTTCATCGTCAATTTTATCGTCGATCCCTGCCATGAGCAAGCCCGCCGAGGCAATGAAAAGTCGTCTGGCCTGGTCGAGTTCTGAGGAACTCATTACAGTCAGTAATTGGATCAGGCCGGCAATCTTGTCTTCGAAAATACTGTCGGTCAAAGCCTCTCCTTTTACCAGTGTTTTAAATAATTCTGATTCACTGAACAACTGAATGGCTTTGATTCTAATGGGATTAATAGGGTGCGACATCAGGTTGATCCCATTCTCACTGCGAAAATATTCCAGGGTTTTATCATTTTCGGCAAGGAATGCGGCAAAATCGAAATTAATTCTTGAAGTATCGAGTCCGGATGAAAGCTTGAAAAAACCCGATACACATTTTTCAAGGTTTGGACTGGCAAGATAACCGAAGCGATCAGCAGTGAGTTCAGATACTTTTTGCCAAAGGTTGATCTTGTTTCTCAGGATAAGAGGTACCCTTTCCCAGTCAGGGAAAACAAACTGTATCAGTCCCAGAATATGGGCATTTCGTGTGATCAGGTGTCCGATTTCATGGCCTAGTACGAATTTCAGTTCCTGGTCGTCGAGTCGTTCGATCAGGCCGGAATTCACATTGACGATATGCGGATGTTCATCTTCGATCCTGTAGATTGAATATGCATTGACCTGGGAGGAGCTTGATACAAAAAATTCTACGGCTTCCTGAAATTTGAGGTTTGCCTTAACTTCCTCAAAGATCTGATGGAGTTTGGGAGCCATTTCGCGGGTAACCTTAAAACTGTGGCCTTCAAGAATGTACTTCCATTCATTGTCGTACTTCTCAATTTTAGCGTTCCTAATAATATCCTCCAAAATCTGACCCTCCATGGTGTCGTAAAGCTCGTCCCCCAGTTTGGTTTCAAGCTGAATGCGGATTTTGTTGTAGTCCATATTGTTAGTGGTTTTTCACAAATGTATTATTTTTCCCCTTACACCCCAAGCCTGATCGCGGTGCGGGTGCCGCTTTTAATCTGTGCTTCGTCCGCGATGTCTGTGATTTGCCAGGTAATGGTTTTGCCTGACAGGCTGTTGTGAAGGTCGATCAATTGTCTGATGATGTCAAGGCCTTTGCCGCTTCCTCCTGTGCTGAGGCTTCCCGCTTTCTGACGCCCGATACCGTTGTCTTCCAGTAATATCAACATGTCACGCTTCTGCATGTCGCGGCGGATCTGAATGCTGAGCAAGCCGCTGTGTTTCAGGGGTTTCAGGCCATGTTTCACACTGTTCTCGGCAAAGGTCTGGATCAGCATTTTCGGAATTTCTGTCTGCATGTCGATGTCATCCTCAATATCAATTTGATAATCAAAGGGATATTCCATTCTGGATCGTTCTACTTCGAGGAAGGCTTTCACGAAGTCCAGTTCTTCCTGAAGGCTTCTGTGGGTTTTACCGGCATCCATCAGGGAGGAACGGATCAGTCTGGAAAAGTGCCCCATTTTTTCGCCTGCTTCTTCGTGAAGACCCAGGCTCAGTGATGCATTCACCGAACTGACCGCATTCAGGATAAAGTGGGGATCCAACTGGTTTTGAAGGACCAGAGTCTGCAGTTCGCTGATCCGGTTTTTTATCCTGATCTGTCGCTGGATCTGGACACGGCCAAGGTATTGTATCAGTCCGATCAGGAACATCCATGCCAGGTAAATAGCCAGGTAAAAGGGGATCCTGAACCAGGTCAGCGGGTTTTTGGCGTAATGGAATTCGAGCAGGTTGTCGCCGTCTTGAAACACGAAGTGGATGTTGTTGTGAGCGGCGATGCGTGTGGAAAAGAAGGGATAACGGGTGTTAAAGGGCAGGCCGAAGGAGGTGGTATGCCTGAGATCCCGGTCGAAAACCCGGAGGGTTCTGCCATCTCCGGTGCGTATCAGCAACTCATTGTTTCCGTCGGCATCCAGGTCGTAAACGGCAAATTCACTTTCAGCCGAGGGTTCCCCTGTTTCCAGCAAGCGCAGGGTGTCCAGGCTGCTGTTCAACTCGATCAGCTTGCTGGTGTTGTGATAGAGCATAAACAATCCCATTCCGTCCTGATTTTCAAAGCGCAGCATCCTGCTTACCTGGCTATGGCTGTATGGCAATTGTCTTGTTTCGGTGATTACCCCGTCGCTGCCGGCCTTCTCGATCCTGTGATGCAGTTCGCCACTCGCATAAAGGTTGTATTTCAGCATCAGCACGCTTTGCTTATTTTCTTCGAAGGGGACTACGGTAAGCAGTCCCGTCCGTCCTTTATATTCCCTTGGTTCAAACAGAAATTGCAGGTTTTGGTCCATAACCATCAGCCAGGCACTGCTGTCGCCATAAGGGTATTCACCGTAGCTGCAGTTTCCCGGTGCGTAACAGTTTACAATGATCTCATCCCGTCCGTCGCGGTTCAGATCGGCAAATTGCGGTTCTCTGATCTGCGCAGCACTGAACGGGGAGACCAGGATACTGTCTTTCCTGATATTCCAGGCAAACACATTCCTGGGTTGTTTGCAAAAGCCTGCCGCAACCAGGAAAACCACTTCCTGGGTTCCGTCGGCGTCGAGGTCGCTAAGACCTGCAGGCTGGAAGATAAAATCATACTGGCTGAGGCCGGGCAGCGACAGGGCCAGGAAACGGCTTCGAATCCCGGGATTGTCCCTGTTCAGGGGTTCACAGCAGTTGATAAACAGGCTGTCTTTTTTGTGTGTGGCCAGGTAGACCTCCAAATATCCGTTGTTGTCATAGTCACCGGTAAGGAAGGGGAATTCCAGGCTGAGCAGGTGACCTGGGAAGTTCCATTCGTTGATGAATCTCTTGTCAAGGTCTTTCAACACCAGGAAGGTAGTCTGATGAATGAAATTTCCTGCCTGTAACCATTCCGACTGTCCGTCCCCGTCCATATCGGCCCAGGCGATCTTAACCCCACCGGGAATATAATCGCTGCTGATCTGGCGGATAGTAAAAGGAGAAAACAGCTCCGGCATCAGCAGGATGCTGAGCAGGGCCGGGATCACGGCAAGCACCCAGCGGTGGGTCAGGATGGAGAGGAAGCGGGGCATGGGCAAGACCTGGGATTTGCCGGGCAAATATACAAATCTAAGCCAGGCAGCAGGGGTTGATGTCAATCAAAAAGAGCTGCCTTGGTGAGGAGGCAGCTCTTTTCTGATCCTGTTATATCTTGCACCTTTCTGAAGATTACTTTTCCAGGACTGTGCGTGACGGTATGAATTAAATATGGATATGAAGGTTATTCTCCTGTTTTGATGATTTTCATTCTGAAAGATATAGTATTACCTTCTAAGGAAACAAGGTAACATCCTGCTGGGAAATCAGATCCGATATTCATGTTGTTGATATCTTCAACAGGAAGATTCATGCATGTAACTTGTCTCCCGCATGTGTTAAAAACTTTGATTGTAACCTCTTCGTTGGCTGGGAGTTGATTAATATAAATAACTGCCGATGTACTGAAGGGATTAGGAGAGATTTGTAACTTCGGAGTAAACCCGGATTTCGTTTCATCCGGGAATAATGGGGAAGATTTTACCTCATCACAACTGATGCCGCAATAGCCAAGATAGTCACCCTGAAGCAGATGTGGCATCACTGCCGGATATGGAACAGCGATTGTGTGCGGATTATTTATGATATTATGACACAGCAAAAACTTGTTACCCGGTGCACCGTTGATATATTGTCTCGGGTCAATCACGCAGATGTCAACACTGGTTGAATCGATACATCCATATTCATTGAAAATAGTGAGTGTATAAGTGGTAGATTGCGACGGGTTAATTGTTATCATATCACAACCGACACAAGGGATTGTACCTGCGGGTCCCCATGTATTTGAACCAGTATTGCCTGATATAAGAGTAAGTGACTGTGTTCCATAACCTAAATAGATGGTGTTTTGAAAACCATTCGGGATTGTCTGAACGGGAGATACAACAATTTCAGCTTCAGGAACCAAACCTTGAATTTCGATATTAATTTCATATGGTACAATGTTACCCTGGGAGTCTTCGACTGTTACCGTAACCTGGTTGCTTCCGATGTCTCCACAATTAAAGACTGACTTACTGAGAGATACATTACTGACCTGGCAGTTGTCGTAAACCCAGTCGGTAACCTCTGATGGCATGACGGATGCAATCCCTGACTGAAGTGTTTTGGTAAGGTTTATGAACTGACCGGATGGTTTAATCGTGTCCATCACTGTTACCTTGAATTCACATGTTGCCATTGCGCAGTTATAATAGAATGATGCCTGTATTGTTGTGATACCCAATGATAAAGGAATGTTTTCAATGCTGCTGAGGTAGGATGCTTCAGTCGCTCCCGTTAGGTTATAGTAAGGTTCAAACTGAGAGATTATTTCCTCAAAAGCAAACCCTGGCATAGTTCCGTAGCAATTATCAGATCCGGTGTAGATTGTTGTATCTCCCGGACATGTGATCTGGGTAGTATCCTGAGGTTCGGGTATTTCATTGAAGATGTTGATAATTTGTTGATTATTCAAGGGAGAATCATATATCCTGATGTCATCAATGCCTCCTTTGAAATAGCAGCATTCCGCCCAGTTAAAGCCGGCAGTAGCGCCAATCATAAAAGGTGTCTGGGAGTCCAGACATGGTTGATCTGTACTATTTCCGGAAGCAGCGAGCGTCCCGTTTACATATAACTTCATTTCTCCGCTGTTTGATCTGGTGTAAGCAATGAATGACCACTCGTTTAATGGGATTGCGTTTGAAAAGATGAGATGATCGTATTCACTGGTACATTTTTCGAAACCTCCGCTGACTTTGAATAAGGGATCTATTTGAAGGGTGTAGTTGTACTTGTTGTTGTAGTTTTCATTCTTACCTAAAATCACATTATATCCATTTGGTGTTGCAGTAGGTTTGACCCAGCAACTGATGGTCCATTGTGAAAGATTAAGCGATGGGGAAGGATTTACATCGATTTTATCATTCAACCCGTCAAAAAACAATGCACTGTTGCATCTGTCGAATCTGTCATTTGTAAATTCGGCCCCGGATATGTTACCGTGATTGTTATTGCCGCTCAGATCATCTGCATTTCCCGTAAATGGCATATAAAGTACAGGGGCCGGGCCAGGTTGTTCTACAACATATTGTGGTGAACAGGTATCACATAATAGATGGATAATTCGCTCAGGACCGACAATATATTCTATGTTGTTTACTTTTATGTGATACTGACCCTCGTATGGATGATTTTGGTCCGTGCAGGTGTCGTGAAGTGGAAAAACCACGAGCTCGTAAGTGTTAGAATTAGAAGTAAAGGAAAACTGGTCAGCTTGCTGTTTCCAGGGATGTGTGCCTTCAAAGACTTTGGCGAAGCCATCTGACCCGTCTTGCCCATTTGATATCCCGTATACAACCAGACCCGGCAAAGGGTCCCAGTGCAGGGAATCGATATCAGTCGTATGTATGTTTCCCCAAACCTCAATATTTACCTGACTTCCGGTATAAGGGATTTTTAGCGCCCGTTTGATGTTCCCCTTTACAAACAGACGTATTTGGGTTGAGTCAATTGTAAAAGTCTGACTGTTGATGTTGACTGAATAATGCCCCTGTGGACCGTAATAACTCAGGTAAGGGTAGAGACTATCTACCGCAATAGCAGTCAGATATAAATAGTTCTGATTTGGGCTGCTTTGAAATGTGATTGTTTGAGGATTGGGATTGTAGACATGGGTGCCATTGGCAATAAATGCTCTGGAAGCACTCCCGTCCTGCTCGTTGGATGAATAGTATATCAGTGCTCCGGGTAACGGATCAATATAATTCATTCCTGCCGGGTCATTTGTGTAAATACAGTCGGCGACCGTAATACCCACATTGCTTCCGGTATAGTTAGTCTTAATGACCTGACTTTCCACCTTTCCTGATGAAATCAGTAAAGACGTCATCAATAAAAGCATACAAAAGCAATGAAAGCTACTGGGGGCAGTCTGTTCTAATTTCTGAATTGGTAATGATTTTTTCATGGCCTTGTTAAATTTGGTTATTAAAAATGGATTAATGTTATTTCTGTTTACAACCCACTATTCACCTCAAACTCCCATATATCTGCATTGAATTCAATGACACATTTCTTATGGACCTTATCATACTTCTTCAAATACTTCACATTCACCACCGTCGAGCGGTTGATGCGGATGAAGTGCTGTTGCGGCAGGCTTTGGTGTACCTTTCCCAGGTTCCGGGCGGTGGTTTCGGTGTTGCCGTCGGTGGTGCGGATATGGGTGTAGTTGTTATCGGCCGCCAGAAAGAGAATTTCTGACGGATGGAGGAAGAGGATGCCGTTGCGGGTCGGGAAACGCAGTTTCAGGAAGGCGGCCTGTTCTTCCACAAAGGATTTTACCAGGAGCAGGAGTTCGTCTGTCGGATCGGGTGATGATGGCATGGCTTGGACTGGAAAGGGTGAAAATGGGATATGCTTTGCTGGAGGTAATATTATAACAAAAATCCCGGTATCCGGCAATAGGACGGATTGAGTGAGTGAGTGGCTGGTTTTGATGAGGGAAGTGCCCCCTTATATGAGGGAAAGGGTCATTGGATGGGGTCAATCAGGGCTGGAATTAGCCTGTTCATGCTGCCAATCTGCCTTGCCGGTCGGTAATAGGTGTGATCCCGGTGAGGAAAAATGAGATGCGAAGACCTGCTGTGCCGCTTCCCGGTACGGTGTTTGGTCCTGACCGCTTTGGGGTTCTTACAGCCTGATGATCTGGTTCGCCGGTTCGGCTGGCTCATATGCGGTTTTTTACGATATGCAATATTTTATGCACTAAGTGTATAAAATATGGAATAAAACAGGCATTAAGTGATAAAAATATCTGATATTCTGTCTACAAACCACACACCTGCCTGCCGGCAGGCAGGTGTTTTCAAGGATTTTAAACTGATTATGAATATTGAATGAGCAGAAACCCTGTGGATACCCCATATCTCATACTTCATATTTCATATCTCATACTTCATATCTCATATTTCATATTTCATTCCCGCCCGGACTTGAACCGGAATATGCATCAGTCTGTTTTTTCTCCGAAGAAGCGGCATGAAGGAACAGCGAATAGATTTGTGCCGTGCCGGACAAGCTTGTTCCCACGGTACAGCACAATGCCTGCCAGAAGTTTTTCTGCTGCCCTTTGTTCGAATTGACGTAATGCCGAGAAGTCCCCTTGCGTACATCGGGCAGTGTTTTTCGCTTCTATCGCAATTAAGCCCTTTCCGGTTTCAAGCAGAAAGTCAATTTCCATTCCTGACTTTGTCCTGTAAAAGTACAGTTTTGCATCTGCACCACTGGTCTTAATCCATTTCAGCAATTCTGCAGCAACATAGTTTTCGTAAAGTTGCCCTGAGTTCAGGCTGAAACCAAGTCCGCTGACCTGGCGCAGCAAACCGTTATCTGTCCAGAATACCTTGGGAGTCCGGATGGTACTGCTGGTGATGTTCACCTGGTAAGGTTGCAAAAGGATACACTGGTAAGAAATACGCAGGTACTCCAGATATCTCCTGGCGGTTTCAGTGCCAATGCCGCTGTCACGGGCAAGTTCCGAATAAGAGAGCAGGTTGGCCGTTCTCAGCGACGACAATCGTTGAAACTTGGTAAAAGCTTCAAGGTCATGCAATCTGACCAAATCTGCAAGGTCGCGTTCCAGATAGGTCGCCGAGTAATCTTTCAACCAGGAAATACGTTTCTTTTCATCCCCGATATGCAGGAGTGATGGCATGCCTCCCCATCTGATCAGGTAATCCTCATAATAGCAGAGTTTGTCCCATGTTTCACCGACCAGCACCGGCGACAAGCTGTCAGCAATATCGGACAGCTTGTTATCATTGACAATCTGTGCGATTAAAAGATCTTCTTTCCGGATATTCATGGGATCTGTAAGTTCTGATAACATCAGTGGATACAGCTCCAGAATATGAACCCTGCCGGCAAGCGTCTCACGGATATTCCTTAAAAGCAGTACCTGCGATGAACCGGTCAGCACGGAGAAATTGAGATCACCTGCATCAAAGGCATATTTAATCTTGTCAAGAAGGAATGGTGCCTTTTGTATCTCGTCCAGCACTGCCTGTCCGATGTCTTTGCCCCAGCGGAAGCTGCTTACCTGGTTCATCTGCGCTCTGTACTCAGGTGCATCAAGGTTGAAATAAGGTAAAGCAGCATAATTATGCCTGACCAGTGTTGTCTTTCCCACCTGTCGCGCTCCTGTGATGAGCAGGATTATTCTTTCCGAAGCGGAAGAAAGATGTTGGGATAATGAGCGAATTACCTGCATATTTTCTCATTTGGTGAGCAAATTTACAGATAAATTGGTCTGATGTCAAATCTTTTTCAGCCTTCGTCAGTCTTTTTTCAGCAGCAGTACGGTGCCTTTGCGTTCGTGGCGTTCGCCGTTCACGTCTTTCAGGCGGATAAAGTAGTTGTAAACCCCTATCGGACAAAACTCCCCGTCTTTCCTGCCGTCCCAGGGTTTAAAGAAGCTGTTGGTGGCATAGATCTCCTCTCCCCAGCGGTTGAAGATCACCATCAGGAAGTCGTCGGGATCGATGTACACGCCCTGGGGCCCGAACACATCGTTCCTGCCGTTTCCGTCGGGTGTGAAGGCATTGGGAATGTAGAAGGCTGATTCGGGATAGATGACGATCAGTTCGCTGACGGAGTCTTCGCAGTTGTTGTCGTCGATTACATGAAGGGTGACTATATAGTTGCCGGTGTCAATATACTGATAAAGCGGATTTTGTGTGGTGAGTTGGGTTCCGTCGCCCATGTTCCAGAACCACTGGTACGGGATCAGCGAATAAGTCTGGTCAGTGAACCTGACAAAACCGTCGAGGGCGCTGGCCTGTTGCGGATCGAAGCTGAAGGCGGCCTGGGGCGCACGGTAAAGGGTGTAATAGTCCTCCCTGAACAGGGAATCCGTACAGCCATGGTTAGAGGTAACGGTCAGCAGGATACTGTAATGTCCCTGCTGGTTGTATGTGTGGGTGATATTACCCGTTGGGAAATCTTCCGTCCAACCGTCGCCGAAATCGTAGGTAAAGTTTGCCAGATAACCCGAATCGATGGTACTCAGGTCGGTGAACGTGACCAGGCCGGGAATGCCGCAGTCGAAAAGGGGATCTGCCGTGAACTGCACCTGGGGAACGGGATACAGGCAAACGGTCATGCTGGCGGAATCCCTGCAGCCTTTATCCGAAACGGCAAGAAGGCTGGCCAGGTAGTGCTGGTAAAGCGGGTAGACTGCAGGTGGCGGCTCGGTTGCGACAACAGAGGGACTTCCGTCACCCAGGTTCCAGGTGAAGGTCATGCTGCCGCCACTGATGGTAGAGGTGTTCTGGAAGGTGGTGGCTTCTCCGAAGCAGACGCATGCACTCAGGAAAGCCGCTCTGGGAGCCGGATGTACGGTGATGGTGTCCCAGGCGGTATCCTGCAGCACATTGCCGAAGAGCTGGGCCGTGGCGATCAGCATTACGATGTACTGGCCGGGCTGGGAGTACATGTGGTAGACCGTATCGGGGGCCGGTGCAAGGACAAGGAGGGGGCTCCCGTCTCCAAAATCCCAGCTGAGGCTGCTGATCACGCTGTTGCCTCCTGCAGTCGACAGATTGGCAAAGGCTGCGGGGATGCTGTCGCAGACCGGGGTGTCGGGTTCGAATGCTGCCTGCAGGCAGGGACAACGGTAAACCGTCTGGCTAATGGTGTCGCTGCAGCCGAGGGAGTTGGTCACAATCAGGGTCACCTGGTAAATGCTGTCGGTCTGGGGATAAAAATGCCATACCGGGCTGCCGGGAACAGTGACATGCAGGGTGTCGGCCGCACCCGATCCGGGATCTCCGAAGTACCAGGTCCAGGAAACGATGGTGCCGTTCACGGGCAGGCTCAGGTCGGTGAAGACGGTGGAGTCGTTGCAGCAGGCAAAGCTTGCGCTGAACTGGGCCTGGGGAGGGGGGTAAATATCCAGGTACCTGACGGCGCTGTCGATGCAATTATCTGTATTTGTGGCGGTAAGAGTCACTATGTAACTGCCGGGCGCCTGGTACAGGTGCTGGGTGGCGGCCGTATTCACGGTACTCAGGCTGTTGTCGCCAAAGTCCCAGTTCCACAGGTCAACCTGCGTACCGGGCGGCGAGGCGGAAGCGTTGAACAGCACCGGACTGTAAAGGCAGGTATCGGTATAGCTGAAGCCGATATTGAATTCCGGCTTCACGAAAACAATTTGTGTTAAGGAATCGGAACAGCCTCTGTCGTTGGTCACCGTAAGGCTGACGGGATAGCTCTGTCCGGCAGGAATAAAGACATGGTAGGGATTGACGGAATCCGAATAATAGAACTGGTTGAAATGCCAGTGATGCTGTGTAATGGTGCTGCCATGTCCCTGGGAAAGGTTGTGGAAATAGATCATTCCCGGCTGGTTACCGCTGAAGCAGGTGTCGGTATATGTAAATGCAGGTATGGGCAGGGAATCCACCAGGATGGAATGCTGGATGGTATTCACACAGGTATGTTCATCGGTTACGGTCAGTTGTACCGGGAAGTGACCCCAGTGGGGGAAGAGGTAGCTGATGGTGTCTGCACCCGTCTGGTTTCCGGTATTGTTGAAGTTCCACGTCCAGGTACTGATCTGTGAGCCGGGGGAGGCCGACAGGCTGGTGAACTGAGTGGGGTTGCCGAAGCAGGCCGTGTCGGATGTGAAGGCCGGTACGGGCAGGGGATGGATGACGACGGATTGCAGCAGGGTATCGTAGCACGCATCGGTATTGCCGATGATCAATTGTACATTGAAGCTTCCTGCCTGGGTATAAGTATGCTGTGGATTGGCCTGGCAGGATGTGTCGAACTGCAGGGCCATACCGGGATCGTTGAATTTCCAGTACCACTGGCTGATGGTCCCGCCGTTGGGCAGGGAGCTGCCGGAATTGAACATGGCGGGCATATTTAAGCACACAGGGTCATTCACGCTGAAGGCGGCTTCCGGTTTGGGTTTAACCGTTACCGGGCGGGATGCGGAATCCACGCAGCCGGGGGTGTTTTGCAGGATCAGCCAGGCGGTGTAATTGCCGGGATTGGCGTACTGGTGATAGGTGGTGGTGAAGGGACTGGTCATGCTGCCGGCATCCCCGAATTTCCAGAGACGCTGGGTGATGTTCCCCGTTCCGGCGGCGGAAGTGGAGGTGAAGGCAGTGGCCACGCCAAAGCATACGGTATCGCAGTGGAAGCTTACCTGTGGCAGGGCAAAGACCTCCACGGCCTGCGATGTCTGACTGGTGCATCCGTAATTGTCGGTTACCTGCAGGGCTACCTGGTAAACGCCAGGGGTGGTGAAGGTATGGACGGGATCGGGAACCACATCAAAGAAGCCGCCGTTGATGGTCCAGTACCAATCCGTGAGGGTGGCTGCGGTGGTTGACTGGTCGGTGAAGGTCACCTGGTTCATCTGGCAGGGCAGATTGTAAGAGAAGCCGGGCTGTGGCAGGGCTCTCACCAGGACACTGTGCTGGATGGTGTCGCCGCAGCCCTGGAGGTAGTGTGCGATGAGGGTGACGGTATAAATTCCGGGATGCTGGTAAGTATAAAGGATTGAATCATAGGTTGTTGTGATGATGGCGCTTCCGTCCCCGGGATCCCATGACCAGGCGCTGACCGAGGTACCTTCAGGGGAGAGGACAAAGCTGGTTAATTGTGTGGGAGCTCCAAAACAGACTGTATCAGCAAAGAAGTCGAAGTTCAGGGGGTGCTTTACGCAGACGGTGTCATGGATGGAATCACGGCAGCCGCGGGCGTTGGTGACAGTCAGGCTTATGGGATAGCAATCATCATAGGGGTAGAAGAAATGCAGGGGATCCGGTTCTGAGGAGCCATACAGGTTATTGAACTTCCATTCCCATGCTGCCAGGTTGCTGCCGTTTCCGGTTGACAGGTCTGTGAATTTCACCAGTCCGGCGCTGAGTCCGGGCACGCAGGTGTCGGCCCAGGTAAAGGCCGGAATGGGCAGGGAGTCGACCGGGATCATCATGTTTGCTGTCCGGCTGCATCCGTACTGGGTGGTTACGTTCAATGAGGCCGGGTGGAGGCCTGCGGAAGCGAATAAGTATTGAAGGGCAGGCAGGGTGTCTGTTTGTTGTCCTTCCAGGTTCCACAGCCAGCCTGTGATGTTCCCTTCGGCACTGGATGCAGTGCTCTGGAGCTGGGTGGGATTGCCGAAGCAGGCGGTGTCGAACGTGAACGAAGCCACCGGCAGCGGATAAACATGCAGGCTTTGTACCAGAGACCGGCTGCAGTTATTGGCATTTCCCATGAAAAGTGTCACATTGAAATCGCCCGGATGCGAGAAAATGAAGTCCGGGTTCAGGCTGTTGTTGTTGATATTGAAGGGTCCGCCATCGCCAAAGTTCCATTCGAACCAGCTGATGGCACTGCCGTTGCCGTCGGAGGCGGTTCCGTCGAAATGGGTGATATCCCCGAAGCAGATGGTGTCGTTGAAAGTGAATGCGGGCAGGGGAGCGGCATGCACCATGACCAGGACAGAATCCTTTGCTGAACAAAGGTCAGTATTCCCGATAATAAGTTTAACCATATATGAACCTGCTGTGTTGTAGAGGTGGTTCACCTGTGTTGCCAGGGTATTCAGCGTGTCACCATCCCCGAATATCCAGGTTCTTTGGATGATCCCTCCAATGCCGGGAGAAGAATTGTCGGTAAAGGTGGTGGCTGTACCTTCGCAGACCTGGGTAGCCGCAAAGCTCACTGAGGGAAGGTTGTGCATATGGATTTGCTGCGACAGGACGGAAGAACATCCGGCGGCGTCCGTCACCTGGAGTTGAACCGGATAAGTACCGCTTCCCGGGAAAACATAAGTGGCGACCGGCAGGTTTGACTGGCTGCCGTCGGGGAATGTCCAGAGCAGGGAAGTGACGGGTCCGTTGACGGAGGATGACTGGCTGGTGAACTGTATGGTATCATCCAGGCAGAGGTTGGTGTGGGTGAAGGAGGGGACAGGCAGGCTGCGTACAAAAATATTGTGTTTCAATGTATCTCTGCATGAAAGTGAGTCAATCACAATAAGGCTTACTTCAAACAAGCCTGCGGCGGTGAACTGATGGACCGGTTCAAAGGTGAAGGCCGTGTTTTGTCCCAAAGAAGCGGGATCGCCGAAATTCCACTGATAGTTCGTAATGCTGGCACCATTCCCGTCGGAAAGATTGATAAAATGCGTTGAATCGCCCAGACAAACAGTATCGTACGTAAAGCCGGCAAGGGGTTGAAGTTTGTTCAGTACGGGAAGGGACACCGTATCGGAACAGAGGTTCTGGTCAACAATGACCAGGCTGACATCGTACCAGCCGGGGGTTGAAAACTGGTGACAGGGTTCAGAGGCATTGGAGAAATTGGCCGCACCCGACAAGGGATCTCCGAAAATCCATTTCCTGAAGAGTACCGGCAGGGTGAAGGTATTGGATATATCTGAGAAACACACCGGTGTTCCCTGGCAGTAATTCTGTGTATGCACGAAATTGGCCGCGGGATTCTGATGCACAACGACTGGGTAAATGTAGGTGTCCGTACAACCTTTAAAATCTGTCACAGTAAGTGAAACGTAATATGTTCCCGCTGTCTGGAAGACATGCTGAGGGTTTTGAGTATTGTCCCAGCTGCCGTCGGCAAAATTCCACAACCAGTCCGTGACTGGCAGGTTCATTCCGCTTGCAAAGCCGTTGAATTGCACCAGCTTATCCTCACAGGCAGGAAAATGCTCAAAGGAAGCCACAGGCGGGGGATACACCACCATAGTCTGTGTAATCTGGCTCACACAGCCGGTTTGGGTTTCAATAGTAAGCTGTACATAATAGGTCCCGCTGAGGGTGAAATAATGTATGGGATTTTGTGCGGAGGAAGTCTGTCCGTCGCCGAAATTCCAGTGCCAGGATTGAATGTTGTTGGCAGGTGAATAGGAGATATCGGTGAAATGTACTGCTTCGTTGGTACACTGGTCAGTGTCGAAAAGGAAGTGTGCCACAGGGCTTTCTTCAATGACAATGGTCTGGCTGATCTGGTTTACGCAACCCCGGCTGTTGGCAATGCTAAGCAGTACATTGTATGTGCCCGGCACATTGTAGGTATATTCGGGGTGTTCCAGGTGGCTGGAATCGTCGAGTGTAAGCAGATCGCCAAAATTCCACGTGTAATTAACCACCGGAGCACCTGCTCCGTTGGAGTAATTGGTGAAATATGCCGGCTGCCCGGTGCAAAGCGGAGAGGCCTGGAAGCTAGGATTGGGCAGGGGATACACGATGATCTCCTTTGTTATGCTTCGCTGGCATCCGTTGATATCAGTGACAAGGAGGCTGACATAATACGTTCCGGCATTGGTATAGGTATGTACCGGATTCTGCTGGTACACAATGGCGGAGCCGTCGCCGAAATTCCATTGCCATTGAGCCAGTCCGCCTACCGATGATTCAGTTGAATCGGAAAACACGGTCGGCAACCCCCGGCACACTTTGGTGTATCCGAAATTCACCGCAGGCGGAGGGCCTACTGTCACGGTATTAATGACTGTATCACTGCACTGGTTGGAGTTGGTTACGATCAGTCTGACAGGATAACTGCCGGGGCCGCCGTAAAGGTGAAACGGGTTTTGCAGGGCGGAGAAGTTTCCGAAACCGGAAGCCGGATCACCGAAGTTCCAGAGCCAGGATGCAAGGAAGAGGGCGTTGGGATTGCTGTTATCCTGAAACGATGTCTGACCTTCCACACAGGGATCATTAAAGCTGAAAGCGGCATCCGGACGCGGAAACACCTGCACTGTCCTGCTTACCGTATCGGAACAGCCCTGACTGTTGGAAACGACCAGGCTGACCTGGAATGTGCCGGGGATGGGGTACAGGTGGACCGGGTGCTGGAGGGTGGAGGAGGTCATGTCGTCGAAATCCCACTGCCATGATGCAAGACTGCCGTAAACGGGGACGGAAAGATCGCTGAACTGGGTGGGGGTTCCGTGGCAGACGTCAAGTGGGTTGAAATTGGCCAGAGGATGCGGATATATCATGATGTTCTTCACCACGGTATCCCGGCATCCGTTCGCATCAGCCACGATCAGCTGTACGGCATAGGTTCCTGCCTGGTAATACTGATGGCCGGGATGCTGGTCGAAAGAAAGGTTGTTGAACCCGGAAACCGGCTCGCCGAAGTTCCACGACCAGTTGGTGATGGTTGAAACACCGGACACGCTGAGGTCGTTGAACTGTATGGTCTCATTCTGACAAATATTGATATTCAGGAAGTTGGCGGATGGTTTCGGTTGTATGGTGACTTGCTTGTAGGTTGTGTCTCTACAACCGTTGTTGTTCTCTACAATCAACCTGACAGTGTATGTGCCGGCATCGGGATAGATAAATTCAGGATGCTGGAGTGAAGACACATCAAGGCTGGAATTTATCAGCCCGAAGTCCCATTCCCATGAAGTGATATTGCTTTGGGAAAGGTCGGTGAAGTGGACGGCTTCTCCCTGGCATGCGGCATCGGTAATAAAGGCAGCTTCGGGGAGCGCCTGCACGGTAATCACCCGGGTATGGGTATGCTGGCATCCCTTTTCATCGGTCACTGTCAGGTTGACGGTATATTGTCCGGGACCCGGATAATGGTAAGCCGGGTTCTGTTCCAGCGAGTAGGAGAGCGGATTTCCCGGATCGCCGAAACTCCATGCCCATGTGACGATTGACGAGGCATGGGGGATGGAAAGGTCAGTGAAGTAAACGGTATCCTGATCGCATGGCAGGCTGTACTCAAAGGCTGCCTCAGGAATGGAATCGACCACTACCTGTTGCATGACCAGTTGTTCACACTGGTGCAGGTCGGTCGCAAGCAGGAAAACCGTGTAAATGCCGGGGTAGAGGTACGTATGTGAGGGACCGGGATCAAAGGAGCTGCTGCCGTCGCCGAAGTCCCATATCCAGGAAGTGATGCTGTCGCCGAAAGGAGACAAAACCGTATCGCTGAAGTAGGTAGGGCTACCCCAGCAGGCGGTGTCGGCAGTGAATGCTGCCCGGAAGGGCGGACTGACATATACGGGCAGGCTTAGGGTATCGCTGCAGCCTCTGGCTGAAGTGGCCGTGAGGCTTACCAGGTAAGTCGTGTCAGCGCTTCCGAAAACAAAGACGGGATGCTGGGCAGTGGAAGCGTAATTGTTTCCGAACTCCCAAAACCAGGATGCCAGGGGTGAACCATTGGGAAGGGAGGCATCGGTAAACTGTACCTGTCCTTCGGTACAATAAAGGTTGTCGTAAGTAAAGGAGGGATGGGGCAGGGAGTCGGTCTGAACGGCATGGCTGACCGAATCCGAGCAGCCGATGGTGTTGCGGATGATCAGTTTCACACTGTCTTCACCCCATGCCGGGAAGATATAGGAGGGGTAAAGCTGGTTATAGACGGTGTCGTAATTGCCGAAGATCCAGATACGCTGGGTGATGAGTCCCATGGAATTGGTGGAGCCGTCGTAGAAATGTGCCGGCTGTCCGAAGCATGCGGGTTCTGCTTCAAAGGCAGCCTCGGGAATGGGATATACCAGGACGTTCCTGTTGACGGGAGCCGACAGGCAGCCGTTGGTGTCTTTCACATAAAGCTGGGATGTATAGGTGCCCGGACTCGCGTAAATATGGCCGGTTCCCATGCCGGGGAAGGCAGTGAATCCCAGGTTGCCGTCGCCGAAGTTCCAGTATGAGGTATCTATTTGATATGGAGTGCCATAGGAGAGGTTGCTGAATACATTGGGATTACCCAGGCAGGCCGTATCGGTATGAAAAACTGCCACAGGCAGCGACCAGTAGGTGATATTGACACTTCCCTGCGTGGTGCAGTTCCTGCTGTCTCTTACAGTTACGGTGTAAGTGCCGGCAGTAAGCTGATAGATCGAGTCGGTGGTTGCACCGGCGGCAGCATTCCACTGGTAGGTATAGGGCGGGGTGTTGCCGCTGACGGTCACTGCAGCATAGCCGTTGCTGCTGAGGTCGCAGATATGGGGTGAATGATTAAAAACAAGCTGGTATGGCGGTGGTTGGCTGATGCTTACACTGCCGGTTCTTACCACGCCGCTGTTGTCGGTAACAGTAAGTGCATAGGTTCCGGGTGCCAGGTTGTTGCGGGTGTGGATACCGGTGCTGTTGGACACGGTAGGACCGGGATTCCACACGAATTGGTAAGGCGCTACACCTCCCGTGACAGTGGCCGTGGCTGTCCCGTCGGCAGCTCCGTTGCAGCTGATGTTGGTGGATACCAGGTTCAACACCATTTGGTCGGGTTGGTAAAGTGTCAAACTCTTGACAACGAAGCAGCCGTGAGCATCTGTCAGGGTCAGGGTATAGGTTCCCGCGGGAAGTCCGCTCAGGTTAGGTGTGGTGGCGCCTGTGTTCCAGAGATAGCCGTACGGACTGGTTCCTCCGCCAGCTGTTGCATTGATGAATCCGTTGCTGCCGCCGTTGATGCTGGGTCCCTGTCCGCTCAGGCTGAGGCTGAGTACCGGGGGCGGGGTAATACTGACGGACTGGGTTGCGGAATAGCATGCGGGCTGGTTGGCGTCCTTCACGATGGCCGTATAGGATCCGGTACCCAAACCGGTGAACTGATTGCCTGCCTGGAAGGGGCCGGACAAGCCGTGAATGGAGTATTCAAGCACGCCGCTGCCTCCCTGTGCGGTGATGGTGATGCTGCCGAAGAAACCCGCTTCATTGCACAGGGGATCTTCTTTTTGAATGGCAGTAATCAGCAGCTGGGGTGGCTGCAAAAGGGTAACGGAATTGATGGCCAGGCAGTTGTTGGCATCCGTGACGGAAACCGTGTAAGCGCCCGCACAGAGGTTGTTCAGGCTCCAGCCGGTAAAGGTATTGCTTCCGTTCGACCATACAGGGATGCCGTAAGGTGAGGTGCCGAAATTGGGGATGACGCCTGCTGTTCCGTTACAGGCCCCGTAGCAGTTTAAATCGGTATGGGTGACACTGAGCTGAAGGGCACCCGCGGGCTGACCGACTGTAATGGTGTCGCTGACCCAACACAGGCTTGAGTCGGTCACGATCACCACGTACACGCCGGTATCGAGACCGGTCACGGTTGGTGCAAGGCCGATGATGTTGCCTGCGGGAAGTGCCTGCCACTGATAACTGTAAGGTGCCGTACCTCCGGAAGGATGTGCAAGGGCCCAGCCGGTGTTTCCTCCGAAGCAGTCCACATCATGCACATCCGCTTCCACCTCAAGGGGTGCAATTACAACGGTGCCGTAATAGTTACATCCGTTGTTGTCGGTGACCGACACGCTGTAGGTTCCCGCCATCAGCCCGTACACCGAGTCAGCAGCCGATGTGACCGGGCTCCAGGTGTAAGTGAAGGGAGCCGTGCCCCCCTGCACAAAGGCTTTAATCCAGTAACCCGCCGTGTCGCAGTCGATATTGCCTGTGGCGAAGGTGACGATACCCGGCAGGGGTTCAAAGATGGTAATCTGTCCTGATTTGGTGCAATGGTTGTTGTCTGTCACAGTCACGGTATAGGTTCCTGCATTGAGGTTGAGGATATGGTCGGTGGTTTCTCCGGTAGACCAGAGGATCTCATAGGGCGGTGTTCCGCCGTTGGGATGTACCACGGCCCAGCCGCCGCCCATGCCGTTACAGAGCGTGCTGTCGCTGGTGAACTGCAGATACACCGAAGTATCCGGCTGGTCAATGAAAACGGAATCCGACAATTCGCAGCCGTCCCCGTCGGTCACGGTAACGAAATACCAGCCGGTGGTCAGGTTGAAGATGGTGGGGGCTGTAGAGCCGGTGGACCAGAGATAGGTGTAAGGATTGGCCACGGTATTGGTGCCTCCTGCCGCCACAACGGTCGCCACACCTGTATTGCCTGCATAACAAAATACATTCTGGGCAATGATGGTGTCGTCGAGTTGTTTGATGGTAACCGTATCCACCATGGTGCAGAAATAACCGTCGGTAACGGTGACTGTATAATCACCGGGCACCAGGTTGCTGATGGTCTGGGTGGTGGCCCCGTTGCTCCAGAGGAAGGTATAGGGCGGTTCGGGCGGAAAAGCCGGTGATCCTCCGCTTACGTTGGCCGTAGCCCAGAAGCCGGTGTTGGAGAAGCAGTCGGCAGCTCCCGTGGCAAATTCAATGTCAATGGCTGTCGGTTCGTTTCGCTGGATATTGCCCGACTGCTTCTCGCAGCCATTCGCATCAATCACTTTCACCCTGTAGGTGCCAGCATGCACGAGGATGGAATCTTCCGTTGTAATGATAGTGTCGTTAGGATAAGGCCATCCCAGGTTGATGGGACCCATATAAATATATGTATAGGGAGGTGTTCCGCCCGAAGCAATGGCTACCAGCAGACCCGTGCTGTCGCCGTGACATTCAATGCTGATGTCACCACCACCGACTGTCAGGAGGAGCGGCGGTGGCTGGGTGATCACATAATTGCCGAAGCTGCGCACACATCCCACACTGTCTTTCACATACACGACATAATAGCCGTTTACGGGCGATGGCGCCAGGCCTCCGAAAAAGTTTGTGTCCTGGTAAGTGACATTGTTCAGACTGTAAGTGAGAGGACCAGTGCCTCCCTGAGCAAAGATGGTAATGGTACCGTCGTTGGCTCCGTAGCAGCTAACGTGGGTGACCACCGTATTCTGGTACAGGGTGATAATTGGCGGACCCGGCGTAACAAAGCTGCTGTCGAAACGGCAGCCGTATTTGTCTTTGATGTAAAAAACGTGACTTCCTGCGCCAAAACCATTGAAAGTATTCGTGGCGTACCATTGCGGCTCACACCAGGTCCATGGCCAGTTGGTGCTGTACTGGTAAGGCGCCACTCCCCCGGTCATGATGAACTGCACGCTGCCGTTGACTGAATTGTAACAGGGAGATACACTGTCAATGATAATGGTATCAGGGTGAAGGTGCAGGTAAGGATCGAAGAACCAGTTTTGGTTGCCTCCCAGGTCTTCCGAACGGAGGGCTGAATCGGGAAGGAGCTGCGGATTTTGTGCAATGATGCCCCGTATGGCCATGTAATCGAGTGTCAGCACACTGTCTGACAGGAGAAAGGCCTGTACTGCGGTGTCGGAGGATCTGAGGTAGGAGCGCATACAGCGGTAATCGCCCCAATAGCTAAGGTCGTCCAGAATATGTTGTGTGTTACCGGACTGTATGGTAAGTGTATTGGCATAGTAAGAAAGGCAAGAACAACCGCAGGCATGGATTCTCCTGATATTCAGGTCGTAAAAAGTATTGCTGCCCTGCAGCACCCATCCGTTATGCCAGAAATAAGTGGAATCGAAATAGTTTTGCCCGCCAAACACATAGCCGTCACGGTTAAATTCCATTTTCTGATGGATTGTGTTAAAATTGGCATGCAGTTCGCCGGTTTCAAGGTGGCCGCAGCATCCGCATCCGCAGCCGTTGGGATGTGTGGAGAAAAGAAGCTGGTTAAAGGTGTTGTAATCTCCGTACACCCTGCCCTGGTGGTAGATGTCCACCACATTGAAGTCGTTGTAATTCACGTTCCTTCCGACAAGGGAGAGGTTGCCGATCCATCCGTTACCCCTGATGGTTACCAGGTTGTAATTACTGTAGTTGCCGTTGATGTATCCGTCAGCCCAGAAGAGGCAATTGTGGTAATTGTTGACATTCCCGTCAATATAGCCGGTACCGTAAAATTGCGCATTGTAAATATCGCTGGAATCTCCGATGATGTAACCAACACCGTCGAATGTGACATCATAGTTTGAAGAGTCGTAATCCACAATGACATTGTCGGCTACCAGCAATTTGCCGGGTGAGATATGAAAGTGTACCAGGTCATACTTCAGGTGGGATCCTGCATGCATGGTGGAACCGAAAATGTTGCTGGCCGCACCGTACAGGTGTATCTGGGAGTGATTTCCGGTGACCAGGGTGATGGTGGAAGTATTTCTGACGTCCCAGGCATAGTTCTCCCCTGTATTACCCGTATTCCCGGCAGTAATGGTCACATAGGAATCACCGAGGTCTAAATAGCGCTGATAAACGGAAGTGGATGTAAAGCGGGAACAGGTTACATCCCAGCTGTTGGAGATCAGGCTGCCCTTATCGAGGTTGATGGAGTATGTAACGATGAAATCGTCGAGCAGGTTCCAGGTTCCGTCTCCGAAAAAGAAACAACTGGCAGGGATCCAGTTTCCGTTCATGGTGATGGTCTCTGTGTCGTTCGAAAGGAAGCGGGTGTCGCCCTGGTATTTCACCCTCATCTTTGCACAAAACTGCAATGAGCCACGGATAAACAGACCTCCGGGACCGAAAAAGGTAACGGTATCCTGGTAATTCTCCCACATCATGTCATGTATCTCTACCGTGCTGTATAGTGTGACGGTATCATTGGGAGAGTTAAAGGATGCATCGTTGAAAAAGACGTTGTCGGCGGGCCCGGGAAGGCTCGAAAAGGAAGCCGATGGATAGCTTCCGCCTGAAACATCCGACCAGTGGGCCAGGTTGTCCCAGTTGCCTGTCCCGCCCACCCAGTAGTAGTCCTGCTGTGGAAAGGCTTTGAGGCCGCTGATAATAAAGATCAGTAAGAGTATTGGTTTTACCCGGATAATCATTATGGCTTGCTTTACTTGTTGGATTTGAGGACTCCAAAGTAAAGAAAAAACTGATTACTCCGGTGTTAACTGCGTGCTAAATGAGTGAATGGCGATGTTTTTTGAGGGAAGGACGGTACTTGCCATGGGAAGCGGTTCAGATCTTTTTCAGGTTCACGATCTGTTTCAGGCTGCATGGAAGGGTGACGCTTTTCCCGTCTTTCAGCAGGGTGCAGGAGCAGCTGAGGGTATTGACGCGTTTGAGGAAGCGAAGGTTGACCAGCACCGAGCGGCTGATACGGAAGAAACGTCCCGGCGGGAGGATTTCTTCCATCCTGCCCAGGTGGGTGGTCACGATCTCACAGTGGTCGGGCGTAAAGAAGATTTCACTGTAATTGCTGTCAGCCATCACGTAAAGGATGTCATCGGGATTCACAAGGATGAAACCATTGCGCACGTTAAAGCGGATCTGACCGGCGGGTTTGATCTGTTGGAGCAGGGATTCGACCTGTTCTCTCCTGCTTTCATGCTGGCTGCTTTCCTGCACGCGGTCGAGGCAGGCGGCAAGTTCACCGGCTTCCACGGGTTTGAGCAGGTAATCGAAGGCTGCATATTTGAAGGCCCGGATGGCATAGCGGTCGTGTACGGTCGTAAAAACAATACGGGGAAGTGTCGTATGGGTCCTGGTGCGGTCAAGCAGGTCGAAAGCAGTGCCGTCGGTAAGTTCGATGTCGAGAAAGGCCAGATCCGGTTTAGCTTTTTCAAGCAGCCGGATGCCGTCTTCCACCGATCCTGCTGTGCCTGCCATCATGATGTCTTTCCGTGCGGAGATCATCATCACCAATGCCTCGCAGGCTTGTTTGTCGTCTTCGATAACAACTGTCTTAAGTTTAGGTGAACCAGGTTTCATGCCGCTGTCATCTTGCCTGACAAAAATAGGAAAGCGCAGGGATTAATCCGAGGGACTAAGGAAGCAGGCGGCAGGAATGGTGGTGACGTTTCTGCCCAGTGTCCTGATCCGGTTATCATTGCTAAGAATCAAACGTTGCAAAAGTGGCTTATCGAGGATCACTTCAAGCGATTCAAAATGACGGGTGTCCTGTTCAATGATGTTATGCGACTTTTTAATCTCAATGGCAATATAGCCTGTTTCAGTTTCTATCAGCAGATCGATTTCCCGGCCGTCAGAAGTTCGCAGGTGAAAGAACGGGAATTTCTTTTGCATGTAATGTGCCTGTTTGAATAGTTCTGCCACAACGGCACTTTCAAATTCATTGCCACGCAATTCTCCTTGATGGTTGTTGGTAATGGTGCGCTGGACTCCGGGATCGAGATAATGCAGTTTTGGTGCTTTCACAAGGCGTTTTAATTTGTTCCTGCTCCACGACTGCAAAAAAAATGTCTGATAGCTCAATTCCAAATAATGCAGGAATTTTTGTGCAGTCATTGAGGACACCCCTGCTTCTTTTCCCAAGGAAGCCTGATTTATCAACTGACCGGTTAACAGTGCCGAGATCTGCTGAATTCTTACATAGGGTTCTAAGTATCTGAATGCAGCAAGGTCCCTGATATCTCTCTCCAGATATGTTCTCACGTAGTCCCTGAGCCATTCTGTCCTTTCCTGATCTGTGAGTCCGGGTGTTATGAGTGCAGGATAGCCGCCAAATCTCAGATAATAGTCAAATGTTGCCTGCTTTGCGGCATATTCCGGATCAAAAGTGAAAGACGGATAGCGGACTTTCAAAATTCCTTCACCAAGCAGTTGCTGAAAGACGGAAGGTACAGGGGGCTTGTCCCATGATTCAGTGAGCAACTCAGGAATAGTGAGGGGATACATCTCCTGAATAATACATCTGCCGGCCAGACTTTCCCGGGTTTTCTCCAGAAGCAGAAGCTGGGCGGAACCAAGCAGTACAAACCGGGCATGCTCATTCAACTGGTGAACCGATTTAACCGTTTCTACTAGTGAAGGAGATTTCTGAACCTCGTCAAGGATTGCAAAGGGAAAATGAAGATTCCATTGCGAAGCGGTAAGTGAAGCATATTGTGTTCGCATTACAGGATCTTCAATGTCAAGGTATTTGTATTCGTTAAAGCAATGCCTGACCAGCGTGGTTTTACCGGTTTGCCTGGCTCCGGTCAGCACAATGATCCTTCCCAGCGGATGGTTTTTTAAGGAGGAGAGTATGGATGTTAACTGTCGTGATTTCATGTTCATTGCGTAATATCGAAACTTTAAGTTGCAAATTTACGTCAAAATCAATAGTAAATCAATTTATACTCAGTCTTGACTGGTTTGCGAATGCAAAGCTGTTTATACCGACACAGTAAAGCAATGTGCAATAAGCGTGCTTCAATACAGTGTACGGCATTCCTGGTTCTAAGCACCAATGCTGCGCATTGCTGCAAAGAACCAGTGAAGACTGAGTTATGCCGTACACCTTGATTACACAATTTTTCGCAAAGCTGTTCCGTGTCGGTATATTTGCAGGAAAAATACTGACGTTTTATGAAAATGCGTACCAATTTTCTTTTAGATTCAATTATGGCGATGACTCTGGAAACACTTTTTTTCGCATTCCTTTGTTCATTCGGTATATGATAAAAAATTGAGTTTTGCCGGTCTGGCATGATTGATATTCAGGCTCGACAGGTTTGCGAATGCAAAGCTGTTTAGACTGAGTAATACCGTGCATGTACTTGATCAACTTTTTCGCAAAATGATTCCGTGTCGGAATATCAGCTCAGGAAGCTGAGCAATACCCCGGCGGCCACGGCGCTTCCGATCACCCCTGCCACATTGGGTCCCATGGCATGCATGAGCAGGTGGTTCTTGGGATCGTATTCCAATCCGACTACCTGGGATACCCTGGCACTGTCGGGTACGGCGGAAACACCTGCATTGCCGATCAGGGGATTGATCTTATTGCCTTCTTTGAGGAAGAGGTTGATGAGTTTAACGAAAAGTACACCACCCATGGTTGCAATCACAAAGGAAATGGCTCCCAGGGCAAAGATGCCGATGGATTTGGCCGTGAGAAAGGTGGTGGCCTGGGTACTGGCTCCCACGGTTAGACCGATCAGGATGGTGACGATGTCGATCAGGGGTCCTTTGGCCGTATCGGCAAGCCGTTTTGTGACGCCGCTTTCTTTGAGCAGGTTGCCGAAAAAGAGCATTCCGAGCAGGGGCATACCGGAGGGGACGACGAAGGTGGTGAGGAGCAGTCCGACGATGGGGAACAGGACTTTTTCCGTTTTGGAAACCTGGCGGGGCGCTTTCATCCGTATCAGTCTTTCCCTGCGGCTGGTGAGCAGGCGCATGACGGGGGGCTGGATCACCGGGACGAGGGCCATGTATGAGTAGGCTGAGATGGCGATGGCGCCCATCAGGTCGGGTGCCAGTTTCGACGACAGGAAGATGGCTGTGGGTCCGTCGGCTCCTCCGATGATGCCGATGGCGCCGGCTTCGGATGCATTGAATCCCAGCTGGAGTGCAATCATATATGCACCGAAGATGCCGAGCTGGGCGGCCGCCCCGATCAGCACCAGTCTGGGATTGGAGATCAAAGCCGAAAAATCCGTCATGGCACCGATACCGAGAAAGATCAGCGGGGGGTAAACACCCTGCAACACCCCGAAATGCAGGTAATTCATCACACTGCCGGTTTCATAGATTCCAATTTTCAGTCCGGGGTAAAAAGGCACATTCCCGATCAGGATACCAAACCCGATAGGAATAAGCAACAGGGGTTCATATTCTTTTCGGATGGCCAGGTAGATGAAGAACAGGCCGACCAGGATCATGATCACATGGCCGATGGTGAAGTTGGCAAAGGCAGTGTAGGTCAGAAACTGCTGCAGGTGGTGGGAGAGGAAGTCGAAGATGCCTTTCATGACATGGATTTTTAGCGGGATCAGTGCCTGGGCCAGCCTCCGATGCCGTATATTTTTGAACTCCAGGGAGAGTATGTCCGGGATACTTTCTTAATGGTGAGGATTAAATCTTCATGTTCTTGTATCTCTTTGATATACAGGTGAATAGCCAGTCCGACGGCCACCAGGTTCTCATCCGGGGGAAATCCGGCACTGCCCAGGGACCGTTGTTTCTTTTCTTTGCGTTTCTCCATAAAGATAAAGGCATTGGAGAAATTCTTAAAGATGATGAACAGCATCAGCAGCACCAGGAAGACGACTGACATGGCGATGGCGGCCAAACCGATCCCTACCGGGTCGATTTGCTGAAACTGCTGGGCGGCACTTGTTTTGGGCTCAGTGTTGTTATTCGCGTTCGGTGTATTTTTCGGCAGGTGAGCCCATGGCAGGCTGCCATCTTCTGTTCTTCCGTATGATATGCCGGCGTTCTGCGGGCCCCAGGACAGGCTGTCGATCAGTGTCCGGCCATCGGCATCGTAAAGGGCGAGAAAACGGCTGTCCCGGAGGTCGAAGTTCAGATGCCTGATACCGTGGGTGGGTTGGTTGGCGGCCCAGAAGACTATATAATTGCGCGGGGCGATCCTGGTGAGGGGATCACCTTTGGGGATGGGGTATTTTCTGGGGTTGGAGGGGTCGTTGGTCAGGTAACAGCCTCCGATGTCCACATAATTGAAGGCAGTATTGAAAATTTCTATCCAGGGACTGTGTTGTCCGAAATCATCGATATATCCGGAATCGTTTTGGACAAGTATCTCATTGATTTTCAGGTCTATCGAACTTTGAGCCCGCAGACCGGGGGCTAAGATAAACCATAGTAGGATAATAGATCCGGCTTTCTTCATTCCAAATGTAAAGATCAGTTAATCAGGTAGTTGAAGTAGTTCTTTGTACAACCGCAAAGGTACCTAAAAAGAAGTAAGGCAAAAATTAATTTTTGTTAAATAGTTAGGATTGTATTGTTATTGTGTTACATTTGCTGCGTGGAGGTTTGGACAGCCCCGGGCTGTCAGCACCACAACAAGTTTTATTTAATTTATTTTTTTAATGAACATTTATGTAGCAAGCCTTCCGTTTAAGGCATCAGACGATGAACTGAAAGAGTTATTCGAGGAGTTTGGAGAGGTCACTTCTGCGAAAGTTATCAAGGATAAGTTTACACAGAGGAGCAGGGGGTTCGGATTTGTTGAGATGAGTGACGAATCTGATGGTCGTCGGGCAATTGACACTTTGAACGGTTCCGATTTCATGGGTAAGACCCTGATCGTGAATGAGGCCCGGCCTCGTACCGAAGGTACGTTCAGCAGGAACAACAACCGCGAGGGTGGTTTTAACCGTCGCGAGAGGTATTAAACCTTCCGTTTCCTGAAGAAAAAAGCTGCTCATAAGGGCAGCTTTTTTTTTGATCAATACAGCTTTTCTCTTTTCAGAAGATAGGGCATCAGCACCTGCCGGAATCCCCGGTTGATATCGGCTTCCACCAGGTCAATCCGGTATTGTCCGCAACGCAGGTAAAGTTCCTGCCGGAAGGCTTTTACAGCTTTGGTGTAATGTTCTTTAACTTCGGAAGGATGAACTTTCAGTTCCTGTCCGGTTTCCAGGTCAAGGAAACGGTAGGGCCGGTTATCGAATTCAAAATCAATCTCTTTGTTTTTGTCCACTACATGGAAAAGAATGACTTCGTGTTTGTTGTGACGCAGGTGTTGCAGGGCAGAAAACAGATCTTCTGCCTGACCGTGGGTTTCCATCATGTCGGAAAAAATGACCACCAGCGAACGTTTGTGAATATTGTCGGCGATTTCATGGAGTACGGCTGCTGCCGTTGTTTTTCTCTGTTCGCTTACCGGTATGGGTTTCAGCAACTGTTCCAGTTGCTGGTAAAGGTATTTATGATGGATGACGTTGGATTTCGAGCGGGTGGAAAGCGTAATCCTGTCTGTGAAAACCGTGAGACCGACCGCATCTCTCTGGGTTTTCAGCAGGGCCATGATGGCCGCGGCTGCATATACAGCAAAGGTAATCTTGTTCGGATTGTCAAGAGAAGGCGATTCTCTTACCGGATAATACATTGAGGATGAGGTATCCATTACGATCTGGCAGCGCAGGTTGGTTTCTTCCTCATAGCGTTTTACATAGAGGCGGTCTGTACGGCCATAAAGCTTCCAGTCGATATTACGGGTCGATTCGCCGGTATTGTAAAGCCGGTGTTCGGCGAATTCAACTGAGAAACCGTGGAAGGGGCTCTTGTGAAGTCCCGTGATAAATCCTTCCACCACCTGCCTGGCAATGAACTCAAGCTGGCTGAAGGGCTGAAGTTTGGTCTGGTCCAGGGTAAAATCCAATGTCCGGTTAATAAAGCATTAATAATGAATAATATGTGTCAAAAATTCCCAGAGGAAGGATTTCTGTAAAAAAGGTTATCCTTCTGAACGACAAAGGAAGGGAATTGTTTTATACCGGCCTGAGGGATTTGTGCCAGACCAAACCAGACAGGCCGGCATGCCTCATTCCGGGTTGCAGTGCCCGCAGGGCACCGGTACTTGCTGCCTGCTACAGGAGTGCGGTCAGTTTATTGACGAGCACATTCTTGGGCACTGCACCCACCTGTTTGTCGGCAACTTCTCCGTTTTTAAAGAACAGCAGGGTCGGGATGTTCCTGATTCCGTATTTCATGGTTACGCCCGGATTGTCGTCAACATTGATCTTGCCGATGACGGCCTGACCGTCGTACTCACGGGAGAGTTCTTCCACAATGGGGCCGACCATACGGCAGGGACCGCACCATTCGGCCCAGAAATCGATTAATACAGGCTTGTCTGACTTCAGGACCAGTTCTTCAAAATTTGCGTCAGTTAAGGTAATGGCCATAAACTATATTTTTAAATGTAAATATGTTTCAAAGTGCAAACTTAATGCTTGCATGCCGATCTGCAAAGAAAAAACCAAAGAATTGTGAAAGAAATAACAATTCAATTGAATTTGTATTGTATCTCTTTCATTTTCTCCAGTTTACGCGACAATTCCGTACAATTGACCTTCATGCGGCTGGTAAAGGAAACCGACAGTTCGTCGAGGTTGTCGGTTACCTGGACTTTCAGCCTGGAAGTGCCGGGATGTCCGAGCAGGGTCTTTTTCAGTTCATCTACAAAGGGTTCATTCACTTCCTGGCTGTCGATGATGATGGTGGTTTCCCTTACCATTTTGTCAAGTGTTTCGGCCAGCAGGTGCATGGCGATGATACGCGGTTCATACTGGTCGGGATTATTAAACCTCGGTTCGATTTTCGCCCTGACAAACACGAAATTGCCTTCCTGCAGCAGGTGTTTCACTTTGAGGTAATCTTCGGAGAACATAGTCATGGAAAAGGAATCATGGATGTCTTCGAAGGTGATACTCCCGTATGGTTTCCCGTTTTTAGCCGTTTTATGGGTGGCCAGGGTGATAATGCCTGCGAATCGGACTTCCTTGTTCCTGTAATGTAACAGATTGGATTTCAACTGGTCAAGGGTCAGTGTGCAGAAGTGTTTCATTTCGATTGTAAAGGCTTCCAGGGGGTGCCCGGTCATATAAAAGCCCGTCACTTCTTTTTCGAACTTCAGTTTTTCCAGGTACGACCATGCTTCGCATTTGGGCAGTGCCAGTTCAAGGGTTTGCCGCATGCTGGTTTCTTCGAAAAGTTGCTGCTGCGCTGCCTGGGTGTTGGCTGCCTGTGTATTGGCAAAACGGATCAGCTTGTCGAGGAAGGTGGTTTCATCATGGCCTTCTTTATGGAAGAACATGGCGCCGTGTATCCCCGGGAAGTTGTCGAATACACCGGCCATTGCCATGGCTTCCAGGGATTTTTTATTGACGGTGCGCAGGTTGATCCTCCGGATGAAGTCGAACAGGCCGTCGTAGGGGCCGTTGGCCTTCCTTTCCTCAATGATGTTTTCGACGGCTCCTTCGCCGAGACCTTTGATGGCTGCCAGTCCGAAACGGATTTCCCCTTTGCGGTTGACGGAGAATTCCAGCATGGATTCGTTCACATCGGGCCCGAGTACGGCGATGCCCTGGCGTTTGCATTCATCGGCAAAAAAGGTCAGCTCTGTGATGTCGCTGAGGTTGTGCGTGAGAATGGCGGCCATGAATTCGGCCGGGTAATGGGCTTTCAGATAGGCGGTGCGGAAAGCCAGGATGGCATAGGCTGCGGAATGGGAACGGTTGAATCCGTATTTGGCGAATTCCTCCATAAAGCCGAAGATCTTCAGTGCCCTTTCCTTTTCAATGCCTTTATTTGCAGCACCTTCCAGAAATTGTCCCTTCTTTTCTTCCATCTTGCTGGCAATCTTTTTCCCCATGGCCTTTCGCAACTCATCGGCATTGCCGGGAGTGAAACCAGCCAGTATCTGGGCAGCCTGCATGATCTGTTCCTGGTACACCATGATGCCGTAAGTGGGTTTCAGGATGTCTTCGAGCATGGGGTGTGGGTATTCCACCTTTTCTCTTCCGTGTTTCCGGTTGATAAACTGGGGGATCATGTCGATGGGACCGGGCCTGTACAGGGCGTTCATGGCGATGAGATCTTCTATACTACTGGGTTTCAGTCGTTTGAGGTAGGCTCTCATCCCGTCCGACTCAAACTGGAAGATGCCTACGGTATCTCCTTTCTGAAACAATTCCAGGGTCAATGGATCATCAAGGGGGATGGTTTCTGTATCCAGGGTGATGTCATGCCTGATCCTGATGTTTTCGACGGCTGATTTTATGATGGAAAGGGTTTTCAATCCGAGGAAATCCATCTTCAGCATGCCCGCTTTCTCCATGAGCTTTCCTTCGAACTGGGTGATTACCTGCCCGGTATCTTTCGATATGGTGAGAGGGATATGGTTGATCAGGTCGTCGGGACCGATAATCACGCCACAGGCGTGGGTTCCCATTTGCCGGACGGATCCTTCCAGCACCTGGGCGAGTTCGAGGGTTTTTCTCGTGGTTTGGGAACCCCTTTCATAGGTTTCTGCCAGTGCCCTGTTCTTTTTCAGGGCAGTTTTCAAATCCTGTCCGGGCTCTATCATTTTAGCCAGCTTATCGGCTTCAGGCAGCGGCAGTTGCAGGATACGGGATACATCGCGTATCGACATCCTGGCAGCCATGGTTCCGAAGGTGATGATTTGCGAAACCCGTGATTCCCCGTATTTTTGGGTGACATACCTGAGCACTTTTTCCCGGCCCGCATCATCGAAGTCCACATCGATATCGGGCATGGATTCTCTGTCGGGATTGAGGAATCTTTCAAACAGCAGCTTATAGCGGATAGGGTCTATGGTGGTGATACCGGTGCAGTATGCGATCACGGAACCGGCGGCCGATCCGCGTCCGGGACCCACCAGCACCCCCATCTTGCGGGCTTCACTGATGAAGTCCGCCACGATCAGAAAATAGCCTTCAAAGTGTTTTTCGGTGATCACACTCAGCTCGTATTCAATTCGTTGTTCTATTTCCGGGCTGATCTCCGGGTATAACCGGCGGGCGCCTTCATAGGTCAGGTGCCTGAGGTAGGCGATCCCGGAATCGAAACGTTCTGGTACCGGAAAATCAGGAAGCATCACATCGTGTTCTATATTGAAGGCTTCAATTTTCCCGGTGATCTCCTGGGTATTGGCGATGGCCTGTGGCAGACCGGCAAAAAGTTCCTGCATTTCCGCGGGGGATTTCAGGTATTCCTGCCCGCTGTATACCATGCCGCCTTCTTCTTCATCCCTGTTGGTGTTGAGCCTGATCAGGATGTCGTGTGCTTCCCGGTTTTCCGCTGTAATGAAGTGTACGTCGTTGGTGGCGATGACCTTCACACCATATTTTTCCGACAGTTCCAGAAGGCCGGCATTGACGGCCTCCTGTTCCTGCAATCCGTGCCGCTGGAGTTCCAGGTAAAAGTCGTCGCCGAAAATGTCGAGGTAATCCTTCAAAGCTTCTTCGGCAGCTTTCATGCCATGGTTGGCCAGGGTTTTGGGGATCTCTCCGCCCAGGCAGGCCGAGCAGGCAATAAGCCCTTCATGATACTGACGCAGGATTTCCTTGTCAATGCGCGGGGTATAATAGAATCCTTCCAGAAAAGCCAGGGAGCTCAATCGGCACAGGTTATGGTATCCCTGCAGGTTTTTGGCGAGCAGGATCAGGTGATATCCGCTGCGGTCGGGTTTTCCCTGTTTGCTGAATCTTCCGTTGCGGGCCACATAGGTTTCTATCCCCAGGATGGGCTTCAGACCGGCCGCCTTTGCCTCCTGGAAAAATTCCAGCACTCCGTACATGGCGCCATGATCGGTGATGGCAAGGGCCTGCATGCCCAGTTCAAGTGCCCTGGCGATCAGTCCGGGTATGCTCGCAGCCCCGTCCAGGAATGAATACTGGGTGTGAACATGTAAATGGGTAAATGCCGGAATGTTGGTTGTTCCGGCAGGTGCTGTGATGATTTCTTCCATAGTGACGACAGGCTTTCTGCGGGCTAAAAGTAGCCATAATTGCCGGATTGGCCCGGGGAGTGTTGATAACTTGGGAAAAGGCCTGAAGATTTGGAAATAAGGGAAATGTTTGTATCTTTGCACCCCCCAAATGACTCCGGTCTGGAATGGGAATTCATTAAAACAATTGTATTATGCCAACGAAGATCAGATTACAGAGAATGGGTAAAAAGGGCATGCCCTTTTACCACATTGTCATTGCGGATGGTCGTGCACCACGTGACGGACGCTTTATTGAAAAGCTGGGCAGTTATAATCCGTTGACCAGACCCGCCGACATTCAGATTGATTTCGACAGGGCCTTGTACTGGCTGCAGTGCGGGGCACAACCCACCGAAACGGTGAAGGCCATCCTGTCATACAAAGGAGTACTGTACAAACATCACCTGGTGAAAGGGGTTGCCAAAGGCGCACTCACCATGGAACAGGTCGAATCCAGGTTCACCGAATGGCTCGAAAACAAAGAGGCCCGCATCCGTTCCAAAAAGAACGAGTTTGACCTTGGTTTGAAAACCGACCAGAAGAAACGACTGGAACAGGAATCGAAAATCAACCAGGCCAGAAACGAAGCCCTCGCAAAGAAATACGCGAAGGAAGCGGCCGCCGAAGCTGCTGCCGAAGTGGAAGCTGAAGCGGAAGCAGCACTGCCGGAAGAAAGCCCGGCTGCTGAAGTGTCCGTTGCTGAGGAGCCTGTTGACGAAGCGCCCGCCTCCGAAGCATCTGCCGGTTAACAAGCTGCAGCCAAATACCGCTTCGGCCTGCCGGATGCATTGTCTTGCTTTATACATGCAGAAGGTATTGAGTACATAAACATCAGCTTCCGGATGAATATACCGACACGGAACAGCTTTGCGAAAAAGTGTGTCATAGCGGTGTACGGCATTACTCAGTCTAAACAGCTTTGCGTTCGCAAACCTGACAAGACTGAGTATCATTGCTGTTGTCATCCGGAGCATTAACGGCATCACATGCTGGAAAAGGCTGACTGTTACAGGACAGGTACGGTAAGAAAAACTACCGGATTCACGGGGGAACTGCTTGTTTCCCTCGAATCGCCCCTGCCATTCCCGGCTGAAAAACTGCAATTCCTGCTTATTGAGCTGGAAGACGGAATCATCCCTTTTCATATCCGGGAACTGGAACAGATTTCCGGCAATTTACTGAAGATCTTATTTACGGATGTCAGGTCAGTGGATGATGCAAAGAAACTGAACGCCTGTCCGGTCTATCTTGAGAAGAAAACCCTGGAATCAGGAGACTGCAGTGCCGGGGAACCTGATGTTGTGGTAGGTTATCAGGTGATTGATGTTCATCACGGCCTGATTGGGGTCATTACGGAGGTGCTCCGCTGGCCGGGTCAGGACCTTTTCAGAGTGGAGAAAGGCAGCCGGGAGATCCTGCTGCCGGTAGCGGAAGAATATATCATATCTTTCAGTGAAAAAAAACGGGTATTGCAGGTTTCACTTCCCGATGGACTGGTGGATCTGAATGGCTGAAGGAGCAGCCACGGAGCCGACCGCTATGCGTAAACCATTCTTCTTCAAGTTGTTCAGTCTCAGTGATACGGACTGTGCCATGCCACTCAGCAGCGATGCTGTGATCCTGGGTGCCTGGACAGTCCCGGTAAACTGTTCCCGCATCCTGGATGTGGGAACGGGTTGCGGCATCCTCGCCCTGATGATGGCGCAAAAAAGCCTGGCAGAAATCGATGCCGTTGACATTCACCTGCCTTCGGTGAAAATGGCGGAGGAGAATTTCAGAGCGAGTGTATGGTCAGGCCGCCTGTCAGCATTTCATGCTTCGGTTCAGGACTGGATTCCGCCTCATGCCGGGGGCTACGATCTGATTATCAGTAATCCTCCTTTTTTCCGGAATGCACTGATACCCTCCTCTGAGAAGAAACGCCTTTCGAGACATGGGTTGACGCTGACCCTGGATGGAATTTTCGGAGCGGTTTCCGGATTGCTGGGTCCCGGCGGTCATTTTTCGGTGCTTCTTCCGGCTTCCGATGAAGCCATGTACTGTGCAGCCGCAGCCCGTTACGGATTGTTCCCTGTGCGGGTATTGCGGGTCAGACCCGGGCCGGAAAAGGCATATTACCGGGTTTGTATGTTGTTTAGCCGGGAATATGGCGGTTTGGCTGCGGAAGTATTAACCGTCAGGGATAGCGAAGGATCGTACAGTGAAGATTACCGGCGGTTGACAGCGGATTTTTATCCTGCCTGACGTCCACCTCCCGGAACCGTATCCGGGGAAATGACGGCAGCAGGCAGAAACAAGCCGGAAAGGGTTGAAGGTCAGAAAGGATTATATGAAAGGATTCATTTTCAATTTCTTCGGCCTTTGCATGGGTATACCCGGTGGGGTTCAATCCAAACAGGCCCGGAACGAAACCGGGGAGATGACTGTAATACAGAGAATCACCTGACAACGATAAACTTTAATATTGTCCGTGTCACTTTCCCGCATTGCACCCTCACCAGGTAAAATCCCGCAGGAAGGCTTGTAATGTCAATCATTTCCTGTGCACCTTCAGCCGGGACAAAGATTTCTCTAACGGTATTCCCGTCCATTGATTGGAAAATAAGCGTAATGTCTTCTTTGACAGGAGATTGTGAACTGACCCTGATGATGTTGGTGCCAGGGTTAGGAACAAGACAGATATCGGGCAAACCGGCATTACCGTCAGGTGGCAGGGAGGTTGTCAGCGAATCTTCATATACAAACACATCATCAATGTAGTAATATGCTCGGGGGAAACCCTGCATCTGTGTCCAGTACCAGGTAGTCTGGTTCCAGGGGTAGAAGTTGCCGATCACAAGATATTGTTCTCCGCCGTTGGCCTTAAAATACCCGGAGATGAGTGTCCAGTTGGCCGTGTCGGTGAGTACATTGCCGGGTGTATTGTTCACCTGGGGGACCGCGTTGATAAGATTAACCGGTGGGATCTGGTTCTGCGGACACCAGACGGAATCTACGGAAAAATACATGCCAACCATGTCCATTGAAAGGTATAAACAATCTTCCATGCAAATCCAAAAACCTGCATAATAGCTTGTATTTGCCTGCAGGGGTTCGGTAAGCTTCACTTCAAGATATACACGGGTATTATAATACTGATCAAGTTCAGCAAATATACCTGCATAAGCATTACCGGACTTAGCTGGTAAATAATTGCAACTATTATTATATGGTACTCCAACATAAGGCGCCACACCTGAATTAGCACAACTGTTATAATAACCGCTGCCAAATCTACAGCCCTTAAACCAGGGAATTGCTCTTTCAATCTGACAATGAGCATCTGGACAAGAGCTGTAAATTTCGAAACTGGGATTGGGTACCAGGTTTTGATTTTGTGTTACACCCAATTTACTAATCAGTGCTATAAACAAAATGATAATTGACTTTTTCATCGCAGTACTTATTTGATGATCACTAACTTACCGCAATGACTTATCATCTTCTCAGTTTTAAGATAAATCAGATAGAATCCGGGTTTTATGTTTTCAAGGCTGAGGGACATAAGACCGTTAACAGCAATGGCCCTCGTTTGCTTTATCAGCATCCCGGTTTCCGAATAAAATTCCAACATACAATATTCATTCTCAATATCCGGTATTTCAATACTCACGTGGTTAATGGCCGGATTGGGTGTGATTCTGATGCCGGTTTTGGCTGGTGTAATTTGCTGGGGTGCTCGTGTTGTCAGCGAATCTTCATATACAAACACATCATCAATGAAATAATATGCCCTGGGGTAACCCTGCATTTGTGTCCAGTACCAGGTCGTCTGGTTCCATGGGTAGAAGTTGCCGATTACAAGATATTGTTCTCCGCCGTTGGCCTTAAAATACCCGGAGATGAGTGTCCAATTGGCCGTGTCGGTGAGTACATTGCCTACGGCATTGCTCACCTGAGGCACAGCATTGATAAGGTATACGGGCGGGATCTGGTTCTGCGGACACCAGACGGAATCAACGGAGAAATACATGCCTACCATGTCCATGGCCAGGAAGAGACAATCATTAAAACAAATCCAGAATCCTGCATGATAGCTTTTATCAGCTTGTAAAGGTTCAGTCAGTTTCACCTCCAGGTAAGTTCGCCAATTGTCTGGTGCTTGTTCTGCATAGATACCAGCATATGCATCTCCTGATTTCGGTATTAAATAATTACATCCTCCATTATTATAAGGCACACCTACAGGTGGAAATATATTATTGGAACAACTATTATAATAACCAGCGGATAACTGGTTGGGACTAAACCATGGTGTTGCCCTTTCAATTTGGAAGAGAAATGTTGGACAATTGCTAAAATCCTCAAAGCTCGGATTTGGAATCATATTCAATGATTGTGTGATGCCCCAATAAGATATCAATAGTACAGATACAGTGGTAATAAACTTTTTCATGGCTTTATTATTTAATAATCACCAGCTTACCAGTGTATTTTACTATTCTATCTGTTTGAATATGGATAAGGTAAAATCCGGATCTCAGTTTATCAACATTCATTAGAACAAGTCCATTGACTGCAACTTGCTCAGAAGAGCTTATTAGTTTTCCTGTCTCCGTAAGGAATTTGATTAGGTAGTATTCATTCCTGGCATCAGGTACTTCAATCGTTATGTTGCTGTTTGCGGGATTAGGCTTGATTTTAAGTGTATTAGACGAGGTGTTTCCTCCAGATTCCTGTGATCGATAGGGCACATAATAATCCTCGGGATCAATGTTCAGCATCAACCTTGCGGTATACACTGCTTCTCCGCCTTCATAGGGTGTTTGCAGGGCAACCGCCATTAAATCATCCTTATCCTGGGTGCTGAGGTCGAAAAGGTTTTTTGCCCAGGTGTTGAGATAAATTGTAAATACAAGCTGGTAATTGTCAATCCATTGGTCAGAATTGTCCAGCAATTGCAGCATGGAAGCCGCAGAATCAATTTTGTTTTCGGATATCAGCTGTTTAATCGTATTGATATAGCCGGTCTGGCTGTTGCAGAGGCTGTCAAAGAACTGCTGGTACTGGGCATCGTTCATATCCCCCAGGTATAAGTTTCCGGGGAATTCGGAAAAGTACTGGTGGAAATAGGCCTGCTCATAGGAACGGTACTCCGGCAAAAATTGCTGATACTCATTACTGCTGCGCAAAATGTCCCCGAAGTAACTTTCCCGTGCTGCGGAGTCCAGTTCCTTGTATGGAATATAATGGAAGTAGATGCATTCGTTGGTATCAGGATTGTGAACTGGAACTAACTTTTGAAAACATGGATGCGAAAAATCTGTGATGTCTGCATCCAGTTTAAATGCTTCATCTCCCAGTGAATCCTGCAGATACTGCACATTGGACAGCAGCATAAAGCCTGCTTCGGTTGAAACCTTTGACTGGGTAGGGGAGTTGTATTCGCCCGCCCATTTGTTGTCGTTGTTGTCATCATCTCCCGGATAGTATAACCCCTGGTTTGAGAGTGCCGTGCCGGGGCCGAAGAAAAACCCGTGGTAACAACTGTCCGACACATTGCATACAAACTGTGTGTTGAGGAGAATTCCGTTGGTATAGATGCCGGAACCCATAAAATGGATAAAATTTCCATTCACGACGCCATGCATGGATTCGGAGATACGTATTCCCCTGATTGTCTGTACGAAGGATTCACCGGGCGGATCTGCCTGGTGTATGTAGTTTGCCCAGATGTCAGGATGAAAGCAATGTTCCACATTGATCCCAAACCTTTTGACGACATCTTTATCATAGAATACGATATTATTGATGGCAATATTGATATTCTCAACCTGTCCGTTGTGATTGGAAATGTTAATCCCGTTTCGCATCCCCAGGATGTTGTTGTTGATGATGCGCAAATCAATCCCGCTGAACTTGGACCCGCCGTTCTTCACTGTGATTGCTACTCCGGGATAATCTGTCCCGATACTGTAGGTTGTCATGATGTTGTCCATCACAAAGACGGGATAAGACGCATCTGTCCCGTAAACAGGATAAACACAGTCCGTAAACCTGTTGGCCATGACATACGCGCTTTGTTTAATGCCATGAAAATAGACACCATAATAGCAATTGGCAAAATCATTTTCTTCGGCCTGCTGCCCAACGGTAAGCACTCCGTCAACATAGCCTCCCGGACCTGCCAGTCCCATGGAATGTACCGCCGCTTCCGCTGGTGGCCAGACCGGCGTATTGCTTACCGGTATGTCATGAAAACTGTTCCCTCGGATTACAGCCCTGGAGTTCAATAACTTAATTCCGCTCTGAAGGAAGGAGAAGTTGTTCTTAGCCAGGGATGGATCTCCGATGGAAATCCCGTTCACATTCTCAGCATAAATACCGGCATGGCATGGCTCATCAAGATAAGGCAACAAATGGATCAGCCGGTCAGTCCACTGATTTGAAAAATTGCATGACCGCACACTCCCTTCATGCGGATATACAAACGAAGGAATTCCGGCAAAGTAATCTGAAATCTTTATTCCTATATAATTATCCAAAAAGTCAACATTTGTCAGGTCAAAGTTACCCCCGTATTTTGATACGATCGCGTTTTTTGCATTCTTAACCGTGGCGTTCCCCAACTGCTGGTCCGGTTCAGCTTTTACAAGTGATAGGTTATTCATAACATAAATACCATCCCACATAAAATCACCGCAGGTTTCACCAATGATGACATTTCCACCCAGTACCAGTGTGTCATCGTCGCCTAAAATGATTCTGGAATCCGGACCGAATGCAACGGTGGTATTGGCGCCAAATTCAACATAGGTATCAATGGTCAGGGTTCCCTGTATACAGATATATGCATTTACAAACGGAGCTACCGTACCCTGCAGGGTGTCGTCAATGAAAATGTAAGCATTTGGTGCTTCCTCGCAACAGCATGGAAAAATGGTCTTTGCAAGGACTGCTGAGCAGGAGTCTGTTGATACTGAGGCCTGAATAATAAATCCCTCCGGAATAAGGTGGGGGTCTATGTGCAGCATTACCGAATCCTGATCAGATGAAGTCCAGAGAATGGTTCCGCTGGCAGGGGAAAGTAAACTCCACTGAACCTGCGCACCGCCGGGTAAGCCATTAAGGTGAAACCAGGCGATCGTATCACAATTATGGGTCGGCCCCTTGATCTCATCAGGCAGTGTGGTCATTGTAACAGTGAGTTGTGAAAGTGCCATGCATCCCACTGAGTCGGTGACGCTTACATAATAGGTGGTGGTAAACGGCGGAAAAACAAAGGAAGGGACAGAGGCAAATCCGTTGGACCATTGATAATTGTATGGTGGAATTCCACCAGTGACAGTAAGGAGGCTGTTTAAGAACACGCCCTCACCGGTACAGATACTTGTGTTTGAAGGGACAATGCTGATGTCATCAATAATCTTACTGAGATGCACTTTGTCTATCCCGAGGTCATCACCGCTCAATACAGTACCTGCATTGTCTGACTGAGCCATTGTGATTTTAAGTTCCGCAGCGGTATTGGTATCTGTGACCCAGGATCCGCATAGCTGGAACCATTTCGATGGCATGCTTCTGGGGACGATTACGGTTGAAGCGGGTATGGTGAAGGCGGGGTCGGAAAAAACATTAGAGAAGGTCATCAGGTTACCGTTGATATAGAACCTGACATTCGGATCATTGTATGCGATATAGCTTAAGTCACCAAGGGACCTTACATAAAAGGAAAAATAGTAATCAGTGAAGGGCTCCAGGCCGGTCACCGTGCTTTCCCAGATGACGCTGGTATCAATCCCGTTGAGATATGCGTTACAAAGCAGAAATTTATCGGCAATGCCATTCAGTCCGTTACCCCACCAGTGAGGGTGGTTCACAGATGCATCATTGTTGATTGTAATACCGCCATCCTGCAATGGCAGGGCAGGATCATAATACACATAATCACTTGAGAAGTAAGCTGTAGCAGGAGGATTAGCTCCTGTAACGCTAAAATCTCCGTTGCTGACCAGGTTCAGCGGGTTGCATCCGGTCTGCAGGACATTGCATAAATCAAAGTATGAGACTTGTTTTCCTTCACAATCAATGACAAAGTAGTCGAACCACTGTTGCGACCCTTCCGCAAGGGTGTCAACCCATCGGTTGAGATGCAGGAAATAAACGAAACCTGAATCAAGGTGCTGAAAATTACAAATGACCGTGTCGGTATGGGAGGTGGAAATGATGTCAACAAGGCTGAGACTGTCGCAGTGGTTACCCCGGTAAAGTCGGACAGACTGTAGTTTTGCTCCTGAGGTGTCATCAGGTGAGATGAAGATCAATTGATATTCTGCCGAATGTGTCTGGAATTGTATCCAGAAATCATCTGATGAAAAAGCATGATTAAAATGAAGATACCCGCTATCGGTCGCCGGGAAAATGTCAGCAGAGCTGCAGCTTTGCTGTGGGCATGCCCGGGAGATTGATAGTAAATTAACCAGAATATATATATATATATATACTGAAATGGGGATTCTGTTTCCTTTCATTGAAGGTGTTTGTTAAAATGGGATGTAAAGATAAGGATAAGAGGCGGGTAAGTCAAGAAAAAAAGGATGGTTTGGCTTGCCTTCGAATTATCCGTAATTTTGCGGCAGGAAAAGGAATGATGATGAAGCGGGTTATTTTTCTGACAGTATTGTTGATTTTTACAGACACCATCATGGCACAACAGCAGGGCGGTTTGCGGATTGCATTCTCCAAAACCGGGATGGATGAGAAGTACCGTTTGTATGCCGACTGGATTTCATCGGTATTTCCGGAAGCCGAGATCGTGGACATGGCAGGCCTTAAACCCGCCGATGCGGCCAAAGAACTTAAAAGCTGTCACGGCCTGGTGCTGACGGGCGGACCGGATGTATATCCCGGCCTCTACGGAAGAGAGAAGGATCTGGATCGTTGCGGCAAGGTGGACAGGGTGCGCGACAGCCAGGAGATCATGCTGCTGAAGACGGCACTGGAGATGAAAATGCCCATTCTGGCCATCTGCAGGGGCGCCCAGCTCGTCAATGTCTTTCACGGGGGCAGCCTGATCATCGACATTCCCACCGATGTCGGGTCACTGGTCCCTCATAAACTTGAAACTTCGGAAGGTGCCTGGCACGAGATCCTCATCGAACCCAAATCCCGGCTGTTCAGTATCATACAAACGAAAACAGGAAGGGTCAACAGCTTTCATCACCAGGCCGTGGACCGCCTGGCAGGCGTATTCGTTGCTGAAGCCAAGAGCAAAGACGGGATCATTGAGGCATACGGATGGAAGGAGCCTGCAGGAAAATCGTTTCTGCTGGCCGTGCAGTGGCACCCGGAAAGGATGACGGACGATCCGTTGTTTTCACGGGCGCTTGCACTGGAATTCACCGGTGAAGTAAAGAAGTTCAGGGGAAAACGCCGCTAAACCCCCCGTATGGCAAATTTACGGATCAGGGATGCGTGTTGGGGAAATGCTGCAAGCAATGATTCCCTGTCAGCCATTTCAAAATCCTGAAAATCGAAGCCCGGGGCCACGGTACATCCGGTCAGGGCCCATTTCCCCGCTGAGACCACCACGGCCGTAAACCAGCAGCCGGCCGGAATAACCACCTGCAGTTGTTCTCCCCTGTCGATCTGATGACCCATCCGGATTTCCGTCAGAGATCCGTCAGGATTGATCCATTTCAGATCGAGTGCATCCCCGAGGTAAAAGTGCCAGATCTCATCCGACTTCAGCCGGTGAAATGCTGAAAATGAAAGCGCATCGAGCAGGAAGTAAATGGCCGTGGAAGCATTCCTGCCACCCTGGTAATGCTGTGGCAGTCCCCGGGTCAGGAAAACATCCGAACGGTAAGTCTCACGGTAATAACCGCCTTCGGGATGAGGCTCCAGTTGCAAGAGCCGGATCACTTCTTCTGCCTCAGGAATCATCGCTTTTCTTACGTTTCTTAACCGGCTTTTCGTTGAAATAATATAAAAGCCTGAAAGATAATACGTTGTTGTATTGTTTGCGGTCCCATGCACCCTGGTGAAAGTTATAGTAGTGTCTTTCACGGATTTTTACGATGGAATAAGCATAGCGGAAATTGAACTTCAGTTGCTGGTATATCCTGAACCTCACATCGACAAGGATGTTCCAGTCGCTCCGCTTGTAAGGCCCGTTCAGGGTGGTGCTGTCCACACGGAAACCATGTTCGTACTCCTTCACATTGAAAAGCCGGCCCCAGGACACGCCCGTGCCGAAGGTCATGGTCTCCTTATCCTCGTATAGCAGCAGCAGGGGCACTTCCACGTAATTGAGCAGCAGGCGGTATGCTCCGTTTTTGGCCGAGTCGGCAAACTGTGCTCTTTGGATAGCCCCTTTCTGGTTGTAGATATTTTCGAGGCCGATCATCCACTTTTTGCTGATCGGAACGATGGCAGAGGCGCCGAGGTTCAGTCCGTATTTGTGATAGCCGAAGACTTCATCGCCGTCGACCTGGGTGGCATTCAGGCCGGCAATGGCCACGCCCTTGATGACCTGGCCGCTGAGCCGGCCGGAAAGTCCGGTGCAGAGCAGGAGGACACTCAGAAGAAAAGCGGTCAGGGTGGGGCGGTCCTTCATCAGTTGGATTCTTGCACATCTTTTAACGACAGCTGGATGCGTTTTCTTGTATGATCCACATCCAGCACCTTCACCCTGAGCTTCTGGTTGATTTTCAGCACATCATTCGGATCCCTCACAAAAGTATTGGAAATCTGGCTGATATGAATGAGTCCGTCCTGGTGGACGCCGATATCCACAAAGGCGCCGAAGGCCGTGATATTGGTGACGATGCCGGGAAGGATCATGCCAGGCCGCAGGTCATGGATGCTGTTGACGTTTTTGTCGAATTCAAAGAAATCGAATTTCTTCCTGGGATCCCGTCCGGGTTTGGCCAGTTCGGAAAGGATATCGCGGATGGTGGGCAGGCCGAATTTTTCATCGGTGAAATCTTCGGGCCTGATGTTGCCCCGGAGTGTGCCATCTGCGATCAGGTCGGGGATACCGCAGTTCAGTTGATCCGCCATCTTCCTGACGATATAGTAGGATTCCGGGTGTACGGCACTGGCATCCAAAGGATTGTCGCTTTCACGGATGCGCAAAAAGCCGGCAGATTGTTCAAATGCCTTATCACCGTATCGTTTGATTTCTTTCAGTGCCTCCCGCGACCTGAAAGGGCCGTGTTGCTGGCGGTGTTCGATGATGTTTTTCGCCAGGGCCGGACCGATGCCTGATACATACGAAAGCAGCTGGGCGCTGGCTGTGTTCACCTCTACACCAACCTGGTTTACGCAACTGATCACGGTGTCTTCGAGGGAGGTTTGCAGCAGTTTCTGATCCACATCATGCTGATACTGACCCACACCGATGGATTTCGGATCGATCTTAACCAGTTCGGCCAGGGGATCCTGAAGCCGTCTGCCGATGGAAACCGCACCCCTTACGGTGACGTCGTAGTTGGGAAACTCTTCGCGTGCCACAGGCGAGGCTGAATAGACGGATGCACCGCTTTCATTCACCATCACGGCCGTAATGTCGCGGTCGAAAGGGATTTTGCGGATGAAGTCCTCGGTTTCCCTTCCTGCAGTCCCGTTGCCGATGGCGATCACTTCCGTTTTGTATGCACTGACCAGCTGCAGTATTTTTTTGATGGCTGCATGGATTTCTCGCTGGGGCGGATGGGGAAAGATGGTTTCGTTATGAAGCAGTGTCCCCTGGCGGTCGAGGCAGATGAGTTTGCATCCGGATTTGAAACCCGGGTCAACGGCCAGCACGTTTTTCTGACCCAGTGGCGGGGCCATCAGCAGTTGTCTCAGGTTTTCCGTGAAAACCCTGATGGCTTCCCTGTCGGCTTTTTCTTTTGCCCATTGCCTTGCTTCTGTTTCCATGGAGGGAGCCAGCAGGCGTTTGTAGCTGTCGCGTATGGCTGTTTTCACCTGCCGGGCGGCTTCCCCGTCATTCTTCAGGAACAGCCTGTCCAGCATATCCAGGGCCTTTTCCTCTGGAGGATCAATACCGAGTTTCAGAAATCCTTCATTTTCACCCCGGAACATGGCAAGCAGCCGGTGTGAGGGCGCCTTCACCAGGGCTTCTGAAGAGGAGAAATAAATCTGGTATTTTTCTCCTTCTTCTTCTTTATCTTTTGCGACTTTGGAGCTGATGACGCCTTCTTTCAGGAAAAGGTTCCGCATCCTGGCCCTGGCTGCAGGGCTTTCGCTGACCCATTCGGCAATGATGTCGCGGGCGCCGGCCAGGGCTTCATCGGAAGTCAGGATGCCGTGTTCCCTGTTAATGAACAATAGCGCCTTCTGTCCCAGATCTATGGGGTTCTGCGACATGATCATTTTAGCCAGGGGTTCCAGTCCTTTTTCACGGGCAATGCCGGCCCTGGTTTTCCTTTTCGGGCGGTAGGGAAGGTAAAGGTCTTCGAGTTCCGAAAGGGTGGAAACCCTGAAAATGGCTTCCTTCAGTTCGGGAGTCAGCTTCCCTTGTTCTTCTATCGACTGAAGGATGCTGTCCCTTCGCTTTTCAAGTTCCTTCAGGTAGTTGGCTTTGTCCCTGATCCGGGCCAGCTGTACCTCTTCAAGGCTGCCGGTCATCTCCTTTCTGTACCTGGCAATGAAAGGGATGGTGGCTCCCTGTTCAAACAGTTCCAGTACTCTTTTAACCTGCCAGGTCTCAATATTCAGTTCCTGGCTGATCAGGGCTGCAAACATCTTATCGTATCAGCAGGATGGTTCCTTTTTTCATGCCTTCCCTTTCGCTGGCCAGGTTGCCCTGTCCCTCCCAGGTCACCACATATACATATATCCCCTGCGGACAGTCTTTTCCGTCGTAGGTGCCGTCCCAGCTTTCGTTAATGTCGTCTGATTCAAAGATCACTTCACCCCAGCGGTTATAGATATATATCTGGTAATGTTTGAGTTCTGTGGATGATTTGACCTGGAACACATCGTTCTGGTTATTGCCGTCGGGGATAAAGCAATTGGGTATCCACACGGAGGTGCAGATATCGATCAGCACGGTATCGGATACCATGCAACCTTCATTGCTGACATTGACCCAGTAAAGGCCGGGCTGGGTAACATAGAAATACTGTCCGGTGCTGCCGTTTTGCCATTGGTAGGAAACGCTGTCGTTATAGCCTGCATTCAGGTAAAAAGGATTGCCCAGGCAGAGGTAGGCGCTGTCCCTGAGGCTTACCTCGGGAGTCGGATGGACATAGACAGGAACGAAGGTATGGCTTTCACAGCCATAGGCGCTGATACCCGTCACCTGGTAATTGGTGGTTTGTTTGGGGAAGGCATCGACCATGGATCCGACGATACTGGAAATGCCGGAAGCCGGGCTCCAGTAATAGATGCTGGCACCGCTGGCATTGAGCCTGACGGTGGAATCGCGGCAGATATGGGCATAGGGTGGCGTGATGCTCACGACAGGCAGGGGATGTACGGTAACCATGACGTCGTCGGCGTTCTCACAGCCGAAATCATCGTAGGCTGTCACGTAATAGGTTGTGGTGAGCATGGGTTTTACCCAGGTGGACGGGGTTGTGGCATTGTTGCTCCACAGATAGGAGAATCCTCCTGTGGCGCTGAGCCTGGTGGAGTCGCCCACGCAGATATCCGTGTCGGGGCCTGCATTGACGGGTGGCAGGGGCCTGACGGTTACCCTCACGGTATCGGTCTTGCTGCAGCCGTTTGCCGTAACAATGACTGTATAGGTAGTGCTGTTCACCGGATTGGCGATGGGATCGGGGATATTGACCGCATTTAGTCCGGAAGGAGGATTCCATAGATATGAGGTACCGCCGCTGGCATTGAGCTGGGTGGAATCTCCAAGGCAGATCGTTACGTTCGGACCGGCCTCTGCCAGGGGCAGGGGTGTGATGGTCAATACCATCTGGTCGGTGGAATCTCCGCAGAACAGGGTTGTGTTCACGGCATTGAGTGAAAGGGTCACACTGCCCAGGGTGGCATCCGCCGGTGAAGGGAAGTAAACCGGGTTCAGGATGTGGGGATCAGAGAACGTGCCGGTTCCTGAAGTGGTCCAGGTAACGGCATTTGCATTTACGGTCGACGATTGTGTCAGGGCGTAGGTTTCTCCGGCGCAGATGGTGTCGTTCGGACCTGCATAGGCCACGGTTTGTTCGGAGATGGTAAGGAAGAAGGAATCGGTCAGGGCAGGACAGGGTGTATTGCCGTTCACGGTGAGCGTAAGGGTCACGCCGCCATTGAGTTTGTCGTTGGGCCCCGGAGTGTAGTCCGGATGAAGGATGGCGTTGTTGCTGAACGTACCGTCACCGCCGGTTGACCAGCTTACGGAGGCGTAGTTGGTGGCCTGTGACAGGTTGATGCTTAATACATCGTTCATACAGATGATGGTATCCGGGCCTGCATTGATGGTGGGGTAGGGTGTAACCACGACAGTCACCTGGCCGGTAACGGTGTTGAACCCGTCGTTGACGGTGACGGTGTAAGTGGTGGTGGTGGTGGGATAAGCAACGGGATTGGCAATGGTATTGTTGCTGAGGGTTGCGGCAGGCGCCCAGGTATAGGTGTAAACCAGGTTGCCGCCTTCGACCGTCGCCTGCAGTTGTGCATTGGATCCGTTGCAGATGGTGTCCGGATCGGAAGTCAGGTTGGTAATTTCGAGCGGACTGCCTGTAACGGTAATGATCACGGTATCGGGCAGGCTGATGCAGGTGGTGGCGTTATTGGTAACCACCAGGGTGTATGCCTGGGTGGCTGTAAGATTGACCGTGGTGGGATTGGTGATGGTATTGGATGTTGAAAGCATGGCGGCGGGTTGCCAGAGGTATCCGCAGTTGTTGCATCCCGTGGCAGATCCCGTGAGATTGGTGTAGGTGCCGTAGTTGATAGTCTGGTCCGGGCCGGCATTGGCTACCGGCAGCGGGTTTACGGTGACTGTGGTGGTGGCGGTGTTCTGGCAGTTGAAGCTGTTGGTTGCGGTAACGGTATATACACCTGAGGCAACGGGTTGTGCATTGGTGATGGAAGGATTCTGTGAAAGGGAAGAGAAACTGTTGGGTCCGCTCCAGGAATAACTTGTCAGGCCGTTGGGTGAACAAGTCAGGTTGAGCGTGGCTCCGGCACAGATCGGGCTGTTGCTTCCCGCAACGGGGCTGGGCAGGGGATTCACCGTGACAGAGGTGGTGGTGGTGGCCGAACAGTTGTATTGGTTGGTCACGATAACAGTATAAGTGCCGCTGGCTGCCAGGGTGGCATTGGTGATGCTTGGGTTCTGCAGCGCGGAGGAGAAGGTGTTGGGTCCTACCCATGCGTAGGAGGTTCCTCCGCCTGAGGTGAGGTTGAGCGTTTGTCCGAAGCAAATGGGAGAATTACTTCCAGCATTTGGAACCGGCAACGGATTAACGGTAATACTGACCGAAGGATTATTGGTGGAAGAACAATTATAGACATCGGTCACGGTGAGACTGTATGATCCGGAATGGGTGGTCTGTGCATTGGTGATGGATGGATTCTGAAGGTTGCTGCTGTATGTGTTGGGCCCTGACCAGTTGTAGGAGTATGGTCCGGTACCGCCGCTTTGTCCGCCGGTCAGCAGGATGGTTTGTCCGGCACAGATTGTGGTTGTGGTGGAACTCACGCTGGCCACCGGTCTGGGTCTGACGGTGATGGTGACCTGGGCCGGGCTTGCTGACGGGCAGTTTACATCGCTCACCGTCAGACTGTAAACGCCACTGTTCACAACCTGGGCATTGGTGATCTGCGGGTCTTCAACGGTGGGTGAAAATCCTGATGGGCCGCTCCAGATATAGGTATATGGAGCACCTGAACCGCCGCTGGCACCGCCGTTGAACTGGATATCTCCGTTCTGACAAAGTTCAGTCGGGGTCGCAGAAGCAGAAGCAACAGGCCTTGGATGTACTGTCACTGTGACGCTGGCAGGTGTTGCCGAGCTGCAGTTGTTATTGTCTGTCACGGTCAGGTAATAGGTGCCGCCATTGACAACCTGTGCATTCGTTACAGACGGGTTCTGCAGGGCTGAGGTGAAAGTTGCCGGGCCTGACCAGGTCCATGTGGTGATGCTTCCGCCACCGCCGGTGAATCCTCCGGTGAAGTTAATTGTACCGTTGGCACAGAGCGTTGTGGGACTGGCCGATGCCGTGGCTGTGGGTCTCGGGTTTACGGTAACGGTGAAACTGGCATTGTTGACAGAGTAACAGCCATGGCTGTCCTGTACTACCAGGGAATAAGTTCCTGTATTTGCAGTTGTAGCATTAATAATCACAGGGTTCTGGTTAGTACTGGAAAAGGTGGATGGCCCTGTCCAGGCATACTGGTAACCCGTACCACTGCCTCCGCTTGCGGCTCCGGTCATCAGGATAGTCTGGTTTTCGCAGATCACCGGAGTACTGGTATTTGCAGTTGCCGTGGGCAGGCTGAACACCACGATGCTGGTGGCAATAGAGTCGGAACAGCCGTTCAGGTCGGTCACAGTCACCTTATACAAACCGGTGGCTGCAAGGGTCACGTTGGTAATGGAAGGATTCTGCTGGGTGGGGTTAAATCCGTTGGGACCGGACCATTGATATGAGTTTCCGCCTCCTGAAGTAAGGTTAAGCGTGAGACCCATACACAGGGGGCCGTTGCTGCCAATGGTAGGGATTGGCAAGGGATTGACCGTGATCAGCGTGGAATCGACGACGGTGTTGAACCCGTCGAAAACGGTGACATAATACCAGGTGGATACCAGCGGACTTACCAACGGACTCTGATCGGTTGATGTGAATCCCGGGGGTACGGAGGCCCAGTTGAAGGTATAGTTCAGGGAACCTCCCGTAACGGTCGTGTTCAGCACGGATTCATGGCCATAACAGATCACATCAGGGTCGGGGATGATGGTGTCCCAGAGCGGGGTTCCGGAAAGGTACACGATAATGGTGTCTGTGATGGATATACAGCGGGAAACGTCGTCAGTGACGGTGAGTACATAGGTCGTGGTTGCATAGAGGTTGGTGGTAGCAGGGTCGGGAACGCCGTTGGTGACAAGGTAAAGACCAGGAGACCACGCGAAAAGATAGGGTCCGGGGCTACCCGAGGCACTGCCGGCCAGGGTGGTGCTGGTGCCGTAAGGAATGGTCTGGTCGGGACCGGCGTTGGCGATGGGAAGGGGATTGACCGTGATGCCGACTGTTCCAGGGGAAACGGAGGCACAGTCGTTATCATCCGTAACCGTGACACTGTATGTGCCCGAGTTTGCCACCTGTGCATTGGCGATCACCGGATTCTGATTTGCTGACGTAAACGCGAGGGGACCACTCCAGCTGAAAGTATAACCCGTACCGCTGCCGCCGGCCGGAAATGAAAGCAATTCAATGGCTTCATTGGCACATATGATCAGTCCGGAAGCGCTGGCATTCACCGTAGGCCTGGGATAGACCGATACCACAATGCCTTCCGAATTATCGCACAGGGTGTTGGACTCCTGTACTGCAACCAGGTAAGTTCCTGATTGTGCAGGGATGGTGCCGGTAATGGAGAGTTGGGGTGTATTGGCAATGACATTCCCCAATGGATCGTACCAGGTGAAGTTATAATCGGTTCCACCGCCTTCAATGGCGGTTGCCAGAAGTGTAAGTGTCTCGTTTTCACAGTATTCAACATCACCGCTGATGGTGATGTCGATGTCCGGAGGAACGGTAACCCCGCCATTGGTGAAACTGAAGGGGGTGACCAGATCTGCCTCATAATCATACAGTTCTGTTAAGTAAGGAAATGAATTATATACCGATACCGGTGAACTTCCACCTATATGATTGAAAACAAGGTAGAAAAGGGTGTCTCCTTCCATAAAACTCACATGCTGAAAGATATCGGGCAATATCCATTGGAAGCCGATCAGATAGGTGGAAGGCGGGCTGAACAGCAGCGCCCAGGAAGAGTCCATCTGGCCGGCGGTCCACGAATTCAGTACCAATGGATTGAGGTTGGTGATGGAATGAAAGACCAGGCTGCCCGGGTCGTAGGAGAAGAACAGGGTAAATGCACCCACGTCATTAAAATTGCTGCATGTTACCGGTATCTGAACCAGTCCGTTCGGACAGTGAAGGACATTTCCTATCGTTAATCCGGCCTGTGCTTTGATACCGGAGTAGGATGCAAAAGTCAGGAGAATGAAAACAAGGAAACTTCTCATTCGGCGGCTGATATTATTATTGGTGCTGTGATTCATTTCAACCTCCTCTCGTTAGCGTGTGATTACCATTTTTCTTGTGTCAGCTGCACTGACTGTCTTTCCTCTTGCACTTATCCTTACATGGTAAACACCCGGAGGCAGTCCGGTACCTCTGATCTGAATTTCGTGCTTACCCTGATCCAGGGCGATGTTTTCTGCCGGCATGACTGATCTGCCGTAAACATCCGTGATCTCCACAGATATCAGGCATGATTCTGAAATATAGAATGCCATCGTGGCATCCGCGCTGACCGGGTTCGGTTTGATGGCTCCCAGCCAGAAGTTAGATTCCGGATCTGGTGTCTGCGAATGGCCTGCGATCAGCAGAGGGGTATATAGCTGTACATCCGGGATGGGTTGTGCGGCCTTATCCGAGAACTCTGTTTCACTTGTGCAGAACAGCCTGATCATTTCACCTGTTTCGGGCAAATCAGCGGCATCCAGCGAAACCACAAGGGTCAGCAGAATGTCATCAGCTTCAAAAGCAACCGGATTAAGGTTAAACCATCCAAAACGGACCTGCTTGCCAATGATATTGTATTCTGAGCCTGACAGGGCAGTGTTCACCGAAACGATTTTAATTGCCGGGTAGGGTATTTCAATCACCAGGCTGATGGCGGAAGTCAGCGTACGCTGATGCATTTTCACAGGAATTTCGATAGTATTTCCGGTTGATATTGCAGCCAATCCTTTGGTGATGAATGGATGAAGCGTATGATATTTAAAGTTGGGTTCATAGGATCCGTTGATATCTCCTGCACAGATACAAAGGATATCCCGCTGAACATCCGCTCCGCTTACCGGTACGGGATTGTCGATGTCGAACAGCCAGTCGCCGATGGGGAAGGTGGGGATCAGGTTCGCAAATCTTCTGAGGATCATCAGGGCATCACCTGAGTTGATGACAGTGTTGTTGTTCACATCGCCTGCGAGTTGCCTGAAGGGTGTAAGGGTAGTCTGACCGAGGCTGTATTGAAGGGCCAGCAGGGCATCGGCTGCATTCACACCTCCGATGGGTTGGGTGGTGGAGGCGGCAAGCTGATATACCTCGTCGTCAAGGCATTTGAAAGCGTAGGTTCCCGGTCCGGTCTGACTTACGGTGGATGCAAGCGGGTTATTGAGGATATCCAGCAGGTCGATATTGATACTTCCGAGGGTGGTGTTCACTGCATTATCGTATGTTGCAACGCCTGATATCATCGGTTCAAAGACAACCGTGATGGTTGTGGCAACGGAGTCTGTACAGGTATTGCCATCGGTGTAATGGTACACGACGGTGTGGGTTCCGATCCCGGCGGCTTCCGGATTAAAGATGCCTCCGGTTACATTTGATCCTGTGTAGGTTCCTCCAGATGGATTGCCGCCTGTGAGCTGGAATGATGTGCTTGCGTAACACTGATCAGGATACGGTGCCAGGAAGCTGACTGCCGGCAGGGGGTGGACGGTAATGTAAACGGTATCTTCCGCCATGGCTGAGCAGTTTTTGTCGTCGGTAACCATCAGCAGGTAGGCGCCGCTGTTGCTTGTCTGGGCAAGCGGGATCTGCGGATTCTGAACCGTAGTGCTGAAGGCTGCAGGACCTGTCCAGGTAAATTGGTAGTTCTGTCCTGATCCGCCTGTGGCAGATCCCAGCAATTCCAGTGTCTGGTTGGTACACAGGGTGTCTTCGACTGCAGAGGCAATGGCGAGGGGTCTTGGGTTCACGGTGATGGTAAAGGCGAATGGTATTCCGGTGCATCCGTTGGCCTCCGGTGTAACTGTGATGGTGGCTACCAACGGGTTTGGTGTGATGTTGCTGACCTGGGTGGCATTGATGGTGTTCACCCCGAAGGATGGTATGCCGATGGCCGGCAGATTATTATACCATCCGTAGGTTGTTCCGTCGACCGAACCTGTGAAGGTAACAGCATCCGTGGTGAAGAAGTGGCAAAGTTCCTGGGAAGCAACCGGGTTTACCGTGGGTGTGGGGAAGACAGTGATGGTGAAGGTTTTGGAATTTCCTGTACAGCCGTTGGCATGCGGGGTCACCGTAATGGTTGCCACCACATTGGCAGAGCCGCCATTCATGGCTGCAACGGATAAAATATTCCCCGTCCCGCTGGCATCGATACCAATGGAGGGTGTGTTGTTCGTCCAGGTGTAAGTAGTCCCTGGTACCGGTCCCGAGAATGCAATTACAGGGGTGTTGTCATTATTGCAGATCTCAAGGGAAGGGATGTCATCCACGGTGGGTTTGGGGAAGATGAAGACCACGGTGGTGGCTGTATCGCGGCATCCGTTCACGTCGGTCACAACAACAGTGTAGGCGGTATTGTAGTTGCCGGCAAGGGAAGCCACTGCAATCACGGGATTGGGCTCATCGGCTCCGGTCCATCCGTTGGGAGCATTCCAGGCATAGGAGAATCCGGAGGTTCCTCCTGTAACTGTGGTACTCAGGTTGATGGCTGTACTGTCACAGATTGGTGTATTCGATGATGCGGTTATTTCTGGTTTGGGGTTGACGGTGACGAAGACCGAATCAAGGACGATGTTGAAACCATCGTCAATGGCGACCACATACCAGGCACTTTGTTGCGGGAAGGTGACAGTGTTGTCGGATCCGGCAGAAAATCCCGGCGGGTTGGATGTCCAGGTAAACGTATATAATCCCGTACCTCCGGCGCCCAGGGCTGAGAGTGTTGTGGAGTCACCGAAGCAGATCACGTCCGGGTCTGCAGTGGCAATCACACCAAGAGGTCCCCCGGCAACGATGATCGTAACATTGTCTGGCAGACTGGAACAACCGGTGGTCTGGTCGGTGACGATGAGGGTGTAAACCTGGGTAGTGGAGAGGTTGACGGTCTGGGGATCGGGAATGTTGCTGCTGACGAGCATCCCTGGGGGAGTCCATGCGTAGCTGAAGGGGCCGGGACTGTTGGATGCCGATCCGTCCAGGGTGGTAAATGCGCCGTTGGGAATCGTTTGGTCGGGACCGGCATCGGCATTGGGCCTCGGGTTGATGGTGATGGTGAATGTTTCAACCGGACCGGTGCAATCAGTTCCACCGAAAGAGAAGGTTGGCGTTACGGTAAAGGTAACAACAACCGGTGTAGCACCGCCATTGATGGCGGTGAATCCTGCGATGTTCCCGTTACCTGAGACCGGGATCCCGATGCCCGGTGTGTTGTGCGACCAGGCATAAGTGGTGGTGCCGCCGGTATTGATGGTGGTAAAGGCGATGGCATCGGTCAGTGTGTTGTGGCAAAGCTCCTGGCCGGAAATGCCATTTACCTGCCCTGTGGGATTCACCGTGATGCTGAAGCTTTGGGGTGGTCCTTCACAGGCATTGCCGCCATTGGCAAAGGTGGGAGTTACGGTAATGACGGATGTGATTGGTGCAGTAGTGTTGTTTGTGGCCGTGAAGCTGATGTCTCCGGTGCCGGTGGCTGCCAGGCCTGTTGCTGTGTTGGAGTTGGACCATTCAT
>CAZSQJ010000013.1:33495-66944 GCA_964608665.1 uncultured Bacteroidales bacterium | reverse complement strand
CAGCAACAAAACAAATGCTGCTGCCCTGGTTCCCGGCTCCATCCACCTTAAGTATCCCAACGGCGTCAGCTTACAGTTATCCCCCGGCACACCGCTGAGCACCATTCTCAGCCTGCTGTCTCTGATATAGACCGGTATGTTTCACTTTATTACTTACTGAAGGACAACTGTAAGGCAGTAAGTGCAAAATTGAAAGCAAAAGTGAAAACGGAAATTCACAACATTTACTGATAGTTAATCTATTAGCTTATTTTTGCATAAAAATAGAGTTGTAGTACAGCACAAAAATAGAGATGTTGAGAAACACAAAAACAGCGTTATCGTACAACTTAAAAGTAGAGTCTAAATTCGTATTAAAATAATTGTCATGGCAACACCGGGACAGAAATTGGCGGAATCATTGAAGATCCTAAAAGAGATACAGGACAAGGGCATTATAGCTATCAGGACTTCTGCATTAAGCCGGGTTCACCGGGAACGCCTGGTGAAAAATAACTTTATCAGGGAAGTAATAAAGGGATGGTATTTGTCAGTGCCTTCTGATGAGCTACCCGGAGACAGTACTACCTGGTACACTTCATTCTGGCCTTTTTGTGCTGAATTTTTAACTGCCCGTTACGGAGATGCATACTGCCTTTCGGCGGATCAATCTTTACAAGTCCATTCCGGGAACTGGACGGTTCCGAAACAGCTCATGGTAAGGTCATCATTGGGACCCAACGGGAAGACGCCATTCCCATTTAATACATCCCTTTTTACAATAAAATCCGCTCTACCAACTATTGCTGAAGTGCAAACAGTTAATGGAATAAGGGTACTGACACTCCCATCCTCTTTGATTCATTGTTCACCACTCTTGTTCACAAAGAACCCGACAGATACCCGGACGGCCTTGTCAATGATCCGGGATTCATCAGAAATCCTGGGTTTATTACTGGAAGGAGGACATAGTACAATTGCCGGACGACTCGCCGGAGCTTTCAGAAATATGGGTAAGATTAAAATTGCCGATGATATTATCAAGACCATGCAATCTGCCGGTTATACTGTAAAGGAATCTGATCCTTTTGAAACTGCATCTCCCTTAATCTTTGATCACAGGGTAATTTCACCCTACGTGAACAGGTTAAATATGATGTGGCACCAAATGAGGGAAGTTGTGCTTGATAATTTTCCTGCTTCTCCCGGCATTCCTGAGGATCATGAGAAATATATGAAACAGGTGGAAGAACTGTATGTCACGGATGCCTACCATTCATTATCCATTGAAAAGTACAGTGTAACTGCGGAACTCATTAATCGTGTCCGCAGCGGTGAATGGGACATTGAGAATAATGAGAATGACAAAAAACAAAGGGATGCCATGGCAGCCCGAGGCTACTGGCAGGCAACACAACAAGTCAGGAAGAGTATCCTGAGAATATTGAATCATGAAAATCCCGGAGCAGTTGTTGAAAAAGATCATGGTGACTGGTACCGAGAATTATTTGAGCCCAGCGTCTCAGCTGGTATTTTGAAGCCTTCTGACCTGGCAGGATACAGAAACAGTCAGGTATATATAAGTCAATCCATCCATGTACCACTTAACGTTAAGGCTGTCAGAGATACCATGCCGGTATTTTTTGAATTGCTTACTGAAGAATCAAAGCCCTCGGTAAGAGCGGTTCTGGGTCATTTCATGTTTGTTTATATCCACCCCTATATGGATGGCAATGGCCGGATGGCACGATTCCTTATGAATACTATGTTTGCCTCTGGTGGATATCCCTGGACAGTTATCCCTGTTGAAGAGCGTAAAGTTTACATGGAGGTTCTTGAGAAAGCAAGTGTTGAACAAAATATAGAACCCTTTACGAACTATCTGGCCTATCTTATGAATGCAGGCTTAAATGGACTTCCAATAGCTGGAATGCAAAATCATTAAAAAAGCCGATTTCCCTCCGAAAAACCCGTTTTTTGACCTTTCAGGAAATTGTATTTTCGACAAATCGCTGATCTAATGTATTTTAACCCTCAGACCCTTTGGTGTCAGAGCATTTGTCACTGACAAAACGCCGACCCGCTCTGACTGTTAAGTGCAATTGCTGATGCCCTGAAAAACAGATATATGACGCAAGCCATTAGGCCTCAATAGTTTAACACAGAATAAAATACTCCAACCGCTTCCGCTTACAAGCGGTAAAAACAAGACGATTTCTGAAAAATCCCACCAGGTTTTTCAATGTCGTACAATGAGCTTTTCCAGGAAAGGTCAAAGAAACGGGATTTTTACTTACTGCTTACTATAATGACTTGTAAAAACATGTAAATCAACGATTTGTTGTCTGTTTGGCCGTTTTTCAACCCACTATATATAGCAAGCAAGGCAGGTATCATAGAAATTGCAGAAAGACATAGGCACCACCTATGGAGTCTACCTTGTCAGGTCAAGTTCATATTTTCCTAAGTTGCAGGAAATGTTCTGCTTCAGTTTTACTGGCTGGTTTGCCGGAAGCCTTTTTGTATCAAACCGAATATCCTCTGAAGGGACGAATAATCCCTGATAAAGCCGTTGTTTGCCAGGTAGGCAGAAATTTTATGGGGTTCAGCATCAGGTTCAGTGGATAGGATATCCATCAAGTCTTTCGCAAGTTCCGGAGCTCCTTTTAAAAGCTTTCCCATGTCACGACCTAACAGGAGGGCACCTGCCTCCAACATAAATTCCTCAGTACTGATATCATTCAGGTCGATGTTATCTTTCCGGCATTCCTCATAGAATCGGTCTGTGTTGATGTCGAAGTAGTTTTTCAGTATTAAACCGAAGTCATACAGATCTTTCGTTCGCTCGTGTCGATCCCGCCAGGACAGTAATTTCAGAATGCTGATTCCTTCAAGGGGAGAAACCCGGATTACGATGTTATCCATTTTGTAGTCCTGGACGAATCCGGACACTTCTTTTAACCCGAGGACAGAAAGTTCCACATCTCTTTGTGTGAATCGGACCGTAGCCATTTCTTCAATCTCACCAAAGGGTAGGAGATCTACAACAATATTATCCTGTCTGTAGATCATTCGGTAAGGTTCCCTTACTCTTTCAAAGCCGTTCTTCTCCAATCCTGCCATTAAATTTTCATACTGGTCCATGTCCGGTAACATTACTGCAAAGTCAATATCCTGTGTCCCTCTGACAGGTGCGATGCCCTGATCGAGAAGATGGATATCCCTGGCCTGGGCGCCAATGAGGTAATAAAAGATATTCATTTCCCTGAACACTTTATCGATTGCAATGAATGCGTTTCTGAAAAAAGGCCAGGCTATTTCTTTATATGATCTTACTGACATGGCGTTCGTAAATAATTTGGGCCGTTTCAATACACCTGCTTTCACCGGTATTCAGGAGATCTGCATAAACCAATAAAGGAGGTGCTGCGTTTTCATTGGTCATAGTACCGGCCCAGAATTTCTTGTAGATTTTGATGTTCCCATCAGGGTCGGGAATGAAATGATAATTCATAATCAGGTCATTTCTGCTTTCTGTCGTGTACAAAGTAAGTATCTCCGGACGTAAATAGTCGGTCAGAATCGCTCCGCCAGGTTCTTCACCCCAGCAGGTAGCCCCCTTTTTTAGTTTAATATTGCGCCAGTCTTCGAAAGGTACTTTTTCATTCAGTCTGAATCTTCCTACGTAAAGGCCGGGTCTCAGACGTTGTTCATAGGCAGCCAGCCATTTTTGAATCAGGTCTTCACGGTTCATGAGGTTTAACCTGCCTTTCTGATCTTCCTTGATAAATCCGTAGTCACGAAGGCCTGTTATCACATAATTGATATTTCCTAATGCAACCGCTGTTGTTTTTGCAATCTCACGGTAGGGTTTATTAAGGATTTCCGGATCCAGCAAAAACTGAAACACGACTTTCAAACCAGTCTTGGTAAAGGCTCTGTTCACTTTCTCAGCTTTCTTGGGTTCAGGTTTTTTGCCGTCAATATTGATCAACAACTTATCGGTCTTAATGAATACATTACCACAGGTTTCAATGTACCCGATATCCAGATTCCGGAGTTCTTCTTTGATTTTTGGGAAGATATGCTCTGCCACTACAATCATGGGAAAGTTTTGTTTCGCTACTTCAATGAGTGGCTGCAATTGATGGTTACGAAGCTCTTTTTTGATTTCAACAAAAAAGGGTTCCCATTGACCCTGTACATTGATTTCTATTATCCCATCATACCTGCCTTTACCAGGCCCCTTCCATCTGCCATCAAGCAGGGTGGCTGTTTTAAAAGCTTCTAATGCCTTTCCGATGATCACTGGTTCTTCCATGTTCAAAAAAGTATAATGTTCACGAAACGTGAACATGCAAATATAGTGAACTTTTTGTTTATACTGACTTTTTATAAAAAGTGTTCGATTTTTATTCGTGTTCACGAAACGTGAACAATAGAATAAAGTGAACAATATTCAAATAAAGTTCATGTCAGGCATGTCTGCCTCAGAAGGGCAGTCCTTCTTCGGGGGGAGGCTGTGTATTTAAATGTAAATATTATACCGACACGGAACAGGTTTGCGAAAAATTGTGTAATAACGGTGTACGGCATAACTCAGTCTTCACTGGTTCTTTGCAGCAATGCGCAGCATTGGTGCTTAGAACCAGGAATGCCGTACACTGTATTGAAGCACGCTTATTGCACATTGCTTTACTGTGTCGGTATAAACAGCTTTGCATTCGCAAACTTGTCAAGACTGAGTATAATTGAAAAGTATACCACCTTCTCGTTGAAAAGGGTACCACTTATCGGAGTAGAACCCGAAGGTTGCTTTCTGGTACACTTCGTTTTGGGCTTTTTGTGCTGAATTTTTTGCTGACCGTTACGAAGATGCCTACTGCCTGTCGGCGGATCAATCTTTACAGGTCCATTCCGGGAATTGGACGGTTCCTTACCAAATCAGGGTAAGGTCATCATCGGGACCAAACGGGAGTACGCAATTCCCATAGATTCTCATTCTTCGCAGCTTTGCTTCGCAAACCTGTTAAGTCTGAGTATATTTTTCAAGTTCAAGAGACAAGGATAAGCTTATTCCAGAATTTTTTTACATTTACATTAGATAAAAGTTTTCCCATCCCCCCATGCATCCAAAACGTCTGTTGCTGATTTTCATGATGTTGCTGTTTGGCGGCGGCTGTGTTTACGGACAGGATTACCGGGTGATCTTTGTGCGGGGCAAGGTTTTTGCCGACCGTGCGAGTCGACAGGTTCAGGCGGGGGATATGCTGAAGTCATCGTCGGGACTGCGTTTTGAAGCACCGGATGCCCTGGTGATCGTGATCAGCAGCAAGGGAAAGCGATACACACTGAAGCCGGCCGCCGGCACAAAGCATGAGGGGAAGGAAAGCCTGGAACTGCTCAAAGAGATCCTGATGCCTTCCAGGGCTTATCTCAGTACCAGGGATGACGGCAGTTTACAGCACGGTTTTTCAGGCTTTTTCGGCAGGGAAAGTCTTGCGGTTCCCGGGGACGAACTGCTGCTGCCGCTCGACACCTTCCGTTTTCCGGGCGTACCGGGCTCCTCTTTTATGCTGTTGTGTGAAAGCGGAGGACAGGGATGCCACCTGCCCCTGGTTCGCCGGCAACATACTTTGTTACTCAGAAAACCCGCTCATTACGAAGCCTGCGGGTATTGCCGTTACCAGGCTGTGTATGTCCGCCAGGCCGATACGGTTTATTTCGGAGAATCTTCGTTTAGCCTGGCATTCCCTGAAAAGGAGGAGCTTGATGCAGCCCTTCCACCCCTGATCGAAGCCCTGCGGGAAAACGGGGCCGGTACCGGAAAGATCATCGAAGAGATCAGCGCGTTTATTTCTGAATGCTGGGGTATTCCGGACCCTGACAATCTCCGCAATTTCCTTCAGACACATTATTTACCCTGAGAAACGCATGAAGCGAACTGTCCACCGCCGGATGTTCATCGCGCTTTTCCTGCTCACCAACACCCTTGTTTGTGTGCTGCTGAGCTTTCTGCTGATGAACATCAGCTATTTAAACAAACATCACCATGAGCTGGATGTGATTCTCTCCGGCAATTACCTGAAGCGTTTCATCCTCGGTCGTGAGGAAAAGTGGCCTGCAGCCGATTACCTCTTTATTGACCTGGCCTATCAGAAAACCCTGGTTGACAAGATTAGCGAAGAGGGCTATATCATTGGCAGACAAGCAGTTACAGACAGGCATAAAATCCGTACTTTCCTGGAGATGACCGGTCGCTGCGGCGCTCCCTACCGCTTTATCCTGCTGGATGTCTTTTTCGAAGATCCGGCACCCGGGGATTCACTGCTGCAGGCTGAGTTTGACCGTCATCCGCGTTTGATCATTCCGTATCACCTTTCGCCGGAAGGGGTGCCAATGCTGCCTGTCTTTAAAACGGAAATGGGTTTGGCTGATTACAGCAGCATGGAGAAACATTTTCTGAAGTACAGCCTGGTGTCGGACACCTGTCGCAGCCTGCCGCTGGTGATGCATGAACGGATCAGCGGAGCACGCATGCACAGGGGAACCTTCTGGTGGCGCCTGGGAGAAAAAAGGGTGTTAAACACCTTCATTCTTCCCTTTTTCATCAGGAAACACCAGCTTGAAAGCGAAAGCAGCGTAACCGGCTATATGTACCTGGAGGACTTTTTTCACCTGGGTGATCCTGAATTCATCGCTGAACTGGTAAGGGACAAGATTTTGGTATTGGGCGACTTTTCAGAGCAGGATTTTCATGCCACCATCATGGGTGAGCAACCCGGTGCCCTGATCCTGACAAACGTTTACCAGTCGCTGCACAGCGGTGTGAACACCATTACCAAGCCATTCCTTTTGTATCTTTCGCTTATGTTCCTGTTGCTGTCGATGCTGCTGGTGTATCCCCACGAAAAAATCCGGAACACCGCTGCATTCCGCAGGCTCGGCCAGGCCAGGCTGAATTGGATCACTCATTTGATATTCAGCTTATTGGGATGGTTTTTCCTGCTTTTCCTGGTCTCTTTCCTGTCGACCCTGTTCTTTAATATTTCCCTGAGTATCCTGCTGCTGTCATTTTACTTTCTTGCGGTACAGAAACTGATAGAGAAATATGAAATATGAGATATGAGGTATGAGATTTATGTGGGATGTCATTTCATTACATTTGTTTTATGTTTTTCTTTTTTGTCAGGATAATGCTTCGGATGATTTTTAAGAGAGCAGTAGCCTCTTTGTGAATGCTTTCGAATTCCTGTGACGAAATTTTCTCCGTTTCTTTCAGTAATTCAAGCCAATACAATGTTTCATCGCACTCTTTTTGTGCAATGGATAATTTCCAAAGAAAATCTGGATCCGATTGGGCATTGATTGCCTCACGTACATTGGCTCCGATAGATGTCCCGCATCTGAGTACCTGATTAGAAATCACATACTCCTTTCTTTTTTGAAGTACTTCATGAAACCTTACCATTCTGACTGCAAATGCAAAACTTATATCCTTAACAATCTTCGTATCTCATACCTCATACCTCATACTTCATACCTCATATTTCATATTTCTTTCCCAGGAACTGCGCCATTTTCCGCAAGGCTGCACCGCGGTGGCTGAGGCGGTTTTTTTCTTCCATGCTCATTTCGGCGAAAGTTTTTTCATGGCCTGCCGGCTGGAAGACCGGATCGTAACCGAATCCGCCCTTTCCTTTCCGGGCTTTGAGGATATTTCCTTCCACACGCCCTTCGAAATAATACGTTTTTCCTTTGAATATCAGGCAGATCACAGTCCGGAAGCAAGCTTTACGGTCAGGCCGGTTCCCGAGTTCCGCAAGCACTTTTTCGATATTGTCATCGAAGCTGCAGTTTTCTCCTGCGTAACGGGCTGAGTACACTCCCGGCCTGCCGTCGAGTGCTTCAATCTCCAGTCCGGTATCATCGGCAAAACAGTCTGTACCATAACGATCCGCAACGTAAACAGCCTTTTGCAGAGCATTGCCTTCAAGGCTTGGAGCGGTTTCGGGGATATCATCCGTACAGCCGATGTCGCGGAGACCCCCGATCGCTGTTTTTAACCCGGACCGGCCAAGGATTTCCCTTGCCTCTTCCAGCTTATGGGCATTGTTTGTGGCAAATATAAGATTCATATATACAAAATATTTATGACAGATACGTCAGGGTATACCGACACGGAACAGGTTTGCGAAAAAGTGTCTCATAGCGGTGTACGGCATAACTCAGTCTTCACTGGTTCTTTGCAGCAATGCGCAGCATTGGTGCTTAGAACCAGGAATGCCGTACACTGTATTGAAGCACGCTTATTGCACATTGCTTTACTGTGTCGGTATAAACAGCTTTGCATTCGCAAACCTGCCAAGACTGAGTATAATAGCACATTGTGCGATATTATACCAAAAGAACACAGGAATGCGATGTGTGTTTCCAGAGTCATCGGTACTACTGAAGTCCAGAGATGGTTGGCAGCTGTGCTCAATCATTTTTTTCAAATGCAGGTTTCACCATTTCTGTTTCATATGCCGGAATGCCGAGACTGCGGGCTGTCTTTTCCCATAGTCTGATGACAGCATTCATTTCATTATAAATCTGATTTGCCTTTGCACCTGAAAGCCTGAAATATGGCGCTGCCTGCAATGCAAGTCCGGCATCAAGCGTATTATCATCCTCCGTAATGTTCAGGGTCAGACCAGTCCCGAGTTCATTCGGATTGAGATCGTAGGCAGGGGATAATTTCCACCCGCCTGATAACAGCAGGAAGCCGTGGTTTCTGAGATGATCGTCGGTATTGGATACCAAAACATTAAAGAGAATTCTTCGCCACAACTGTTCCAAATCAGCTTCCGGTTCCCGGCAATGTCTGGAAATAAACTCAACCATCTCAAGATATGAAGCACCTTCACGGAAATCATCCCCGTCGGTTCTGTTCAGCATGGTGAGCGCAGAAGCGTGGTGTATCCGTCTGCCTGCATTTCTGTCGAAACGCCTGCTTAAGAAAGTATGATACGGACCGGAGAACCTGATTATTTTTCCTTCAGGAACACAAATCTTACATAATGATGCCAGTTTATACAATACCATTTCCCATGCACCAACGTCTTTGATATCAGTTTTAGAGGGAAATTTCGCCATCCATAATGCACCGTTTTTGTCCGCTACTCCGGCTTTTGGACGGGCACCACCCAGCGACGAACCGGGATCGACAAGCATTGACAACCAATGAAGATATTGCGGATCATCTTCAGCATGATCTTCTTCTATCTGCAAACTTGCAGTTTCAAGATCAGCCAGGGATGTCCAGGGCGGTACTGCGAATTGTCTCCGGTTATTCAGGAAGTCTCCCGCAGGGTCTGTCTTAAAACGTAATCCTCCCATCCTCAAACCGTCATCTACTCCAAGGAGGTAATCAGTTTCATAAAGTGTACGGGTTTTCCTTCCCTGCGATCTGGCTTCTGCTGCTTCCCTTCTTCGCATCAGCATCCTTCCCCAGCGGTCGGGAGATGAATCCAGGAATATACCGAAATTCTGCTTCCCTTCCCGTGGGTATTGCACACCACCGTAGCACTGAAGTTCAGGATCCAGGTATAATGCAGCCTCCCGCTGAAGCCAATCGTTACGGTATTCGAAAAAAAAGACATCCTTTCCGCGAAGGTGGCTTGCAAAAAGTCGTCCCATCTCTGCCGGAACCGGGTTATCCATCCAGCCAGCATAAACCAGAATTTCAATCGGTTCCTGTTTCATTTTCCCGTGGTGACTTTCTTTTCGGTACTCTTTTTTTAACGATCATTCCGGCATCCTGTAATTTTCTGCCGAAGACATCATCCAGCCCTACCCTTTCGAGATCCTTTTCAAGCCCGAGAATAAACAAAACCTGAAGATAACTGCCGATGGACACTTCAGGCGTACCCTGCTCTATCCTGTAAAGGGTCATCCTCCCGATCCCCGCCCGTTCCGCCAACTGCTTCGAACTGAGCTTCCTCCGTAAACGGGCCATCCGGATATTTTCCCCAAGCATGGCCAGGATTCTTCTGTTTTTGGGTAATATCATTGCTGTTTTTGTAATGTATAATAAAAGAGGCAAATATATCATTTTTTGATAATTATACGATACATTATCATGAAAATTCAAATAGTATTGAATGAAGCCTGACGAAAACCAGGTTAAACATTCCGGAAGTTGATTATTTTCGCTTTATCCAAAACATTTAATATGAGCAAACGAAAGATACCCCACACTTTTGCCCTGGTGTTTTACCTGATCGTTGCGGCGGCCGTGCTCACCTGGATCATTCCGGGCGGAAGCTTTGAACGTCAGACCCTGTTGGTAAACGGGGTGGAACGTTCTGTGATCGTGGAAGGATCCTTCCATTATGTTCCGGCCAGTCCGCAGACCTGGCAGGTGTTTTCCGCCTTCTTCGAAGGTTTTGTGAGCAAAGCCGACATCATTGTATTCATCCTGATGATAGGCGGAGCTTTCTGGATCATGACGGAGAGCAAGGCCATTGATGTAGGGATATACAGTTTTCTGAAGTTCACCCAGCGCCTGAAGCAGAAACGTTTTTTCCGCACATTGGGTGTGGACAACCTGGTAATCACGCTGATAATGCTGATGTTCAGCATTTTCGGAGCAGTTTTCGGCATGAGTGAAGAAACCATCGCTTTTGTGATCATTTTTGTTCCGCTGGCCATTTCCATGGGATACGACAGCATCACCGGCCTGTCGATGTGTTTTGTAGGTGCCGGACTGGGATTTGCCGGAGCCCTGCTGAATCCTTTCACCATCGGAATTGCACAGGGAATCGCCGAGATTCCGCTGTTTTCAGGGATAGAATACCGTTTGTTCTGCTGGTTTGTGATCAATGTTGCAGGGATAGCCTGGGTACTGGTTTATGCCAGGCGTATCCGGAAAGATCCGGCACGTTCCCCGGTGTATGAATCGGATGATTACTGGCGGAAACGGGATCCGCTGGATGTGGACAGCATCAGTACCGGAAAGCCGCGATCAGCCTGGGTCACCCTTGGTTTTCTCAGCCTGGTGCTGGTGGTTTTCTCATGGTTTTATCCGGTGTCGGACCTGGTTTTTGGCGTTGCCAGCATCCGTGTACCGGCCATTCCGGTGCTGACAGGGCTGTTTATTCTTCTGGGAATATTGTCACTGCGGCATTCCGTCCATTACTTCATCCTGAACCTGTTGTTGTTCACCATCTTATTTCTGATTATAGGGGTGATGGGTTATGGTTGGTATGTGATGGAAATTGCGGCACTTTTCCTGGCTATGGGAGTGTTTACCGGGCTGGCCTGCGGATTGAAGGCGGATGCCATTACCACTTCATTCCTTGCCGGTACTAAAGACATACAGACTGCAGCCCTGATCGTGGGGATGGCCGGCGGCATCCTGGAGATCCTGAACGACGGCAGGGTGATAGACACCGTGCTATACGGAGTGTCCGGCGCGATGCGCGATGCGGGGGATCTGGCCTCTGTAAGCCTGATGTACACCTTTCAGACGCTGCTGAACCTCATTCTTCCTTCCGGTTCGGCCAAGGCAGCGCTCACCATGCCGATCATGGCACCCTTTTCCGACCTGATCGGTATTTCCCGGCAGGCGGCCGTGATGGCTTACCAGTTCGGCGACGGCTTCACCAATATGATCACTCCCGTTTCCGGTGTGTTAATGGGTGTGCTGGGTGTGGCTAAGATTCCGTACGATAAATGGTTTCGCTGGATGTTGCCCTTTATGATCATGCTGATACTGCTTGGCTTGTTACTGCTGATCCCGACGATTTATATCCAAATGAACGGATTTTAATTAATACACCGTCGGGCTGGCATCAGGCTGCAGATTTCTTTATATCTTTGCCTAAACCCAACACCCATGTTCCGGAAGAACCTGTTGTTTCTGGCCGGGATGATCTTCGGCATATACACTGCACTGCCCGCCGGCAATGCTGCCGACAGCTATTCCCAGGAGATTTCCAGCCCACCCCGGCGCCCTTTTCTTTTCCGGTCTGCACCCCTTCAGGCAGACTCCATGATCATCAACCTGCTCAGCCAGGTGAACCCCGACAGCATCGCTGCCACCATACTACACCTGCAGGCATACGGTACACGTGATTGCATGAGTCCACAGGCTGTCCAGGCCCAGAACTGGATCAGGGACAAACTCCAGTCGTACGGCCTGTCCGTTTACACCCAGGATTTCCCTCTGCCCTCCAATTCGAGCGACAATGTCATTGCCACCCTTACCGGCACGGCTTTCCCTGACGAATACGTAGTCATGGGGGCTCATTATGATTCATACTCATGGAGTTCCAGTGCTCCGGGCGCAGATGACAACGGTTCGGGAACTGCCGCAGTGATGGAAATTGCAAGGATACTCAGCCAGCAACCTTTTGGCAGAAGCATCATTTTTTGCCTTTTTTCTGCAGAAGAATACGGCCTTTACGGCAGCCAGGCATACGCAACAGAAGCAGCCGCCAACAATATGAATATCCTTGGCTACCTGAATATCGACATGTGCGGTTACCTCTTCGGTCTTCCTGTCCGTACCAATGTTGTTGGCCCACAGACCGCCCAACCCCTGCTGAATTTCTACCAGCAGACATGCAGTGTTTATCTTCCTGATTTCCAGGTTACCATTGGCGGGAACCTGCCGGGTAACAGCGACCACTATTCATTCAATGTGAATGGTTACATGGGGATTTTCCCGTTCGAAGATGTGAATCACTACAGCCCTTACATACATACCCCCGACGACGTCTTCGGAACCAGTGTCAACAGCACTGAGATGGCTGCTGTTTTTGCCCGTTCCGTGATGGCCACCGCCGTGTCCATGGCCACAACCATACCGCCTCCCCTCTGCCTGACCGCCATGCCTGATGTGCAGCAGATCCAGCTGAACTGGAAGAACCCGGGTGTACAGGCCACCGGATACCGGATTTACCGGAACGACATGAACCAGGTGTATGCCGTAACCACCGACACGTTTTACACAGACCTGGCAATTGTGAACGGCAGTTTATATGAATATGCCGTGACGATGATCGCCCAGGGCAACAATCAGGAATCGCCCAAATCAGACAAAGTCCTTGTAAAAGCAGCCGGTCCGCTGCCGCTACCCTATGCAGAGGACTTTGAGAACGGAGACACATACTGGGCCGGTGTTAACGGCTGGGCCCTGACCACGGCTTCATATCACTCTGCTTTTCAATCACTTACCGACAGTCCCCAGGGAAATTACGGTAACAATATCAATCATACTGTTTATCTGAACCCTTTCAGCCTGGCCCCATACGGCAATGCAGCCATTGAATACCAGGCCAGGTTCAACCTGGAAAACGGTTTTGATTATGTGTACCTGGAAGTGTCGACCGGTGATGAATACCAGCAACTTGTCAGTCACACCGGAAACCAGGCCTCCTGGAGTCTTTTCGGGGCCGATCTGTCGGCATATGCAGGGCAGCCTTATGTATCACTGAGATTCAGGATCGTATCAGATACGAGTAACATGGCTGATGGTTTTTACATGGACGACCTTGGAATCAATGTAAGTCCGGTGGGTTTGGATGGGACGGCTGAAGCAATGCCTGAAACGGTGTTTTGCAGGCCCAATCCTTTCAGCGATCAGACAGAGATCACATTTTATCATGCCGGTGCAGGTTTTGTGAGTTTACCGGTATACAATTCACTGGGACAACGGGTAGCCTTACTTTGCCACGAATCTCTTCCACCAGGCTGGCACACCTTTGTACTTGACGGCCGGGCCCTTGAATCAGGGTACTACTTCTTCAGGCTTCATACCGGTAATCAACTGATCACCGGGAAGATGATCAGGCATTAGGAAGCCGTCAGCAACAATTTTTCTTATTCTGCCGAAAGAACACAGGAATGCGAAAAAGTGTTTCCAGAGTCCTCGGTATAAAGAATCTATACCGAAAGAGTGCAAGAATTCGAAAAATGTGTTTCCAGGGTCCTCGGTATAACTGAATCTAATCGAAAATTGCTTCGCATTTTCACTAAGTTTACATTCCGGACCCAGTTTGGTATCAGGGAAACAGTCCGGTGAGCAGGGTAGGATAAACACCGAGGATGAAAAGCAGAAGGACAGCTGTGAGCACAACAATTCTGGTTACAAGCGGATATGGGATGGTTCTGGGTTCTCCTTTGGATGAAAAGACGAAGCGGAACACCGAGAAGTAGTAATAGATTCCAACCAGGGCCATCAGGATTGCGATCAGGGTGATCCAAAGGAAGTCCTGGCGGATGGCCTGGAAAAAGACCATATATTTTGCGAAAAAACCGGCCAGTGGTGGGATCCCTGCGAGTGACAGCAAGGCAATTGCGAGGACAAATGCAATGAAGCGGTTGTTTTTCCAGAGACCGTTGAAGATATCCAGTTGTTCCTGGCCGCCGGAGGCTTTTTTTACGCTGAAAAGCACGGAGAATGCAATGAGGGTAGCCAGGGAGTATGTAAATGTATAATACCACAGGGTTGCAGGGCTCATGGGGTCGGAGCTGAGCAGCACGAGCATGAGAAAGCCGCTGTTGGAGATGGAGGAATATGCCAGGAGTCTTTTAAAGCTGCTCTGCCATAAAGCGGTGAAGCTGCTGACGGTCATCGTAAGGAAGGTCAGTATCCACAATATCCAGATCAGGGATTCGGGTAAGGGGATAAGCGCCAGGTCAAGCAGTCGCCAGAAAGCAGCAAAGCCGGCTGTTTTAACCACCGTTGCCATATAAGCAGTCACCAGTGTGGGTGATCCTTCGTACACATCGGGGCTCCAGAAATGGAAGGGCACTGCGGCGACCTTGAAAGCCATGCCGATGATGATCATCAGAACGCCTGTTTTCAGCAGTCCGGAGTCCATGAACCGGGGCATTGCCTGGCGGATTTCCTCAAGACCGAAGGAAGCCGTGACACCGTAAAGCAGCGCAATTCCAAACAAGAGGAAAGCAGAGGCGAATGATCCCAGGAGAAAATACTTGAATGAAGCTTCATTGGAACGGTAGCTTTTCTTTTTTCCGCCGGCAAGAATATAAAGCGGAATCGACAGGATTTCTATGCCAAGGAAGAGTACCACCAGGTTATTAAAAGAAACCATAAGGATGGCACCGGTCAGGGAAAACAGCAGCAGGGCATAGTTTTCGGCAACATTCCTGTTCATATCGGCATAATACTCCACTCCAAGCAGCAGGATGAGCAAGGTAATCCCCATCATCATGGCGCCGAAGCCGGTGGCTGCCGAATCGAAACTTATCATCCCGTTCAGCAGGGGGGATTCCTGACCGGTTCCGCTTAGCTGAAAAAACATCGCCAGCAGGACGGCAGTCGTACTCAGGGGTACCAGCAGGTTTTTGTTCTTTCCGAGCCCCACAAAGAGAAGCAGCAATCCGGCAGTGATGATGATGATCAGTGAAGTCATGAGAACACGGTTATTGGATATTGAATGCCAGGTTGATCAGTTCTTTCACCGGGCCTTCGGTAAGGTTGAGCAAGGGCTGGGGATAGATACCGGTCAGTATCACCAGTGCCACCAGTGGAAGGATAAAGGTCATTTCGCGGGGGCTCAGGTCGGCAAAGCCGGCTGTAAGTTCATTTGCAGGGCCGAGCGCTGTTTTTTGATAGGCGTACAGCATGTACACGGCACCCAGCACCAGGGAAAGTCCTCCGAGGATCGCGGCCCACAGGTGATAAGAAAACAAGCCCAGGAGCATCAGCAGTTCTCCGATAAACCCATTGGTCAAAGGCAGGCCGATACTGCCGAGGAATACCACAAGCATCAGCGCCGAAAAGCGCGGTGCTGCCACCTTCAGTCCACCCAGGTGGGCCATGTTGAGGGTTTGGGTTCTTTCTTCTATCAGTTGGGCAAAGTAAAACAGTAATACAATGAGGATCCCGTGGGAAAAACTCTGGAACAACACCCCCTGCAGGGCATACTCATTGAAGGAAAAGATGGCTGCACCCATCAGTCCGCCGTGCGCGAGGCTCGACCAGGCGATAAAGGTTTTAAAGTTATTTTGTTTCAGAGCGATGACGGAAAATATGATCATGCCGGCCAGGGCAAAGATCATGATCCAGTATCCCCATTGCAGCGAAAAGGAAGGCAGTACCGGAATCATCCAGCGGATCATGGCATATATGCCCATTTTCATCAGCAGTCCGCCCAGCAGCATACTTCCCTGAACAGGAGCCACCGTATAAGTATCCGGCTGCCAGGAATGAAAGGGAAAGAGCGGGATTTTAATGGCGAATGACAGCAAAAGGAACCAGAATACCCAGTACTGATCGCAAGGTTCCAGATTGATGTTGAGAAGATTCTGGTATTCAAATGAATGCGGGGATGGTGCCTGAAAATACAGGTAGATGAAGACTGCAATCAGGAAAAGGCTGCCGAAAAGGGTATAAATAAAAAACTTCATGGTAACCGACTGTCTTCGTTCACCACCCCAGAGGAAGAGCATGAAGAAGACGGGAATCAGCGACAATTCCCAGAAGAGGTAAAAAAGAACGGCATTTTTGGCGGTGAAGACCCCTGTCAGGGCAAACTGCACCAGCAGGATAAGTGAATAAAAGATTCCAGGCAATTTGATATCCTTATGCCATCCGGAAAAAATGACAAAGGGAATCAGCAGGTTCGTAAGCAATACCATGAGAAAGGATATCCCGTCCATTCCCACATGAAACCATATACCCCAGGAAGGGATCCAGGGGAGGATAAGTGTGAAGCGGGCCTCAGCGGGTTCCGTGATCCAAAGGGTGCAGGTAAGTGCAAGCAAGGCAAGGGATACCGTGAGGGCGATGGTTTTTACCTTCCGCAGGCCGGGTATCATCAGGATAAACAGGGCTGCCAGCAGCGGGGTGACGATCAGTACCAGGCTCCACATATCATGCAATGATTAAATTGAGGATAAAAAAGAAGAGGATCCCGGCGACCATGGCAAATGCGTAAAAACTGATGCTTCCGTTCTGAAGCCTGCGCACCAGGGCACCGGCTTCAAAAGCAAGGTTCCCGGTAAAGTTTACGATACGGTTGATGACAATTCTTTCCAGTTTTTCGAACAGGGTCGACGACAGGTACTCATACGGCCTTACGAAGAGATAGTGATAGGCTTCATCTACATAGAACTTCCTGAATACGATACGGTTGTACCATGGTCTGATGAGGCCGTCAGGTCCGGGGACTCTGGACATTTTCACGAAAATGATCCATCCGAGGGTGATGCTGCCTGCGAGAAGCAGCAGGGATATGATCAACAGTATCCATTCCGTGTGATGGGAGAGGATATGCTGCTCTGCGGTCGCGGACAGGACAGGAGCAAGCATCCTGCTGAAGGCGCCAGATCCCCCGAAAAGTTCCGGAATATTGACAAATCCTCCTGAAAATGACAGCACTGCCAATAAGACCAGGGGTATGACCATGACGGCCGGAGATTCGTGGGGACTGCCGGTAAATGGTTTCCAGCGGCTTTCTCCTCCGAAGGTGAGGAACAGCAGCCTGAACATATAGAAACAGGTAAGCAGGGCGCCAAAGAGTGCAAGGATGTAGAGCACAGGGTTCAGCATCCATGCCTGCACAAGGATTTCATCTTTGGAGAAGAAGCCTGAGAAGGGAGGAATCCCTGAAATAGCGAGTGTTCCAACCAGGAAGACCCAGAAAGTATATGGAATGTATGGTTTCAGACCACCCATTTTCCTGATATCCTGTTCTCCGTGGAGAGCATGAATGACACTGCCTGCGGCAAGGAAAAGCAGGGCCTTGAAGAACGCATGGGTTGTCAGGTGAAAGACAGCCGAGGAAAAAGCTCCCAGCCCCAGGGCAAGGAACATATAACCAAGCTGGCTGACGGTGGAATAAGCCAGCACTTTTTTGATGTCGTTCTGGTAAAGGGCGATCACAGCCGCAAGCAGGGCGGTGGCCAGTCCGATGATCACGATCAGTGTCATGGTAAATGGCGCCAGCACGTAGAGGGCTGATGAACGGGCAATCATATAAACGCCTGCTGTAACCATCGTGGCAGCATGAATGAGCGCAGAAACAGGAGTAGGACCTGCCATGGCATCCGGAAGCCAGGTATAAAGCGGGATCTGGGCACTTTTGCCAAGCGCTCCGATCAGCAGAAACAAGGTAATCAGACTGATGGTCAGCGTACCGGACCTTACTCCTTCGAGCCTGGAAAAAATTTCATGAAAGTTTAGGGATCCGAAGGTCACGAACAACAGAAAAATACCAAGGATAAAACCCAGGTCACCTATCCTGTTCATTACAAAGGCTTTTCGTGCCGCAAGATTATAGTCCGCCTGTTTATACCAGAAGCCGATCAGCAGGTATGAACAAAGCCCAACGCCTTCCCATCCGATAAACAGGATCAGGTAATTGGCCCCCATCACAAGCAGCAACATGGAGAAAGTGAACAGGTTCATCTGGGCGAAAAACTCGTTAAACCGTTCATCTTCTTTCATATAACCAATGGAATACCCATGGATCAACAGTCCGACTCCCGTCACGATGAGCATCATGGTAACAGAAAGCGCATCGACCAGAAATTCAAAGGGAACGGAGAAACCGGCCGTCCGGATGAATGAGAACAGGTTCAGTGTATAAGCAAACTGATGATCATTCCTTACAATAAAAAACAGGATAAGGCTGTAGAGGAAAGACATACCCACCGAGAAGCTTGCAATATATCCCGCCCGGCTTCCCTTCAGGTACCTGCTGAACAGACTGTTCACCAGGAATCCGGCCAGGGGAAAGAGCGGAACAAACCAGGAATAATATGACAAGGTAGCCGGATTTACCATTTGAGGCGGTTTAACAGGTTAATATCCACTGAGTTGATATTCCGTTTCATCATCACAAGGATAGCCAGTCCTACGGCTACTTCGGCTGCTGCCACCACCATGATAAAGAAGACGAATACCTGGCCGGCAGGATCGGAATGATAGGCTGAAAATGCCGTAAGCAACAGGTTTACCGAGTTGAGCATCAGTTCAATACACATCAGGATAATAATGGTATTTCTCCTGAACAGGACGCCGGCCACTCCAATGGAAAAGAGGGCTGTACAAAGGATGACATAATGTTCCAGCGGGATGATCCGGATGGCGGTTGTTACGGTTTCCATTTCAGTTTTTTGTCAGGGGGTCACGTTTGCCGAGCAGGACAGCACCCACCATGGCCGAGATAAACAAGACAGAAGATATTTCGAAAGGTACCAAAAAGTCTCTGAAAAGTACGATACCCAGGTCACGTACCAGTCCGATCTCCGGGTCGAACGGATTGGCCGCCCGGATCCCGATGGCACCCCTGAGGCTTGCAAGCAGCACCAGGAAAAGTAATCCGCCGGCGATCAATGCAATGAAACGCGTTAGCGGGGTTTTACTGGGTTCATTGGTACGGTTCAGGTTGAGCAGCATGATCACGAAGAGGAACAATACGAGGATTGCTCCTGTGTAAACAATGATGTGCACCACTGCCAGGAATTGCGCGTTCAGCAGGATAAAATGCCCTGCAATGGCAAGAAAACACAATACCAGATGGATCACGCTTCCTACAGGATTGCGTGAAAGCACCACCATCATGGCAGTGAGGATGGCAACGGCAGCAAGCAGGTAAAATAAAAATGTCATATCCTATGCCTCACTTATTATGTGCGAATTTCTTATTTTTCTTGAATTCCAGTACTTCTTTTGTCTGTCTTGCCGATACATCGATTCTTTTGTCCGGATCTGCCGGCTCCACCAGCAAATCTTTTCCGTAAATAAAAGGATGACGTTCATAATCTGATTCCACTATCCTGTCGGTCAGGAATATAGCCTCTTTCGGACAGGCCTCCTCGCAGTCGCCGCAGAAGATACACCTGAGCATGTTGATCTCATACACGGCAGCATATTTTTCTTCGCGGTACAGGTTTTCTTCTCCGGGTTTACGTTCGGCTGCCACCATGGTGATGGCTTCTGCCGGGCAGGCTACGGCACAAAGTCCGCAGGCCGTGCAACGTTCCCTGCCTTCATCATCCCTTTTCAGTACATGGTGCCCCCGGTAGATTTTGCTGAACGGCCGCTTTTGTTCAGGATAATTGACGGTGGCTTTTTTTCTGAAGAAATGCCTGATGGTAATCAGCAAACCACCGAGGATGGCCGGGAAATACAGGCGTTCCGCCAGGCTCATCTTCTTGTTGGAAACGATCTTTGATCTGTTGGTCAGTGGCTGCATCTCGTCTTATTTGAAATATGCCGATAAAAAGACCACGCTGCCCGTGATCAGGATGTTAAGGATGGCAAGCGGGACAAGTCCTTTCCAGCCGAGGTTCATCAGCTGGTCGTAACGGAACCTGGGCAGGGTCCAGCGCACCCACATAAAAAAGAAGATCACCAGGAATATTTTCAGGAAGAAGAAAGCTGATCCAAGCAGGGTGATCAGGTTAGGAGAGAGGTCGAGGCGGTTCAGCAGCGGCATCTGGTAGCCTCCGAAATACAGGGTGACGATCACTGCCGATGAGATAAACATGTTGATATACTCAGCAAAGAGGTAGAATCCCAGTTTCATGCTGGAGTACTCCGTATGGAATCCTCCTATAAGTTCGGTTTCACACTCGGGCAGGTCGAAGGGGGCACGGTTGGTTTCGGCAAAGGCACAGATGAGGAAGATGACAAAGCCCAGGGGCTGGTAGAGAATATTCCAGTGCCATCCGCTTTGCTGTTCCACGATCTCCTTAAGACTAAGGGTATTGGTGACCAGTACCAGGGCGATGATGGACATGCCCATGGCCAGTTCATAGCTGATCATCTGGCTGGCTGCCCTGATGGACCCCAGCAAGGCATATTTGTTGTTTGAAGCCCATCCGCCGAGCATAATGCCATAAACGCCGATAGACACCATGGCAAAGACAAACAATATCCCGATGTCGAGGTCGGCCACCTGCAGGGAAAAGCTCTGACCACCCGCGGTGAATGTGCCTCCCCAGGGGATGACCACTCCTGTAAGCAGGGCAGTGGTCATTGCAATAGCCGGACCCATGATGAAAAGAGCCCTTTGAGCCGTATTGGGGATGATCTCTTCCTTCATCAGCATCTTCAGCCCGTCGGCTAAAGGTTGCAGCAGGCCAAAAGGACCGGCCCTGTTGGGTCCCCGCCTGTCCTGCATAAAAGCCGCAACCTTGCGTTCAGCCCAGGTGGCATACATGGCTACCAGCAGCGTGATCAGCAGGATGGCAAACAGAAAGAAAATCTTATATCCGAGTTGAAATCCTTCCATGTCATTTCTTTTTAAAGGGGGGTTCCCTGGGTGGTTCCTTGATCAGCTCATAGAGGTTCTGTGAGATCACCGACTGGTGGGCGATATTGCGCGGGCCTTCCAAAGTCCAGGCATCCATGTCTTTAGTTTCAAAACGGCAGGTATTGCAGATAAAATCCTCCACTTCCCCGTATGCATCTTTTCTTGAGGTAACCCGCAGAATCTCCTTTCCGCTCATCCAGAGCACCACTTTTCCTTTGCATTTGCTGCATTCCCTGTGTGCATCATAGGGTTTGGTAAACCATACCCTGCTTTTAAAACGGAAGGTTTTATCGGTGAGCGCACCCACCGGGCAAACATCGATCACGTTCCCCGAGAAATCGTTATCTATCACCTGGTCGATATAGGTTCCGATTTCGGCTTTGTCTCCTCTGAAGAGAATGCCATGCACCCGCTTATCCGTCAGTTGGTCGGCCACGTAAATACACCGGTAACAAAGGATGCAGCGGTTCATGTGCAACTGGATCAGTTCACCGATGTCGATACGTTCGAAAGTCCTTCTTTCTTCTTCATACCTTGAACCGGACACCCCGTGTTCATAGCTGAGGTTTTGCAGGTCGCATTCACCGGCCTGGTCACAGACCGGGCAATCGAGGGGATGGTTGATCAGCAGGAATTCCACCACGTGTTTGCGGGCTTCCAGCACTTCCTCTGATATGGTATTTTCCACGATCATGCCATCCTGAACCAGGGTGGAGCAGGAAGCCACCAGTTTGGGCATGGGGCGCGGATCAACAGCTGAAGTACGGGCCACCTTCACCAGGCAGGTTCTGCATTTTCCTCCGCTGCCCCTGAGTTTGGAATAGTAACACATGGCAGGCGGCACGATCTTCCCGCCGATTTTCCTTGCGGCATTCAGGATCGTGGTACCCGCTTCCACTTCGACCTCGATATTGTCTATGCTTACTTTGAAAAGGGGCATCGTTTCAGGTTTACATGTTCTTCAAACTCCTGGCGGAAGTGCCTGATAGCGCTTCTGACAGGCCAGGCGGCAGCATCCCCGAGTGGACATATCGTATTTCCCTCGATATTTTTAGCCACATCCGAAAGCAGTTCAATATCTTCCATCCTTCCCTGTCCAGTTTCAATCCGGTGGAGCACTTTTTCCATCCATCCCGTTCCTTCGCGGCAGGGGCTGCATTGTCCGCAGGACTCGTGATGATAGAAGCGCGTGAAGTTCCAGAGGTTTTTGACGATACAGGTGGTATGGTCCATCACGATGAAACCTCCTGATCCCAGCATGGTTCCCGTGTCAAATCCTCCTTCGCTAAGGGATTCATAGGTGATCAGCCGGGCTTCGCCTTTGGCGGTTTTCAGGATCAGGGAGGCCGGCAGGACGGGAACAGAGGATCCTCCTGCCACCACGGCTTTGAGTTGGTTGCCATTTCGTATCCCCCCGCAATATTCATCAGAATAAATGAATTCCTCCACCGGAAGGCCCATATCCACTTCATATACACCAGGTTTCCGGATATGACCGCAGGCCGACATCAGTTTGGTACCGGTGCTTTTCCATACGCCGATCGCAGCATACGCTTCTCCTCCGTTTTGAATGATCCACGGCACAGCGGCAAGGGTTTCCACATTGTTTACCACCGTAGGGCAATCCCACAGTCCGGAAACTGCAGGGAATGGTGGTTTTATCCTCGGGTTGCCGCGTTTCCCCTCCAACGACTCGATCAGGGCGGTTTCTTCTCCGCAGATGTATGCACCGCCACCCGGATGGCAATGGATGTCGAGAGAAAAACCACTTCCCAGGATGTTTTTCCCGAGAAATCCGGCGGCATAGGCTTCACCGATGGCCTGTTCCAGGATCCGGTGGATATAAAACAGTTCGCCGCGGATATAGATGTACGCAGTGGCCGCCTGCAGTGCAAATGCCGAGATCATAATCCCTTCCAGCAAAAGGTGGGGATTTTTTTCCATCAGGTAGCGGTCTTTGAAAGTGCCTGGTTCGCTTTCATCGGCATTGCATATCAGGTAAGCAGGTTTACCGGTGTTTCTGGCCAGGAAACTCCATTTCATTCCCGTGGGAAAACCTGCACCGCCCCTTCCCCTGAGGGTAGAACGCTTCACTTCGCCGAGTACATCTTCGGGGCTCATCGAAGCCAGGGCTTTCCGAAGCGCATCATACCCTCCGTGACGGCGGTAAACATCCAGCTGCTGAATGCCTTCGATATGCATCTGACCGGTGAGTATCCTGGTTCCCATCTTTATTTATAAGGGTTTTGACGGGTGGTAGCGTCCTTACTGCTGCATTCATCAAGGAAGGCATCTATTTTTGGGATATCGAGGTTTTCATAGTACCTGATCCCTGCCTGCATCACCGGTGCATTGCCGCATGCTGCAAGGCACTCCACGGTTTTCAGGGTGAATTTCCCATCGGGTGTCGTCTCTCCCACTTTGATCTGCAGCCTTTTCTCAAGATGTGCAATGATCTCTTCGGCTCCGTTCAGCCAGCACGGGCCCGTCCGGCACACCTCGATCACACAGTTTCCGACCGGTTGCAGATTAAACATGGTATAAAAGGTAGCAACTTCATACACCTCCACAGGCCTGATCTTCAGCAGAGACGCGACATAATCCATGGTTTCCCTGCTCAGCCATCCTCCTGCTTCGGCCTGAGCCATGTGTAATAAAGGCAGCAAGGCTGATTTCTGCTTTCCCGGGGGATAACGTGCGATGATCTTCTCCACCAGGGCCAGGCTTTCATTGTCAAACGCAAATGAGGTTCTTTGATCTTCCATGGGCTTCATTTTCACGCATCAAGTTCTCCGGCAATCACGTTAAGGCTGCTCATGGTAAGTACCGCATCGCTGAGCATGCTTCCCTTCACCATTTCAGGGTAGGCCTGGTAGTAAATAAAACAGGGCCGGCGGAAATGGAGGCGGAAGGGTGTCCTGCCCCCGTCGCTGACCAGGTAGAATCCCAGTTCGCCGTTGGCCCCTTCCACACAGTGATACACTTCACCCACCGGAATGCCGGTTTCTCCCATCACGATCTTGAAATGATAGATCAGGGCTTCCATATCATTGTAAACTTTCTCTTTTTCAGGAAGATAATAAGCAGGCACCTCGGCATGGAAGGTGGTTTTGTCATCCATGCGGTCAAGTTTCTCAAGTGCCTGACGAATGATACGGAGACTTTGCCACATTTCTTCCTGCCTGACCATAAAACGGTCGTAGGTATCGCCCTGAGTGCCCAGGGGTATTTCAAAGTCAAAGTCCTCATAAGATGCATAAGGATTCATGACCCTGACATCATAGTCCACACCGGCAGCCCTGAGGTTTGGACCGGTAAAACCATAGGCCATGGCTCTTTCAGCGCTGATGGGCCCAACTCCGATGGTCCTTTCCATAAAGATGCGGTTCCGGCTCAGCAATTTCTCAAACTCCTTCAGCACCCCGGGATAGGAATCCAGGAATGCTCCGAGCTTTTTCCATGCATCCCAGCTGAAATTCCTTTCCAGTCCGCCGATACGGCCCATGTTGGTGGTCAGACGCGATCCGCAGATTTCTTCATAGATCTCATATATCTTTTCCCTTTGCTGGAACAGGTAAACAAAGCCGGTAAGCGCACCGCTGTCGACCCCGATCACGCTGTTACAGATGTTATGATCCCCGATACGGGCAAGTTCCATGATGATCACACGCAGGTAATCGACCCTTTTGGGCATGTCGATGCCGAGCAGTTTTTCAACTGTCATATGCCAACCCATGTTATTCAGGGGGGCGGAACAGTAATTCAGCCTGTCGGTGATCGGGGTGATCTGGTAAAAGGGCCTTCGTTCGGCCAGTTTCTCGAATGCCCGGTGAATATACCCGATGGTTTGTCTGGTATCGATCACAAACTCCCCGTCCATGGTCATCACGTTCTGAAAAACACCGTGTGTGGCGGGATGCGTGGGACCCAGGTTCAGGGTGTTGTACTCCCTGATCTCCTCGTGGTCGACGAAATCCGAGGACAGCGGTTCGCTATTTTTCTTCTGATCCTGCATCATGGGTCATCTTCCGAACATAGTATCGTCTTTGTCTTCCCTGGTCTGGTCTTCCAGGGGAAAATCCTTTCGCAGGGGAAAACCCTCAAAATCATCAACATTCAGTATCCTCGTCAAATCAGGATGTCCGTCGAATACTATCCCGAAAAAATCCCAGGTTTCTCTTTCCATCCAGTTGGCAGTAGGGTAAAGCGGCGTGAGCGAAGGGAAATGAGGATCTTCAGGCCTGGTGAATGCCTTGATCCTGATACGGTGGTTATTGGTAAAGCTGTGCAGGTGCATCACCACACCCAGCGCGTTTTCATTATCAGGATAGTGCATCCCGCAGAGCGTGGTCAGGAAGCGGAAAGCCAGGTTATGGTCATCATACAGATGCCTGATGATCTCAAATAAAGCTTCCTTTTTCACGGTGATGCTCATCATGTCGTATGAAAACTCATGTTCCAGGATGCTGTCCCCGAATTCGTGGGACAATTGCTGCAGTGTCAGCGTATCCAAAGCTTCATTTACCGTGAACATCACTCAATATCATATTGGTTAAGCAATGCTTCATACTCGGGGGAATGTCTTCTTCTGAGAGATTCTTTCCCGGCAAGTTCCTGGATTTTCAGAATGCCGTCGATGATCTGTTCGGGTCTGGGAGGGCAACCCGGCACATATACATCCACCGGGATGATGCGGTCGATCCCCTGCAGCACGCTGTATGTATCGAAGATGCCTCCGCTGGAGGCACAGGCCCCGACCGACAATACCCATTTGGGTTCGGCCATCTGAATATATACTTCTTTAAGCACAGGACCCATTTTCTTGGCAATGGTGCCCATCACCATAAGCAGGTCGCTCTGGCGCGGCGAAAAGCTGAGCCGTTCCGAACCGAAGCGGGCAAGGTCATAAGTTGCACCCATGGTGGCCATGAATTCGATGCCACAGCATGAAGTGGCAAAAGGCAGTGGCCAGAGTGAATTCTTCCTGGCCAGCCCGATCGCCTTTTCAAAAGAAGTGACGAAAAATCCCTTTCCGCTATATCCGTCCGGTGCCTTTGTAAGTTCGATCATATGCCTGGGTCTTCTTGGTGGTTAATCCCATTTTAGGGCGCCCTTCAGAATGATATACAGGAATCCCGCCATCAGCAATACCAGGAACACCAGCATTTCAAGGAAGCCGAATGCGCCGAGCTCCCTGAAATTCACAGCCCAGGGATAAAGGAAAATGACTTCCACGTCAAATAGTACGAATAGGATAGCGATGAGAAAATATTTAACGGAAAAGGGACTCCTGGCATTTCCCATGCCTTCGATCCCGCATTCAAAATTTTCCAGTTTGGCTGCCGACAGTCTTTTCGGGCCGAGCCTGTGGGTCAGCAACAGCGTGGTGATCACAAATCCCAGGACAATGAAGGATTGGATCATGATGGGTAAATAATCCTGCGGCATTTGTTTATCAGTTGTGAAGCCATTAACAACCGCCCCGGGGCAATTGTTTGGTAAAAGTAGTGACAATTGCCGATCTGGAGCGGAAAAACCGCAGATTAGTTCCCTTATTCCTGGTTTACAATTGTTTGCCCAATACGCAACTCCTTTTTGCCTGCCAGGCCTTACCCCCGGCTTCATGAAACCTGAAAAGCAGGATGTACACTCCCGGATCTGCTTTGTAGCCCCTCTGGTCGATGCCATCCCAGATGAAGGTGTTTTCTGTACCGAGGATTTCCTGGCAGGTGAGTCTTTTCACCGGCTGTCCGGCACTGTTGAAGATATCAAGGTTGAGAACCGCTCCCTGTGTCTCCGGCCTGACCATCATCAAAAGGATATCGTCTTTGCCATCGTTATCAGGAGAAAAGACAGGAGGACGAATTTCTATTTCCACTGGTGATGCAGAAAGATCGGGTGTTTGCGAATTCTTCGCTGCAGGTGTTGCATATCCGCAGCCCGATGATGCCGAATGCCAGTTCCGGCTGAGCGTACCATCCAGCGATGCAGCGATCCGCTCCAGTGATACGCCTTCTGTCCGGTTGAGCAGGGGATAATGATAAGAAGGATCGTAGGTGACCTCATCTATGGTATTATAGGAACGGTCGGTCAGCAGAAGCCTGTCTCCCTCATTGGAGAGGGCCGGAAGTGTCTGGGGAACAAAAAAGCCCGCTGGATCAGAAAGCGGATATTGCATGGCAAGCACGGCAGGTTCCATGGTGAGCGCAAGATACTCTCCCGGATACCATAACCAGCTTTCACTGCAAAGCGGGTATTTCGCACTGATCGTCCCCCCCGAATCATCTGTCTTGCATAAAACGAAATCTTTAAGATCCAATACTTTAGAGGAATTGTTCAGTATCTCTGCAAATTCCGGTCCCTGGGCTTTCGGCTCATACAACACTTCGTTGATCACGGCATCTCCTTTCTCCGGCTGCATGGGAAGTCCGAAAGGAATCACCGTATGGCAAACCGAAAGATTTCCGGCGCAATCCACCAGGGTATCCGTGAAAACGAGCTGGTAACTGACACCTTCCCTGAGGAAGGTGCTGAGTTTGAGATCTGTTGCCTGATAGGCCGGTGCAAGCGGAACAATGCCGGAAGGGATTTCCCCGGGAGGATTGATGGTCCATGAAGTCCTGTTTTTTAAGCGGCAACTGTCGATGCTTTCAGAAAACCATGCACGGATGGTATAAGCATCCGGTATCGTGAGCCTGAGCAGCTTTGGAGGATCCAGATCAGGATTCGATGCAAGGACAGTGTTTGCCGTTCCCGGGCTGCCTCCTTTGCCTGACCGGCTTGGCTTCCAGTTGTCTTTCCCGGCACAGGGATTGTCAGGATCCACTTGTTCGGCAGACCATCCGCCTTCCGCTTTCAGCGGATCGTCAATCCACTGCTTTTCATAGGCCACTGTGTGAATGATCCTGCCTTCGTCATCCTCAAGAACCAGGAGGGCTGCCTCATTGGAAACGGTAAAACCGGGAATGCCCAGAAACTTTCCATAGGCAGAAAGAAGCAGGCGGGCATTGGAGTCAGCAAGGATCAGAAAAGAACCCGCTTCCATCCTGCAAGGAGGCAAAGACCTGGTGGTGGCCGATATTCCAAGTTTCCATTCAAAGAGCTGTACCGGAAAATCAGCGCGATTGAACAATTCGAGATATTCAAAGGGTGGCAGACCCGCCTGCGGTTCAGGATCGGCCATGATCTCGTTGAAAACCACATCATTGTACCGTGCCCTGTAGTAAAGGAACCATAACTGGGTGAATGGCAGCATATTGCCTGCAAGGTCGCAGATGCTGTCTATTGTCAGCGGAATCTGAATTTTCTCCGGTAACGGGTTGTCAAATGCCAGGTAACAAAGAGACGGATCGAGGGGATCGGTGTACACTGAAACCGGCTGACCCAGACCGTTCCCTGCCTGGAAGTGCGTGGGATCGGCAAGCATCAACGGTTCCATCAGTTCACTGAACCTGACGGCCAGGGTATGCCCGTTTAGCGGATAGTGATCAACGACGGCCGGCAGTGTATGATCTGACTGAAAGGGACGGATGATCACGTCATCGAAATAACATTTGGTCGCATTGCTGCTGGTGTATTTGCAGAAAAATCCCGTCCAGTCTGCATTTATTGCTGTAGTATCGACACCTTCCGCCTGGAACTTGAAGTAATTCCCCCCGGTGGAATCGGCATACAGCGTCCACACTCCAGGCGGAGTCCGGGTCACGCGGATCCTGATGCTGAATGAAGCCGCGATCAAACCTCCGGTACCGCGGCATACTGAAAAATGCTGGTTGCCCGTTTGCCGGAACAACTCAATGGCATCTGCACTTCCGGCTTCCCCGAACTGAAGGTAAAATCCCTGCAGCGCACCACCCAGATCCTGTTGGTCGGAATACAGGTAAAACCTTGAAAAATTGTTTGCTGACGGACTGAATGACAGCCTGATCCAGCATATCCATTCCGTGCTGTCGGCAAGATATGCCGCCGTTACCAGGCAGGCTGAATCCGTTCCGTTCCCCTTCAGGTGCAGTTGTTTGGATGTATTAACCTCAAAATCAGCAACATTGCCAATCCATGTGGGATTATTGGTGAAATCCCCGTCGGAAAAATCATCGCATACTTGTGCCTGACCGATACTGACAGTTAACAAGCTGAAAAAAAACAAATTAAACCCATTCTTAGCCATCATCATCCACAAATTCAAAATCCATTTGTTTTCGGGGAAGATCGATATGGCGGACGATCACCCTTACCGGATCGCCCAGCCGGTATTCCTTCCCGTGCCTGTAACCGATTACTTTATAGTTGTCCTCATCAAGATAATAAAGGTCATCATCCATGCTTCGCAGGGGGACCATGCCTTCTCCCTTGTTGATATCGAGTTCCACATAAATTCCCCATTTGCTGACGCCGGAAATCAGGCCGCTAAAGCTTTTCCCGATCTTGTCAAGCATAAACTCGGCCTGTTTGTATTTTACGGAGGCTCTTTCCGCATCCGTGGCATTCTTTTCCATATCTGAACAGTGCTTGCAATAGGCTTCGTAATCGGACTGGTTTACAGAGCTTTTCCCCTGAAGATAGCGTTCCAGCAGCCTGTGTACCATCAGGTCGGGGTAACGCCTGATAGGAGAGGTGAAATGCGTATAGTACGGAAAAGCCAGTCCGTAATGTCCGATGTTTTTTGTGGAATAGACTGCTTTGGCCATGGTCCGGATGGCGACAGTTTCGATCAGGTTTTCTTCTCCTTTTCCTGCAACCTGTTCGAAGAGCCGGTTGAGCGAATCGCTGAGGGTTTTTCTCGAACTTGCCTTCACAGTGTATCCGAGTTTCCTGACCAGTTCAATGAAATTTCCCAGTTTTTCCTGGTTTGGTGTGTCATGGATACGGTAAACGAATGTTTTCGGGACTGCCTGACCCTGTCTTTTCCCTATTTTCTCTGCAATGGTGCGGTTGGCGAGCAGCATAAACTCCTCAATCAGCCAGTTTGCCTCCTTTTGTTCTTTAATGAATGCCTCTACCGGCCGTCCCTTATCATCCAGCCTGAATTTTACCTCCCTCGAACGGAAATTGATCGCCCCTTTACGAAATCTGTCTTCCCTGATGGCTGAGGCAATCCGGTGCAATACCATCAATTCTTCCCTGTAATCCCCTTCACCGCCCTCGATCATCTGCTGTACTTCTTCATAGGCATACCTGCGGTCGGACCGGATCACGGTTTTTCCTGTCCAGTCTTGCAGAACCATTCCATTTTCATCCATTTCAAACACCACTGAGAAACACAGCTTATCTTCATGTGGCCTTAAAGAGCACATCATATTCGACAGCTTTTCCGGCAACATCGGGAAAGTCCGGTCCACCAGATACACGGAAGTCCCTCTCTCAAAGGCTTCCCGGTCGATGGCACCCCCGGGTTTCACATAATGTGACACATCGGCAATATGTACCCCCACTTCCCATCTTCCCCCCTCAAGCTTTTTCAACGAGAGGGCATCATCAAAATCTTTCGCATCCGGGGGATCGATGGTGATGGTGAAAATATCCCTCAAATCCCTTCGTCCGGCCAGGCTATCTTCACCGATGACGTCAGGAATGCGGGAAGCTTCCTTTTCGGCTTCTTTGCTGAAAGCAAGGGGAAAATCAAAACCGGCAAGAATGGCATTCATTTCCACATCATTATCCCCGGGTTTGCCAAGCACTCTGATGATCTGTCCGAAAGGATTTTTCGATTGCTCCGGCCATTCGGTGATCATGGCAATCACCTTATCTCCATGGGTTGCCCCTCCCATGCCTTCGGGCTCTATCATCAGATCGACCGGCATGCTGGTATCATCCGGAACCAGAAACGCATGCTTTCCGATCCTGTGAAGCACCCCGACGATCTGTTTCTTTCCTCTTTCAATTACTTCAATTACCTGCCCTTCCTGTTTTCTTCCCTTTCGCCTGGGGAAAAGCAATACCTTCACCCTGTCGCCGTTAAGGGAACGGTTGGTATTATTGGCTGCGATAAAGACATCCTCATCAAGCCCGCTGTTCACCAGGTAGGCCTTACCGGTCTGCTTCATGTCGATGATCCCTTCCACCGTATTGCCCCGGCTTACCACGGAGAATTTTTCGGGATTCCGCTTAAACTTGCCCCTGCCCGCTTCGATAATCTCCCCGGATTCGCACAGCGCCGACAGGATCTGTTTTACCAGTTCCCTGCTTGCCTTGTCGCTGATCCCGAGCTGACCCGATACCTGCCTGAAATTATAGCCACCGAAAGGATTAGAGACAAAAAGGTTTAAAACCTGACTGCTGAAGCTGCCTTTGGCTGTTTTACTGCTTACTTTTGCTTTCTTTTTCATGCTATTCCTGTTTGGAAGATTTTACCATACCTGAGATTCATGTTCCTGCTCATCACCGGGCAGGCGGATAAAAGTATGCATAAAATTTCCAACTGAAGGTCCGTTTTCCATATATATGCTTTTAGAAGGGAAAGTGGAAAAAAAACAATGAAAATTTTGAAAAAACCATATGATTAATATGAAACAACCTGACTATCTGAAGATTGGCGACAAGGTAGCCCTGGTGGCACCGGCAAGGAAGGTAGAAGCCGCACAGATGGAAAAAGCCATCTCGGTCTTCACTTCCTGGGGTCTCAAGGTTGTTTGCGGGAAACATCTTTACAGCAGCTGGCATCCTTTTGCCGGCAAAGATTATCAGCGGACAGATGACCTGCAGCATGCACTCGACGATCCGTCTTTCAGAGCAATTTTCTGTGCCCGGGGTGGTTATGGCAGCCTGCGCATTGTAGATCAGCTGTGCTGGAGCGACTTTAAGAAATCTCCGAAATGGCTGGTCGGATTCAGCGATATGACCGTGTTGCATGGTCATATCAACCGCCAGTGCGGGATACAAAGCCTGCATGCACCCATGCCGTATAATTTCTTTCTGAACCAGCTTACAGCCGGCAGCCTGGAATCTCTCCGGAAAGCCTTGTTCGGGGAACCGCTTCAATATCAGTGGCCCTCACATCCTCTGGATATCCAGGGAAATGCCGGTGGACTGCTCAGCGGGGGAAATCTGTCCATTCTGGCTGCCATACGGGGTACCGCATCCGCTTTTGAAACTGCAAACACCATATTATTTATCGAAGACCTGGATGAATACCTGTACCATATCGACCGCATGATGCTTTCGCTCAGACGAAGCGGTTACCTGTCGAGGATACGGGCGCTTGTGGTGGGTGGTATGACAGATCTGAAAGACAATGAGACCGGCTTTGGAAAAACCGTGGAAGCAATCATCCGCGAATGTGTCGAAGATCTCGACATACCGCTTGTGTTCGGATTTCCGGCAGGTCATATTGACAATCATATGAGTTTGCCGCTGGGATGTGAAGTGAATCTTGAAGTGGGAACCACGAATATGCTGACTTTTAACAGATAATGATGGCAAAACATCTTGATACAGGGAAACAGGGAGAACAGATCGCGCTGGAATACCTGAAAAAGGAAGGATATCAGATCCTTCACACCAATTGGCGGTCGGGCATCCATGAACTGGATATCGTGGCCAGGCATGGAGATTTTCTGGTGATTGTGGAAGTCAAGACAAGAACAGGAAAACCGGTGGTTGAACCGGAAATTGCCGTTGATTTTCCGAAACAACGGTCACTGATCAAGGCAGCCAACAGTTACATTTTGAAACACAACATCGTCTGTGAAACCCGTTTCGACATCATCAGTATCATCATGCATGATGAGAGTCATCAGCTTCACCATATCACTGATGCTTTTTATCCCAGGATGCAGCGGATGTGAAAGAAAAAGAATAACTTTGTGAAAATTAAGTAATAAGCTATCCATGAGACCACCCAGGAAGGCGGGAGACAAAACCGGACGCGGAGCCGGTAAACAGCAGGGTTCATCATCCGGGCGAAGCGGCAAACGGAAAGCCGGTGATGATGAACAAAAGAAACCCTATGCCGGAAGGGCAGTCAAACCGCGGGAAAATCCAAAAAGGAAAGCTGCCGGGGACGAAAATTCCGGCAGCGAACCCAGGAGAATCCGGAAAGGATCATGGGATACCGCTGCACCATACGGTCAACCCATGGATACCAGAAGATCAGGGGAAGCGGGATCATATGGCGGCAGAAGGAAGGAAGACCGGCCTGCAAGACAGGGAAAAACCGAACGGCCCGCCTGGCAGGGAAAGGATGAACGCCCG
>CAZSQJ010000013.1:0-33395 GCA_964608665.1 uncultured Bacteroidales bacterium | reverse complement strand
CCCGCAGAGGGAAAGAAGAAAGATCTGCAGGAAGAGGAGCGGTTGAACGGCCGGCCGACAAAAGAAAAGTGGCTGGGGGCAGATTCCGGGATCACGATGAAAAAAGAAACCAGGATGCACCTTCAAGAGGAAGGGAGGCTTACTCCTCCGGAACGGGTCGCAGGATAAGGAAAACTGAGAGACCTGATCTTCAGGACACGAATTATGAAGGACGTAAACAGGAAAGATCCGCTGCGGGTAAAAGCGACGGCCTGATCCGCCTGAACAAGTTTATTGCCGATGCAGGGATTTGTTCCAGACGGGAAGCAGATACCCTGATTGAAACCGGAGCAGTAAAAGTCAACGGAGTGATTGTTACGCTGCTTGGATCCAAAGTATCTCCGAACGACAAGGTTCAGGTTGGAGATCAGACCCTTTCGCGGGAAGTCCTGCGCTATGTATTGCTGAACAAACCAAAAGGATTTATCACCACCCTGGATGATCCGGAAGGAAGGAAAACCGTCATGATGCTCATCCGGGATGCCTGCCGGGAACGGGTTTACCCTGTGGGAAGGCTGGACAGGAATACCACCGGCGTGTTACTTTTTACCAACGACGGAGAACTCACAAAAAAACTGACCCATCCCAAACACGGTATCCGGAAAGTGTATCATGTAGTGCTCGACCAGCCCTTAAGCAAAAAAGACCTGGAGCGGATAGAAGAAGGCATTGAACTGGAAGACGGCCCTGTGAAAGTGGATGCCATCGCCTTTGTGGGTGAAGGCAATGACCACCGCCACCTGGGAGTTGAAATACACAGCGGTAAAAACCGCATCGTCAGAAGAATATTCGAACACCTTGGATATACCGTCGGCAATCTCGACCGGGTTATTTTCGCCGGTCTGACCAAAAAGGACCTTCCCCGCGGCAGGTGGCGGCTCCTTACCAAAGAAGAAGTGAATTTCCTCAGGATGCTGGGTTAGAAACCGGAACACCCGCCGGGTTTTTTTCATTGTTTTTGAGTGGTTTTCGCAGAAGCATTGTGGAACGATGCCGGTTAAACCAATGGTACCGTCACCGGTATGAACATTATTTTCGCCAGTCATTTCGATGTCGGGAAATTTTTAATGTTTGTAAGACTGCTGACAACATGGGTCATCGCTGTCTCATCCAGTCACAGCGTGATATTATCTATCACATTAATATTGTGGTGTTTATACCATCTTATTAGGATGAGTGTTGATTTTTGCAACATGTGTTGATTAATTCAACACTAACCCCAATTCCTTATTTGATAAGCCTTTGCGTTTCATTATCCAGATGAGTGTTGAGAATGTTTACACACTTCGTTGTTTAATTTATAAACAATCCGGCCTATAATTCTGATTATCATTTATTTATGTACTTTGGCATTGTATTTGGCAATACAAGGGTGTTGCGAAAAAAACAGAAAACACAATCAAAGTATTCATATTAAACACTTACAGCAATGAAAACTTTCATTTCAATCCTCAGCGCGCTTCTCCTGCTTCTTGGAACAGGCAGCGGCAATTTCAAAGCCCTTGCTTCCGGTGACAAGCCGGCTCCGGGCAACGGACTTACCATCAGCGGCACCCCGGGTTTATCGGGCCTTCTCACCCATTGGGCCGACGTCTATAACCAAACCAGTGCAGGAAATCCTGTATCCGTCAGTGCCAATCAAGGCGGTGCGTCTTTGACCGGCGGAGATATCATTTTCATTACCGATGATGAACTGCAGAAAACCGAAGGAGCCGGCGCCTGGAAAATGGTGGTCGGCCGTGATGCTGTCGTGGGTGTGGTCAGCAACGCCAATCCCTCGCGTGACGCCCTGATGAAGCAGGGTATTGCTCCCCTTGCCATCGCTGGTTTATTTGGAAATACCGGCAATACGACCTGGGGCAGTCTTCCCGGTTCAACCCGGGACAATCCGGTTAAAATCTACATCAGCGGAAGAGAATCCGTGAAACCGGCATTGGCAGCTTATCTCGGCCTTCCGGCATCAAGTCTGGAGAACATCAGCCCGGTGAGTCCTGAGGATTTCATCCGGTTTATTGCCTCCGATCCCAATGCCATCGGCTTTTGTAACCTCATTCAGGTTTACGATCCTGCCGTTAACGGCCTTGCCTCCGGCTTAAGTTTCCTTCCCATCGACAAGAATGGAAACGGAAAACTTGATTACAGCGAAAACATTTACCAGGACCCTGCTTCCTTCATGAGGGGATTATGGATCGGCAAGTATCCCAAAGTACTTTGCGAAAACCTTTACGCCTGTGCTGTTACAGCACCCGTAACAGGCGCCGGATCAGCTTTTATGAAATGGGTGCTGACAGAAGGCCAGCAATATCTTGGTGCGGAGGGATACTTTGCACTCGGTACAACTGACAGGCAGCAGAAGCTGGAGTCGCTGAACGCTGAAGTCGCCGTTGCACCGGCCATGTCACGGAATGCCTTTTCAAAGAATGCCCTCTACTTCGTTCTCGGCGGTCTGGTGTTTGCATACCTGCTTACCCTGTTTATCGTTTCCCGTACCCGGCGGGTACGCTCTGCAACCAAAGGAGAAAGTCATGCTTCGGCTATTCTGAAAGAAGACGGAATTATGGCTCCCGCAGGATTGTATTTCGACAAGTCCCATACCTGGGCTTTCATGGAGAAAAACGGACTGGTCAGGATCGGAGTGGATGATTTTCTGCAGCACATCACCGGAACGCTTACAAGGATCAAGATGAAAAATCCGGGAGAAAAAGTAAAAAAGGGAGAAGTGATCCTCAGCCTTGTAAGAGATGGCAAGCAGCTCAACATTAAATCACCTGTTACCGGCGTGATCAGAGAAATGAATACCATGCTTTCTGAGGAAGCTTCCCTCGTAAATACCTCACCCTACGATAAGGGCTGGGTTTATATGATTGAGCCGGCCGACTGGATTAAAGACGCAGAAATGCTCGTAATGATTGACCGTTACAGGTGCTGGCTTAAAAACGAATTCTCAAGAATGAAGGATTTCCTGGCGGTCACCATGCAGTCCAAAACACCGGCATTCGATCAGCTGGTTCTTCAGGACGGGGGAGCTTTGTGCGACCATGTCCTGGCCGATCTCGAACCCAAAGTGTGGGAAGATTTCCAGACCTTTTTCCTCGACAATCCCCGTTAGAATTCTGAAAAAAGAACTAATAAGACAAATTAACCAACATCACGATGGGATTAGACAGAAGAAACTTTTTAAAGACCATGGGGGTCGCGGGTGCGGCCTTCGCGGTCGGAAAGCCTTCCCAGGCAGCCAGGAACAAGTGGAAAGCCACCGAATTTTACGGAATCCTCTATGATTCCGTAAAATGTATCGGTTGCCAGAATTGTGAGGTTGCCTGTACTGAGACCTACGGCTTCCCGGAAATTACAGACACACCGCTGGTAGGGACCGAACGGCATACCAGCGAGACCAGGAGAACCATCCTGAATGTTCAGGAAACATCCAGGGGAGAAGTTTATACCAGGGAACAGTGCATGCATTGCAACGAACCGGCCTGTGCTGCAGCCTGTCTTACGCAGGCGATGTATAAAACCGAAGAAGGACCGGTTATCTGGAGGGGGGACAAATGTATGGGATGCCGCTATTGCATGGTTTCCTGCCCCTTTGATGTTCCCAAATTTGAATATCACAGCTCCAATCCAAAAATCGAAAAGTGTACCATGTGCTACGAAAGGATCATGGAAGGAGGAATCCCCGCCTGCGTTGAGAGTTGCGGATTTGATGCCCTGCTGTTCGGAACCAGGCGCGAATTATTGAAGGAAGCCCGCAAAAGGATATGTGCCGAACCCACAAAATATTCCGACCACATATTCGGTGAAAAGGAAGCAGGAGGTACAGGACTGCTCATGCTGACCCCTTTACGGCCGGAGGAACTGGGATACCGTACCAACATCGGGAGTGAATCATATCCGGCCCTGACCAAAGGATTCCTTTTCGCAGTGCCTTCTGTGTTTGTACTGATACCACCCCTGCTGCTCGGTATCCATGAAGCAACAAAGAACAATGGCAGTAAACAGGAAGAAGCGGAAGAATAATCCCTGTAAATATACTCAGTCTTGACAGGTTTGCGCCTGCAAAGCTGTTTAGACTGAGTTACACCGTGCTTGTACAAGGTGTACTTTTTGCAAAATGATTCCGTGTCGGTATAACTCAAAAATCAATTGTTATGAATCAGATAAACTTTGCAGCGACAAATGAAAAACAGGGCAAATCCACATGGAAATTCCTGCTTTCCGAATTAAAGCCCAAGGGAAAAATCTTCACTCCTTTCAATATCATTTCTATTCCCATTATGATTGCAGGTCTGGTACTCATTGTCATTCGTTTCTGGAAAGGCCTGGGTGCAGTGACCAATCTCTCCCAGGATGTACCCTGGGGACTGTGGATCGGCTTCGATGTAGTAACGGGAGTTGCCTTCGCCGGCGGAGCCTATGTCCTCACTTTTATGGTGTATATCCTGAACATGAAAAAATATCATTCCATCGTCAGAGTAACGGTGCTGAACGGCTTCCTTGCCTACGTCTTTTATGCCGGTGCCCTGCTGCTTGACCTTGGCCGCCCCTGGAATGTGATCAACCCTATCATCGGCAACAACTTCGGAACCAGCTCGGTATTATTCCTGGTGGCCTGGCATTTCCTGCTTTACATGATCGCACAATTCATCGAGTTCTCACCAGCAATCGCAGAATGGCTGGGTGCCAGAAGAATACGTAAAATATTGTCGGCCATGACTTTAGGCGCAGTCATTTTCGGCATTACCCTTTCCATCCTTCACCAGTCGGGCCTCGGTGCACTCTATATGATGGCACGCGAAAAAATCCATCCGCTATGGTATTCAGAATTTATTCCCATCCTGTTTTTCGTGTCCAGCATCTTTGCCGGATTATCCATGGTGATCTTCGAAGGGTCCATCAGTTATAAGGTGTTCTTCGGACAGATCAGTGAGAAAAACCAACATGCCCACCATGAAATCGTGCACGGCTTATCGCGGGTATGTGCCGGAACCATGTTCGCTTACCTCTTCCTGCACCTGCTCATCTTCCTGCACGGACGGCACTGGGGACTGATCAATACACCCATGGGTTACTGGTATATGCTGGAAATGTTTGGCTTTGTCCTGCTGCCCATGTTGTTGTTTTTCTATGCATACAGGGTAAAAAGCGGCTTATGGATCAAGGTTGCCGCAATCCTTACCATGCTGGGTGTAATCCTGAACCGCCTGAATGTCACCGTCATCGGATTTCGCTGGGATATGCCCGTACGCTATGTTCCAACCTGGATGGAAGTCTGTGTTACGCTGGCAGTGATTTTCACCGAAATATGGATCTTCCGCTGGGTGATCCACCGCATGCCTGTGCTCCGGGATCCGCCTGCCTGGGCCAAATCACATTAATATGGATTATAACCAATTAACCAACAATAATTAACATAAAAACATATCAATATGGAAGGTTTTAGTTATCACAATATATTTGAATCAAAGGGGATTCAATATATTGCCATCATCATCTTTTTCATGGTACTGATCCCCTTCTGGATATTGCTGAACAGGGGAAACAGGATCAGCAGGAAGATCAGGGAAGGAATCGGCTATCTGTCATCAAAGATTTCAAAACTGCCGCAGGGACTTTTCTTCTACAGAAATCATACCTGGGCATACCTGGAAAAGGCGGGTTATGCCAGGGTCGGACTCGATGAGATGCTGCTGCATCTTACCGGTGAAGTCCGGCTGGAAGCCGCCAGACAAACCGGAGACAAGGTCAGCAGGGGCGATCTGATAGCAACGCTCAGCCGTGAAAACAGGCAATTACGTATTTATTCGCCCATCAGCGGTCAGATCATGGATGTAAACGAAGTGGCTGCATCCGATCCGGATACCCTTCACCACGATCCTTACGGAGAAGGATGGGTTTACAAGATCAAACCCTCCGACTGGATAGCAGAAACCCAGCATAGTTTTCTGGCAGAAAAGGCAGTGGAATGGTCGGGCAGGGAGCTGACCAGGATCAAGGATTTCATGGCCGGAACCGCCGCTGAAACGCAGCCTGGTTATGCAGCAGTAGTACTGCAGGACGGAGGTGAAATCATGGAGAACGCCCTGGGTGAATTACCCGGGGAAGCCTGGCAGAAATTTCAGCGTGAGTTCCTCAGCATTGCCTGAATTATTAGCGTAACTTAGCGGGTTCTAATGATGCAATAATTGTAATGGCCATATTATCTGAAACAAAAGTGGCCGGTTTTTGGAAAAACCTGGTCCGCCGGTACGCGAAATTTTGTTCATCCATCTTTGGCAGTGTGGTCTGTGCGATCACACTGCTTTCTGTTTTTCTGTTCCTTGCGTTCGGGATCATTTTCTGGTCGGTGAACGAAAAATACATGAAAAACGTCATTCACCAGAACGGAAACAACATCGCCACACTCGTGGAAGGCGCCCTTTACCAGTCAATGCTGCAAAACGACAGGGCCAACCTTCAGAACACCCTGGACGTCATCAACACCCTGACGGGAATCGATGAAGTGAACCTTTACGATAAAAACAACATCCTTTCTTATTCATCTACCTACCCGGATACCATCAACCACGGTAACCCGAACTGCATCAGTTGTCATCAGAACCTCGACCAGATGTTCCACCAGTCGGAAAGATCCTTCCGTATCCTGGAAGCAGATAACAGTTGCAAGATGAAGATCGGCGAATCCAGCAACAGGCATTTGTTACTCAAATCCCCAATCCTGAATGAAAAATCATGTTACCAGAATACCTGCCATTATCATACTGCCGATGATGTCGTCCTCGGATCCCTGATCATCAGGATACCGCTTCAGGAACTGGATGCTTCACTGAACACCTCTTCCATCGATTTTTTCCTGCTGGCTACCCTTACCACCATCATCCTGGTAGTTTTTCTGATCCTGTTCATCTCCCGTAAGATTAAACCGCCCCTGCAGGCTATCATGAAAGCAAGTGAGGCGGTAGCTTCCGGTGACAGAAGCACACGCCTGGTAATCAAAAACAACGAACTGGCAGACATGCGCATGGTATCTGAGGCTTTCAATGCCATGCTCGACAGCCTTCAGCAGGCAGGCAATGAATTGCAGAACTGGTCGCAGCAGCTGGAATACAAAGTGCAAAAGAAATCCGAGGAGCTGGGTGAAGTGCAGAAAGAGCTGATCAATATTGAACGAATCGCCTCCCTCGGAAAATTGTCATTATCTGTTGCCCATGAAATCAACAATCCCCTTTCGGGGATCCTGATCTATACCAAACTGGTACATAAACAACTCGTAAAACAGGAACTTGATCCGGAGAAAAAAGAGGCTATCCTGAAAAACCTCGCCCTGATTGAGAATGAGACAAAACGTTGCGGTGATATTGTCAAGAGCCTTCTGGATTTCTCAAGAAATGACCAGAATGATTTTGAACCCAAACCACTGCATGGTATCCTTCAGGAAACCTTTGACCTGATGAGCCATTCAATGAAAATCGCCAATATTACCTTCCGGGCAGATTTTGCCGCAACCGCCGACATTGTCTTCTGCAATCCAAACCAGATCAAGCAGGCTTGCCTTGCCATGCTGGTCAACTCCTCGGAAGCGGTTACCGAAAATCCGCTCATTGTGATCAGAACAAGCAACCCCGATGATCAGAATATCCGCTTCGAAATTGAAGACAACGGAATAGGTATCGCAGAAGAGGACCTCCCTCATATCTTCCAGCCCTTCTTTTCAACCAAGCAAAACTCCAGCGGTATCGGGCTCGGACTGGCAATCGTGCACGGGATCATCCAGAGCCATAATGCTAAACTGGATGTAAAATCTTCTCCCGGAATGGGAACGAAAATATCCATCACCATACCATTGATCAAATCCAGCCTGCAATAAGATGACGAAAAAGATATCAATCCTGGTTGTTGATGATGAAGAATCGGTCAGAGATTCTTTATACAACTGGTTTATAGAAGACGGTTATCATGTGGAGTGCGCCGAAAGCGCCAAAAAAGCGCTCCTCATCCTGGAATCCATGAACTTCGACATCATCCTGGCTGATATTAAAATGCCGGGCATGGACGGACTCGAAATGCTCCGGAGAATAAAAGCGTTGAAAAAAGAATCCATCGTGATCGTCATCACCGCGTTTGCCACCGTTGATACTGCGGTCCAGGCACTGAAAGACGGTGCTTTCGACTATGTCACCAAACCCTTCGACCCCGATGACCTTTCCCACCTGATCCGGAATGCAGCCAAACAGATCATGCTTACCGAAGAAAATGAAATGCTGAAGGAAAAAGTCATCTCCCTTGAAAACCTTGAAGACCTCATCGGGGTGAGTGAACCCATGCAACAGGTACTCAGGGAGGTGCAAAGTGTGGCCCAGACCAATTCATCCGTCATTATCACAGGCGAAAGCGGCACAGGCAAAGAACTGATAGCCAAGGTTATACACTCGAACTCCCCGAGAAAGTTCTTCCCGTTCGTAATCGTACACTGCGGTGCCCTCACAGAAAGCCTCCTGGAAAGCGAACTGTTCGGCCATGAAAAAGGAGCATTCACCGGAGCGATGTACAACCGTAAAGGCAGGTTTGAAATGGCCGACAACGGTACCATCTTCCTGGACGAAATCTCAACCATATCCCCAAAAATGCAGGTGGAACTGCTTAGGGTGCTGCAATCAAAATCTTTCGTAAGAGTAGGCGGAAACAAGGAGATCAGCTCTGATTTCAGGGTGATCTGTGCAACCAATACTGATCTGAAAACCATGGTCGATGAGGGAAAATTCCGGGAAGACCTGTTTTACAGGCTCAACGTGGTGAACATCCACCTGCCGCCTTTGCGTGACAGAACAGGCGACATCCCTCTGCTGACAGATCATTTCATCAGGAAATACGCCACCGCCATGAACAAGCCCATGGTGACCATCGAGCCTTCCGCATTGCAGAAACTGCAGGAATTCAGGTTCCCGGGGAACATCAGGGAACTTGAAAACATGATAGAACGTGCCATCGTGATTGGAAACGGCAAAAAGATCACCCTCCGCGACCTGCCAATCACCAAAGATATACCGGGTCTTGCCACCGAAAGTCTCGATGATCTCGAGAAAAATCATATCCTGCAAATCCTGGTCAAATACAGCTGGAATATCAGCAGGTCGGCCAAGGCACTGAATGTCGACCGGGTTACGCTGTACAATAAGATACGGAAATACGACCTGAAACCCTGATAGACCTGCAAACGGAGAATTCCCTTCCAACTCCCAGTTAATTCAAGCCTGAATGAACCCGGAACACATCGTCCTGATATCCTTTGGCCAGTTTGAAGCGGAATTTCTGCTGAACATTGCCCAGGGTGTCAAACGGGAATATCATCATCCGGTCAGAATACGGGAAGGCCATCTTGACCTGAGCGATCACTACGATGTTGCAAGAGGGCAATACAATGCAAACAGCCTGCTGAAAGCAGTGGATCAAATGCACCGGCCCGACCATATCAAAACCTTCGGCCTTTTCCAGGTCGACCTGTTTATCCCCATCCTGACATTCATTTTCGGCCAGGCATTCCTGAACGGACGATCAGGTATCGCCTCGCTTTACCGGTTCCGCTCTGAACGGTACGGAATGAAATCCAACGAAGAAGCCTTACTGGAAAGATTTACCAAAGAAGTGATCCATGAACTGGGGCATACCTTCGGACTGGTACATTGCTATATTCCTGGTTGTGTCATGCAGTCAAGTACTTATATTGAAGACATCGACCAGAAAAACGCCGGCCTCTGTGCCCAATGCCGCGGAAAAACAGATGTCCCTGAAATCTGAACGTTACGCTGCGTCAGTGGTCTTTCGACTCCCCTGATACTATTCCGGCCGTTGGTTCCCGGCTTTACGGGGCCTCTTTAAAGCGCCTGTCACCGAAACACAGGTTAAACCCGAATTGCAAACCGGCTGTTTTTGACCTGCCCGGATTGTAAAAGGCAACCGCATTGTCGGTGACCATATAAAACTGAAATGCAGCCAGCTTCAGCGAGAATCCAAACGCAAGGTTGAACAGGTTCCGGTTGGTAAGATAGTATCCGGCTGTCAGTGCAAGCAGCTTGCCGGCTTCAAATTCATAGTTCAGCATCAGTCCCGGTTTCCATTGGTAGTTAAACATTTCGTTCCTGAGCAACAGCCCGAAATGATTCCGCTTTCCCAGGCTGTAACGGGCCGTGAGATTAAAGGTTGCCAGCAGATAAGATACATATGGATGGTAATTTGTGCGAAAACCAATGTTGGCCGACAACGAATCGAACAGTTCTTCAAACTTGTCGCCCAGACTGATACTGTCATTTACGATGAATTCTTCGATATCAATTCCTTCAAAGGTATAACTGTGATTCTTTTCGTCACTGACCAGGCTCCGGGGGTTGTTTTTCCAGCGGATAAAGCCCAGATCATTCACCGATGCCCCGAGTATCAAAGCATCCAATGGGCGGTAAGTAATCCCCAGATCTATGGCAAAACCCGGGTTTTTCCATCCGTCGAGTTGCCTGAGCATCTTCTTTTCATCCAGGCTGAAATCAAGGGAATCCGCAGGATGACCGGGTATCCCCGGAAAACTGGTGTTGATCTCGATATCGGAATCAAACGTGAGCGCATACGCCAGCGATTCATCCGTATAAAGGGTCAGATCCGTTTTCCTTGAATAAATATTTGCAATCCCGGCAAGGTACTTGAGCCTGAATCCGCTGGTCCACCTGTCGTTGATTTTTCTTGAAGCACCCAGCGAAATCTCATGAAATACAGACATATTCACTCCAAGTCCGCCTATGTCAGCCGTAGTGTTGATAAAACCGCCGTTAAGACGGAAAAGCAGTGTCATCAGATCTTTCGAATAATGAAATGAACCCATGAACCTTTCGGTGACTCTTGCTTCAAGATAATACTGCTTCAGATGGAAACCAAAAGCCAGAATTTCTGAAGAGACGTTTACGGATACATCGTTGTTTTTCTTCAGGCCATTGAGGAATGCATCCACATTGAAACGAAGGCTGTCGTCAGTTCCGCGGTAAAACACATCATGAAAGGTAAACCCCGAGTTTTCTGCCCTGACATTCCACGACGATAGGGCTGGTATCCCCATCCACCACTTGTACGGAACTTCACTTGCAGGATTGAGCCTGAGAGATTGCGGAACAGAACGGACAAAGCCAAGCTGCAGGGATTCCTGTGCAGAAACATCTGCGGCTAACACCATGATTACCGCAAAAATGAGGGATCCAAACCAAGACAGGGCTTTCACGGGGAAGGAGTAGAGTAGGTGAAGCGAACCCTTGCTCCCATCCTGATATCCAGATCGTAATCCGGATAGATTTTCACTAATCCCTGGCCGGTGGTGTTCAGGCCGGCCCGGAGGATCATCTTTTTACAGCCGGAAAGCCGCTGCAGCCTGAGCCGGGTTAAAGGCTCCGGCAGGTAAGTATACGGTTGCGGAGGCGGATCATCAATAATCCTGTAATCCGGAGGGCCGCCCACAGGCGCCGCATGCACCAGATGCGGATCATTTTCGTAAACCAGGGAATCCAGGATTTGAAGGCTGGAATCGGCAAAATATGCCTGCACCCTGATATCCAGGGGAAACCGATTCACCGTAACCATGCGGAAAGCAAATTCCAGGATCTGATCGATATCCCTGAAATTGAAATCCAGGGTGTCTGTAAATGTAAACCCTTCAACCGAACCGAAAAAGGGAAGTTCAACCCGTACATTTACCGAAAACCTGCTGGTGTCAAGGATGAAATTCTGTGATGCAGGATTACCGGCAGGATTGGATTTTCCGAGCAGTGAAAATGTCATATACTGAGGCGAAATGTTCAAGGCCTGGTTCAGATTGCAGTTGACGGGGGTGAACACATAGGTGGTGTCGGCCGTGTTTCCGGCCTGGGAAATGTCCGGCGACGGGAAAAACAACGGATTGGGAAAAGCAGGATTGTCGATCAGGTCGATCATATATGGAGGAATGCGTGATGACCATGCTTTTATTTCATTCACAGCAAGCTCCATAGGCATACCAACCGAATTTAAGGTCGAAACCATCAGCCTCAGGTCACCGAAATGCAGCTTTCCCTGAAGGTTATTCTTGAAAATATTCAGGGTAATGGAATCGGAAAAAGGATATTCAAACTGTCCGAGATAGCCGTAAACGGCTGAAAACCGAATACCGGTGATGTCAAGGCCCAGGCTGAAAGTGTAGGGCGAAAGGTTTGGATTATTATCGCCGGTGACATGCAGTTCGAAATACACCGGAAGTTCCATCTGGCCGCCGGAATTGACAAGGCTGATGTGATAACCGCTGAGGTCCAGCTGCATCTGTCCACTTACGGGAAGATTGCCGTTGTAATGATGCCAGATGAGGGCTTCAAAAACCTGCCCGTTCCTTTTTACAGTCGGAAGCACCACCCTGACACTGCCTTCGTGGTTAATGCCGGAAGTAAAAGTCAAACTTACAAGGGCAGCCTTCACCAATACGCTGTCTATCCTCTGACCGCTTTCCGGCGGAAGAAAAGCAAAGGCTTCATCAAAAGGAAGTGTCACTTCCATCCCCGGCAAAACCACCAGGTCAATATTGTCTTTCACCCAGTCTGCATGTTGACCGGGTATGTTGATGTAATCTTCAGCCCGTAACGAAAACACTTCCTTCTGATATACCAGGGTAAGCAGGTGATTGCTGTCTTCCACAATCAGTGAACCCGCCGGTAAAAGCCTGGAAATGCCAAGCTTCGAATGAATCAGGGGTGCTGCCAGTTCAGGATCAAGATCAGTACCCGCAAACTTTGAAAAATCAAAATCCTCCCTGACACATCCCCCGAAAAGTGCGGGAAGCAATGCCAGGTATACGTAAAACAAACAGCCCGGCGCGGACTGCTGCACCCATTTTATCAGCGATATATACATTTATATGCGCAGGCTCTGTCGATCCGTAAGCGGAATGTCTGATGCGGCTGCACAATAAACACCCCCGAGGTGGAAAAGGTTTGCCATTGGGTCTCCCCGGGCAGCAACACGCTCATACAGCCCGAAACGACTGTCATCTCCTCCTCCGTCTCCGTCCCGAATTCGTACTCCCCGGCTTCCATCACACCGATGGTGGCCTTACCTTCCCCATTCTCCAGGGCAATCGATTTAACCCTGCCGTCAAAATATTCATTTACCTTCAACATACGCCTTTTTTTCCTGTAAAGGTACACTGAAAAACAGATTTGCTGCTAACGTCGCGGCATCAGCGGAAAATTTTCCCCCGCACTGAACCCATGCAATTGATCAGTTGTTGTATATTTGGGTACTGAATTACCTGAATAAATTGTATACTCAGTCTTGGCAGGTTTGCGAATGCAAAACTGTTTAGACTGAGTTATGCCGTACACCGTGATTACACAATTTTTCGCAAAGCTGTTCCGTGTCGGTATAATTATAAGACGCTTATATTCAAGGCAATGTCAAGAACAGGGAAAAAGCAATGGTTTAAAAAATGGCATAAATGGCCCGCCCTGATCCTGTCTGTATTCATCCTTCTGTTTTCACTTTCGGGTATCATATTGAATCACAGGTCGTTATTTTCAGGGGTGGATGTGTCACGTGCATACATACCTGAAACCTACCGTTATAAGAACTGGAACCTGGCAGCGATCAGGGGTGGTTTACGCTGGCAGGCTGACAGCGTTCTCTTATACGGCAATATAGGAATATGGCTGAGCGACAGTAATTTAAAAAGTTTTTCTGATTTTAACCAGGGTTTTCCTGAGGGAACTGACAACCGCAAAATTTCTTCCCTGGCAAAAACGGCGGACGGCAGGCTGTATGCCGGAACAATGTTCGGCCTTTATATGTATGTTTCTGAAACTGAGGCATGGCAGGAGGTTCCATTGCCGGTGGAAGAAAAGCGGGTTGTGAAAGTATTATACAGACCGGATACACTTTGGGTGATGACCAGGTCGTACCTGTTGAGATCCGCCGCGGCATATCCCCTGCGTTTTGAAATGGTCAGGCTCAGCGCAGCGGAAGAAGACGACGGCCGGGTCAGTCTTTTCCGCACCTTATGGGTGATCCATTCCGGAGAAATTTATGGCATTGCGGGGCGACTGCTGGTGGATTTCGTGGGAATTGTGTTCATTTTTCTCACCCTCACCGGATTGGTTTATTTCGTCACACCCTATGCCGTTAAAAAGATGGGCGCAAAACTGAAAAGCCGCTGGAAACGCTTTAACCGCTGGTCGTTGCGGTGGCATAACATCACCGGTTCCTGGCTCATTTTCCTGCTGATCCTGACTGCCGCGACCGGCATTTTTCTCCGTCCCCCCCTGCTGATTGCCATCGGGGAAAGCAGGGTCGGAAAAATTCCTTTTTCGGTTCTGGACAATCCCAACCCCTGGCAGGACAAACTCCGCGACCTGGTGTATGATGACAGCAGCCGGCGATTTCTGATGGCTACCTCAGAGGGGATATACACGCTTGACCCGGGTTTCCACGGAAATCCGGAACCTATTGATTTCCAGCCGCCTGTTAGTGTCATGGGGATTAATGTCTTTAAACCTCTCGACGAGGGATCCTGGCTGATCGGATCGTTCAGCGGGCTATACCGCTGGAACCCGGAAAACGGAAATCTCACAGATCACATCAACGGACAGGTTGTGAACGCCGCAGCCATTTCAGGCAATCCATTCGGTGGACTGGCCGTTGCAGGCTACCTTCAAATCCCTGGAGGAACTGAAGTCGTGTTTGACTATGGAAAAGGAGCCATGTTCCGGAATGCAAAGGGCGGACCTGTAACAGATTTTCCACCCATGCCCCCGGAAATCGCCGGGAAGAGCCCCATGTCCCTCTGGAATCTTGCCCTGGAATTCCATACCTGCAGAATCTACGGGGTTTGGATCGGAGATTTCTACATCCTGCTCATTCCCCTGTTCGGACTGGGCATCCTGTTCATCCTCGTAACCGGATTCTTTTCCTGGTATTACGGAAGGAAAAAGAAAGCGGCTGGTGCAGCAGCAAGAGACAGGAAGCAGGCCGGTGCTTACGTTGAAGCCGAAGTGACACATTGACAAGGGAGATCAGCACCGGGATAACCGAAAATTGCTTCGCCTTTTCACTATGATTCAGTATCACACCCGGACATCCTGAAATGCATGTCCCAACGCATCATAACGGAACCTGGCCAGAGAAGGAAACGCCATCACGATCAGCCCGATGGCAATGGATATCACTGGTCCCTGAACAGAAAATGTTCCAGATAAAACCTGCCGAAGCCTTCCCTGATCTCGTCCCTTACCCGCCGGTACACGGGTAACACCTCTTCCTCCGTCCCGGTGGCATCGGCCGGATCGTCGAATCCGATATGAAGCCGGTGTGTGACCTTACCCGTAAATGCCGGGCAGACTTCCTTTGCACCCCCGCAAACCGTGATCACGTAGTCCCATTCCATTTCAATATACTCGTCTACATGATGTGGCACATGGGAACTGATATCCAGTTCCGCTTCCTTCATTACCCTGACGGCAAATGGATTGACGCGCTCAGCCGGTGCTGTTCCGGCTGAAAAAACCTTCAGTTTCGGATCCATGGCCTGAAGAAAACCATGAGCCATCTGGCTGCGGCAACTGTTGCCCGTGCAAACTATCAGTACTTTCATTTACTGCAAAAAAAGATTGAAAAAATGATCTGAATGTTATCAGTACTTTAAATTTTTGCCCATAACGGATAAAACTGCAATTGGAAATAAACAGTTACCAATATCACCGGTATCATTGAATGCACCCTGTGGACACCAATAAAGGCACTGCCGGTCCTTGATTATCTTCAAGATCAGGAATACAGCTGAAACTACCTCAAAACACTGATCTTTATGGTTTCAGATATTGTTTCACCAGTGATCCGTAGCAGGTAGATGCCGTTTTTCAGCAACGGGGCACTGAGGTCAATCATGTTCCTTCCTGGCTCCATGCTAACACTGGCTGTGTGGATCAGCATACCGGTCAGGTCGAATACTTCAAGACCGGCAACACAGGCAGTGGTACCTTCGTAATCGTAGGCGAATTCCTTTCCGGTCAGTACCGGATTAACCGGACTGTTAAAGGTATTAAAGAAAGCAGACGGAGACCAGGCACTGATGATCAGCGTATTGGCTGAGGTTCCGCAAAAGCTGCGTACCTGCCATTCATAAGATGATGCGGGAAGCAGATTGTTCAGGCTGAGGGTGTTGACCTGTGCATTGAGGTTCACCCAGGGACTGTTGGTATTGGTCATGAGTTTGCGGTACCTGACCTGGTATTTTACAGCTCCGGTTGCCGACCATTCCAGTGAAGCCGAATGATGTGTAATGTTGAATGACGTAAGGTTGACCGGTACCGGGCATGCATTGACAGGCGGAATGACGATGGTCTGGCAGAAAGTGTCGGTACAGGTCATGGAAGTAGTATTGGAAAATAAAGTGGTGATGGCCAGGCAAACTGTGTATGTACCAGCCTGGTAGTAATTATGAACCGGATGCTGCTGGGTGTCAGTCAAACCGTCCCCGAAATTCCACAAATACTGGGTTGTATTGTTCACTCCCGATGAAGTGCTGGTGAATTGCACTCCGAATCCCGCACCCGGTGTGGGATTCGGAATCATGGTGAACACAAAGGAAGCATGACAGACCGGCTGGGGAGCAAGGGTAGTGAAATACCCGATCACCGACCAGGGTCCGGTGTTCATCAGGTTGGTGGCAGGGCCGGCACAAACGCTCCGCACCAGCCAGGAATACTGTGTATTGGGCATCAGTCCCTGTATGGTTTTACCGGGAGTGGTCACCGTAAACGACTGCCAGGAGGGATAGCCTGCAGGGCAATAGCTGAGCTGGTAAGCCACAGCCCCGGTCGGGTTCCAGGAAAGATGGGCACTGTTGGCAGTGATGCCGCTGATGGTCAGCCCCGTGGGGGCAGGACAGGTATTCTGGGAATGAACAGGCTGCAATCCAAACAGGACAAGGACAGGGATAAAGAACATACCTGCTCTGAAAGGAAATGTTTTCATGGTGATCATTTTTAATGAATGAATCGTTCAAAACTGGCACAAGATACAAAAAATCAACGGATCATGCAAGCATTCCGGAAAGTCTTATCTTCGCACAAAAACCATCTGATATGAAGACACATTCAGTATCAAGGCTGGCAGTAATTGGACTGGCACTGGTCTTATTGTGCCTGCTTTCATCCTGTGCCAACAAGGAAAGTGTGGATGCCTGCCTGCATGGACATACCTATGGATTCTGGGGAGGGTTGTGGCACGGTATCATTGCACCGGTCGACCTGGTGCTGATGCTGTTCCGGGATGATTTCACCGTATATGCCCAGAACAACAACGGAGCCTGGTACGCTTTCGGCTTTCTGATCGGAAGCGGCGGCTGGGGACTGCTGGGAGGCAACAGGATGCGGAGGAAAAAAAATTAACCTTCATTCTGACAATTTGTAAAGTATATTGTACATTTACTCCGACTTTTTGTAAAATATACCTGCAATGATATCTCGTCCGGTATGGTCAGACCTGATCCGACAGGCATGGAAGAAACGGCCGGTAGTTTGGTTATCAGGAGTGAGAAGGGTTGGCAAGACAACCCTGTCCAGGATGATCGAAGGTCACCTCTATATGAATTGTGACCTGCCTTCGGTTCAAAGAAGACTTGAAGATCCTGAATCCTTCTTTTCCCAGGTTCCTCCTGGAACACACATCATTTTCGACGAAATCCACCGCCTGATTGATCCCAGCAGCGTATTAAAGATAGGGTCAGACGAATATCCGGGTATACAAATTCTGGCAACGGGTTCTTCCACCCTGGAAGCTACAAGTAAGTTTAAAGACAGCCTGACTGGCAGAAAAGCGATGGTTCATCTGACCCCGGTTTTATGGGATGAATGTCGCGATGCCTTTGGGATTTATGATCCCGGACACAGAATGTGGCGGGGTGGCCTTCCTGAAACATTGCTTACAGATGATTATGATTCAGCGTTTTATTCTGAATGGCTTGACAGCTTTTATGCAAGGGATATCCAGGAGTTGTTCAGTGTAAGGAACCGTCAGGCCTTCATGCAGTTGATGCGTTTCATCCTGCTTAACAGCGGAGGAATGCTTGAACTTACGCAATTATCGAAACACTGCATGATCGCACGTCAAACTGTCATCAGTTATATAGAATCACTGAGGATCGCAAATTTTCTTTATCTGGTTCCTCCTTTTTTTGGTGGTGGAAAACGGGAAATTACACACAGACCTAAGTGCTATGGTTTTGATACCGGCTTTGTATGTTTTGTAAAAGGCTGGAATGAAATCAGGGAAGACGACCAGGGCATACTTTGGGAGCATCTTGTCCTTGATGCCCTGCGTACATATTCAAAATACGGAACCGTGTTTTACTGGAGGGACATTTCCGGAAAAGAAATCGATTTTGTTGTTAAAAACAGCATCAATGAAATTGATATCTATGAATGTAAAATCAAACCAGAACATTTTTCGGCAGGACACTTCAAAATATTCAGGAATATTTATCCTGAAGGTAGGAATTATTGTGTTTGTCCGAATATCAGAGAACCTTACAGCCTTGATTTTAGCGGTACAAAGGTTCTTTTCACAGGCAGTCCGAAAGCAGACTCCGACTAAAACAACACATAAGTTATTGATAATAAAATAAATAATTAAACGGCAAATCGGGTATTCAGGATGGAACTCGGAGAAACCTTACTGGTCAGCAACAGGGAAGAATGGCGTCAGTGGCTGGAAATCCACCATGCCGTAAAATCAGAGATATGGCTGATTTATCATAAAAAAAGCAGCGGGCTGCCGCGTATTTCCTATGCTGATGCGGTGGAAGAAGCCCTGTGTTTCGGCTGGATCGACAGCACCATGAAGCCTTTCGACCAACATGCTGCTGCACAGCGGTACACACCCAGGAGAAAAAACAGCAGGCTGTCGGAGCTGAACAAGGAAAGGGTCCGGAAAATGCTCAGCCAGGGAAAGATGACAGCCGCAGGACTGGAAAGCATCCGGAAACACTTTCAGGATTTTGACAAGCGTGTGCTGAAGGAGTTTATTATTCCGGATGACATCCTGAATGAAATCCGCAAAGATCAGGCAGCCTGGAAACATTACCAGTCTTTCCCCGAATCCTATCAAAGGATCAGGATTGCCTTTATCGTGGAATCCCGGACCAGACCGGAGATTTTCAGGACAAGGCTGAACTATTTCCTCAAAAAAACAGCAGAAGGGAAAATGTTCGGAAGCTGGCAGAAAGATACTGATTAGAACCAAATTAGCCACTTCAACCGATGATTAATTTTCCTATTCCCCTTGCGGTTTATTATGAACGGGAATTCAATCCGCTGATAAACAAGGTTTTATCTGATTACTTTCAGGAGTTCGACCGTTTATTCAATCTGAGAGGATACCGCCTGGTTTACTTTCCTTCAGCCGGAATGCTGAATCCGTTGCCTGGTGAACATTTCAGCTACTATCAGCCGGAGTACAGGCTTGAATTGGTGTCAGGACTTTCGCAGGCAAGAAGAACCCTGTCAGCCCCGTATTTCGTGCAGTTAATATACCAGGCCATCCGGAAGCTGATGGGAGAGATCTCTTTTCCTGAAGCAGGATTCATTCTTTCAGACGGTTCCCGGCAATTCATCAGCATAGATTTTTCAGAAGCTTCGGCGGGTTTGAAAGGAAAACCCGGAGCGGAAAAATTACTCCGGGAAAAGATCCTTCAGCAGATAAGTGATCTCAGGCCGGCCGGCATCCCCCGAAACAGGATCATGACGGAAATGAATTACTATCATGTCCGGGAACCGGTGGAAGGATTTACCCGTCTCAGGGCAACGGATCCCGAAAGTCTGTTTTCGGAAGAAAGCCGGATGGCAAGCCTTGAGGTTGAGGAAGACCTGGAGAAGCGGCTGAAGGAACAGGAACGCTTTACCCTGCTGGATTTGCTGCTGCAATTAATGGAAGAAGTGAAACAGTTGGACCCTGCCATGTCTCTCCGGCTGCAGGAGATGATGCATTTCAGGCTCAAAACGGGGCTGGAGAAACTCAGTCCCATGAGACTGATGCTTACCCATGGCGGCTTTGACTACAAAATTCTGCTTCCCGCTTATGATCTGGAAATTGACATGCCTCAGCTTCCAAAGGCGCTTTACCTTTTCTTTCTGAGGCATCCCGAAGGGATCTTCCTTCATGATCTGCCAGACCACAGGGAAGAACTCCGCTCCATTTATGCCAGGATCGCCAGCCTCAGCGATCCGGATACGGTCAGGGCAAATGCAGACAGGCTGACCGACCTGGCCGACAATTCCGTTCATGTGAATTGCGCACGCATAAAAAAGGCATTCCTGTCAAGGATCACCGACAGGCTTGCCAGGTATTATTATGTCAGGGGGCAACGTGGTAAGGTGAAAAAGATTTTTCTTCCGGCCAGATTGCTCAGCATTGATCCGGAACTCCTTTCATTCTGAATTTCTGCAAGCTTGCGGAAAGTTTCCCGGATGAATTTCCCGGCTGAACTTTGCCGGAAAAAAGCCATGAAAAAAATGCATGTTTACAATCTGGTGATCCTCGATGAGAGTGGTTCGATGGAACTCATCAAAACAGCCACCATCAGTGGTTTCAACGAAATTGTTCAAACCATGAGGGAAATTGAAAAGAAGTTTCCTGATCAAAAACACTTCATCAGCCTGGTCAGTTTCAACGGTTCAGGTATCAGGACACTGCTCGACAGGGCTTCGGTTCAAAGCATCCGGGAACTGAACCACAGAAGTTACCGGCCCTCCTCCAGCACTCCCCTTTACGATGCCATGGGCCTCAGCATCACCAGGCTGAAATATGACACAGCCGGGGTGGAATCCGCCGGGTACCTGGTTACTGTTCTGACCGACGGGGAAGAAAATGCCAGCAGGGAGTTCAATGCAAGCCAGATCAGGGCCCTGGTGGATGACCTGAAGCGCGCGGGATGGACTTTTACCTACATCGGTGCCAATCATGATGTTGAAAAAGCTGCCCTGACAATTTCCGTCAATAATACAATGACATTCGTGGCAGAACCCGAAGAAATGAAAATGATGTTCGACAAAGAGAAACGGGCACGCGTGAATTACGCGAACAGACTGCAAAACAATCAAGCGGTAGAAGATTCTTTTTATACTCAGTCATGACAGCCTTGCCGGTATCGTAAACACGTATCATCCATTGCAGAAGCTGGTTAAATAATTCGCGTTGATACATGTCTTTGGCAACTATGACCACAAAAGTACAAAATTAGGCCTAAATATGTAATAAATATTACAAAATCTGGCAGACATGTCGCGGTAAGTTATAGAAATATTAAACCCGATCAATGCAATAGAAAGTTTCAATTGCATTGCGATAGCGTAAATCTACGCAATTCGCAACCTTTCATTCGTCATCGAATGGGTGAATTGCTTGATTTTCTGCTTCGGGCTTATCCCGGCTAATTCATCAGTTCATTTGATTCCTTATGAATAAACCGGGATTATTTCTGTTGCAAAGACCGGGCTGAATAATTTGGGATATGTATACCGACACAGAATCATTTTGCAAAAAAGTACACCATGTACAAGCACGGTATAACTCAGTCTTCACTGGTTCTTTGCAGCAATGCGCAGCATTGGTGCTTAGAACCAGGAATGCCGTACACTGTATTGAAGCACGCTTATTGCACATTGCTTTACTGTGTCGGTATAAACAGCTTTGCATGTGCAAACCTGTCAAGACTGCGTATATTATCCTTGCCATCTGTACAAATGCATCTGAACAGTGAGCCGCAAGATGAGTTACAGTCCGTCCCCTACTTTTATGGGATTGCAGTTAAAACACTTGTTGATTAAGTTTGTGCAAAAAAACCGATGATACATGTTGCTTTAGTTGAGGATGATGCGGAAATCAGGGATTCCATGGAACTCTTCCTCTCAAGAACCGGTGATATCAGCGTTGTAGGATCTTACAGCAATGCAGAACAATTTGAAGCTGATTTCAATGCGATTAAAGATAAACTGGATGTCGTGCTTATGGATATCGGACTGCCTGGTATAGGAGGGATCGCCTGCGTCCGGAAGATGAAACCCTTGCAACCTGAAATCCAGTATATGATGTGTACAGTCCACAATGATCCTGTCAGAACTTTCGAATCTTTGTGTGCTGGTGCCACCGGCTATATCCTGAAGAATATCATCCCCCGTAAACTGAAGGAAGCAATCCTGGATATTTACCAGGGAGGCTCACCCATGTCAGCTTCCATAGCCCGTTTTGTAGTCAACAGTTACACGGACAGACACAACCGGTCGGATTTATTTAACGCTCTGACGCCCAGGGAACAAGAAACCATTGTAGCGCTTTCCAAAGGATACCAGTACAAAGAGATTGCAGATCAGCTGGGCATCAGTATTGAAACAGTGAGGTCTTACCTTCGCAGAATCTATGAAAAATTGCATGTCCATTCAAAAGTGGATGCCATCAACAAAGTGTTTAACAGGATCACATAATGCTTTTCTCCGGCCTGCCTGTCATAATCCCATAAATCGATGATTATGGTCCGAACCCTGTTTTTTCGGTTATTTCGTAACGGCCTGGTATTCTGCATCCTGCTTTCATTTCCATGGGGTATCAACAAGGCACAAAGCCCTGATTCATTAAACCGGAAATCGATTAACAATGCAGATACCACGGGTATCTCAGACATGCTGAGAAGAGCCGGCGAACTTAGATACCAGGATGCCCGCCGGACCCTGGAATTATGCACCGAAATAATCACACGCTGCAAAGCCGGCGGCAACCTCCGTAAAGAAGCATCAGCTCTGAACCTGAGGGGACAGGTACTCGCATCACTGAACCGGTCACAGGAATCATTGCTGGCTTTTAAGCAAGCCCTTGAAATATATGAGAGTCTGGCCGACAGCTCCGGTATGGCAGTCATGCATCATAATATCGGGAACTACTTTCTGAATGAATCCGATTTCCAGAATGCATTGAACCATTTCGAATTTGCACGGGGGTTCTATGAGAGACTTCATGAATATTCCAAAACCGCTACCACCCTGACAAATATCGGGATCATCCATAAGCTCCGGGGTGATTATATTAAATCACTGGAAATGAACCTCATGGCATTATCTCTCACAGACGGACAGGATAATCCCGAACATTATGCCCATATTCTCCGGAATACCGGTAATGTGTACCTCGACCTGAATGATTATGACAAAGCTATGGAGTATTATTTCAGGGCACATGAAATCGACCTCAAACAGGGCAATCAAAGAGTGATTGCCATCAACCTGGTCAACATTTCCCTTTGTTATAAGGCAAAGCATGAGGTAGCAAAAGCGCTTGGAAATTTCTTTGAAGCCTTGACAATTCTCGAAAAAACAGGAATCAGCAGAGACATTGCAACTGTTCTGAACAACATTGCCAGCCTTTGCATTAACCAGATCAATGATAAAACATTTGCCGGATTACGGGAAAAGGGTGTTTTCAGCAAGCATGCCGGTGACATGGACAACAGGTTAACATTCGGTAAACAATACCTGGACAAGGCGATGCAGGTGCAGTCTGGCCGCACGGAAACCTTCGAATATGCCACAAGCCTCTACCTCCTGGCTGAGTTTTATGAAAAAACCGGTTACCCGGAACAATCGATCGATTACGGGAAACAAGCCTTGTCGCTGGCTGAAAGAATCAATGCACTGAACATCAAAAAACTCGCACTGCTTACCCTCGCCAACTCCAGTGAACAATTGCAACAGCCCGAACAAGCGATATCATATTACAAAGAATATTATGTGTTCAAAGACAGCATCGATAACAGTACCAAGCGCATAGAACTGGTAAGGATGGAACTTCATCACGAATATGAAAAAAAGGAAAAAGAGATCATTCATCAGAAAGAGATCAGTGAATTCATGACCCGTCAGGCTACAGATGAACTCCAGAAACAAACGCTGCTGGCCAAATCAAGGGAGCAGGACTTGCTCCTTCGCGAACGCGAACTGGAGATCAGCAACAAGGAAAAGATCCTTCACCAGATGGCTTACCTGAAAAATAAGGCAGAACTGCACGCGGTAAACCTGGAGTTCAAAAGCAAGGCGGAAAAACTGAATCTTGCAGAAAAGGAAATGTCCCTCCAGAAACTTTCTCTCGACAGAAGGGCAATGCAAAGAAATATCCTGATACTGGGAACCATGCTTTGCCTGCTGAGCATCTTTTTCATTTACCGAAATTATGTTAACCAGCGAAAATCAAATAACAGACTGAAAATTCTGAACGAAGAGATCCTCTCGATCAACACCGAACTCAGCGGAAAAAACAGGAAGTTGTTTCACACCCTTGACAATCTGCAGCAAACACAACAACAATTGATTGAAACGGAAAAGAACAAGGAAAGGGAAACAACCAGGCGCAATATTTCTCTGGACATTCATGATGATATCAGTTCCGGCCTCACCAGGATCGCCTGGCTGAGTGAACAGGCCAGGGAAAGGATCGCTTTTTCGGAATTACCGGAAGCCGACCACGTGCTCGAAAAAATTATTGATTCCTCCAGGGATACCATCGACCGCCTGGGAGAAATCATCTGGGCCATTAACCCGGAACAGGACGATATGGAGTCGTTCTACTCGTACCTCAGAACCTACGCATCGAACTTCACGGATGAATTACCCATCACCCTGATCACCGATTTCCCTGATGAAAGCAATGACATCCGTTTCAATCCCTACCTGAAAAGAACCCTTTTCCTGGTGGTGAAAGAAGCCATTCACAATGTAATGAAACATGCAGCCGCCTCTGCCGTCCGGCTGAAGGTGGTCACCGGAGATGACCGTTACACCATCCTGGTGGAAGACAACGGCAAAGGCTTTGACCCGGGCCTTATAAGCGACCAAACCCACGGCATCGCCAACATGAAGACCAGAATGGAAAGTGTGGGCGGTTCTTTTGAACTGCAGTCGAAACCCGGTGAAGGTACCAGTATCCGGCTGAAGGGAGGAATATTCACCTGAATTATACTGTAAGCAATCGTTATTTTTCCGGCTGGCTTACCTACGAATATGTGATTGACCTGTTTGACTGAATCAGATAGTTTTGTAACATGATCCGCAGCCTCTAATGCCTGCATGATGGAACACAATTAATTTTTTTTTCATGAGAAAGCAGTTTACCTTTTTATTGGCAGTAACGTTGTTTTCAAGCCTTCCGGCTCCAGCACAGCTTCAATATACCCTTATTACAGCAGGCCTGGAAGATGTCTATGAAAGCGGTTCAACCGAGTTTGAAATAGGTGATATCGACGGCGACGGCGACCTGGATATCGTGAGCGTGGGCGATCATTACAGCCCCCTCATACCCGAAGAACATGGCATCATGGTATTCCAAAACAACGGGGACGGGACATCCTGGACAAAAATCATGGAGGGTGATTTCGGTTACGGCGGTGTCGCCTTGGGCGATGCGAACAACGATGGTTTCATGGATATAGCCTTTGGAATACACCATAATTATGCTGGTAGCGATTTCGGTAATCAATTCCTGGAAGTGGTCCTGGGAAATGGCACAAACAGTGGCTGGATCCCCTGGGATGACGGCCTGGGTGTGAACGGACAGAACTGGGGTATGTTCGGCTGCGATTTCGCCGATGTTGACAATGACGGATGGCTCGACCTGGGAGCAAACTCCTTCGGCTCACCCGACGGAGTGTGGATCTACAAAAATAACGGGAACGGAACCTGGTCAGTTTTCGCGGGAGCCACAGTGGGTAATTCAAGCATGAACTTCAAATTTGCCGATTTCAATAACGATGGTAAAGTAGATTTCATATCAAATAATACACAATTTAACGGTCAGCCATACCAGGTATGGCAAAACAACGGAAGTGGAATTTTCATCCCAATGCAGGACGGCCTTGTATTTATGCCTGACCCAAATGCTCACCTTTTTTCTTTTTATGTTGCTGATGTAAACAACGACGGAACAGCCGACATCGCCATCAACCAGTCGGGTTATCCCAGAGTGCATACATGGGATATCCCGACCAGTACCTGGTTGAATATTTCCACCGGATTACCGGTTGCAAATGTGAACTCCCAGAGAATAGCCCTGGGGGATATGAACAATGACGGGAACACCGACCTGGTGATGTACGTTACAGGCTATATCAGGATCTATCATGGAGACGGTGCCGGTAACTGGACGAATGCTGGCAGCTTCAGCCATACCGAAACCACCTGTTATGACATGAAGCTGGCGGACCTGGATCACAATGGGTTTCTGGATATCGCTTATTGGGCTAAACATAACGGAACCAATATGTTAAGGGTTTTCCTGTACGACAGTACGGCTTATGAACTCAGCATCAAACCCGTCTTTCCCGCCGGGTCTGAGTTCTTCTGCCACGGTTCGGTACAATTCATCCGATGGATCAGTACCGTACCCCTACCCGATACCGCTACTGTTACCATCGATTTTTCATCATCAGGTCCGACAGGCCCTTATACAAATATCGTTACAAACGCACCTAATTCCGACTGGTACCAGTGGACTGTCCCCGGGATCACCTCCTACGACTGCTACCTGAAATTTACAATCAGTAATGGAGTTTCATCCTATACCACCCTACTGAATTCAGGCTTCGGCATCGACACCTGCGGCAGTACACCAGTAATCCCCGGACCGGTAACAGGTTTCTCAACGGTTTGTGAAGGCAGCCAGCCTTCATATTCCGTACCCCCGGCTATTGGTGCCACTTCTTACACCTGGACACTTCCTGCCGGATGGACCGGTAACTCCTTGACCAATACCATTAACACAACTGCCGGTCCAAACAGCGGTTTCGTCAGTGTGGTGGCCAATTCCGCAGGCGGCACTTCCGCTCAGCAAAGCCTGTTTGTTAATGTCATCGTCGTTGATACATCGGTCATCCCGACCGGAATTACCCTGACTGCTGCCGTGGATAGTGCAATTTATCAATGGATTAACTGTGACACCGGGCTTCCTGTACAGGGTGCCGTCAATCAAAGTTTCACCCCTTCTGCAAATGGCAGTTATGCCGTGATCATCAGCAAGGATGGCTGTCTGGATACCTCATTATGTCACACGGTTATCGTTATCGGACTGAATGAACCCGGCAAAGGTTCTTCTCTGCAAATCACGCCTAATCCTGCAAAAGGACGGTTCGTCGTTACAGCCGCACGATCCATGGAAGAAATTGAGATCATCAGTCTGAGCGGGGAAAGCATCCTGAAGGTGAAACCGGAAACCGCCAGGTTTGAGATTAATCTTTCGTCCCATGCCCCGGGATACTACTTTGTGTTTGCCAGGACAGGAACCTCTCACTTCCGGGAACGGATCATCCTGCTTCCCTGATAAGGGATACAGTCGCCGTCACAAAAAAGGTGAGTTTTCACTTGTCTTCTTCTTCTGATTGCCACAGTCTTTATCCCGTTAATTTCATCCGGAATGAAATGAACCAATGGAGGTAACGGGATAAGCTCGTACCTTTGAAAGCTTATTGAAAGAAACCATCATGGAAGCATCGGCAAAAACTCCGGCCCTGATCGAAACCCTTATCAGAAAAGGAACCCTGAAGCAGGATATTTACGAAACCACGCTGCAGGCTTTTAAAACATTCAAGCAGGTGATCAGGGAAATCGTGGAAGAGAACAGGGACAAGGTCAATCTGGCCGATAAACGAATATCCCTCGAATACCGGGATAAAACAGACTTTGAGGTAGAAATGAAGTTCGCCGGCGACGTTCTCATCTTCCTGATGCACACCAACATATTTGAATTCTCCCGCGACCATGAGGTGATGAAAACTTCCTATATAAGGGAAGACGCCAACCGCTCGTATTGCGGGATGATCACCATATTTAATTTCCTGGCAGATTCTTTTAAGTATAACCGGATGAATGATGTGGGGTATATGATTGGAAGGATCTTCGTGAACAAGGAAAATCATTACTTTCTCGAAGGGAAAAGGGAGGTCGGCCGGCTGTACCATAATTTTTCCACCTCGGTTCTGAATATGGATTCCATCAGGGAAATAGTGGCGTCGGCGATGTTGTATTCCATCAACTTCGACTTGTTGACCCCTCCTTATGATGACATGAAGCTGGTAACTGTTTCGGAAATGCAGGTCACAATTGAAAACATGCCGCTTAAGACGGGGAAAAGGCTGGGATTCAGGTTTAATGCTGATCCTGACTGAAACATATCCCGGGCTTTTTTCACAAAAATATTTTGCAGTTATTAAAAATGATCGTACTTTTGCACTCCCTTTCGGGAAACGGTCCGTTCGTCTAGTTGGCCTAGGACGCCAGGTTTTCATCCTGGAAATCAGGGGTTCGAATCCCCTACGGACTGCGACAAAACAACATCAAAGCTATGGCTAATCATCCTTCTGCCCTTAAAAGAATTAGGGCCAATGAAAAAAGAAGATTGCTCAACCGCTACCATGCACGTACCATGCGGAATGCGGTGAAGAAGTTTCGCGGACTGACCAGCAAGACCGAAGCAATCAGCAAACTTCCCTCGCTTTCTTCCCTGATCGATAAGCTGGCCAAGAAGGGCATTATTCATAAAAACAAGGCAGCTAACCTGAAATCCAGCCTTGCAAGCCAGGTCAATCACCTGGCCTGATCTGTCTTCAGAAATGATTCCCGGGGTTGCTTCCAAAAGAGGCAACCTTTTTTTGTATCATTCCGGCCCGGCTCAGATGTAGCGCCTTTCGAGCAAGGCTGCCAGTGAAGGATCAATCAGTTCTTTCTTTCTCACTTCATCAAAAAGACCAAGCATGTCAGCAGCTTTGAGATGTTGTTTCTCCTGCCCGCTGAAGTCATGGATGATCCTTCCCCGGTGAAGCATCAGCAGACGGTCGCCCATCCTGGCAGCCTGATGCATGGCATGGGTCACCATCAGGGTGGTAATCCGGTCTTTATGTACAACCTCCTCCGTCAACTGAACCACCCGGGCTGCCGTGGCAGGATCCAGGGCTGCGGTGTGCTCGTCAAGCAACAACAGTTCCGGCTTCCTCCAGCTGGCCATCAGCAGTGTCAATGCCTGCCGCTGACCACCCGATAATTTGCCGATGGGGGTCATCAAACGGTCCTCCAGACCCATATTCAACGACCTGATCTTTTCCATAAAAAGCCGCAGCTGATCCCTGCTGAGTGCAGCACCCAGACCCCTGCACAAGCCCCTTCCCGCTGCCAGACTCAGATTTTCCGCAATACTCATTCCCGGAGCCGTTCCTGTAAACGGATTCTGGAATACCCTTGCAATCCGGACTGCCCTCCGGTGCTCCGGCAATGAAGTGATATCATGCCCGCCAAGCAATATCTGCCCGCTGTCGCAACGAAACACTCCCGCAACGGCATTCAGCAACGATGACTTGCCTGATCCGTTCGAACCAACCAACACAACAAAACTGCCTTCTTCAACCGTACAACTGATATCTTGCAATACCCTTACCTCATGAACGCTACCCGCATGGAAAGTTTTAGACAAATTCTTGATAATCAGATTCATCTGTCACTTCCTTTCTTCTTTATTTTCCCGGCCATTCCCGGTAAAACCAAAGCAGCCAGGACAAAACCGGCTGTGATGAGCTTCAGGTCATTCGGATCAAGCCCCCACTGCAGGGCAACTGCCACCAGCAGGCGGAATACCAGCGACCCAAGAATGGCAGCAGTCAGTAAAAAACCAAGGGACTTATTGTCTGTCAGGGCTTCTCCGATGATCACGCTTGCCAATCCCCATACCAACATACCTATCCCCATCTGTACATCGGCAAATCCCTGGTATTGTGCAAGGAGCGCCCCCGATAAAGCAATCAAACCATTGGAAAGCCCCAAACCCAGGATGATCATCATGCCGGTATTCACTCCCAGCGCCCTGATCATTTGAGGATTGTCGCCAGTCGCCCGCATGGCCGTACCCAGCTTCGTCCTGAAAAACCAATACAGCAGCAGTGCGGTAACACTTACAAGCAGAAGACTGAAAAGCAGAATAAACAATTCCATACCGTTAATATTCCACCCCAAAACCTTCATGGCATGCTGTTCGGAAAACCAGTCCGTCCCTGGCTGCAAAACATGAAAAACTGTGGCGGCCGAAACAAGTGGCACATTGCTCCTCCCCATGATGTGCAGGTTGACAGAATACAAGGCCGTCATGACGAGAATACCCGACAACAAGCCATTGATCTTAAACCGGGTATGGATAAATGCAGTACAGGCCCCGGCCAGAGAACCGGCCAGAAAAGCAGCCAGACTGGCCAGCAGCGGATTTACCTGGTTCACGATAAGACTTGCCGACACAGCCGCTCCAAGGGTCACACTTCCTTCTGCAGTGATATCCGGAAAATGAAAAATCCTGAAACTGATATAAGTGCCCAGGGCAAGCAGCCCCAGGAGCAGTCCGACGGTTAAGGCGCCCAGCAGCAATGTCATGAATTCCCTCCTTTCCCTTCTGCCATATAAGATTCCGGAAGTCCAATCCAACAGTTTCCCCGCCGAAAATGACTCTCCCCGGCACCATTTCCTTCCCTGTCATCATGAAGCAAATGCATTACATGTAAAAGATGTCCTTCGCTGAAGAGGGTTCTGATCACCTGAGCAGGCTCAGACTTTTCCCAACTCACCGGGTAATACCGGAATATTGCAGCATGGAAATGCGCATGCCGGCCTGTTTTTTCGTTTTCGGGCCTTGTGAAAGCAGGCGGTACATCTTCCCCGTGCGGGGCGGCGATCCCGGCAACAAGAACCAGAGACCCTGCAAATTCAGGCTCCGTGCTGATGGCCATATGGTCGCGTACCTCCGGAAATCCGAACATGGTCCCTGCTGGCCCCGGACTTGCCGGTGAATGGCTCAGGGAAGCTCCCACCATACCGGTAGTCTCCGCCAGCATCACCAATGTAAACGGCTCATCTCCGGTAAGTTTGCTGATGCTGTCGAGGATGGTACTGAATGAAAGCGGCTGCTGATCATCTTTTGAGGAGAATTGCAACTGATAGTTGAAGTGATCCCTGAAAAACAAGCCGTACAACACCTGGATTTCCGGAATCATATTGCCGGTCCGGAGAAGATAATCCGGATGCTTCGGTCGGTCCGACGGCAGACATGCAACGGCCTGTCCCAGTCCGATAAACTCTCCGAACCGCTCGCGGCAATCATCAAAGTCCTGACCGAATGCACCAAGCCCCAGCCCGAAAATATCACCGCCAAAAGAAAACTGCCGGCAATCATTTTCATTAAAGCCAATGTTATCAAGCTTTTCCGGCTCCCCATAAATGATAATGCCGGGTGCCTTGCAGTCATTCAGGCGCAAGCAGCGGATCAACGCCATATCCTCATCCCGAATCACCGACCAGGAAGGTTGATTGTCAGGTATCCGCTCAGCCTGACCGGGGTTGATCAGGCTTTCAAGCCCCACCATTTTCAAAGTAGCGTTTATGTTCGCTGATGCCCTGCTGATATAAAATCTTCCCCCGGTCTGTTTCAGCAGTTTATATACTCTTATCAGGACACGGATACCGGGAGAGCTCAGAAAACTGACATTTTCAAGGTCAAGGCTGATGTTTCTGTGACCACTTCGCATGACTTCATCCAGTGCTTCATCCAGGTGCCGGGACCAGTAAGCATCGATGCGCCCCGCGATATGCAGCTGCAACCCTTCGGGGCTGGTCTCTTTCTCTATGGTCAATGCTTCATGCATGGATGTCACGGCTGTTTCCTGCTGATGATCCCCGAAGCCTTTGCAATTACCCTTTCCGGTATGTTCAATCCGTGTTTCAGTGCTGCATCGGTATTAATGATCAGGATGGTTTTACTGACATATTCGAATGGAATATCCACAGGATCTATTCCTGATAAAATCTGCCCGGCCAGGCGAACGGCATCAAGCCCTGCCTGGTGATAATCCCTGGCCAGGGTAATGACTGCTCCCTTTTCGGCCTGGTCGCTGACAAAGCCGAAAACCGGGATTCCGGCCCTGTCACCGGCCTTGATGATAGGCTCAAAAGAAAGGGAAGTCAGGTTGTCGATGATCTGACAAACAACTTCCGGCTTGCGGGACATCAGGGTAATGGCCGCTTCCGCGGTTTCCGTGCTTGCATTAACAGGGACGCTGATCAGGGTGATGTCCCGCTTCAAGAGTGCCTCTTCGAGCGACAGCAAATTGGCTATTGAGTTGGCTTCACCCGGTGTAAAAAGGGTTCCCGCAGTTTGAATACCGGGAAAGACCTCTGCCAGTAAGGATGCCATACCTTCGTAATCGCCTCTGGTGCTGATGCCCGTGATATTGGGCAGGTGACTGGTGAAACTGTCTCCTGCACCGGCCACTACCGGATCGGCAACCGTAGTGAACACCACCGGAAAGTCTTTGATTTTCTTGACAGCTGCCTGCAGGGTGGGTGTAGAGGAGACAAAGAGCAGGGCCGGCCGCCGGCTTTTAACCGCATCAAGGATCAGGTTGAGCGTTCCGACATCTCCCTGGGCATTGCTGACCTGAAGATTGATTTTAAGATTCAGGTCCTTTTCCAGCCTGTGCAGTCCGTCGACAATGCCTTCTCTGCTCACCTCCGACAAGGGTGAATCGGAATACTGAACCAGATCCAGTTTCAAAGACATTCCGGAATCCGTTTTCGACCTGTGGCGCAGGTCAAACAATAACAGCAGAACTGAAATGCCCAGGATAAGGAGGAGTGCCTTCCATATTGGTCTTATCAGTCTCATCTGCCGATGTCTTCAAACCAAAGATCCAGATGATTATCAATAAACTGCTGCATCATTAAAATACAATCCGGATCATCCAGAACGCGCACCTCAACCCCCCTGGATGTCAGCAATGCCTCCTCTCCTATGAAATTTCTGTTTTCACCGATCACCACCCTGGGGATACCATAAAGCAACACCGCGCCGGTACACATGGCACAGGGGGATAACGTAGTATAGAGGATACATTCACTGTAAACAGAGGCCGGCAACCTGCCTGCATTTTCAAGGGCATCCATTTCTGCATGCAGGATGGCGCTTCCTTTTTGAACCCTGCGATTATGGCCCCTCCCGATAACGTTCCCCTTGTAAACAAGCACGGATCCGATGGGAATTCCTCCTTCTGCCTGTCCTTTCATGGCTTCTTCAAGGGCTAAAGACATAAAACGCTCCATAGCACCTGATTTGTCGATCAATGAGCGAAAATAGCACTTTTTGGCGATATCACTATCATATTGTATACCGACACGGAACAGCTTTGCGAAAAATTGTGTAATCACGGTGTACGGCATAACTCAGTCTTCACTGGTTCTTTGCAGCAATGCGCA
>CAZSQJ010000012.1:0-79695 GCA_964608665.1 uncultured Bacteroidales bacterium | reverse complement strand
GGTGAATATCATTCCAATTCTTGATCAAATCACAACCCGGGCTTATCAATGCCTTTATTACGAGCAGTTTCAGACAATAATTCAATAAAAAAAATGCCCATGGCACCGGGAAGCAATCCGATCAGCGTCAGTTTCAGGATTTCAAAGAACGGAATTTTCACAAAAATATAAAAATATACGGGTTCAAAATAATTCAAGTTGTTTTGGGCCAGGTTCCAGCGGATCAGTTTTCCTCCCCCAGAAGTTGATAATATCGCCATACTGCTTGTCGGTAATCAGCATGATGCTTACCTGACCCTTCTCAGGAACCATCCCTTTCACCCGCTTCACATGCACATCCGCACTTTCGCGGCTTGCACAATTTCGTGTGTACACGGAAAACTGCATCATGCAGAAACCATCCTTCATCAGGTCTTTTCGAAAACCGGAGGCTGCTTTCCTTTCCTTTTTTGTCATTACCGGAAGGTCAAAAAAAACGAAAAGCCACATGATCTGGTAAGCATTGATACGGTCATAAGACATATATGATGCATATTGTTCATACCGTAAATAATGGGTAACTGATCTTTTTTGCCTCACCGGCAAAACAGCGGGCCAGGGAAGCTGTAGTAAGGGAGAGGGCCACCATCAGCGGTCTTTTCACCTTTTGCATTACCACATCAGCCGACAATATTTCCAGCATTTTCATTTTTATCCTGGTCGTGAGTTTCTCTGCATCAAAATCGGTATTGAAAAGATCGAAAACTTTCTGATCAATGAAGGGCCTGTATGGTTCCATGATATCATCGGCAAGACAGAAACTGTTATAGCGGTTATGGTGAAATATTCCGATAGTGGGTAAAAGTCCCGATCCGCAAAGGGCTCTTGCCACAGCAGCCCTGAGAATGATATACCCATAATTGAGCAGGTGATTGGGTGCCGGGCCGTAACGATCCCGCTCAAATCCGGTCCCAAACAAACGTTTCCAGTATATCCGGGCTGCGGCTCCTTCCCGGTTGGTGGTATCGCCGCTCTTCACATCCCTGGCAAGCGCAATCAGCTCGCTGTCCCGCAGTCCCAGCGAAGTAAGCAGCGCTGCCTGGTTCAGGATCTTAGCCTCTACTGTTTGTTTCCACAGCGCCTTTTTCAGAGGCTCTGAAGCCTGCAACTGGTGAGCGAACAGTTCGGCCTGCACCGTATGGCCCTCCAAATTCAACAACATGGACGACGGCATGTGGTGTTCATCGCAGAACACCACTGATACATTGTTGCGTATCAATGCATTCAGCAATGGTAGCGTCACGGATACCTGCTGGTGTTCCAGTACCACGAACCCGAGGTCCTCAATGGGTGCTTGCTTTTCTTCTGCAGTATCATGGTTCTGATAAATCAATTGGCAGTTTCTCAGTGATAGCCTGGCTGGATTAGAAACGATTATGGTCCTCTTAAGCAAAACTTTCGTATTTTATAACAACCGATATTCTCCAAATTCATTTATCCAGATTTTATGCGGGTTTGCGTTTAGCCATGCAGTCCAGCTTCGAATACTATACTCTTCCTTTTCATTTTGTGAAGTTGACGCCAAATGATGGCGAAAGGTAAAGTACATACTTGAGATTTTCTGAACCCGGTAAAGGTAGCGACTTATAATATGCTTTTCCAAAATCCCATCCGATAGTGTATTCAATAATGATTCCGGAAGATTCAATAAAAACATGTCGTTTTCCTGGAGACTAGTAACAAAAACTTTTCCATCAGCCGGAAGCTGATATATTTCCTGGCCCTGCTGGTTCCTTTCAATAACCTCCCAGAAACTCACAATGCTTTCTTTCAGCTCGTCATTAATGTCACGATAGATGACAACATGATGATTGTTATAAGGATTTACCCACTGATTCAGATTCTTTTTAACCTGCACCGCATTACCCATTTGTTCCCTCATTCTGACCTTCTTCACAGGTACCGGGTCTCCGCCATTTTTATTGGGCAAGAACAGCTGCGGATTCCCCGATTTATCGTAAAAGAAATAATCAGGAATCTTATATGCTTTATTTGTATCAATTTTAAATGGTTCATTTCTAAGCCGTTCCTTGATCAATTCTTTAATTCCATCATCTACAATCTTTTCAACATGTTTGTTATTTTCAATACTGACAAGTGGTTTTCGTATATGATAGTAATAAATTGTATTCCCCTGCTTATCCGTCTCAAACAGTAATTTACCTTTTTCAGAACACTTGTCTGCGGATATCGGTTTGGGATGCTTTCCGAAATAATACTCACGGTGCAGTTTGCCTCGAACTGCAAACCCTGAACTCTGGTATTTTTTCCCGTCTTTTATTATCATTTTACTGATCCTGGTCAGCGTTTTGGTGTTTCTGCTGTATGAAACAAGAATGCCGTCCACGGCCCGGCTAACCGCCATTTCAAAACCCGGCCATGGTCTCGGAAAATCAGGTCTGTCAGCCATGCCTCTTTCCCTGGCCTTGAGTGCCCCGAAATAATGACTAAGTCTCTGCAGATTAGATAATTCGGTAAAAGCAATGACGATGGCATCCACGGCGTGATGGCGCTGATCCTCCCGGTTCTTTTTAGGATCAAACATGATTTCACCGGTTTGCCTGTTAACCCAAACATTGCCTTCAATAACATTCTGGTCCTTGGTCACTTCAGGCGGTTTGTTCTGAATTGGCTGAAAGCCGTCAATCCCTAAAACCTCTAAAACAATAAAATACTTACCCGGGGCGATCGCTGCTTCTTTTATGTAAGACGGATCATTATCAGCGGTGAACATTCCGCTTTCACTCACACTTCCCTGAATGATTATTTCATGTTCACCGGTAACAGGTGGCATGATGACAGCCCTTGTGAATTCAGCCGTTTCAAAATCAATATCCAGAACAGCCCAGTACTTGCCTGGTTCCAGATTGCATTCGCATTCATAGATGTAGGACTTAAACTGATTGTCGCTTACATTTCCAAAAAGAAGCACCTGGTTATGCTTCACATCGGGTTGATTGTCAGACTCCGGTCTGAGAAAATTGACTTTCCCAACATTGAATCTCACCCAGTAAGTGCCGTCTTCATGATTGGTTTTCAATTTTCGTGGCAGGGAATCGTGAATAAACATTCCGTTTTCCACCTTCCCTTTGTATATGATTTCCCCGCTTCCTCTTTCCGGCCTTTCAGTAAAAACCCTCTTAAATTCAAGCGGTTCGGCAAGATTAAGCTTTGCCCAGTACCTGCCGGGCATCAGATTTTCAACCTTACACGTAAACCTGATGTACCTCCAGGAACTATCAGCTTCAAAAACACCCTTATCACTTATTTTCCCTGACAGGAGCATCTGATTTGAAAGGGTTTCAGGTTTTGCATTTAGCATTGGCAGTGCCTGTACCGCTTTTTGATTTTCATCAAGGATAATATAATGCGGTACCCTCTCATGCTCATCCACGCTTATTCCTTCCAGAGCCAGTGGCATAACTTCCTGTAGCACATTATTCAAACCCCATAATCTTCTTAATTCAGCCGTAAGTTGACCCGGCAACACTCTCACATCATCGCATATCTCTGTCAGTATTTCGGCCGCTTTTTTTGAGATATAACGGGTATCATTTAACTGCCGCTCAATAAAGCCTTCGGATGTGAACTTCTTTCTTGCAATGAATTTTCGCGCCTTGTTATACGGTAATATTGAAAAAGTCCGTTGTTCAATTTCTTCCCAGGAATTGGCTCTCCAAAGTTTAGGATCAGGATTGACCTGATAGTATTCATAGGGTGTTTTCTCTCCTTTCTCCCTGTTAAAGTTTGACTCACAAATCGTTTTATTTCCAAATCCGTCATCCAATGATATGGAGAATGGGATAATGTGTTCGATCTGAAAGCGGTTTTCACTTCCCAGAAGATCATTAATACTGACGGTACGAAGCGTATATGGGCACACAGCAGTACCATGCCTGATTTCAATCTCTCTGAACAGCCGGTATTTGGTAATGTTCTCCCTCGCTGGTTTCAATCCGAATTCAATTACCTTGTCTCTTGCCTCATCATTCTCTTTTTCATTTTTAAGTATCTTAAACAGCAATTCCCTGCGAAGACTCCTGGAACTCTTCAAATCCCGGGCAAGCTCAACCTGTATCCTGTCAAATTTAAAATCCTTTCCATATCTTTTATCATTACGGTACTTTTCAAGCAAGGTATTCACAAGCCTTCTCATCTCGTAAAGCCCTTTCTGAACAATCGGATTTCGAAGGTTCTCTATTTCAGAAAGCTTTTCGTTTGTCTTCTTTTTCTCAATTTCCTGTGAATGATGATACAACTTTCTAAAAGCTTTATCATCCCGTGTGAATCCAAACTGGTTGTTTGAATCTGCCAGTAAATCTTTTATTTTTTCAATGAGTTCAAACTCCCTGTGCGCTTCATTCTCTGCCAGGTGCACAATCTTTCGTATGATTTCATCATGTGAACTGCGAAAGTACTCCCATCTTCCTCCGAATGCATTTTTCACACCTCCGAGGACCACGGCGGTGGAATACCTGTATCCTCTTTCAAGGAACGGAAGAATATTCCTGACAGCTTTCAGGGAAATGCTGCCATAGCCCTCAGCAAGCTTAACACCGGATGCCCTTTTAGCCTTTGAATCATCAAGTCCATAGGATTTGACCAGCTTCCTTGCCAGTAATTCCTCATCCTGGAAAAAACAGAAATCATGCCATATTTCCTCACGTCTTCTTTCCCAAACCTCTTTGGAAAAATACTGTTTCAGCCTTTTATGAGTGGTATTACCCGGTACTTTCTGGCTGTTTTCATAATTAAACTGTTCAAATGACAGTTTTAGCATCTGAGGAACCTTTTCAAAGTCGAAATTCTTATCATGATCATTGATAAGCATAAGTACTTTTGAACGGTATGTCTCATTCAGTGGCATTCCGGTCTTTCCATACCTTATATTATTGATTAACTGGTATGCTCTGAACAATTCATAATCAGGGTGAGAGACAGGACATGGCGCCGGTCCGGTGAAGATCCATTTTCCCTTCTTTTTATCAAATAATTTTCTGCCTTCAAAACTGCATTTACTCAACAGGCCCTTCTGCGATTTTAAAGGTCTCTGCCAAAAAAGTACGCTTTCATTGCTTCTGAAACTGATTCCGGTTGGAGATTCCTCAATTTTACCGGCAAGGAATTCTTTCAGTGGCATATACGATTTTACCTCAAAAAAACCATCCCTGATCGTGACATTTTCCGTACCATATTTAATATATAGCTTGCTCATCCGTTTCTGGTTCTGTCCGGATTCCGCTGTACCATCGAAAAACCGTTTTCTTACAACAACAATATGTTTACCATCAAGACCCAACAGAGATGCCTGTTTTTTCCAGATTGCATCAAACTCTCTTATATACATTTCCCTCAGGGTATATCTTGCCCTGATCCTTTTTGCCCTTCCATCATCAGCCGGCCTGCTTCTGTATGACATCCCCGCTGCAGGCAGCATCCTGTTCAATACCATTCCAAGGGTTTCATCCCCAACAAGTTCCTTTGTGGCATCAATTCCTGCCATATTATCCTTTCCCTTATAGATAGTCCCATCTTCTTTTCCCTTGCGAGAACTCAAGAAACCCCTGCGTTGTATGAAGTGGTATAATATCCTTCCCAGTTCGTTTCTTGTCACTTCACCTTTAATTGCCCTGGTCCTCAATTCATATGGATTCATTTTAAGCCAATCGCAGAATACTTGTGAATCAGGAAATTTCAACCCATCAGATTTCAGGCCCGGATTCCAGTTTTTCCATGTCCTCAGTTCATCATGCGTCAGGGGGCACATCTGATGATCGATCAGTACTTGTAACAGTTTTATTTTCCTTAGTCTTTTTCTGTAATGAAGGCGTCTTGCCTGTCTGTGTTCCCTTCTTGCCGCATTGTTTGAAACTTCCTTATCACCCTTGCCAATGGTTTCCTTTATCACACCTTCCGGGAAAACCCTTACCCCGCAATCAATGATTTGGCGTGCTTCCTTATCCGCAACTGCCCACCCGATACTGTTCGATCCAAGGTCTAATCCTAAAATCTTTGTCATTTTCTTGCTATTTTGTTTTAAGTAATGTATATTTGTCCCGTTAAGATTTATTCCAATTCAATCTTATCACAACAAGGCTATATGCCGAAGGATTCTATCCTACGCTCCCGCTTCGGTGGGAGCTTTTTTTTACTGCACTTTCCCTCGACTTTCCTACCCTTAAGACTCCGAAACGGATAAACGTTGGATCCGTAAAATCGAAATCTCAGTAAAAATAAAAAAAATCATCATACCAAAAAAAGCACATAGGATGACAAAACATGCACCTTTATGCAGTCAAGTCATCATTTTCAACAATACATATCCACCTTCATGTGAATAATGAAAAATCATAAACATTAGCGGAAATTTTCTAATTTCGCCCTTTCAAATATTTGCATGCCGATGAAGAATTACAAGCTGGTAAACAACATCCTGGGTTGGCTGGTCTTCCTGCTTGCCGCCCTGGTTTACACCCTGACCATGGAACCTACCACTTCCTGGTGGGATTGCGGAGAATACATCGCCACCAGCTATAAGCTGCAGGTTGGACATCCGCCCGGAGCCCCGACTTTCCAGTTGCTGGGCCGTTTTTTCAGCCTGCTTGCATTCGGCGACGTCACCCGTGTGGCCATGATGGTGAACTGGATGTCGGCTCTGTCGAGCGCCTTCACCGTGCTGTTCCTCTTCTGGAGCATTACCATGCTGGGCCGCAAGATCGTGGCCCGTTCGGGAGAAATGAACACGGGGAGCATGTGGGCTGTGATGGGAAGCGGTCTGGTGGGTGCCCTGGCCTTCACCTTCTCAGATTCTTTCTGGTTCTCGGCCGTGGAAGGAGAAGTGTATGCCATGTCGGCCTTTTTCACTGCCCTGGCCTTCTGGTCCATCCTTAAATGGGACGGGGTGGCCGACGAAAAGGGATCCTACCGCTGGCTGATCTTCATTGCTTTCATGGTGGGCCTGTCCATCGGCGTACACCTGCTCAACCTGCTCGCCATCCCGGCCATTGCCTTTGTGTATTATTTCAGAAAATACAATCCCACCCGCAAGGGCGTGATCATCACAGGGGCGCTCTCGGTCTTTATCCTGGCATTTGTCATGTACGTGATCATCCCGGTCATCGTCAAACTTTCCGCCTGGTTCGAACTCTTTTTCATCAATACGGTCGGACTGCCTTTCAACTCCGGCACGGTCATCTACTTTATCCTGCTTACCGGCCTGATCGTGTGGGGCTTGCATTACACCCGCCGCAAACAGAAACTGCTTGCCAACACCATCATCCTGATCTTTACCTTTATCCTGATCGGGTATTCTTCTTTCTTTATGCTGGTGATCCGTTCCAATGCCGACACGCCCATCGACGAGAACGACCCGGAGGACGCCATCAGCCTGCTCTCTTACCTGAACCGCGAACAATACGGCACCTGGCCCCTTTGGCACGGACAGTACCATAACGCCCCCGTCGTTTCCTATGACGACGGTTCCCCGGTTTACGCCAGGGATGTGAAAAGCGGAAAATATATCGTGATCGACGACCGCAAACAAACCGTCCCGGTTTACGACCCCCGCTTCACCACCGTCTTCCCGAGAATGTGGAGCAACCAGAAGAGCAGCCATATAAGCGCCTATAAGCAGTGGGGAGGGGATGGCGGAACACCCATCACCATCACGAAGGAGAACGGAGAAACAGAGACCCGTTACAAACCCAGTTTCAGCCAGAACCTGAAGTTCTTCTTTTCTTACCAGCTCGGCCATATGTATTTCCGCTATTTCATGTGGAATTTCGCCGGAAGGCAGAACGATGTGGAAGGACATGGCGGCATTGAGAACGGCAACTGGATCAGCGGCATCCCATTCATTGACAATGCCAGGCTGGGCTCCCAGCACGACCTGCCCCTGTCGATGAAGAACCCGGCACACAACAAGTTTTATTTCCTTCCCCTGATCCTGGGGATCATCGGACTGCTTTACCACATTAACCGCCATGCCAGGGACAGCGTGGTGGTGGCGCTGCTGTTCGTGATGACCGGGATCGCCATCGTGGTATATCTCAACCAGACACCTTACCAGCCGCGCGAGAGAGATTATTCCTATGCCGGCTCTTTCCTTGCCTTCTCGATCTGGATCGGACTGGGGGTGCTTGCCCTTGTCGACAGGATCGGCAAATACCTGAAAAAAGCCGACACCCGGATCGTTGCTGCCGCAGTGACCCTGCTTTGCCTGATCCTGGTACCGGGGATCATGGGTCAGCAGGGCTGGGACGACCATACCCGTGCCCACAAGTATGCCTGCCGCGACTTTGCGGCCAACTACCTGAACTCCTGCGCTCCAAACGCCATCCTGATCACCAACGGCGACAACGACACCTTCCCCCTTTGGTATGCCCAGGAAGTGGAGGGTATCCGTACCGACATCCGGGTGGTGAACTTCATGCTGGCTTCGGGTGAATGGTACATCCACCAGCTTGGCCGAAAGATCTATGACGCCGAACCCATGCCTTTCACCCTTCCGCCTGCAAAGTACGACAAGGGTGTGAATGATTACATCCCCTTCTATGACAGGGAAATACCCGGTTATGTGGATTTGAAGCAGGTGATCGATTTCATCAACAGCGACGATGAACAAACCAAGCTGGCCCTGCAAACCGGACGCAAGATCAGTTACACCCCCACCAAAAACTTCCGTCTGAAGGTGGATTCGGCCAATGCGGTGAAATACGGGATCGTGCCCCCGGAAATGGCAGGCCGGATCGTTCCCGTCATCGAGTGGACCATGCAGAAAAGCTACCTGTTCAAGAATGAGCTGATGTTGCTCGATTTCCTTGCCAGCAGCAATTGGACCCGTCCGCTCTACTTCGCCAATCCCTCCACGGTGGAGGATTTCATGGAAATCAACCAGTACTGCCACCTGACCGGTTTTGTGTACAAGTTTATCCCGGTGGTGGTCGAAGATCAGATTCAGGGTATGGGAGGAGTTTCTTCTTCCGATCCCTCCTTTGATATCCTGATGAACCGCTGCAAATGGGGGAATCTTGCCGATCCGAGGGTTACCGTTGACAGGGAAAGCTACCGCAACTCGATGATTCCGAAAAATGCTTTCCTGAGGCTGGCACAAAGGCTGTTGCTGGAGAACAAAAAAGACAGCGCCGTGATGGCAGCCGACCGGGTACAGGAGATTTTTCCGAATGAAAAGATCCATTACGACTATTACATGTTACCCTTCGTAGAAGTCTATTTCACGGCCGGAGCCACGGAAAAGGGTGTTAAACTGCTTGAAACCCTGTCGGATATGATGACTGAGAACGTGAAGTATTACGACCGCCAGCAACCCAGATTCTCGAAGTACTTCGACAAGACAAGACAGACAGAGATCATGGTTTTGAGAAGGCTTGCCCAGCTTGCAAGGGAAAACAAACAGGAAGCGCAGGCCAAAAAAATAGAGACTTTCCTTGCCACCAAGAGCAGCGGAAGTTAACCTAACACTGAACATATGACTGATCCAGGCAAGACCTACCGGAAAATCAACAATATCCTGGGCTGGGTGGTTGGCCTGTTTGCCTCCGCCGTATATATCCTCACTTCTGAACCCACCGTCAGCTTCTGGGATTGCGGCGAATACATCGCCACCGCCTTCAAGCTCCTGGTGGGTCATCCTCCCGGAGCGCCCCTCTTCCAGATGACCGGGCGGTTTTTCTCCCTGATAGCCATGGGCGACAATGCCATGGTCGCGCAGATGGTCAATGTGATGTCGGCCGTTTCCAGCGGTTTCACCATCATGTTCCTCTTCTGGACGATCACCATGCTCGTAAAAAAGATGATGCTGAAAGCGGACGGCATGACCGGTGACAACCAGATTATCATTTTCGGAAGCGCCCTGGCCGGGGCATTGGCCTTTACCTTCACAGATTCATTCTGGTTCTCGGCCGTGGAAGGAGAAGTGTATGCCATGTCTTCCCTCTTTACGGCCGTGGTGTTCTGGGCCATGCTCAGATGGGAGGCATCGGAACCCGGGAGGAAAGCCACGCGCTGGCTGCTGCTGATCGCTTACCTGACTGGCCTGTCGATCGGGGTTCACCTGCTCAACCTGCTCACCATTCCGGCCATGGCGTTTATTTTCTTCTTCAAAACCTATAAAAACCACCACTGGAAGTACATACTCCTTGTCGGATTCCTTTCCCTGGTGATCCTCGGCCTGGTTATGAACGGTATTATCCCCTGGGTGGTGAAGCTGGCAGGATGGTTCGAACTGTTCTTCATTAACGTCGCCGGGCTCCCTTTCAATACGGGCACGGTGATATACCTGCTGCTGCTGATCGGCGGCCTGAGCTGGGGGTTGGTGGTAACCCACAGGAAACGGAAAATGGTGTGGAACACCCTGCTGCTTGCCTTCACTTTTATCCTGATCGGCTATTCTTCCTTCCTGATGCTGGTGATCCGATCCAATGCCGACACACCCATCGATGAAAACAACCCCGACAACGCCATCAACCTGCTGGCTTACCTGAACCGGGAACAATACGGAGACTGGCCGGTACTGCACGGGAATTACTTCAATGCCCCCGTTACAGGACGCAAGGACGGCAATCCGGTGTACTCAAAGGATACCAAAACCGGCAGGTACGTGGTCACCGATTCCAGAAAAGGGGTTTTACCCGAATTCGACCAACGTTTTACCACCCTGTTTCCCCGTATGTGGTCGTCGACCCAGGCGGAACATGAAACAGCCTATAAAAACTGGGCTGACATCAGGGGTGTTCCGGTAACGGTCAACAGTCCGGAGGGAGGGACCGAAACCATTATGAAACCGACCTTCGGGGAGAACCTCCGGTATTTCTTCCGTTACCAGCTGAATTTTATGTACTGGCGGTACTTTATGTGGAATTTCGCGGGACGGCAGAATGACAGGCAGGGCATGGGGTATACGGAATCCAAAAGGGGAGACATCACGAACGGGAACTGGATCAGCGGCATTCCGTTCATAGACGAGGCACGGCTTGGGCCCCAGTCCGGGCTGCCGGAAAACGCGCACAACAAGGCCAGGAACCGGTTTTATTTCCTTCCCCTGCTGTTAGGGCTTGCGGGACTGTATTATCATTTCAAACGAAACTACCGTGATGCCCTGGTGGTAAGCCTGCTTTTCTTTATGACAGGAATCGCCATCGTGCTGTATCTTAACCAGTATGCACCGCAGCCGAGGGAAAGGGATTATTCCTATGCGGCTTCCTTTTATGCTTTTGCCATCTGGATAGGGTTGGGAGTTTCAGCACTGGTGTCCTGGCTGCAGAAGGCTGCCGGACAAAAGATCAAAGCCAGGGTCACGGCCATCGCAGTGAGCCTGGTTTGCATCATCCTTGTCCCGGGCATCCTTGCCAGGGAAGGCTGGGACGACCATGACCGTTCGGGAAGGTATACCGTACTGCAGCTTGCTTCAGCCTACCTGAACTCCTGCGCACCGAACGCCATCCTGTTCACCAACGGCGACAACGACACCTTCCCCTTGTGGTATGCGCAGGAAGTGGAAGGAATACGCACCGACGTAAGGGTTTGCAACCTGAGCCTGCTTCAGACGGACTGGTATATCGACCAGATGAAACGCAAGGCTTACCTGAGCGATGCGGTTCCTTTTTCACTCACCAAAGAGAAATACCGCCAGGGAAGCCTCGACATCGTCTATCTCATCGACAACCCGGCCGCCGTGGACACCAATGCCTATTACAACCTCAGGGATCTGATCCGTTACGCCGCAAGCGATAATCCGAATACCAAATACCAGAGCCAATACGGTGCGCTGGAGTATTTTCCGACCAGCAAAATCAGGATTCCCGTCGATACCGCGCTGGTGCTGGCCAACGGCACCGTAGCCCCGGAGCAGGCCGGTGAAGTGCAGGCCTCCATCGAATGGACCTTAGACAGGCAGGCTGTCCAGAAAAACCACCTGATGGTACTTGACCTGCTTGGTCATTTCAACTGGGAAAGGCCGGTATATTTCGCACTCACCATCGGCGACGAGAATTACCTGGATCTGCAGCCCTGGTTCCAGCTTGAAGGATTCGCATACCGGCTGGTACCCGTCCTAAACACCTCAGACGACGGAAATACCGGGCGTATCAACACCCGGATCATGTACGACAACCTGATGAACAAATTCACCATCGACATGTCGGATCCGCGGCTTTATTACAGCGACGATCATATCCGGATGGCTTCCAACCTGAGGAACCTTTTTGCCCGCCTTGCCTCCGCCCTGCTTGACGAAGGCAGGAATGACTCCGCTCTGGCCGTGGCGAGAAAATGCCTGCAGATCGTCCCCGATCATGTGATACCCTATGACTTTTTCGTGCTCCCCTTCGCCGATGTCTTTTATAAAACCGGGCATGCATCCGAAGGCAGGGCCGTCCTGAACCGGCTCATGGACCTTTACAAACAGGATCTCGTGTACTATTTTACCTTCAAAGGAGACAAAGCCCTGAAACCCCAGCGTGAAAAACAAATCGCCCTGGGAGTGATGCAGCGTATCTCCCAGCTGGCTGAAATCCTTGAGGACTCAGGCATACACAATCAATCGAAAAGCCTGTTCGAACAGTATTACGGACAGTATCAGCGCGAAAATGAAATGAATCCTTAAGGGAACCCATGCCCGCTAACTGAATTTCAGCATTTGCAAACATCATCATTCATCAGGATGTACTTTATCACCCCACCCAAAATAGCCATGGCGATGCATTCCAGGAGGATCTGGTGGCGGATTCCGGGGGAGGGTAAAAAGCTCTACCTGACCTTCGACGACGGGCCGGTTCCAGAAGTGACCCTCCCCTTGCTCGACATCCTGAGGGAGCATAATGTAAAAGCCACCTTCTTCTGTGTGGGGGAAAATGTATTTCATCACTATCCTGTTTATCAGAAACTTATAGATGACGGACATCGCTGTGGCAACCACACCTACAACCATCTCAACGGATGGAAAACCCCTACCGGCACCTACCTGAACAATACCGGGCAGTGCAGCCAGCTGGTGCCTTCAGACCTCTTCAGGCCACCCCACGGAAGGATCAGACCTCCCCAGGTCAGGGCATTGCTCAGGCAGTTTCAGATCATCCAGTGGTCGGTGCTGTCGGGTGATTTTGATAACCGAAACAATGCCGAAAGATGCCTGAAGAACTGCCTTGATCACCTGAAACCGGGAAATATCTTCGTTTTCCACGACAGCCTGAAGGCACGCAACACCATGCTGGAGGTGGTGCCTGAATTCATTCTGCAGGCAAGGAAAGCAGGCTTCGATTTCAGTCTTATCCCCGATCTGCCGGGAATTCATCCAAAACCAGGGAACAGGCATGCGGAAGCGGATTAATTGCTGTTATCCCCGTTCATTATTGGCCGCAGTGGCAATTCTGACTGCTTCCTGCGCCAATATTGTGGCACCAACGGGCGGCCCGAGAGACAGTAATCCACCCGTTCTTGTGAATGCAGAACCGGAAAATTTCAGCAAACGATTCAGCGGGAACACCATCAGGCTTACTTTCGACGAGTATGTCCAGGTGAAAGACCTGAACCGCCAGCTTATCGTCAACCCGGCCCCCGAAGACCAGCCGGAGGTGAAGATCAGGGGAAAGACCCTGACGTTGGTATTGCCCGGCAAGATTATGGAGAACACCACCTACAGCATGCATTTCGGCAATGCGCTTCAGGATTTCACAGAAGGCAATCCCTTAAAAGATTTCACCTTTGTCTTTTCAAGCGGAGACGTAATCGATTCCCTGGTTCTTGAAGGAGTTGTAAAACAGGCATCCGATCTTGAACCCGTCAAAGACATCATGGTGTTTCTTTACCCTCCGGGACCCGACAGCATGATATTCAGTTCAAAACCGCGTTACATCACCCGGAGCAATCCCGACGGCAGTTTCAGGTTCACAAACCTTGGCGCAGGTCTTTACCGGCTGATTGCGCTTGAAGACAAAGACCAGAATTCCCTGGCGGATCTTCCCGGCGAAGCAATCGCCTTTTCCGCCAATCCGGCGGAAGCCGGCCCTGCATCTGACAGCCTGAAGGGAAAGCTTCCCGGAAAAAGCCACGAACTCTTCCTTTACACGGAGAAGGACACCGCCTGCCGCCTGCTCAAGGCTTATATGGCGCAGGCTTCCCAGCTTGTGATCCCTTTTACCCTGCCACCCTCCCGCCTGCAGATGAAAGTGCTGAGCCCGGACCTCACATTGCCGGATGCGTGGTATATCCCGGAATGGAACGGGGCTGGAGATACCTTGTACTGCTGGCTTCATCCTTCGATCAGCTCCGACTCCCTTATCCTGGCACTCATGGTGGGTGACAGGGCGGACACAGTGCGGGTCGACCTGCTCAGAATAGGAAAAACCGGGCGTTTCAGAAAAGACAGCAAAGAAGACAAAGGATTCCGGGCCGTTTTAACGGGCGGGAACATCCTCAGACCAGGGCAGGTATGTGAAATACGGTTCCCTTATCCCATTTCTGATGCGGTCCTGGATAAAAGCCTGCTGGTGGCAGGGAAAGACAGTCTTTCCGTCATTCCATTTTTTCCCGACAGCCTGAAGCGCAGACTGCAGCTGAGGTACAAGTGGGATGAAAAAGCCGCTTACCAGTGGATCCTTCCGGCAGGCATGTTCCGGAACTATTTGTCGCAGACCAACGACAGCATTATCATCAAATTCGGCACCAGGGCCCTATCGGATTACGGGAAACTCAGCGTGCAGTTCCGGTCAGGGGAAACAGGCCGTTATATCCTGCAGCTTCTGAGCGACAAGGGACAGGTGGTGGAAGAGACAACGGGGAATGAAAGCTTCGACTGGGTAATTCCCTGGATATCACCGGGCAAATACAGGCTTAAACTGATCATGGACAGAAACAATAATTCCCGCTGGGATGGCGGGAATTATCGCCTCCGGCTTCAACCAGAAAGAGTTGAATACTACCCGCGTACCCTTGAAATCAGGGGTAACTGGGAATTGGAGGAAAAATGGGAAAGGTAAGCCCTATTCAGTGTGGCACCTGTTGATGCAATCAATGATCTGGGTCAGGGATTTGCTCCTGAGAGAATAGAAAATCTTCTTCCCGTCCCTCTTGGAGGCAAGGATGCCTTTGCTTTTTAAAATGTTCAGATGATGCGAAGCAGCAGCCTGCTCGATCTTCAGCTTCTTGTAAATTTCAGTTACACTGAGTTTTTCCTTTTCCTGAAGCAATTCGATGATTGCGATCCTCATCGGATGTGCCAGCGCCCTGAGGCGATTAGCAGCACTTTCCAGTTTTACAACGTCTAATTCTAATTTTGCCATAACGTTATTTTTTTTGCAAAGATAAGTAAAACTACATAAGAAACAATAGAATATATATATTAATTACAAATTTTTAACATTTTCTGTAAAAAAACCATCAATTCCCTGCAATCAGGTCGGTGAAATGAAAGCCCGTACCGTCGAAGAGTCCCTTGTCGCTGAGTTTAAGTTCAGGGATCACGAGCAATGCCATGAAGGACAGCGTCATATAAGGCGATCTGAGCATACTCCCGAGTTTTTTTGCACCGGCATCAAGCTTTTGGTATTGTTCAGCAAGCTGATAACCATCCATATCCGACATTAAACCGGCAACCGGAAGGGGCAGCAACAGTTTTTCCTCACCCGAGGCCAGGGATACGCCTCCTTTGGAGCTGATCAGCAGTCTGACGGCTTCGAGGATATCGGCGTCACTGACACCCACTGCGATGATATTATGGCTGTCGTGGGCAACTGTGGATGCAATGGCACCCTGCCTGAGCCCAAAACCGCTGACAAAACCGATGGCAGGTTTGGCTTCAAAGTATCGGTTCAGCACGATCATTTTGAGGATGTCTCTGCCGGGATCGCTTTGTATATAGCCGTTTTCCACCATGGGTTCGCAGGTGAGGACCTCCGTAATGAGTTGTCCGTCGATGGCTTTTTGAACTTTGATCCCGTTTCCTTCGGCCGGGACAAGAAGGTCTTCTGCTTGCAGGACGGCAGCACGGAACAGGTTTACAGGTGTTTCGGCCACTGAACTGATACGGCTGGTGCCTCCGGATGCCACCTTTATTCCTTTGATCCAGGTTTCCAGCACCTTCAGTTCAGAAAGACTGTCAACCATCACGAAATCGGCCTGGTCACCGGGTTGCAGAAGTCCGGCGGTTAGGCCGTAATGTTGCACCGGAACAAGGGTACAGGCCCTCAGCACGCTCATCCAGTCATAACCCATATCTATGGCTCTTTTGGCAAGCAGGTTGATATGACCGTCCACCAGGTCGTCGGGATGTTTGTCGTCGGAACAGAACATGATCTGGTCGGGAAACTCGCTGATCAGCGGGATCAGGGCTTCGAAATTCCTGGCGGCACTGCCTTCCCTGATCAGGATTTTCATCCCTGCCCTGATCTTGTCAACAGCCTCATCATAGGAAAAGCATTCATGATCTGTGGAAATGCCCGCCCTGGCGTACAGTTTGGCATCATCACCCCTCAGGCCGGGGGCATGACCGTCTGTCTTTTTCCCGTATTTGCGGGCCAGGCGGAGTTTGCCCAGTACCTCTTCGTCGCCGTGGAGTACACCCGGAAAATTCATCATTTCCGACAAATACCAGATATCTTGTGAACGGAGCAATGCTTCCGTTTCAATGAGCCCGATGCGGGCACCCGAAGTTTCGAAAGGTGTGGCGGGAACGCAGGACGGTGCTCCGAAGAAAAAATGAAAGGGGACTTTCTTCCCGTTTTCTATCATAAACCTGACTCCCTCAATTCCAAGCACATTGGCAATTTCATGCGGATCGGAAACCGTGGCGACCGTACCATGTACCACTGCCAGGCGCGCGAACTCCGACGGGATCAGCATTGAACTTTCAATGTGAACATGTGCATCAATGAATCCCGGCAGGATAAAGGAAGGATTATCTGCCGGTTCTTCCCTGATTTCCGTGATCAGCCCGTTTTCAATGACCAGGGTCCCGGGAAAAATCCTGCGATGCACCACATCAACAATGTTTCCGGATACATTCATAATAATAACATAACTATTATTACCGCAAATTTAGTGAAAAATTCATGACATTCAGGCCGGGGGATTCAAGGAAAGAAATGTTACTTTTAACCCGTAAGAACACAGGAATGCGAAAGATATCTGCTGACTGGGTTTTTCCCGTAAGTACACCGCCGGTGTACAAGGGGGTACTGGTTCTGGCAACCGATGGCAGTATACTCGACCTGCTTGACCCGGAAATTGTGGAAGTACCGCCGGGAGAAACCGAATGGTACGACGGTATTCTTTGCCCTGGTTTTGTCAATACCCACGTTCATCTGGAATTATCGCACCTGCAGGCTTACCTGGATCCTGGCAGGGGTCTTGACGGCTTCATCAGGCAGATCAATGCCCTGTATCAGAAAGAAATGCCCGGGCAGCCCTCCCATGCTTTTGCAATGCAGGCTGCAGTCAGGCAAATGGAATCAGAAGGCATCGTGGCAGCCGGCGATATCCTCGGGTTTGATTTCCCGCAGGAGCACAGGGAGATCAAGGAACAATCCGCCATATTTTTCCACACTTTTGTGGAGGTATTCGGTTCTTCTGCAACCCATGCCGGGCAGCTTTACAGGAAAGCCGTTTCAAGGCTTGAGAAGCTAAGGGCTTTCGCCCGGAACAACCAGGCTTCTCTCGCACCCCACGCAACCTATTCCCTGTCTCCCGAACTGCTGATCCTGCTGAAAAACCACATCAATACGGAAGGTCTGCCCACCAGCATTCACCATCTCGAGAACGAGGATGAAGTGCAATGGTTCAGAGACGGTTCCGGAAGGATCAGGGAACGGATCAGGGATTTCGGCGTGGTACTGACCCATGAGCCCCTGAGGGGTGATCGTCCCCTGGCAGCCCTGGCCAATTATCTGCCATCTCAGGTAAGGACTTTGTTCGTGCATAACACGGCAGCCACCGGGACCGATATTCTGCTGGCCACCCGGTTGGTTACGGGAGCAGCTTTTTGTTTCTGTCCGAATGCCAACCTGTTCATTGAGAACCGCTTACCTGATATCCGGCTTTTTCATGACCACCATCACCGTATCACCCTGGGTACGGACAGTCTGGCGTGCAACGGAGGTCTCTCCATCCTGGAGGAGATGAAAAGCCTTCAAAAGCATGTTCCCGGGCTGGAATTCGAAACCCTGCTCCGTTGGGGAAGCCTCAACGGAGCCGTTTACCTGGGCATTGACCATTGGGCCGGCAGTTTTGAGAAAGGGAAAAGACCCGGCATCAACCTTATTGAATTCTTTGACACTGAAGGTTTGCGGCTAACGCCTCAGAGCCGGGTGCGAACCATTACCATGAGTCATCCTTCTTAATCTGGGGTGCCATGGCTTCATTCAGGCTGTCTTCCCAGGATTTCACGTATTCGGCAATTTGTTGCAAATAGCTGTCCCACTGAGGATTCCATGCAGGATCACTGCGGTCTAACCAGCGTTCGACGGGTTTGCGTGACATTTCTTTCATAACAAAATTCGTCAGGATGTAACGGTACCGTCCTTCCCTGCATTCGATCGAGAAATCATATTCACAGAGACCTGTTTCCCGTTTGAAACCATCCTTATCGGTATAATACAGTTTGAAACGGTGCACCCCTTTCAGCAGGCCGTTTTCCCTGTCGCGCGTACGGGTAACCTCAGCCGGGTTTTTATAGAATCTGTTCAGCCAGGCAATGGCTCTTACATAAAGTTCATCGGCGGTTCCCTGCTGCCGGATCACCTGCTTCCAGGTGATCAGCCTGGTTTCCTCATCCACGGGGATTTCGGGTCTGGAGACAGTATCCTGGGCTTTCAGCGGGATCATTGCCAGAAAGCAAAAGACAAACAACAACAAGCGGGTGATCTTCATGCGGCAAAAAATTATGTCCTGCAATTTAACAAATACCGGACCAGAATTCCCCTGCAAAAATAGGGAATATCCGGGAGCGGCTTTTCCGGGTCTGCATTTAAAAAAAGACCCTGAGTACATCTGTCCTCAGGGTCTCCATCAGGTATTCCGGATTTTGGATTACATCATATCCATACCACCCATGCCCGGGTTAGGCATCGGGGCCGGTTTTTCTTCCTTGATTTCGGTTACGACACATTCTGTGGTAAGGAGCATGGCTGCAATGGAAGCGGCATTTTCGAGTGCCACCCTGGTTACCTTGGTGGGATCGATCACACCCGAGGCGAAGAGGTTTTCATATTGTTCGGTACGGGCATTGAAGCCAAAATCATCCTTGCCTTCCTTCACTTTCTGCACGACAACAGAACCTTCGATGCCGGCATTTTCGACGATCTGGCGCAAGGGTTCTTCGAGAGCCCTGCGGATGATGGCAATACCTGTTTCCTCGTCTTCATTGTCGCCCTTCAGGTTAAGGAGTGATTCCAGTGCCCTGATATAGGCCACACCGCCACCTGCCACGATTCCTTCTTCAACGGCTGCACGGGTTGCATGCAGTGCATCATCGAAGCGGTCTTTCTTTTCTTTCATTTCAACTTCGCTGGCTGCGCCCACGTAAATCACGGCAACGCCTCCGGAAAGCTTGGCAAGGCGTTCCTGCAGCTTTTCGCGGTCGTAATCGGAAGTGGTGGTTTCGATCTGGGCTTTGATTTGTTTCACCCTGGCTTCGATATTTTCCTTGCTGCCCTTACCGCCCACGAGGGTGGTATTTTCCTTGTCGATGGATACCTTTTCGGCCTGTCCGAGATAGGAAAGATCGGCATTTTCGAGTTTGTATCCCCTGTCTTCGGAGATCACGGTACCACCGGTCAGGATGGCAATATCCTCAAGCATTTCTTTCCTTCTGTCGCCGAAACCGGGAGCTTTCACTGCGGCGATCTTCAGCGAGCCGCGGATTTTATTCACAACGAGGGTTGCAAGTGCTTCGCCTTCGCAATCTTCGGCAATGATGATCATTGGACGACCGGTCTGTACAACCTTTTCAAGAATGGGCAGCAGGTCTTTCATCATGCTTACCTTCTTTTCGTAGATCAGGATATATGGATTGTCGTATACGGCTTCCATCTTTTCCGTATCGGTAATAAAATACGGGGAGATATACCCACGGTCGAACTGCATTCCTTCCACCAGCTTCACGGTAGTATCAGTACCTTTGGCTTCCTCGATGGTGATGACACCTTCCTTCTTCACGGTACCCATTGCCTCGGCGATCATTTTTCCGATGAACTGGTCGTTGTTGGCAGAAATAGCGGCAACCTGCTCGATCTTATCGGTAGAATCGCCCACTTCCTTGGACTGCTTTTTCAGGTGATCGACAACCGCGCCAACGGCTTTCTCGATACCGCGCTTCAGATCCATGGGATTGGCTCCGGCGGTTACATTCTTGAGACCTGTGGTGATGATGGACTGGGCCAGTACTGTTGCGGTGGTGGTGCCGTCACCGGCCACGTCGGCAGTTTTGGAAGCCACTTCCTTCACCATCTGGGCACCCATATTCTCCACGGGATTTTTCAGTTCAATTTCCTTGGCCACGGTAACGCCGTCTTTGGTGATAACCGGTGCACCGTATGATTTTTCGAGAATGACATTGCGGCCTTTTGGACCGAGGGTCATTTTCACGGCATTGCTCAGGGCATCCACACCTTTTTTCAGGGATTCCCTGGCTTCCATACTGAATCTTATATCTTTTGCCATAACTTCTAAATGATTATTGATGAAACTTATTAAATGATCGCTACAATGTCTGACTCACGCATGATGAGGTAATCTTTCCCTTCGATGGTGATCTCGGTTCCTGCATACTTTCCGTACAGAACCTGATCGCCTTCCTTCACGGTGAGGGGTTCGTCCTTTTTGCCGGGTCCTGCGGCTACAACGGTACCTTTCTGTGGTTTTTCCTTTGCAGTGTCGGGAATGATGATGCCACCGACAGTCTTTTCCTCTGCGGGAGCAGGCTCAACTAATACCCTGTCGGCCAAAGGTTTGATGTTTACTTTTGCCATAACGTACTATTTTTTTTGTGAAACTTTAGGTTGCTTTTGACAGTCCCGGGCTCTGTCATATACTATGCCAAAGGCGATGAGCCAGGGCATGAGAGACAATATTGCAGTTTTCCGGTGTATGAGAAAAAAAATGTCAGAATCTTCTGACATTCTGACATTATAACTGGTCTGGTTCAGCAGACATCATTCCCTGAGAAAGGCACGGGAAACATTACAGGGGGAGCCCTCCAGGACTTTCCATTTGCAAGGCATCCGAAATCAGGCGCCTATTCCTTTGGAGGAGCTTCCTGGTAATCCTGAACGGGTTGGGCTTTGGTGTTGTCGATCTTTTCTCTCAGTTCGGTATCCGCTCCCTGTGAGGTTTGTGCCGGAGGGATGATGACAGCAGACAACAGGCTGAGTACCAGCAGGCTGACGGCAAGGGTCCAGGTGGCCTTTTCAAGAAAATCGGCGGTTTTCCTGACGCCCATAAACTGGTTTGAAGAAGCGAAGTTGGCAGCCAGTCCGCCTCCTTTGGCATTCTGAACAAGCACTACAAGCACCATAATGATACAAACGATGAGGATCAGCACTGACACAAGGATATACATGGTGTGAATTTTTTAAGTGGTTGAATCTCTATTGGTTCTGATTTTTTCAATTTGGCCTGCAAAGTAAGCTGTTTTTTCCGGAATTAACAAACAGAGTTGCTGATAAATTTCAATGGCCCGGTCGGGATTCCCCTGTTCGAGGTACAACCGTGCCAGCGTCTCACTGGCAATGTCATTGTGTTCCCTGAGGCTGTCTTCGCTGCTGTCGGGATGCCGGGGCACAAAATGTCTTGCAGGTTTGATGGCAGGTTCTTCTTTCAGGAATTTTTCGATCAGGTTATCGGCCTTGGTAGAAAAACTTCGTTTGGGTGGCTGGGGGGGATTTTTCAACATAAAGCGTTGGAGCAACATCCTGTTTTCGGCATAGGCCGCCGCTTTTTTCAGAGCCGGTCCGAAGGACGGATCCTGGAGGTTCTTCAGGTTACGTGCCAACAGGATATGAACGGCTGGGAAAAAAGGATAATCCGCTGCCATTTCCTGCAGCAGGGGAAGGCTTTCCCGGTCAAGCTTTTCCGGGTGATTCATCCAATCAATGAGCTGGTCCCTGATCATAGGCTGTATACTTTTACCAGTTTGCCACGGATTTATTAAAAATGTCCTCCACCAGGGCCTTATTGATCTCCTCGAGCAGTATCTGCTGCACGGATGAAAGGCTCTGTGCTGCCGGGAAATCGGCAAAGCGGGAGAAAGAGGACTCGAAGTTCTGGGATTCGGCATATTTGTTCTGAAAACGCACATTGATAGTGACGGTCAGCCGGTTGAGTGCGGCCTGGTCGTTACCCTGTATGGCTACAGGTTGCACATTGTAGGCCGTAATTTCTCCTTCAATCTGGAGGTCTCCGTTACGGGTCACAAGATTGAGGCTGGTCTGAGTGGTAAACTTGTCCTTCAGCATATCGGTAAATGCCTGGCTAAGGCTGGGATTCACGATAGAGGCATTGTTGGGAAAATGCTGGATGGAAATGGTTTTGGCTTCGGGCGGAACAGAAGCCCCACTGAAGGAATAAATTCCGCAGGAAGCGGCAGCAAGCAGGGAAAATGCAAACAGTATACTCATTCTTGCCAGGTTTACGGAGCAAAGCTGCGTAGAAAGAGTAATGCCGTACACTGTTCTGAAGCATATTTTTCGCAAACCCATTCCGTGTCGGTTTAAATAAAGAATGCAGCGTTTCATGCTTCAATCGTGGATACCATATTCTTTAATTTTCCTGTAGAGGGTTCTTTCCGAGATTCCCAGATCACGGGCCGCCAGTTTTCGTTTGCCCTTGTATTTTTCCAGTGCTTTCACGATCAGTTCCTGCTCCCTTTCCGACAGGCTGAGGCTTTCCTCGAATACTTCCGGATCCTGAAGATCTTCCGTTACTGTTTGGTAGGGAGGATGGATCTGTATGGTTGGACTGTCGGCTGGGGTTTCTTCCACTTCGGAAAACAGTTTGTGGTAGGACCGGGAAAGGTCTCCGGGCAGGTTTTCGGCCGTAAAACCCTGGTCCATGATTTCCATTACAAGCTTTTTCAGGTCGAAGATATCCTTCTTCATATCAAAGAGCACCTTGTAAAGAATTTCTCTTTCGGAAAAGTCGGAACCGGGTTCTTCTTTCTTCCAGAGAACGGGAAGGGTTTTGTTTCTGATCTCGGGCAGGTATTTCATCAGGGTTTCGGGAGAAATTTCCCTGTTTTTCTCGATAATTGAAATTTGTTCGGTAATGTTCTTCAACTGCCGGATATTCCCTGGCCATCGGTAATTCATGAGCAGGTGGCGGGCATCTTCATTCAGGCTGATAACCGGCATGCGGTAGTTTTCGGCGAAATCTGCCGCAAACTTCCTGAAAAGCAACAGGATATCTTCCTTTCTTTCCCGCAGGGGCGGGATGTAGATGGGTACTGTACTGAGCCGGTAGTAAAGATCCTGGCGGAATTTACCGTTTTCAATGGCTTCCATCATATCTACATTGGTGGCTGCCACCACTCTGACGTCCGTTTTCTGGACTTTGGATGATCCCACCCGGATAAATTCCCCTGACTCCAGCACCCGTAAGAGGCGCACCTGGGTTGAAAGAGGGAGTTCAGCCACTTCATCCAGGAAGATGGTACCGGTGTTGACTACCTCGAAATATCCTTTCCGGGCTTCATGGGCACCGGTAAAAGAACCCTTTTCGTGCCCGAACAGTTCCGAATCGATCGTTCCTTCAGGGATGGCACCGCAGTTAACCGCGATAAAGGGTCCGTGTTTGCGGGGACTCATCTGGTGAATGATCTTGGGAAAGAATTCTTTTCCGGTTCCGCTTTCACCTGTAATCAGGACGGTAATATCGGTGGCCGCCACCTGCCAGGCAATGTGAATGGCCCTGTCGAGTAAGGGTGAGTTGCCGATGATCCCAAAACGCTGTTTGATCGGAAGTGTATCCATGGTGATCGTTTGGACTAAGTCCGGTTTGCGACAAAGTTACAAAAAAACGGAAAAAATGGCAGTGGATTCACACGAATGACGTTGTGCACAAATGTGGAGGTTCATAGAATCCTCTTTTCCGTATATTCGTGAAAATTTTACGCAAGCATTTCTCCCCGTCATGCCGATACTTCTCCCGAAGCGGTTCCTGCATTTCAGTATGGTTTGCTTCCTGGCGACGGCATTGCACCTGCCGCTTCCTGCCCAGGAGATACGGCTTGCCGAAAACGGAAGAACTGAATATTGCATCATTATTCCGGCAGGATACACGGACGATGAAAAGCATGCTGCCCAGACACTTCGGAATTACCTGCAACAGATATCAAAGATCAGCCTGACGATATACAATGATGATCAAAGGGAAACCGATGAAGAGATCCTGGTGGGAAACACCAACCGGACTTATGGCAAGTACCCTGTGGTGTATGCACCGGGGCTTCGTCCGCAGGCATACTGGATCAAGACAAGCGGAAAGAAGCTGGTGTTACTGGGCGGAAGTGACGGAGGGATTTACCATGCTGTTTTCAGTTTTCTTGAAGATTATCTGGGTTGCCGGTTTTACACCCCTTGGGCTGAGGATATCCCCAAAAAACAGTATATCACGCTGAAAAACATCGATGATCTGCAGGTACCGGGCGCAGAAATCCGGATTGTAAACGGGAAATACTTCGATGATAAGGAATTCAGAAGAAAAAGGAAACTGCATCATGTAGAAACCTTTTGGGGAGCGAAAGATGATGAACGGTATTTTGTGCACACCTTTCACAATCTTGTTCCGGAGGAAGAGTATTTCGAAAAGCATCCCGAATATTATTCAATGATCAACGGGAAAAGAGTCCCCTGGGGTCAGCTATGTCTGTCGAATCCCGACCTTGTTCAAATTGCCGTGAAACATCTGCGGGAAGTTATGGCGCGTTACCCTGAAAGAAAGCACTGGTCGGTAAGTCAGAACGACAATTATTACGCCTGTGATTGTCCTGTGTGTAAAGCCATTGACGCGGAGGAAGGCAGCCAGGCCGGGCTGATGCTTCGTTTTGTGAATCAGATCGCCGATTCCTTTCCCGACAAAGTCATTACCACCCTGGCCTACCAGTATACACGCAAACCGCCCCTGGTCACCAGGCCGCGTCCGAACGTGATGATCACCCTGTGTACCATCGAACTGAACCGTTCGATGCCCATCGAAAAAGATCCGGGCAGCGCGGATTTCAGGGATGACATTGCAGGCTGGAACCGGATCAGCGACAACATCATGATCTGGGACTACGAAGTACAGTTCACCAACCTGCTTTGTCCGTTTCCCCTGTTTCACACCCTGCAACCCAACCTGCAGTTTTTTAACCGGCATGATGCCAAAGCCCATTTTCAGCAATGCAATCTGGACCGCGGTCTGGAATTTGCCGAACTGAAAGGCTACCTGCTGAGCAAACTGTTATGGAATCCAAATATTCCTGCTGATTCCGTGATCAATGAGTTTATGGAGGGCTATTACGGTGATGCTGCTCCATATGTACATTCTTATTTCAACCTTCTTCACAACGAAGCTATCCTTTCGGGCGACCGGCTCGACATCTACGGTTCACCGGTATGGCATGCCCAGTCATTTTTGTCGAAAGAAAAACTGGAACAGTACAATGCCTTGTTCGACAAGGCGGAACTGATGGTGGCATTCAAACCTGAATACCTTCGGCGGGTAAAAGTGGCCAGGCTGCCAATTCAGTATGCCACACTGGAAATTGCACGCACCGACCTGTTCAGTGACCGGGGTTGGTATGTGAGGCGAGGGACAAAGTTTGTGATTAAAAAGCAAATGAAGGAATTGCTGGAGGATTTTCATGACCGTTGCCGTTCAGAAAACATCAAGTACCTGAATGAGAACGGATTGACGGTTGAAACCTATTATCAGAACACCTTGCGTTTTATCCAGGTGCAGACTGAAGGGAACCTTGCATTTCAGAAAACAGTGGATTGTGATCCATTGCCGGCACGGAAGTATTCACACAGGGGGCCTTCGGTACTGACCGACGGGGTGAGGGGTACAGAGGATTACAAGATCCACTGGCTTGGATGGGAAGGTCTGGATCCCAGGATCACAGTTGATCTGGGGCAGGCCGACACGATAAAGGAGATCACGGTGAGTACCTTGCAGGACAAGAAATCCTGGATACTGCACCCCTTATTCATAAACTGCTATCTGTCAGAAGACGGGGAGAATTTTACCAGAGCCGGCACCAGTGCAGTTTCATCGAATCTCGAGCAGGAATCCATCATTAAAGAATTTGTTTTTCACATACAGCCGGTGAAAGCCCGGTATATCCGCCTGTTTGTCACGGCAACGAAAACCCTTCCATCCTGGCATCCCTACAAAGGAAACAAATCATGGGTATTTATAGATGAAATCACTGTACGGTGAAAAAAATACCCAACCTTTTACAGATTGATGCGTCTGATACAAAGGAAGGCGGGAATGCAGGCCCAGGGGGACAAGAAAGCCGGCATACAGGCTGAAGGAAGGGGATAGCCCAACCGGTAAGATAGCCGGAGGGGTTGAACAGTGAATATGTCGAAAGCATCCGAAAAGCCCGGATCGATGCCGGAAAAGGTCGGAACGGACCTGATACAGGCATGCGGAAACAACGACCGTAAAGCCCAGCGGCGTCTGTATGAGTTGCTGTTTCCTGCCGCCATGCGAATATGCAGGCGATATTGCAGTAACGGAGAGGAGGCCATGGAAGTATTGAATACAGGCTTTCTGAAAGTCTTCAATCAGATAGGCAGCTACCGGGGCCAGGGCAGTTTTGAGGGCTGGGTAAAACGTATTATGGTGAATGCGGCGCTGGACCATGTCAGAAAGGAAGGCAGATACAGGCAACAATTTACCCGGACCGATCACTTCGAAGACTTCACGGAAGAACTGCCCGGAGAAGAAATTCTTGAATCCATCGGGCTAGCATCGCTTTACGGCTTAATCGGTGAACTGCCGACTGTCAGCCGGACGGTGTTCAACCTTTACGTTTTCGAAGCATATAGTCATGCGGAGATTGCCAAAGAACTCGGTATCAGCACCGGTACCTCCAAGTGGCACCTTTCTAACGCCAGAAATATCCTGAAAGTCAGAATCAATGCCTTGTGCCTGCAACAAACCAAAACAGGGAAATGATCGAAAAAGACAACATAGACGATTTCTTCAGAGAACGCTTAAATGGGGATGAGCCGGTTTTCAGGGAAGAATACTGGCAGGGATTGGAGAAAATGCTGGACAGCATTCCTCCATCCAACCCGCCTTTCACTCCTTCCGGTATCGGGAAACTTTTACGATTCCTGGGTTCCGGAAAAGGAATCATTGCCATGGTATCGGTGATCAGTATGTCTGCAATCATCACCTTTACCTTATTGTCTGAAAAAGAACCCGCTACAAACACTCAGCATCGCAGCGCTGCCAATATCCCTTTTGTATCACATGCCGCGGAAGAGACAGTTGACAGGAACGCTTTGCGGCTATGGATGAACACTGCTCGGGACCAGGAAGACATGCTGATCAGTTCCGGAGCCCATCCCGTGAACAAGCCAGGAAGCACCGGACATACTGCAACAGGATTCCGGACGGAGTGGAACCCGGCAGCAGATGCAATTCATCAGCGATCAACCGGGGAATTATCAGGAGAAAGCATACTGATAAACACAAAGATATCACGGGAAGCTGCCGGCGATGCCACGGCTGCGTCCGCAACCCATGTTATTGACAACGGGACCTTTGCTGCATCACAGGCTGTCGCTTTTGATCAACAAATAAGTAAAGGTGAAACAGGCGTTTCAGGAGGAACAGAACAAAGTGTTCAACCAAAACAGGAGCCGGCAGAAGCCAATCAAATTGAAAACAGCTTTACAGCAGGGGTAACCGCAAAGGATGCCAAGTCTGATAAAGGTGATAATTCTGGCTGGGAAACGGATCATAAGCAGGCAGAGCTGATCAGTGCGACAGCAGATAGTATCAGGGAAACCGTGAACAAAAAAACCACAACGGTTCAGGACTCAACAGTACCGGTAAGGCAACTGAACGAAGACTCTCCAGGCAGGGAAAGGGATTCAGAAGCATTCAAACAGAGTCCTTTCCGGCTTTTTATCAGTCCGGGAGTGACAGTTTACAAACCGCTTGGTAACATTGACGGATTCCGTGACAGAACCAAAGCAGCTTTTCATTTTGGGGCAGGTATGGAATACGCTGTTAGTGAGCGTTTCAGCATACTGCTGGAAGCAGATTTTCTACGAACAAGCGGTAACAGGTTACAGCGTTCTGTCAGTGAATCCAGCATTCTGTTCTATCCGTGGACCACCATCACCATCCTTGAGAACAGGGAGATGAATCTGTTGTTCCTGCCGCTGGTGGTCCGGTTCCGTTCCGGGGATCATGCAGTTGGTGCCGGCCCCATGTTGGGATTCCTTTTATCGACCTCCGGGGAGATCACCCTGAAAGATTCAACACCGCTTCTCACAAGCTTCCACCATGAAAGGGCGGTGAATTACATGGAGGGACTGAACACGCTTACCGGAGGTTTCAGCCTGGAGTATTCCTGGTGTTTTTACAGAAATCACGCCATTCTGGTCAGGTATCAGCGAACCACCGGGGAATGGACAGATCCTGCAACCTACGGCGAACTCAGCAAAAGCCCGAAAGGGTATCTCCAGATAGCATTACAATTCAACGTTTTATAATACTGTTTCGCATGAAATCAATTCAAGGTACATCTGTTATATTAGCCTGCATGTGTTTAGGCATGTTACTGCCATCATGTGAAAAAAACGAATTGCCTCCGGTTTCAGAAGCAAGCCCGGTACTGATGGCACAGGGCACTTTTAAAGGGGAAGGTTATACCTGGACCGTTGACGGCAGTTCGGTTGAGGGAAGTACATGGGTTGCCGACTCGAATGCAGGGCTTTTTCCGCATGCATTTGTTTTTAGCTTCAGTGGAAAAGGAGTTTCCGGCACCCTACCCAGTCTGAAATTCTATTTTAACAATCATTCTCTCACCTTCGGCGAAATAAACAACCAGATTGACAGCACTTTTCAGCCCGGCCTGAAGGAATTTACCTCAGTCTTCGTGAACCCCGTCAATCCTTTTAACCTTAATTCTGTCGCCATTGAGATGAAAGACAGCACCAATACTTACAGCAGTATAACCATGGACTCGCTGACGACTTACACCTGCTTTATCGACAGTACAAAAATCATCACATGGAAGGATGAAAAGCCTTACCAGATGGTTTACCTGCATTTCACTTGCATGCTGGCAGGTTTGAACAGTCCGTTTAATCTTTGGCCATTTACAAACGGGAAGGCTGTTCTTGCCTTTCCGAGGGAGTAGGGATGTCATCCCGTCATTGATTTAAATCAATGACGGGATGACATCCCAAAAAAGAAGCCGCCCTTTGGAGGCGGCTTCAGTGAAAGGATTCAGCGAAAACAGCTATCTGGCAACAGTTATTTTCTTTCCTGCAATAAATCGGTCACCATTGCTGACTTTCAGGATGTACTGCCCGGGTGTCAGATCATCCAGTGAAATGACCAGACGGTGCTGACCGGCTGCAAGCTGATGGACTTCATGCATAACTTTTCTGCCTGGCAGGTCAAAGATTGTGGTTTCGACACCTTGCCCGGTATGAAGGTTCAGGTCGAGTGTCAGTTCGTTCGCTGCAGGATTCGGGTAGATTCTGTCAAGGCTCAGTGTGGTGTTTTCATGGGGCTCGGTTCCGGTAATCACTCCGGAAGGGGTGATGATCAAAGACAGGTTGTTAAAAGCCGGATTAGAAGCACTCAGGGTTACAATGGCCGGATTGGTGGTCATTCCCGCAACCTCGGCATACACCTTATAGGTACCCATTCCAAGGCCGGTGAATCCGAAGTACCCCTGACTATTGCTGTAATCCAGGGCCAGGGGTATATTATTCATGTTGAGCAGGATCACTTCCACATTGGGAGCGGGAGTTCCCGACTGCATGACAAATGCCCCACCATTGGTGACTTGTCCGAAAATGGTACCGTTCCCCTGTACCGGTCCCGTAATTGGTATCAACTGGATATCATATGGATTGGTTGCAGGATTAAGGTAAATGGGAAATGCCGATGCCCAGAAAATGGTGTTGCCGTAATAGGTGGGGAGATGGGTGGTGAAGAAGGCTGAGTTGGGGGCAGGGGCGACCTTTACATAATAGACACCCGGCAAGGGGTTTAACATATAAAAGTGGTAGAGGCCGGATGAGTCTATCATCACTGAATCAATCATCATCAGGGCACTTGTACCCCCTGTGCCAATATACAGGTATGCGATCCCGAAATCGAGCGGCTGATTCCCGGCCATGACATGGCCCCAGATGGTCCCGCCGGCATTGTTGCTTACGTTAACAAGATCGGTGTAGCTGGAGGTGCATCCCGAAGCATCGGCAATAGTCAGTGTCACGGTGTAGGTTCCGGCGACAGCATAGGTATTGACAGGATTCACGACACTTGAAACATTTCCGTCGCCGAACTGCCAGGAATAGGTATAAGGTGGGGTTCCACCCCAGGCATAGCTGAGAAAGGAGGCTGTCAGACCCGAGACGTTGCAGCTGAAAGCACAACCGCAGGGCATGGGAGGGAAACCGGCCATCACGGTGTCGCAGAATGTGCTGGTACAGTTGGTGCCGGTAATGGTAAGACACACATTGTAATAACCAGCCTGGGTATAGGTGTGTACCGGATTCTGCAAAGTGGAAGTGCTGCCGTCTCCGAAATCCCACAGCCACGTTAGGGGATTTCCCGTGGAAGCATCAAGGAACTGAAATGTCATATTGGTCATCGTCGAATCTGGCAGGGCAAAGAAAAGTGCCTGGCAGGGATTGCTTCCTCCGGTGCAGATCTGGAAGTCGGCAACGATGGGTGCATTGATACTTGATACCGTAACCCACTGGTAATTACCGTTGCAATCCTGGGTCGAGATGTAGAACATGACTTGCAAACCGTTTGGAATACTTACAAAGTCCTCATAATAACCGGAGGGGTCGGTATATACGGTATTGTAATAAAAAAATGCCGGCGCGAAGAGGCTGTCGGACATAATGTGAACCATATGGTTCGGTACGGGATTGCCGGTGTTCATTTCCGTAATGGTGCCGGAAATCTGGATAATTTGTCCGAAGCTTATTCCGGCAAACAGAAGCACCGATGCGGACAGGATAAGTAATCGTTTCATAATGAATAATTTAAAAATTAATAATGTGTTTTATTAAGTTCACATTATTAAGACGGATAAAAAGAAAAAGGTTGGGTTGATAAGGGTGCCCGGGAATGATAAGGGGCAGGTTTCAGGGAACACTGACCGATCCGGTAGGAAGGGAACCACGGCTGGAGAAGAAGTGTTTGAGCAGGATTTCGCGCAGCAGACTGAGCAATTCTTCTTTATTAAAGGGCTTGGCCAGATAGTAATTCATCCCTGCTTGAAGCACCTGGTCCTGTTCTTCCGGGGATACATAGCCGGTAATGGCTGTGACGGGCACGGATCTGTATCTTTCTATTTTACGGATCTCCCTGCAAAGATCCATGCCGTTTTTACCTTCACCGAGATGGATATCCATCAGGATCAGGTCATATTGTTTGTTGTTGACCATGGGTAATACCTGATCCACCTGTCCGGCATGATCAACGGTGCAATATGGCTTGAGGTAATACCGGAGTAATTCCGCGTGCACTTCGTTATCCTCCACACAGAGGACAAGAAGATCTTTCCCCAGCCGCTTCAGCAGGGCTTCGAGGGAAAAGGAAGCATCATCCTGAATCTGTTCCGCATTCATATCTGATGAAGAGGATTAAGCTACAATAAAAACCTGCAGGCACATTACACCTGCAACCGTTGGCAATTCCCGCGGACCGTTAAAGGGTTCCGCGGGAACACCACGGTTAAATCAATTTGATCAGCAAAGACCTAGAAATGAAAACCAACCCCGAATGAGAAGTAAGCAGGGTTGAAATTCAGGTCGAAACCTGAATTGATCGTTTTCACTTCACTATCCCCACTGCCCGTTTTAGCAGTCTCCGACATATAGGAGAGTTCTCCCACCGTCACTTCCAGGCAAACTGCATCCGTTGCCCAGTAAACCAGTCCCGGGTTGATATGAACCCCGAATGCGGTGATTTTTGCCTCCTCCGACACTGTTGTACCTCCGTTGGTCACTTCATCCTTTTCTTTACCGAAGGCAACCGGAATGCCTCCCTGAATGAAAAAGGCGGTGTTCTCCCAGGGTTTGATGTAATACCTGGCAAGCGGCATAATGTGAAACTCACTGACTGTCAGTTTTGTTTCATCAGGATCACCGGGATCAACTCCTTCCTGCTTCATCGTGGACATGTTAAACCCCACTCCGGCACCGATCATCAGGTTGTCGGCCATAAAAAATCCCACCTTTGGATCGATCCCGAATGAAAAAGTTTTCGGACCGTCGACTGTTGTACTGTTACTCTTGTACTTGACGGCTGAGGATGAGACCATTAACGATCCACCCAAATAGAATGCACCCTGGTCTGTCTGGCTGTAGCAAATGCCTGCCGACATCGCGATTGCGAAAAAAGCGAGAAAAAGTCTTTTCATACAGTTTGGATTATGTCCAGGTACCTGATGGACTGTTATACATCACATTGTTTTACAGGCAGGTACGCACCATGAGGAATCACCGGTGGCCCGTACTGTCAAAATTACGGCAGCCATTTTCTTTTAGCAAGGATTGTTCACATTATTTTTCACTTTTTTTCGACAATGCCTTTAAGCGATCATATGTGAATTTCAGTATCTTTGTTGAATAACAGGGAGCCATCATCGCCTTTCCGGGCATGGAAACCTTAAACAAAACCAGCTTTGTAACTGTTTAAGCAACAATTAAAACAGAGAAAAATGCACTATCCGAAAAAAGTCACCATAGGGGACATCACCGTAAGGGACGGGTTTCAGCATGAAGAGATCTTTATTCCGACCGATGCCAAGCTTTGGCTTGCAGAACAATTGATACTCGCAGGCTTCAGGCATATCGAGGTCACCAATCTCGGAAATCCGTCAGGCATGCCCCAGTTCAGGGATGCCGACGAATTACTGAAACGGCTGCGCAGCAGTAAAAAGATCGCACACCTGATCGGCCAGGTTTCGCTGACCTGTATCACCATCAGGGAAAAAGCGATTGAACGGGCCATAGAAGCAAGGAAGGCAGGCTACGGACCTGACCGTATCCTGCTGATGGTTTCGACCAGTGAGTCGCATCACCGCAAAAACTCCGGGATATCGCTGGATGAGTACTGGAAGATGGCGGAAAAATACATTCCGCTTGCACAGGATGCAGGACTGAAGGTGAACGGTACGGTCAGCACGATCTGGGGATGTCCGATCGAAGGACCCACCGAGATGAAAAAAGCCATTGAATTCACCAGGCGTTGGCTTGATCTGGGAGCTAATGACGTGGAGCATGCTGATCACGACGGTTCAGCTTCGCCTGACAGGGTTTACCGCTATTTTTCCACATTGCTTGATGCCATTCCCAGGCCGGAGAAACACATCGTCCATTTCCACACCACCAGGGGTTGGGGACTTGCCAATGTGCTGGCGGCATTGCAGGCCGGAATGACCAATTATGAATCCACCATGGGCGGGATCGGCGGACAGCCGGCCAATTTTGTCAGTGGTGTCCCGGTAGCCGGAACAGGAAGCTATTATTACAAAGACCCCAATATTGTCGGTCTTGTTTCCACCGAGGATATGGTGGTAATGATGGACGAAATGGGTATCGACACCCAGCTTGACATTGACAAAGTTCTGGAAACAGGGCAGATGGTTGAAAAGATCGTAGGTCGCCGTCTCCGCTCAGAATCAATTAAAAGCGGACGTATCCCCAAAAGCCTGACCGGACGCGCATGATCCGGCTTCATGAGCTGCCGCGAGAGGCCTTTCAGTCCCATCCCAGGATTTTAGCCTTCGAAGAAAAACTGCGTTATCTCCAGGCACTGGTGAAAACCGGCTTTCACACGGTGGAAACAGGCAGTGTCGTTTCCCCGCGGCTTCTTCCGCAAATGGCTGATAGTCTTTTAATTGCAGAAAAGATTGATCTCAGCGAAACCCAAACCAGGCTGATGATGCTGCTTGTTAACAGCAGAGGAGCGGACCTGGTAACACCTTATGATACAATCACTTGTTTATCATATCCCTTCAGTATCTCAAAGGTCTTCGCCGAAAAGAACCAGAAAAGTTCGCCGGAAGACCTGATCCGGACATCGGACTACATAATGAATGTTTGTATCAGAACAGGAAGGGAGTTTGTTCCATATCTTTCCATGGCATTTGGCAATCCGTACGGTGATCCCTGGAGCATCGAAATCCTGATAGAGTGGGTAATGCATTTCAGAAACAAAGGGATCCGCTATCTGCCGCTTTCGAATGTATCCATCCCGGTAACACCGGACCTTACCGCCGCCGTGTTTCGTTCCCTTTACCGTGAATTTCCGGATATGGATTTTGGTCTGCACCTGCATACCAGGCGGGGAAATACCGGGGAATGCCTGAAGGCAGCGTGGGATGAGGGATGCAGGAACTTTGACACTGTGATGGCAGGATTGGGGGGATGCCCGATGACTGGTCATGAACTGCTATCCAACCTGGATACCGGGGATATGCTGGATTTTCTGGATAAAAACAACATTGCTGCACCTGTCGGCCGTGAGGCTTTTACAGAGGCGTCATTGCTTGCGGGAGCGCTGTTCGGGAATTGATTCTGAAGAAAGTGTATATTTGACCCATAATTTAACGGGATGGAATACGACCATCAAAACGACGTCATTAAAAAGGTATTTCAGGGGATCAACGAAAGACTGAAAGAACTGACATGCCTTTACAATGTTTTTGAGGTGCTGAAAGATGATCTCCGGCCGCTGGAGGAGGTTTTATACGAAGTCATTAGCAAAATCCCGGCAGGCTGGCAATATCCCTCTGTCTGCCAGCCCAGGATCATCTATGAAGGGGAAGCCTTTGTGATGCCTGGTTTCAGGGAAACATCCTGGAAACAAAAAGCCGAACTGGTGGCAGACAATAAGATTGTTGGATGCATCGAAGTATTTTATACCCAGTTGATCAGGGAAGTGAACAACAGCCAGTTCCTTCCTGAGGAGCAAAAGCTGCTGAACACCATTGCCTGGAAACTTTCGGATCATATTTTCTCAAGACGCCTTCAAAAAAGCATCAGCATATTACAGAAACAAAAGGAACTCCAGGCATACAGCGGAGATCATTTACTGGATGGGAGTCCGGATGAACATTCGCTATGGAGGATGAGAATGGCAGAGCTGATTGTTGCAAGGCTGGATATGAACAAATATGGTGTCAGGGGAATATATCTCATCGGCAGTGCACGGGACGGAAATGCAGGTCCGGCCAGTGATATTGACCTTATCGTGCTGCACCACTCCAGTGAGAAACAGTTTTGTCAGCTCAGGGCTTTTCTTGAAGGATGGAGCTTTTGCCTTGCGGAGATCAATTTTGACCGGACGGGTTACCGGACCGAAGGCTTGCTGGATGTTCACTATATCACGGAACGGGATATCAGGGAACAAACGAGTTATGCTTCCATGATCGGTGACCGTTCGCACCCGGCCAAAGTGCTGTGGGAGCAAAAAAGCACATCTGAACCCGAATGAAAACCCTTTGCCTGTTCAGCTCTGATCTTCATGGCAAACAAAGCAGGTACGAAGCGCTGCTGAAGGAAATCAGGCGCAGGGAACCCGACATTGTGCTGCTTGGCGGGGATTTGCTGCCTCACGTTCATCTGAGCGGAAACAATAAAATCGGTGCGGAAGATTTCGCCCGGGAATATCTGCCCCGGAAATTCGCCGGACTACGTGACATTATGGGTTCACGCTACCCCAGGGTATTGCTGATCCTTGGCAACGACGATCCGCGGTACCTTGAAACCTGTTTCACGGAAAATGAGGACAAAGGGCTTTGGCATTACATGCACATGCGTACCCTGGAGATCAACGGGTATCTATTCACAGGGTATGCCATGGTACCGCCAACCCCTTTTCAGCTGAAAGACTGGGAGCGTTATGATGTCTCCCGTTTCGTGGACCCGGGTTGTACAGATCCTTTTGAAGGCTTTCGAACCGTTGAACCTGATGCTGACATAGAATATGCCACGATACAGAAAGACCTTGAAACCCTTGCAAGGGATCTGGACATGAACCGTTCGGTGTTTCTGTTCCATTCCCCTCCCTATGATTGCGCCCTCGACAGGGCAGCCCTTGACGGGATGCAGTTTGATCATGTACCCCTGGATGTTCATGTAGGCAGTATCGCCATCCGCCGGTTTATTGAGGTAAACCAACCCAGGCTTACACTCCATGGCCATATCCATGAATCCACAAGGCTTACGGGAAACTGGTCGGCATTGTTCGGCAGAACCCTGGCGATGAACGGAGCCACAGACAGCGGGGACCTCTGCCTGATAACATTTGACCCCGGATCTCCTGCCGAGGCGGCCAGGGAATTGATCAGCAACTAATGGCTTTGCTGCGAATAATACAAGTATCTTTTGATTTTCTGGGTGGCTGTTTTCTGAAAGGGTTCCCGTTGAATTACCACGGCATGCAAGCGTGAAAACTTATTCACCCTGGCATTCACATATCTCATCAGTTCCGCTTTCAGTTCATCCAGCATGTTCTCAATCTTATCATGCATATCCCTGGAAAGTTGCTGCCAGCCCTTTTCAATTTCCTCCATGTTAAGGTGTACCAGGGCCACCAGCTTCCCTTTTTGCTCCACCACAACCGATTCGACCACATGTTTGAAATTATTGATGACGGATTCGATCTCCTCCGGATAAATATTCTCTCCATTGGCACCCAGAATGGTGTTTTTCAGCCTTCCCCTGATATATAAAAACCCGTCCCTGTCGAATGCCCCCAGATCCCCTGTTTTCAGCCAGCCATCAGGAGTAAGGACTTCCGCGGTCATGACGGGATCCTTATAATAACCTGCCATGATGTTCGGCCCCCTGGCAACAATCTCGCCCTGTCCTGTCAGGGGATCCACATTTGCCAGCCTGAGTTCAACCCGGTCGACCGCCGGACCGGTCGATTGATGGCGTGCTGTACCGGGATTGGTGCCGGCAAGCAGCGGAGCGGATTCAGTAAGACCATACCCGATGGCCACAGGAAAACGGGCTTCCAGCAGGAACTTCTCCACAACCGGATCAAGTTTGGCACCCCCAACCCCGAAAAATTTCAACCTTCCTCCGAAAGCATCCATCAACTTCTTACCTGCACCCTTGTTGATCAGTTTCCGGAAAAAGGAAACATTGTAAAGGGTTCTCAGCACCCGCTTCGACCTGATTCCCGGTAAAATCCGGTTCCGGTACATCTTCTCAATGATCAGCGGAACAGACAGGATAACTGTAGGCCTAACCCGTTGCAAACCCTCCGCAATCAGCTGGGGAGATAGCAACTGCCTGAAATATACCACGCTGGCACCCCGGTAAACGGGCAATACCAGACCCAGGGTGTTTTCGTACACATGCGACAAGGGCAGTAAGGATAAAAAAACATCCGTATCATCAATGGGCTGGACTTTACTGCCGGCATCGGCATTGCTCGCAATATTGCCGTGGGTCAGCATGACACCCTTCTGCATTCCGGTTGTTCCTGAAGTGTAAATAATGGCTGCCAGATCTGTTTCCTTTATTTCAGGCTGCGGGAAAGCTTTTCCGGTACTACCGAACACAACACCCGGCGTGTCGGTGCTCACCACACTGAAATCATCCATCCGGATCACATGCCGGATACCCCTTGTCCGCATTTCGCCGACTTTAAAGGAGAGCCTTTCAGTTACGAACAATGCAAGCGATTCCGAATGATCCAGGATATTCGAAATTTCCTGAGCAGAAAAATCCGGAAGCAAAGGTACGGCTACCGCACCCATTGCAGTAATTGCAAAGTAAGCCATCGCCCAGTTCGGACTGTTGTGTCCGAGGATCGCCACTTTACAGCCCGACGTCAATCCCAGACTGTGAAGAAAAATCTCCAGTGCCTCAACCTGTTCACCCATCTCACGGTAAGTGAGCGGAACCTCCCCCATAAAGGAGAGTGCAGGTTTTTCCGCATGATCCCGGATGGTCTGCCTGAGAATATTCGGCAGTGTTTCAGTGTTTTGTGCTGTCATTCAATGATGTTATCCAACAAAGATACACTTATCCTGTCAGTATTGTTCATCCGGCACCCCTGCCGTTTAAGCTGCATTTAAACTTTTTGTTATTTTTTTCTAACTTTTTGTTGTTTATTTCTAATATTATGTTATCTTTGCCACACAAAACATCCTGTCATGAAAAAAATTGTACCATTGATTATCGTTTCTGTCCTGGTCATGGTGACCGGATTTTATTGGATCATGCAGTCGGACAAGGACTTCCCCATTGAAGAAATGGTCCAGGGGGTGATCATTTTACTGCTGGTGTTTTTCGGATTCTTCATCGCATTCTCCCGGCTGAAAAGTGTCAGACGGGGTGAACCGGCAGAAGATGAAATGTCGAAAAAAATCCTCCAGCGGGCTGCAGCCGTGTCGTATTATGTTTCTCTTTATATCTGGGTCGGGATTATTTTTCTGCTCGACAGGGTGAAAATGGAAACAGAAGTCCTGCTTGGCTCCGGCATTCTGTGCATGGGAGTAGTCTGGGTGTTGCTGGTATTGTATTTCAGATGGAAAGGTTTGAGAGATGCATAACCGGATCAGGGAATTCAGGGCCCGCTACAACCTGACGCAGGAGGAACTGGCCAAACAGGTTGGCGTACGCAGGGAAACCATTGTTTTCCTTGAGAAAGGCCGGTACAATCCGTCGTTGAAGCTTGCCTATGACATCAGCCGGGCTTTGCACAGCACCATAGAGGAGGTATTTATTTTCGGGGATTGATATTCCGCAGCCGATTTCCCATCAATGCAGTCAGTCCGTGGATAATAGTCAACGGGTGCACGGGATTCCCGGGAAGGCAGAGGTCGGGTTTGTGCAATGCAAAGAACGAACGGTCAATGGCCGGGCTGTTCAGGAAAAGGCCGCCGCTGATGGCATCTGTTCCAGCAAGAACGAGTATTTTAGGTTCGGCAACAGCTTCCCATGTCAGTTTCAGTGCGGCGGCCATGTTTTCCGTCACGGGCCCGGTCACTACGATACCATCTGCATGCCGCGGGCCGGCCACGAATGAAATACCGAAGCGGCCCATATCAAAATTAACATTGCCAGCTGCATTGAGTTCCATTTCGGTGCTGTTGTCTCCGCCAGCCGAAACCTGCCGCAACTTCAGTGAACGTCTGAACAACCGCCTGATCTCCGGGCGTATGGCTGAAATGTCCGGATACAAGGGCTCCGTCATGCCGGCTTTGATCACCAGTTGTTCCTCCCGGTTGACGGCCAGACGAAAGTCGTTGGTAAACCTGATCCTGCCGGGACAAACATGCATACACTCCCCGCAGAAAAGACATTTTCCGAGATGGATAGAAAGTTCAGGACATGTTTCAATGGCATTCACCGGACAACATTCCTTCAGCAGCGAAGCCTCATTAGCAGTTACCGCATCAGAAATCACAGGTCGTCCCCTGAAAGTTTGAGGCAGAGTAACATCCGAAAGATCAGGGATATACTGCCATCCATGTTTGCTGAGTATCTTGATTTCTCTGATCATATCCGGGTGCTTACAATTACAGGTCGTGACCGCAATAAGACAGGTTAAAACTTTTGTTACAGACCGGAAAGTCGGATATCTCCTGGGCTCTCACAGCCAGGGCAAGGGCTATCCAGTTATGCATGGAGGGATCTTTAATCTTGTAGCACATGATTTTACCCTGTTTGTCGGTGATCGCCACATGACAGATTTCGCCCCGCCATCCTTCGGTAAGATGAACAGCCAGGGAGTTAGGGGTAAGTGGTCTTTGATAATCAGGATGTTCCGTTTTCCCTGCCTGTTCGCTCAATTGGTCAATCCACTGTCTGATGAGGCTGACTGACTGTTCCGTTTCCATTTTCCGAAGCAGGGCTCTTGCCATTACGTCACCCGTGTCCAGCACAACCGGTTCGAACGTTGTATCTTTCCAGGGCAGGGAAGGATGAGACCAGCGGATATCCCTCTTGAGGCCGGCCGAGCGGGCAGCCATTCCCACCGCCCCGATGGCAAGCATCTGGGATCTGGTGACGGAGCCGGTCCCATCAAAACGTGCCACCACACTGGGTAGCGTATACAAACGGTCGCCCATTGGCTGCATACGTTCCATCACGGTATCGAGATTACGGACGATCTGCCTGCCCAGATCTTCCTTCACGGGGAACCATGTTCCGTGCGGCCTGATAAGCCCTTTTCCGAACCGGTTCCCGCACCAGAGCTGGGTTGAATTAATCACGATGGTGCGCAGGGATTCGTAAACAACCTGTCCGAGCTGATAGGCAACATCGGCACAAAGCGCTGCGGCGTCGCCAGTGTGCATGGCAATCCGTTCCAGCTCAAGCGCCACGGCCCTTTCGACAGCAAGCGTACCGGAAATCCGGCAGCCGCTTAGGGTTTCGATGACAGCCGCATGAGTGGATGCATGTCCAATGACTGAGTCACCGGCGATGCTTTCGGCAAGCAGCACATGTCGCAATCCATCGGTATTGCCCTCCATCATCCTTTCAATTCCCCTGTGCTGGTAGCCAAGCTGCATTTCAAGGTGCAGCACTTTCTCCCCATGGCAGGTGAAACGGAAATGCCCGGGTTCAATGATTCCGGCATGGACAGGTCCCACACCCACCTCATGCAGTTCATCCCCGCTGATACGGAAGAAAGGATACTGCTCCATGCCATTACCGGACCTTCTGCAGTCAGTGCCGTAACGCAAGGGTTTCAGCCAGGGATGCCCTTCAAAAAGTATTCCTGTACTTTCATGGATCTCACGTTCAAAAACATGAAATGCGGGATTGTCAGCCGTCAGCGACAGCAAGGGTCCCCGATCCCGGTGTCCCAGCACCAACAGCCGTTGATTCAGATCATCGGCCAGGATGCAGATAAACCGGAAGGCACCCTCATCCGGACAGGCAAAATAGCTGACACAATGCAGGTTCTCATCAGCCACAGCCATTAAAACCCTTTCCCGGAAAAGAGGGTAATCGCTTACCGGGATCGCTGAAAGGCCGATGGGTTGTGAAGTATCATGTATGATGAGGATATCGTTCATTTCAGCAATACTCGTTAAGGTTGAATGGCCGCATGGATCAGTGACACAAGAAAAGGGGGCTGATAAAAACAAAGCAGGGATGCCATGGCCAGCAACGCCCACTGTATGGTGGTTTCATACCAGTTACCGCTGTATCGGGCCGGTTCAATCCGGCCTTCCACCGGCGCGGAGAAAAGCATGTGGAGCACCCGTGTGGAAAAGCCGTACACAATGAATCCCAGCAGGGTCAACACGATGCAGATCACCACCCACTGCCCGTTTCCGGCCAGTGAGGCAAACACCAACCACCCGGGCAGAAAGAGACCTGACGGCGGAATGGCAAGAATGAGCATTGATCCAGCCATCAGCACCAGTCCACCTGAAGAATTCAATACAAAATAGTTACCAGTCTCCTTGATTTTATAAGAATGCCAGGTCCGGAAAAACTGGGACAACTGGTAAAAGAGGCCTGACTTGATCAAAGTATGGGAAATCATGATCAGCAGGGCGGCAGGATGACCGCCTGGTCCGAGGCCGAGAGCGATAGCCATCAGCCCCATGATCTCAAGCGTGGAGTAGGCGAACATCCGTTTGGCATGCCTGGCTTTAAGCATATAGCCTGCCGCAGTCAGCATGCTCAGAATACCGGTGAGGATGAGCACATGATTCATCCATCCGGCGATTCCCGTTTGCGAAAACATCAGGTAAACCCTGTAGAAGGCGACAAAACCGAGATTTACCATGGCTGTTGAGATGAAAGCGGAAATCTGGGGCTGGGCCACGGAGTTGGCATCCACTCCCGCGGTATGCATGGGAAACAACTCAATTTTTGTACTGTAACCGACCAACACAAAAAGAAAGGCAATTTTCAGGTACAAGGGATTGGTATCGCGAAGGATCAGGGACATCTCCCTGAAGGTCAATTCAAATCCGGCCTGTTCCCGTAAGCCAAGGCCAAGGAAAAGGATACCGAAATAAGCGATCGCGATGCCGACCGAGCAAACGAAAATATATTTCCAAACCGCCTCAAGGGTAAGCCTGTTCTTCTCATGATAGATCAGGACAGAAACACATAAGGTAGTAGCTTCCACAAAGATCCACACTACCGTGAGATGGTTGGCAAGTGTGGCTGCAGTGACAGATCCAATCAATCCGGTCAGGGCCATCTGATAGTACTGGTATCGCCTGGTGCTGTCGGATCTAAGGTTAACGAGGCCATGTATGACAGTGGTAAAGGAAATGACCGTAAGCAGGCTCAGAAAAAGTATGGCAAGGGGGTCAAAGATGAAATACTGCAGCAACAGCATGCCGGGATTCAGCCACGCTGCTGCCGTCAAACCCGACTGGTTCAGCAGGAAAGCCAGCATCAGGACCGAGATCACCTTTCTCCTTCTGAACAGCAACATACCGGCCAAAAGCAGGATCGTGATTCCGAAATATATCAATAATATCATCTTTTTCAGTGCTTTAAGTCAGCAAGGTCATCAGTTTCCATGTCACTGTAACGGGTTCCGATGCGTCCCATAAACACGCCCAGGATCAGAATACTGACCACGATATCGAGCAATACCCCGATGTTGACCATATATGGCGCATCAATTCCGACAGCCAGGGAAAACAGGAACACGGCATTCTCGATCACCAGGAAGCCTACAAGGTGAGAAAAAATCCGGCGGTGGGTAATGATAAGAATGACGCCTGTAACCAGGGCAAGCATTGCAATCACCATAAAAGTCCTGTCGATCAGTGAGCCGTCGAGCTGGCGTGCGATGAAAACACTCAGCATCAGGCCTGCCATGGTCAGCAGCAAAGCATAAAAGCCCGGCAGCGCATCAGGATGAACCCGGTTCACCTGTATCCTGTTCAGTATCCGGTACATCAGAACCGGCACAGCAATCGCCTTGAACAACAGGGTTTCAGTAACGATAAACACAAGATTGGCAACATTCATTTCACGGAGCTGAAAAAACGCCAGTCCGAAAAGCAACAAGCCCTGTAACGCAATCAAAGCCGTATAGCTGCGGAATCTTTCCGCCATGCTCAGGTAAAACAGGCTGAATGCAAAAATGACCAGCAAAAATATTTCCATATTATATGTCTGAAATATTGGACGATAACAACATGATGGTAAACACCAGAAGGGCAATGGCGGTAAGTGTCAGGATAAACTGGGGGTTTTTCATCATTTTATTTCTTGCGCGGAAAGATTCGAGCAATCCGATGATCACACCAAAGGAAAGCTGGAGCATCAGGAAGAGTCCGATCTGCAGTGCGACCGGCCATCCGGCCGGAACCAGGCTGTTGGAGACCAGTGCACCGAAAAGGGCAAATTTTATCCATGTGGCGAAATGGATCATCGCAAGGTCAGGTCCGCTGTAATCCAGTATCATGACCTCGTGTACCATGGTGAGTTCGAGATGTGTTTTGGGGTCGTCGACCGGAAGCCTGGAATTCTCGACCATGGCGATCTGTATCATCAGGTAGAAGCCCAGGATGCCGGCAATAAAAGCGTAATTATTACTGAAGTAGAAGTGTGAAAATATATCGCTGAATGAAGTATATCCTGTAAACATGGCATAAGTGCCAAGCAAAAGAAGAAATACCGGTTCGACCAGCATGGAATAAAGGGCTTCGCGGTTAGCTCCCATCCCTTCAAAAGCGCTTCCGGTATCCAGGGCTGCCAGGATCATAAAGACCCTGCCAAGTGCAAGGATATAAGTAAAATAGACAAAATCGCCCGGAAAAGACAGCAATGCATCCTGTCTGCCCATTGGCACCAGCATCACCGCGGTAATCACACTCGCCAGAGAAACGGAAGGGGCGATTTTGAAAATCAGGGTTGTAACGGGGCTGATGACGACGCCCTTGCGCAGCAACACACCGGCGTCATACAAAGGCTGGAAAAAGGCTGGTCCCTTTCTTCCGCTGCATATGCTTTTGGTCCGGATGATAATTCCGGGTATCAGCAGGGCAGAAATCAGGGTCATCAGCAGGATCAGCATATTATAGGAGGTTCAACAGGGTCAGAAGAAAAATAAGCAAAAGGAACACAAAGGGATACAGAATATAATGCCTGATCTGTCCTGTTTGCAGGAATGCAATCCGTCGCAACAGGCGTCGCAGGGCCAGAAAGGGCCTGTTGACAAGCCATTCCTCCAGTTTCTCCGAAGGGTGGGAAACGAAGGTCCCCGGCTTGGGGAAGATTTCCTCAGTCCCTGTCGGTTTCATTTCCTTGTTCAGGTTGATGATTGGGCTGCTGAGTCCTGCAACATTTTCAGCATAAGAAGTAGCCGTATACTGCATCCTTGCAGAGGGGGACTGATAACCACAACCCCAGGTCGGGGCGACCGATTTTTGCCGGTGAGCAGAAATCAGGCGACGAAGCAGGAATAATCCCACAACCAGCAGGACAAATATGCCGCCACTCAGACTGATCATGCCGAGATTCTGAAGCACGGGACGCGTCATGGCGGGAGTTCCGGGAATAAAAACCGATGCTAGGGCTGACAGGACAGGTTTCACAAATAATGCAGGAGCGAAGCCGATGGCAATGATCATGGCAGCGATCAGCATATGCCCGGTAAAAGAGGCAGGCCGCGGCTCAACAGCCCGGGTACAGGCATCCGAGCGCGCTTCTCCAAGGAAAGCTATCCCAAAAGCCTTGGTAAAACAGAAAACGGCCAGACCACCGGTCAGTGTTAATCCCAATATGGCCATGATCAGCCCTATCGATCCGTAAAAACCCGCCTGGTGAATGCTTCCGATCATCCCCAGGTAAAGGAGGTATTCCGATATGAAACCGTTAAACGGCGGCAGGCCGCAAATCGAAAGTGCGCCAAGCAGAAAGAAGAAAGCCGTGAAAGGCATTTTTTTCGCCAGACCTCCCATGAGGTCCATGAACCGTGTACCGGTGGCATTGTAAACATTTCCGGCGGCGAAGAAAAGCAGGGACTTAAAAAGCGAATGATTCAGCACATGCAGCAAGCCGCCTCCAAAACCAAGCAGTGCAAGCTCGCTGTGGTGCATGGCTAAACCGATGCAGCCAAGTCCGATCCCGGTCCCGATGATCCCGATATTCTCGATACTATGGTATGCAAGCAGTTTTTTCAGGTCGTGCTGTACGATGGCCTGTAAAACACCATAAATCCCCGTAAGGAGGGAAATCACCAGGATAAAAATTCCGATGGTAAGAAAATCATGCTGAACCGTGCTTATCACCCTGAAAATCCCATAGATCCCCATTTTTATCATCACCCCCGACATCAAAGCCGAGACATGTGACGGAGCGGAAGGATGTGCATCCGGAAGCCAGGTGTGAAACGGAATGAAACCTGCTTTGATTCCAAAACCGGCAAAAAACAGCAGAAAGAGCGGTAATTCCCGGTGTGTGCCAAAAAATGCCGGCAGGCTGGCGAATCCGTATGAGCCTTGTCCGCCGGCCACCAGAAATGCCATCAGCAGAAGGAACATACTGAGGTGCATCTGAACAAGATAGTTGATACCTGTTTTCAGGTTGGCCCTGGAGGTGTTGTCGAAAATCACCAGGAGGAAAGAAGACAGCGTCATTAATTCCCAGCTCAGCAGGAAAGAGAAAGCGCTTCGCTGGGTACAGACCAGCAGCATGGAAGCATACAGGAGCAGCAGTGAAAGGTAATGAACAGAAATCCATGCAGGACGGTACCGGTTCAGGTGTCCGTCCAGGTAAGTCCCTGCAAAAAGATATGCGGTCAGTGCACTGAAATTCACCGTCAGGATGAAAAAGCCCGAAAGTGCATCAATGAAAAAAACGACAGGTTTCAGTCCGGCAAGGGGAATATGGAACATGTACTGTTGCTGTGATGCCGAAAATATTGCAGGCACTGCAACCCACGAACTGATCACCAGTAAGACCAGCAGGGGAATTCCGCTTACCAGGTGCTTTGTGCGTGCCGGAACGGCAAAGATCAAAGCCAATGAAAGGACGAAGCATCCAATAAGCAGGAATTCCATGTTGATCCCGGTGTGACGCAGGCAAAGGTAGGTTGTTTTGAACCGGCACAAAACAGCATTCCGAAAAAACACATTCCGTTCCTGTTGACGCTGGCATTTTTTACCTAATTTTCGTCGCTTAATCATCTGATCATACCCACAACTACACCCAATATCATGAAGAAATTTCTCCTCCCCTTCCTTCTCTTGCTGATTCCTGCAGTTTTATTCTCAGGTAATCTCAATATCATTCCGAAACCCGCCCTGATGAAGGAAAAACGCGGCACCTTCCGTCTTACGGCAGGAATAGCCATAGAAACAGGCAGTATAGACCCAGAGATCAAGCTGCTGGCTGGATATCTGGCAGAGATGACCGCTCGTGCCGGCGGCCCCCTTCCGGCAATTTCGGAATACATTAAACCTGGCAGACAAAATGGCAGGATCCGGCTCATGATCAATCCGGGACTGAAAGGTCCGCCAGGCAGTTACACGCTTGATATCGGCAGGAAAATGATCCTGATTGAAGCTTCCGGCGGACAAGGCATCTTTTACGGTATTCAAAGCCTGTTGCAATTGTTTCCGGTGAATGATGACCTTACAGAAAACACTGCAAAAGGGAAGGTAATACGCATTCCCTGCGTACATATCGAAGATCATGCACGCTTTTCATACCGCGGCATGCACCTGGACGTTTGCAGGCATTTCTTCCCAGTGGAATTCATAAAAAAATATCTTGACCTGATGTCCTTCTACAAATACAATGTGTTCCACTGGCACCTGACCGACGACCAGGGATGGCGCATCCAGATCGATCGATACCCGGGACTCACCTCGGTGGGGGCCTGGCGGAAAGGGACACAGGTTGAAAAAAGCGATGTAACCGACAACCAGGTTTACGGAGGTTATTACACGAAATCCCAGATCCGGGAGATTGTGGCTTATGCCAGCGACAGGTATATCACCGTGATCCCTGAAATCGAGATGCCCGGTCATGCCGTTGCCGCCCTGACCGCCTACCCCCAATACTCCTGTACCGGCGGCCCCTTCGAAGTGCGCACCATGTGGGGTGTATCGGATGATGTGTTCTGTGCAGGCAAAGACGCCACCTTTGAATTTCTTCAGGATATCCTGACCGAAGTGATGGAACTGTTTCCATCTCAATATATTCACATCGGTGGCGATGAAGCACCAAAAAGCAGGTGGAAACAATGTGTCCACTGCCAGCAAAGGATCAGGGATAAGGAACTGAACGACGAACATGAACTGCAGAGTTATTTTATTAAAAGAATCGGGCAGTTTCTGAATGCGAACGGAAGAAAACTGATCGGATGGGATGAGATCATGGAAGGGGGGCTGGCCCCGCAGGCTACGGTAATGTCGTGGCGGGGAACAGAAGGCGGCATTGAAGCGGCCAGGCTTGGTCATGATGTGATCATGACACCCGGCAGCCATTGCTATTTCGATCATTACCAGGCAGATCCTGCCTATGAACCCCTCGCTATCGGCGGATTCACCCCCCTGAAAAAAGTGTACGGATTTGAACCTGTCCCTGAAGCACTCCGGGAGGCGGAGCGAAAGCATATCCTGGGTGCACAGGCCAACCTCTGGACCGAATACATAGATAACGGAGACCACCTGATCTATATGGCCTACCCGCGGGCAATCGCGCTGGCGGAAGTCAACTGGTCACCACCCGGCAGCAGAAACTGGGATGAATTCACCGAAAGGCTGGGGCATCATTTTAAACTTCTCGACAGAGATAAGGTTGCTTACTGCAAAAGCCTTTACGATGTCAATATCTCCACCTTGCCCGGAAAAGGAAAAAGCCCGTTGCTGCTGGTACTCGGGACTGACTGGAAGGGCATGAAAATCCGGTACACCCTCGACGGAAGTGAACCCGGACCGGCATCTTCCACATATAACAGTCCTGTTCCTCTTACAACAGCAACGACCGTCAGGGCTGCCGTGTACTCAAAAGGAGAAAAACCGGGGCGTACCAACGACCGTCACATCAGCGTCAACCTGGCAAGCGGGAAGAAAGTCAACATCCTGAAGCCTTACAGCCCGAAATATCCCGGCAAAGGCGACAATACCGTGGTTGACGGCATGCATGGCACCCTCTCTTTCGGTGGAGGCGCATGGCAGGGATACCTTTCCAATGACTGCGAGATCATCCTCGACCTTGGAGAAGCAACAAGCGTTCATGCTGTTACTGCCACCTTCCTGAAAAACATCTACAGCTGGATCTTCCTGCCCGTAAGTGTGGATGTGTCACTTTCACCCGACGGAAACGATTTCCGGGAGGCAGGCCGGATAGAAGCAGTGCCGGAAAGATACCCCGGACTGGAAATCAGGCCTTTCCGTATTGAAACCGGTGGGATCAATACCCGTTTTATCAGGATCAGGGCGAAAAATGCCGGTGTCAATCCGGCCTGGCACGAATCGGCCGGTCAGCCATGCTGGGTTTTTATTGACGAGGTGGTGGTGGAATAATCCTTTTGGTTGAGACGCGATGAATCGCGTCTCTATTTATTCAGAGACGCGATGAATCGCGTCTCTTCCATATGGGGAAAAAAATATTAATTTTGATCATTAAATCAATTTATCATGAAAAAGATCATCCTTCTGCTGGCATTTTCCCTTGTTGTATTTTCGGTATCCTACAGCCAGACACCCGCACTGACCCTGCCGCACGTGACGGGGGTGAGCGCGGGAGATACCATCCTTGTGCCGCTGACCGGTCAGGACATCTATAACTGGAGCAGCCTTGCCCTTGAAATATCCTTCTGGAATACGGTAGTGTTTTACACAGGATATACCGTCATTCACCCCGACCTGAACAACGGCAACACCATGATCAATCATTACATCGGCGGCGCCACCGATCAGTTACTGATAGCCTGGTTCGGCCTGACGCCTTTCACCGCCGACGGAGACACCCTCTACCTGCTGAAATTCTATTACCTCGGCGGGTATACCCCCCTTACTATCACACCTCTTCCGAATATCATCACCAACAGCGGCAGCATCGGATCTGGAGTGGGAATCACAGATCCCGCAATCAGTAAGGACTGGCTGAAATCATACCCAAACCCTGTTCAGGAAGGCCAGACAATCACTGTCACCGGAGAACCCGGCTCATACGAACTCACACTTTCATCGCCTGACGGTAGGCTCATCCTGCATCAGCCGGTGGAAATTCCCATCAACCGGTTTTTCCGCATCAAAACGGAAGGGATGAAACCCGGCTTATATTTGCTCGGCCTGAGGAATCATTTCTATGAACATAGCGGGAAAATCATTATACTTGACTGATAATGAATGATATAATCAACTTTCTCAGCGAATTGTCGGCGAATAACAACAGGGAATGGTTCGACAGCCAACGCGAGTGGTATCAGCAATGCAGAAAAACCTTTGAAGCCTTCACAGATGAACTGATCGCCGGAATTCAGCACTTTGATCCGGGAATCGGACCCCTGAAAGCCAAAGACTGTGTATTCCGGATCTTCAGGGATACCCGCTTCTCCAACGATAAAACTCCCTATAAAGCCAATATGGGGGCTTTTATTTCCAGGGGGGGGAGAAAAAGTCCTTACTCCGGCTATTACATCCACCTGGAACCAGAAGGAAAATCTTTTGCCGGCGGAGGTTTGTATATGCCGCCCTCCGAAAACCTGAAGAAAGTCAGGCAGGAGATCTTCTACAATATTGACGAATTCAAAGCCATCCTTCAGGCAAAGGATTTCAAAAAGCACTTCGACACCCTTGACAAGATGGGCGATGAACTGAAGAAGGCTCCCCAGGGTTATCCGCCCGAATGGCCCGACATTGACCTGCTGAAACTGAAGCATTATGTGGTTGGGGAATACCTGAAAGACAAGGAAATGAGCAGTGGTAAAGTGAAAGAAACCGCACTGGCCGCATTCAAAGCCATGCACCCCCTGGTAGCCTTTACCAACAGGGCGCTGGGAATGGAGATGTAGCGTATTCTGATAAAATGACGGAATAAAACCGAAAATCTGAATTTTAAGTTCAGATTTTCGGTTTTATTTTGATCATTCCCGTTAAATCAGCCCGGGCATCTTCACCCATTCGCGGGGTGAAGTCATTGTGTGTTCCACGTCAGCAACGGATTTGGGGATGGGCTTGCCGAGTATCCTTGAGCCCGTCTGGGTGATCAGCGCATCGTCTTCGATACGGATACCGCCGAAATCTTTATAGGTCTCTGCCAGATCGTAATTGATAAAACTTTCGAATTTCTTTTCTGCACGGAACTGATCGATCAATGCCGGAATGAAATAACAACCCGGTTCGATGGTCAGGACAAAGCCCGGACGCAGGGTCTTTGCCAGTCTCAGGTAAGCTGTGCCGAAAGCACTGGCCCGGCTGATGGTTTCATCATAGCCCACATTGTTTTCACCCAGTCCTTCCATGTCATGCACATCCATTCCGAGCATATGACCCAGGCCATGCGGGAAAAACAGGGTATGGGCTCCGGCAGCAACCGCTTCGTCCACATCCCCTTTCATCAGGCCGATCGCCTTCAGGCCCGAAGCCAGGGTTCTGGCAGCCAGCATATGCATATCAAAATAACGTATCCCCGGTTTTAACTCTGTGATAACGGCCATATTGGCATCCAGCACAGCCTGGTACACCTCCTTCTGCCGTTGGGTGAATTTCCCCCCGACCGGGACGGTGCGGGTGATATCGCTGGCATACAGCAACTGCGTTTCGCAGCCGGCGTCCATCACCACCAGCCTTCCTTCCTTCAGGAGATTGCCGTGATGGTGATTGTGCAGGGTTTGTCCGTCCATGCTCAGAATAACCGGGAAGGAAACAGGTCCGGCAAGGGCCAGTGCAATGCCCTCCATTGTTCCGGCAACCTCCTGTTCCACGATACCCGGAAAACACATTTTCATGCCTGTGGTATGCATCAGGTAAGCCACATCCACGGCCTTTTCAATTTCAGCAACCTCATACGCATCCTTGATCTCCTTGAGCTTCACCACAGCCCGTACCAGTTCTGCCGATGCGTTGTCTTTCAATGCTCTGACAGGAATACCCAGCCACTCCGAAAGGGCCAGCTTCACCTCACTGCGGTAAGGCGGCAGGAAGTGGATTTTCTGACCTTTTTTCCTGGCTGCCTCCAGCATGGCAAAGGCTGATGAAAGGGGTCCGCTTTGGCTGACACCCGCCAGGCTGGCTTGTTCTGCAACAGTGGGAAGCACACCCATCCATATAATATCCTCAATATCAATGTCATCCCCGAAAATATAATCTTTATCCGTATCTACATCCACGATGCCGATGTAGTCCGGGTGGTTCAGCCCGAAAAAGTAGGAAAAATGGCTGTCCTGACGATATGAGTAACCATTGGCAGGATAATTAAAGGGCACTTCAAAGTTGGCAGGAAAGAGGGCAAGACCCGATCCGAGTTCTTTTTTCAGACGCGCACGGCGTCCCTGATAAACATCTGCAGGAAACATAATGTAAATGTGGTATTAATCTGGTTTAGCCGGTAAAATTAGACATATTTTCTATCTTCTGTAACAAACAGGCAGGGTTGCCGTCACATGATTTTTAAACCGGACTTATGAAAACCCGACACCTTTTGTTAAACATGCTGATGCTTTTCAGCATGCATCTTTTCTCCCAGCCGCAGGGCCAGACAATCAGGGGCACTGTGGCAGATGCCGACAGCAGGGAAACCCTTCCCGGGGCATCTGTGATACTGATTAATTCCAATCCTTTAAAAGGTACAACTACAGATATGGATGGAAATTTCCGTCTTGAGCGCATCCCTCCGGGCAAACATCATATAAAGGTATCCTATGTGGGATACAAGGAGGTCATTATCCCTGAAATCAATGTAATCAGCGGTAAGGAAACCATCCTGAGCATTGAACTGGTGCAGCAGGTCATCCGGATGAAGGGGGTGGAAGTGTCGGCAAGCCGGCATGACAGGGAAAAATCGGTAAACACCATGACCACGATCAGCGCGCGTAAACTCAATATGGATGATGCCACCCGCTATGCCGGAGGGTTCAATGATGCTTCAAGGATGGTCAGCAATTTTGCAGGTGTTTCGACTGTTGAAGGAGACGGTGTAAACGACATCATCATCAGGGGAAATTCGCCCAGAGGTCTTTTATGGAGACTGGAAGGCATTGAGATCCCAAACCCGAATCATTTTTCCGACGGACAGGGTAGCACCGGGGGAGCCATGAGTGTTATCACTTCAAATACCCTGGGGACCTCCGACTTTCTCACCGCTGCATTCCCTGCAGAATACGGCAATGCTTACTCAGGAGTCATGGATCTTTTCCTCAGGAAAGGAAATGATGAAAAAACCGAGTTTGCCTTTCAGCTTGGTGTGGTGGGCACGGAATTCTCCGCTGAAGGGCCCCTGAACAGGAAGAACAGGAGTTCCTTTCTCGTCAATTACCGCTATTCAACTTTTGGATTACTGAGTAATATGAAGATGATCGATCTGGGTGACAATAACTTACCTCCTGTTTTCCAGGATCTTGTGATCAACCTTTCACTCCCCGCGGCAAAAGCAGGAAATTTCAATTTCTTTGCCGTGGCAGGGAACAGTACAACCGGAACAGAGCCGGTGAAAGACAGCATACGCTGGACAGGCAGGGAAGGCAGGTTCTTTGAAGTGGAAGACCACCGTATGGGAGTGGCCGGAGTGAAGCATTTTTACCAGTTTTCGGACAGGAAAACAAGCCTGAAAACCATTGTTTCCTGGAGTTTCCTTCAGGACAAATGGAGGAGCGGACTCCTCGACAAGCAGTACCGGGAGGTTGAAGAATACAGCGATGATTTTTCCTACCCATCGCTGAAAGGATCAGTCGTGTTAAACAGCAAGCTGAATACGAGGAATACAGTCAGGACAGGGCTTATTATCAACAGGCTTGGCTTTCACATGTTTATGGTACATGACACGGATGAGGGATACGACACTGCCATAGACAGGGATGGTGTCACCAATTCGGTACAGGGTTTCGTTCAATGGAAACACAGGTTCAGCGACCATGCGGAAGCCACTGCAGGGATACACCTGCTGCATTTCAGGATGAATGAGGAAACATCCGTTGAACCAAGACTGGGACTGAGATGGAGTCTGAGCCCCCGAAGTTCGTTCAGCGCAGGGATCGGCTGGCACAGCCGTATGGAAGCCATTCCGGTTTACACTGCGATGATCAGCATGGATGGCATGAACCCGGTGGAAGCCAACCGGAATCTCAAACTTGGCAAGGCCATACACACCGTAGCCGGCTTCGATCATTCCTTCAGCCCTGACTGGCGATTGAAAGCAGAATTGTACTTCCAGTACCTGTATCATGTCCCCGTAGATGCCAGAGACAGCAGTAATATTTCCTCGCTGAACTACCTTTTCGGAGTTCCCGATGCATTTCTGAATAACCGGGGCGAAGGAAGAAATTACGGTATTGAGGCAACCATCGAAAAATTCTATACGGGAGACTATTATATGCTACTGACCATTTCCCTGTTTGATTCCAGGTACAGGGCCATGGACGGCGTTTGGCACAACACGGTTTTCAACGGGAATTACGTCGGCAATATCCTGCTGGGAAAAGATTTCAGTATCGGCAGCAACAAACAACATATTATAGGACTGAACCTGAAGTGCTTCCTGAGGGGAGGCAACAGGATCCCACCCATCCTCAGGGAAGCATCCCTGCTTGAACATGATGTGGTGTATGATTACAGCCGGATATACGAGGAACGGCTGCCCGGTTTTTTCCGTACCGACCTGGGCGCTTATCTCAGGATCAACAAAAGCAGGTATTCCTATATTCTTTCGCTCGATCTGCAGAATATCACAAACCGGAAAAATACCATCGGTTACACATACTCACCCAGCTTGCAGGATATCGTCCCGGAAGAAGGGATGGGCATCATTCCCGTGCTGAATTTCAGGCTGGAGTTTTGACAATACAACGCAAGTATTGTCTATCTTTGCAGGCCGTAATTATGCACATATAAACGTATGAAGAAGTTCATTGTTTTTGCACTCTCATTCCTGTATTTGTTGATGGCCCATGCCACATCCCCCGTTATCTGCGACAAACTGGTCGAGAGGAACAAATTGAAATACCTGGAAGGACAAACCGAACCTTTCACCGGTACCTGTATGGTCAGGTATGCCGGTGGACAGCCCATGTTCGAAACGCCATACGTGAACGGTCTTGTGGAAGGCGTGGAAACAGCATGGTACGAGAACGGAAAAAAAATGTCGGAGATCACGTTCAGGGCGGGTAAATTCAACGGCAAGGTCATCCATTATTATGAAGACGGTTCGGTTAAATCCGAGGAAACCTATCTCGACGACTACAAATTCGGCAGGGCGTTACACTATTACGAAAACGGGCAGAAAGAAAGCGAAGGGGTCTATGATAACTGCCGCGAAACCGGGCTTTGGATCTATTATCATCCCAACGGGCAGAAAAAAGCCGAAGGCAATTACACCGAAGGAATCGAAAGCGGGGTTTGGAACTACTGGGATGAGAAGGGGAACAAGCTTGACAGCAAGCCGGAATGAACCGCTAAACCCATCTGCCGCTAAGGCATCTTCCCAATATTAATTAACAGCTAATTAACAACTTGCCGGAAAACCCACCTTCCGGTCTTGTTGTTTTTCAACATGCTTGCACCTGTCATATGCAAGTATTTGTGTATTTGTCAGTCCTATGAGAATAATATCATACCAACCGGCCTATGCAATATCCGCTTACCCTTTATCAATGCAAGAAATGGTTCCGGCACTTAAGCCTTGCAGCACTCATCCTGCCTGCTGCAATAATGATGCGTGCGCAGGCGACAGGATTCAGCCTCTCCCATGTATCTGCCCTGCCCGGTGACAGTGTTTCTGTACCCCTGAATATTACAAATTTCCAAAACATCGGGTCCTTTAATTTATTCATTGAATATGATCCGCTGGTGCTCGGGTGGGGAAGCATCATCGGTGTTGATACGACACTGGCCGGTGGAATCCTGACTGTTTACAATAACGGTAACCGCCTTGGGATTGCCTGGGTGAACGGGAATGGCGTATCGCTTCCAGATGGAAAGATTGCCGAACTCAGGTTCATTTACCACAGCGGAGTGAGTCTGCTTGATTTTATTGCTTCCGGTTCATTGGTGACCGATCCCCTGGGACAAGCCGTCGCCCAGGGACCCGTTTTCACCGACGGCCTTGTCAGCCGGAAGCTTCAGGCAACGATCACTGCCACGGATACCATTATCTGTGAAGGAACCAATGTACAAATCCAGTCCGCACTGACCGGAGGATACGGCACTATCCAGTACCAGTGGACGTCAGATCCGCCGGGGTTTTTCTCCACAAATCAGAACATCCAGGTAAACCCCACAGTAACAACTGTTTATAACCTTGTAGCGTATGACGGAATGGATACCATTACAGAAAGTTTTGAATTGAAAGTCTATCTTCCCTCCTTTCCCGGTGCCGTTACCAGCATGATTCCATCAGACAGTACGGGCGGATTGAATTTCCCCTTCCTGCTTTCCTGGAATCCTGCTTCGAATACAGCAGCCTACGATATATATTTATGGAAATCAGGCATGAATGAACCCACCCAGGCCTACGCTTCCAATATTGCTTCCATCAGTTACCTCATTTCGGGAGGGCTTGAATTTGGCCAGGTTTACAACTGGCGGGTGGTTTCTAAAAATCCCTGCTACATTACGGCCGGACCGGTCAGTTCATTTATTATCAGACATCTGCCAAACCTGATCGTTGAAAATACCGGAGTTCCGCTCAGCGGATTCAGTAACCAGCCGGTCAGTGTCAGCTGGCAGGTCAGAAACAACGGACAGGGTTCCAGCCTTTCATCCACCTGGTACGATGCAGTCTATCTCTCTGCTGATGATGAATTTAATACATCATTTGACTACTTTGCCGGTATTTTTCCGAATCTTTCAGCCCTTGCTCCCGGTATCAGTTACCAGAGAAATGTGACTTTCAACCTGCCGCAGGGAATCTCCGGCTACCACCATGTATTCGTCCTGACAGACTATCAGTCGCAGTTACGCGAAACCAGCGAATCTGATAACCTGGGAAAGAGCCAGGACAGCATCCTGGTCACCTTATCCCCGACACCCGATTTACAGGTGACCAGCCTGGTGATCCCGTCCAATATTTTTTCCGGTAATCCGCTTCCCGTAACCTGGACTGTGCGCAATGCCGGACAAGCCATCACCCCATCAGGAATATGGACGGACAGGATTTATCTATCCCCGGACACGATTTTCACGGCTTCCGCACAGCTGCTTGCTACTTTCACACACCAGGGTATCCTTGCCCCCGACAGTACATATACCAAAACACAGCAGGTTACCATACCCGATTACATCCAGGGCCGGTTTTACCTTTTCGCATTCACCGATGCTTATAATACTGTATATGAACATGCCCAGGAAAACAACAACAGACTCAGAAGCGATTCACTCACTGTTTTCCTGACACCGCCACCCGACCTGGTGGTAACCGGCGTCAGCGGCCCGGGCAATGTCAGTAACGGTGAAACGGTTACCGTCAGCTTCACAGTTGAAAACCAAGGCATTAATCCTGCTGCCGGCGGATGGGTCGACAGAATATACATCAGTCCCTCCCCCGTTTTCCAGGGCAGCAGCGCCTATCTGTTGAAAGAAGTGCCCAGGTACCAGTCACTGCCTCCCGGAGAAAGCTATACCACACTAACCAATGTGATCATTCCGAAAATTAACGGGGATGCATTTTACTATGTCTTTTCCGATGGAAGTATGCAGGTTTTTGAATATGATCAGGAAGAAAATAACATCCTGCGCGGCAACGCCTGCCTGGTCAACTCACCCGACCTGCAGGTCAGGAATGTCATCCCTCCACCTTCGGGGAATTCAGGTCAGCCGGTCAATGTCGCTTATACCATTATAAATGAGGGTCCGGGTAAGGCAACCGGAACCTGGACCGACCGGCTTTATCTCAGTCAGTTCCCGGTATTCAATGCTAACGCATCGTATTTACTGACAAGTAAAAACTTTAATAACCAGGTGCTGAATCCCGGCGACAGTATTTCAGCCGTGATGCAGGGGATACTGCCCGAAGGGATCAGTGGCGATTACTACGTATTTGTTTTTACCGACATAAGCAACAACATCTTTGAACATACCTTTGAAAACAACAATACCGGACAGGGCCAGGCAGCAATACCCGTTATGCTGACTCCCTGGTGCGACCTGCATGTGCTTGAGGTATTCCCTTCGCTGGACACAGCCGAAGCAGGATTTCCGCTGACGGTCACCTGGACGGTTAAGAACAGCGGACCAGGCACAAACCTGGTGTATGCCTGGCGTGACCAGGTGCTGGTTACTGCAAGCACAAGCCCATTTGCTGCGGCCTATACGCTGAAAACAATCCAGATTTACGATACCCTTGCACCAGATTCATCCTATACAGTCACTACCCAGGTAATCCTTCCTTATTCCCTGATCAGCCAGCCTTATTACCTGATGGTCAGAACAGACATCGACAATACGATTTACGAACACGGACAGGACGCCAACAATACCGCCTACAGTCCGGCATTCTTCGTCAAACCCTATCCTCCCGTCGATTTGCAACTGACCCAGATGAACGCTCCTTTCTCCGCAAACAGCGGAAGCAGCATTCCGGTAACATGGAGTGTGCTGAATGCTTCCAGCGTGCTAACCATTCCCACCTACTGGCATGATAATCTATACCTTTCTTCCGATACCGTCTGGAATCCGTCCGCCGATATTGAAACCGGCTTTACAACGCGATACGGCAGCCTCGAGGCAAATGCAGGCTATACATCCACCAGGGACTTCATCATTCCCAATGGCATTTCCGGCACCTATTACCTGATTATGGTGGCTGACAGGAACAACGTCAACCAGGACGCTGATTTCTCCAATAATTCCGGCCTGGTCCGGGACGAAAACGGAACTCCGCAGCCTGTTACCATCACGCTCACCCCTCCCCCCGACCTGGTGGTGACCAGTCTTGAGGCTTCCGGCACTGCACTCACTGGTCAGCCCTTCATGCTCCGTTATACGGTGGAAAACAAGGGCAGCGGAGTTACGACTCCGGCTTCCTGGACAGACCGCTTTTACCTCTCGTCAAGCATGAATTTCAATCCGAACACATTTTCAATCGGAGCCAAAGCCCATTACGGATCGCTGGCCCCGGGTGAATCCTATACCGACAGTCTTTCGGTCACCATGCCCAACTGGCCCGGCGGAAATTACATCCTCTTTATAAAAACGGATGCCAATAACCTGGTTTATGAACACGGTCTGGAAGACAATAACCTGAAACCAAAACTTGTATTCCTGCAGCAACCCCCTCCTGCCGATCTGGTGGCAACCCAGGTGATCGTACCCGATACAGTGATGGCCGGAGGGTCATGTACCATTTACTGGACCCTGCAAAACCAGGGAACTTTCCCAGTGTCAGGGAACATGACAGAACTGGTTTATTTTTCCACTGACGATGTCTGGGATATCGGGGATATCCTGTTCACCAGCATCACGGGACCGGTGAGTCTTGGACCGCAGACGGCGCTCGGCAGATCAGCCACGGCTGTCCTGAATGATGTTTCGGTGGGTCAATGGCATGTGATCGTCAGGACTGATGTTCTCAATAATATTTTTGAAAGCAATGAATCCAACAATCACGGGGCTTCTGCCGAAAAAACCCTGGTGACCGTACCTGAACTGCCCTTTGATACCTGGACCCCGGATATCCTGGTGAACGACATCCCCCTTTATTACCGGATTGAGATTCCGGCCGAACTTGCCGAAGAAAGCATGCTGGTCAGGCTAAAGGGGGACTCTGTCTTCGGGATCAATGAGTTATATCTTAAGCATGGCAGTGTCCCCACCAGGAGCAGTTTTGATTACGCCTTCACTGAAGCGGCTTCCGGTAACCAGGATATCATCGTTCCTTCACTGGTTCCGGGTACGTATTATGTGTTGGTATATGGAAAGCATCCCGACCGTACCGAACAGGATATCCAGCTTTTTGCCAGGATACTTGAATTCGAGATTCTCGGCATCCATGCCAATACCGGCGGTAACACAGGAAAGATCACGGTTCAGATCACGGGTTCGAAATTTACACCCGGCATGTCTGTGTTCCTGCACAGGAACGAAGAAAAAGTTTTCGGCTACGACCTGGTCTTTGTGAACAGTTCCAGGGTCTATGTCACATTTGACCTTGAAGCCAGGGAATTAGGACTGTACGATGTGGCCGGCGACAAGCAATGCGGGGGGCTGGCATTGCTGAAAGACGGGTTCAGGGTGGTACAGGGACTGTATCCAAGCCTCGATGTCAATGTGTACCAGCCACCGAACGCACGTCCCAACGGGATCGTTCCCATCATCATTGAATATGCCAACAGCGGCACCGCCAACCTCGACCTGCCCAACCTCATCCTGAAAAGTGTGGCCGGTGCACCCGTTGCCTTCAATCTTTCAGGGCTTGAACAGGATCTCTATCATCTTTTGATAGAACTCAGGGAAACCGGAGGGCCTCCCGGTATCCTCAGGCCGGGCGTGAGCGGCTCGGTGACCGTATTCTCAAAAGCTTCCAAAGGCCTTGGCTTTTCAATACAAATCCCAAAGTATTAATTTATGACCCTTATTGAAATGAAACAGAAAAGCACATTCCGCTATCTTATTTCGTCAATACCGCTTTTGTCACTGATGCTATTCCTCAGTGCCGCAAATGCAGGGAATGAAGCAGGTCCTGATAAAACAACCTGCCTGAAACCCGACGGTACCGCCATCCCGGTTCAGATTGGAAGTAAAGCTGTTGAAGGTTATTGCTACTATTGGGAACCATCCACCGGCCTGGATAACTGGTTTAGTGCAAATCCGACAGCTTCCCCGGCAGTAACAACAACCTATACCCTCTATATTTCAGGTGAAGATTTCAGCTATTCGGCTACGGATCAGGTGACGGTGACGGTTGGTGTTCCGGAGAATTTCAGTATCACCCCAAAACTATGTTGCTATAAAACCGGGGAAACCCTTACTCCCGAAATGTTTGAGATTTCGCCTTCGGGTTTTGAACATCTTGTGAGTTTCTTTCCACCCTCAATTGTTCAAGAAAACAATCAAATGAGTTACATATCAACTCATAATGCTTCCTTTGGTTGTGCCGGAAGTGGTATTTACCAGATCTCTCTGACTGCCGTGGATGAAAACATCACAAATGAAGTGGGTGTGCAACTTCCGCCGGATATTCTTTCATTAGATCAGCAATTTATTGAAAAGATTGAAGACGCTCTGGAAAAACTTTTCAAGTTTATCAAATCAAGTGAAATTATTCCATGCGAACCTGAATTTTCGGTTTCAAATAATATATCTGCTGCCGTCGGCATGAAATGCTGCAACACGAATGATGTATGCACGAAAGCAAACTACAAGATCTCTTTCAACCCCCAGGCATGTGGCTCTTTGGAATGCAACTTCCCTTTTTTCGGCATACCCTATCTTGCTTCAGTCAATGTCGCTATTTCATCCAGTATCTGCAGCGGGGTGGCCGCAACATATGAAACCGGATGCGAGGAAACTCCATTATGCTTTTCAATGTCACCACAAGCTTCAATAGGTGGCGGAATCAGCGGGACTGTGCTGTCTGGCGCTGCTTTTAGTGCCTCGACACAGGTGGTTGGAAGTCTGTCAGTACCTGATCTGCAAATATGTTACGGATCAGCAGATCCTCCGAAAGGAACCGGAAATTATTGTGTGAAGCTGGATGTTGTGGGTGAAGTCAAGTTGCTTTCCTTTATCACCAAGAAGGTATCAAGAAATATTATTCCGGAAAAATGTGGAAATCCCTTTATTTAATATTTATCATGAAAATAACTCCCAGATTATTCCCCATGAAAAGCAGATATCTCATCCTGGTAATAACTTTCTTTTATGCTTTAATACATCCGGTGTTGTCGAATTCAGTCTTTAAAGCAAGACTTGATACATTTCCTGATTTTTCCCTGAGTACCTTTTATCTTACCATTCCAATAACCGGACCGCAAGGGTATACGGATGATCCGGCGAATACGGTTTGTGATACCCTGCAGGTTTACACGGTACTGGCAACTTTCCCTCCCCAGGGCACTGCCTGGCCGGTGAATGATCTTACCGGCAGTTTGAACAGCCTGACTGAAAATACACCATTTGCCGTTCTTTGCAGACTACTCAGTGCATACAAGGCTGCTAACCATGCAGATATCGCTGCCCAGTACCTGCCCCAACACCAATCATCAATCCTTGCTGAACTTGCTGTCCCTGAAACAGCATCCCTGTTTGATTCACTCACCGCAGGGATCAACTCCATGCAGATTATCATGGGATGGAATGTATACAACGGCTTTCTTGCCGAAGTGGCCCTGTGTACGAATGTGGATACAAGCAATTCAGCCTATTATTTTGAAACCTACAACGGGACGTGGTATGCAGCACCGCTTTATGATTCACTTCCCATGAATGATAATATCCAGGGCTATCTGAAATTCCATACGCCACATGCTATGCTCAGTTCGGATGACCTTGACGGCGATGGCGTTTCCAACCTGCAGGATAACTGCCCCTGCACCGCCAACCCTGACCAGCAGGACACAGACAATGACGGAAGAGGTAACGCTTGCGACAATTGCCCCGGTAAACCCAATGTGAACCAGGAAGATACTGACGAAGACGGAACTGGTGATGCCTGCGACAATTGTCCCTACTATGAAAATCCTTCCCAAACCGATTCAGACCTGGATATGATCGGCGACAGTTGTGACAATTGTCCGCAAACGGCAAACTACAACCAGCGCGACACCGATAACGACGGGCTCGGGGATGCATGCGACAATGATATTGACGGAGACGGCATCTCCAACGGCAATGATCCGGATATAGACGGCGACGGAATTCCAAACAATGATGATGGCTGCCCGTGGATTTACGATCCTGACCAGACTGATTCAGACGGCGACAATATCGGCGATTTCTGCGACAATTGTCCGCATATCATCAATGTTGACCAGACCGACAGCGACAATGACGGCATAGGGGATAGCTGTGACCAGGACAGGGACGGAGACGGTATCCTGAATGCCTTTGACAACTGTCCCGGTACCTTTAATCCCGACCAGGCCGACACCGACTGTGACGGCACCGGGGATGTTTGCGAATAACAGATAAAACCTTCAATTTATGAAATCAAAACATCTGCATACAAGACCGGCCGGCATCATCATCCTTTCAATATGGCTTTGCCTGGCGATGTTTTCAGGCACTTTGACAGTCCGTGCCCAGGTACAGATCGCTGTCACACACACCAGTTGCAGCGGAAATACCGGTTCTGCAACAGTTACCGGGGTTGAAAATGCTTATTTCCCTTTTATTTACAAATGGTCAAACGGAGCCACCTCTGCCACCATCAATAACCTTGCACCCGGAACATACACGGTAACGGTCACTGATGCACACCACTGCAAGGGTGTCGGAACAGCCGTCGTACGCAACGAAGGATCCATCGATATTGTAGTTTCCAGCGGGGGTACCATTCCGTTCTGCATCCAGGACGGGGCTCCTGAGATCACCATTACCGCTTCCGGCTCCGGTGGTACGCCTCCTTACATTTTCAGTCCCGCCACCAGCCTGACTGTGAGCAGCAGCGGATCATACACCTTCACCGCCACTGATGCCAGTAATTGTACCGGACAAACCAGGGTGGCCGTGTCTTTTGTGCCTGTGTTGTGTTCAAGAGATCCCAACGATATCGTGGGTCCGGCCGGGTACGGAGAACAACAGTACTATTCTTCGAGGCAGGCGCTGCCTTACCAGATCAATTTCGAGAACGACCCTGATTTCGCGACAGCCCCCGCCCAGCGTGTCCTGGTATCCTATCCCTTCGACCAGCTGATGAACAGGTCTTCCTTCAGGCTTGGAAGTTTCAGTTTTGCCAACATGACCTTTTCCGTTCCGCCAAACAGCACTTCCTATAATGCCCGCCTGAACCTGGCAGACTCCATTGGTGTTCTGGTGGATGTAATCGCCGGAATTGATGTGGCAAACAACAACGCATTCTGGATCTTTCAGGCCATCGACCCTGCCACCGGTCTGCCGCCCCAGGATCCCCTGAAGGGTATGCTGCCGGTCAATGATTCCACCCATGCCGGGGAAGGCTATGTCACCTTTACGGTCAAACCCAAAAACACTGTGGTTACCGGAGACAGCCTGAAGGCACAGGGAATCATTACCTTCGACGTCAATCCATTCATCGCCACCAACATCTGGCACAACACCGCCGATGCCGCGGCACCTGCAAGCCAGGTCAATGCCCTGGAGGCAAGCTATGACACAACTGTCATTACGATCAGTTTTACCAGCCAGGACGACAACGGAGGTTCGGGGGTGGCGGCGGTCGAACTGTATGTCTCAGAAGACGGCGGTCCCTTTGAAAAATATGGTGAAACGCCGGCCGACAGCAGCCTCTCCTTTAGCGGTAAAGCCTGCTCCCAATACCGCTTTTTCTCCGTGGCACGAGACCATACCGGCAATACAGAAGCCCTGAAAACCGAAGCCGAAGCCTCCTGTGTGCTGAGCCCGGCACCGGTGTTCAGCCCGGTCAATACCTCCATAACTGTGCTGAGCGGGGAAGATGTGACTTTACAGCTCAGCGCCCAGGGTGCCAAAACCTATCAGTGGGAAAGCAGCTCCGACGGCGGACTCACATATGAACAGCTATTCAATAATGCAACCTATTCAGGAGTCAACACTCCTTCCCTTCAGATCAGCGACATTCCCTTAAGCCTCAACGGCTATGTGTTTCGCTGCATGGCAGGTAACGGGGTGTGTACCAGTTACTCCGACAGCATCTCTGTTACCATCATTTCCGCACTGAGTGGCCGGGTGTTTTACGAAAACAGCCTGAGCACCCCCATCACCAATTCCTGGGTGGAGCTTTTCAGCCTTTCACAAGCCGAAACCGATTCAGCTTATACATTTCTTAACGGTAATTATCTGTTTATCGATAAAAACCCCGGGACATACTTCGTCAAACCTGATATCCAAAAACCCTGGGGCGGGGTGAATGCCACCGATGCCCTGCTCGTTCTGAGGCACTTTGCCAGTATGATCACCCTGGGTGAGACCAAAAGGAAGGCCGCCGATGTAAACAATACCGGTACGGTGAATGCTGCAGACGCCCTGCTCATTGCCAGACGCTTTGTCAATTTCATCAGCTCCTTTACTGCCGGTGACTGGTACAATGGTTCCGACACCGTCGAACTTGGCGGGCCCAGCGTGAGCAGGGATTTCCCCGTGCTGTGCATGGGTGATGTGGATGGTTCCTATATCCCCGGCACCAGGACGAGCCCCAAAATCCGGATCGTAGAAGAGGGGATGATAAAGATCCAAAACGGCGAGGAATATCTTCTCCCCTTTATTGCAGCCGATGATATCGCTGCCGGAGCTATTTCAATTGTCATGGAATTCCCGGGGGAATTAATTTCCATTGAGGAGGTGATGCTGAAGAATCCTGCCTTTCATGACAACCTCATTTTCAGGACAGAAGGGAATATTCTCAGCATTGCCTGGTATTCCCTTCAGGGAATCGGCATTGATGCTGGGGACGCCTTGTTCAGCCTTCGTATCCGGATCGGCGACAGACCCCTGCTGGGCAGGCTCGGGTTTAACCTGATGCCCGGATCCGAAGTGAGTGATTCCAGGGGAGTCCCTTATGACAATGTCAGGCTGAACCTTCCCAGGCTGTTTTCAGATCACAGCACGGAAAGTTTTGCCCTTGGTCAGAATTACCCGAATCCCTTTGCCCGGCATACAGAAATCGCTTATTACCTTTCAGAAGATGCCGATGTCATCCTGAAAGTGTATAATCCGCTGGGTGCTCTGATAGAAGTCATTGTGGAAGAAAGGCAGGCAGCCGGTTATCACCGGGTTACCTTCACCGGAGAAAAGCTGGCACCCGGGATCTATCCCGCAAAACTTGAAATCCGTTCCGCTTCGGGGTATTTCTCCCAGTACAAAATGATGACCAAAACCCGATAGCATCCAATAAAATCACGATTGACCAAAGAATCATCAACAAACAACACCTGAATCCATCAATGAAACACATATCCCGGTCTTTCATTTTCAAAAACATCCCCGGCATGAAATCAGGCAAGCAATATCCTGCAACGGTCCCGGTTATAATCCTTCTTCTTCTCACCACACTTCTCACTTTTCCGGTGGTTCAGGCCGAAGCTTTCCGGCTTCCGGGTTCAGGAACATCTGTAATTCAATCCGGGCCCGATACCCTTCCTTTGCCGAGCCCTCCGGCATCGGGCCCTGTCCTGCTTTTCGACAACGGTCCGCTGGTCAATTATCCGGCCGGAGGTGCCAATGGTGCTGATGCCAGTGTCGTGCAACTGGATCTGGGTTTATCAACATACGGTTTTCGTAATGATGGCGGATACCGGGTTTCCGAGGAATTTACCGTTCCTGAAAACACAAACTGGACCCTGACAAGCATGACTTTTTATGTTTTCCAGAACGCACCCTCCAACCCTTCCAGCGTAAACTTTCTGAACCTTCGCATCAGAAAAGGGGGATATATTACGATGTTTGGGAACACGACTGACAATATGTTGTCATCCCAAAGCTTTTCCGGGATCTACAGGGTTACTGAATTGTACACCGGTGACATACAACGGCCAGTCCTGGAACTGGTCTGCAATATTCCATCTGTGGTGCTGGGGCCCGGGCTCTACTATGTTGATTGGGTAACAGAAGACAATCAATTTTCCGGCCCATATGTTATACCTGTTACCAAACAAGGTGTTGTCAGCACTGGAAACGCAAAACAATATAACCCCATCTCGAATCTTTGGACTTCAATCGTTGACGGTGAGTTAAAGACTCCCCAGGGCCTTCCCTTTAAGATTTTCGGGTACGAAACCATCACTCCCCTGCCATTCTCCCTGGTAAGGCTGCGGGTTGACATGTCCGCACAGCAGGTATCCCCGCAGGGTGTGTTTGTGGCCATCGATTATCAGAACTGGAATCCGGCAGCGAATCCCATGCAGCATGTGGGAAACGGCATTTATGAAACCACCCTCGCACTCAAAACGGGAACCTACCATGAGTACAGGTTTATCAACGGCAGCGACTGGGAAAATATTCCATCATCATGTACAACCGGATCTGCAAATAACCGTTTCCTCACCGTTCCAGCACATGATACGATTTTGCCCGCACCCTGCTTCGGAACCTGCCAACCATGCCAGGGTGCCGGTGCCAACCTCAGTGGCCAGGTAAGTTATTTCAATACCCAACAATTTCCCCTGGGTTTTGTGACACTCAGGCTGCATGACGAAAGTGACCAGCTGATATCACAGGTAATGAGCCTGAACAACGGTACATTTGTTTTCAGTAACATACCCCAGGGCAACTACAGCATAACTGCCGGCAGCCTGAACCTTCCGCGCGGGATCGACAATGTGGATGCCCTTTTTGCACACCGCCACCTGATCGGACTGGATACCCTGACCGGAATGACATTTCAGGCAGGGGATGTAAATGATGACGGGCAGGTGGACAGTCTTGATGTTGTGCTGATCCAGGAAAAACTCCTGCAGAAAATCCTGTCTTTTTCAGCCGGAACCTGGATTTTTGATACTGTGTATTTTGCCGTTACCGGACAGGAGACCCAAACAATGGCCATCAGGGGATTATGTGTCGGGGACATCGATGGAACCGCCACACCTGAAGTCATCTGTCCACCCGTAACCGCACAGGCCGGACCCGACCAGACCGGTATTGAAGGTTTAAATGTCCAGCTGCAGGCAAATATGCCGGAATTAAACGGTACCGGTACATGGAGCGTCACTTCCGGAACAGGAGGAACCTTCAGTGACATTCACGATCCATATACAAGATTTACCGCCCAAAGTCCCCAGTCATACACCCTGCGCTGGACTGTTAAAAACCATTGCGGTTCAGCTTACGATGAGGTCGGAGTCTCCTTCCTTCCCATTATGGGTCAACCCTGTCCCGCTGAACCTTCTTTTACTTACGAAGGACAGCAATACAACACCGTCCTGATCGGCGGACAATGCTGGATGAAAGAAAACCTCAATGCAGGCAATATGATCCCTGTTTCTCAGATGCCATCCAGCAACAGCATCATGGAGAAACACTGCTATAACAATGATCCTGCTGCATGTAGTCTGTACGGCGGTCTGTACCGGTGGAATGAAATGATGCAATATGCCACCAGCCGCGGTGCAAGGGGGATCTGTCCCGCGGGGTGGCATGTCCCGACTATTGATGAATGGAATACGCTTGTTTTCTACCTCGGAGGAACCGCATCAGCCGGAGGTAAAATGAAACAAAGCGGCACTGCCACATGGAATATGCCCAACACGGGTGCCGGCAACATCAGCGGATTCACGACCCTGGGAAGTGGCTACTACTCCGGCAGTTTCTATGAATTAAACCGGTTTAGTGCCTTCTGGACAAGTGATCTGACAGATGCTACTTACGCGGTCAGGGGGCCAGCCCTGGGCTATAACATAGAATCACTGAGTACCAATGTATACAGATCCAAAACCGATGCTTATTATGTCCGCTGTATCAAAGATACCTGCCAGACCGTTGGAATGGTCAATGCAGGTGCCGACCAGATCAATATCAACGGCAACCAGGCCGTGCTCGATGCAGCAGTGCCGGCTACAGGCCTGAACGGGTCATGGACTGTCATCAGTGGTTCAGGAGGATTATTCGACAATGTAAATGATCCGAAGAGCCTGTTCAGCGGTAAATTCGGAACATCCTACACCCTGCAGTGGACGGTTTCAAACACCTGTTATCAGTCTGCAGCCGGCCAGGTGGTGATCAGCTTTGCACCGGCATCCTGGGTGCTTCAGAATTCGGGTATCACGGGAGAAAATAAAGAGATCTACTCCTTTTCCACAGTGGATTCCAATATCGTGTGGGCATCAGTAAGGGCTTTATCAGGGAACAATATCATCCCCAACCAGGAATTTACCCGCACCACCGATGGCGGAATCAACTGGATTCCCGGACAAATACCCATGGCAGCCAATCATGCGATCTCGAATATCAGCGCAGTGGATGCCAACCATGCCTGGGCAGCCCTGTACAATTTTTCAGGGGGAGGCGGTATTTATCATACGGCAGACGGAGGACAAAGCTGGACCTTGCAGGACAGCAGCCTTTTCCAGGCACCGGACGGGTTCCCGAATTTCGTTCATTTCTTTAATCCACAGCAGGGTGTTTGTGGCGGAGACCCTGTCGGAGGCTACTTTGAAATATACACCACAAACAATGGCGGTCAAACCTGGACCAGGGTGCCGCAACAGAACCTGCCACCCGACAGTCCGGGAGTCTATGGCCTGGTCAACGGTTTTAAAACAGCAGGAGACACCCTGTGGTTCAGCACCAATATGCAGGAAGTCTACAGGACCACCGATAAAGGACTGCACTGGGAAAAATTCAGCCATCCTGTCCCCAATGGCATCCTCGCCATGAAAGACAGCAAAGAAGGCTTGCTGATCTGGAATGACTGGCGATATACCCTGGATGGCGGTGAAAGCTGGAATCCTTTTACCTTCAACGGATCGATATGGCTCAATTTTAATTCATCCCTGCTGGTTTATGCAGGGAAAACTCAGGGCTTTTCAGGAATGTATCTTATCGGTAGCAAGTCATCAACTTCCCATTCCTGTAATTACTCCTACAATGAGGCCGCCGACTGGTTTACCCTCGACAGCCTTTACCATTCCAGCTTCGGCTTCTTTAACAACCAATACGGCTGGACGGGTGCCTGTACAGGATACCCGCTTACCGCAAACATCTATAAATTCCGTGTGTTTTGCGAACAGCTTCCTGCTGCATATGCCGGCCCTGACCAACTGAACCTTTCCAATACTTATACCTTGCTCAATGCTGATCCTGCACCTCCCGGCGTGAGCGGAAGCTGGCAGATCATCTCCGGCAGCGGCGGTTTATTGTATGCCCCAAACTCTCCAACAAGTGATTTCACCGGTACACCGGCAACTACCTATCAACTGGTATGGAAACTCTCCAACAATTGTTCACAGACAAGCGATACCGTGATTGTCAGTTTTGCCGCTCCTCCCGGCTATTGCACTTCCCCTACCATCACTTATGAAGGACAGGTTTATAATACCGTACAGATTGGAACCCGCTGCTGGTTAAAGGAAAACCTGAATGCCGGCATCATGATCAATGGTGGTACTGCCGCTTCCAATAACAATATCATCGAAAAATACTGTTATAACAACCTTCCTGAAAACTGCCAGATTTACGGTGCACTTTACCAGTGGGATGAAATGATAAACTATACCAATCTCCAGGGAACAAAAGGCATCTGCCCGGAAGGATGGCATATCCCCACCGACCAGGAATGGTGTCAGCTCAGCACCTACCTCGATTATACCGTAAACTGTTCAGCTACCGGATATAGCGGGACGAGTGCAGGAGGACAACTGAAAGCATCCGGTAACGATTTCTGGGATAGCAATACAGGTGCCACAAACAGTTCGGGTTTTACCGCGCTTGGTTCGGGTACTGTTAATCCGGATGGAACTTTCGCCTCCTTCAGAACGTTAACCCGTTTCTGGACCTCCACCGAAAGTGGTTCAACTGCGTACCGCAGATCCCTGGCAAACACAACGGCACAGATATTCAGAGGATTAGCCGATAAAACAACCGGTCAGTCCGTACGTTGTATTAAAAATCAATGTCCTGTACCATTCTCAAATGCCGGACCCGATAAAACAGGCGTCCTCGGAAACATGGTAACACTTAATGCCACCGTACCAGCTGTCGGGATGAGTGGATTATGGACCATCATAACTGGCAGCGGTGGCCGTTTCGCCAATCAATCCCATCCAAATTCCACATTTACCGGAAGATTCGGAGAAAGCTATACCTTACGCTGGACTTTGTTTAACTCGTGTAGTGACACATCATATGATGACATTCAGGTGTCTTTTACCGCACCGCAATGGGTGGCACAGAACTCAGGCATCAACGGACCGGGTAAAGAAATATTTACCTTTTCAGTGGTGGATACCAACATCGTATGGGCTTCGGTCAGAGAAACTTCAGGGAATAATCCGGTACCAAATCAGGAATTTACCCGTACCAGTGACGGAGGAAATACATGGATTCCGGGGACTATCCCAAACACGCCAAATCATGGTATTTCAAATATCTCTGCCACTGATGCCGGCAATGCATGGGCAGCATTGTATTCTTTTGCAGGAGGTGGGGGGATTTACCACACCCAGGACGGGGGACTGACCTGGAATCTCCAGGGAACAGACATGTTCGCATTACCGGACGGTTTCCCGAATTTCGTCCATTTCTTTAATCCGCTGGAAGGAGTGTGTATGGGTGACCCTAACGGCGGATATTTTGAAATATACACCACAACCGATGCCGGACAAACCTGGACGCGGGTGCCACAGGCGAATATCCCACCCAATGATCCCGGTACTTTCGGTACCATCAATGAGTTTAAGGCGGTGAATGATACCATCTGGTTCACCACGAACAAACAGGAGATCTACAAATCCTCCGACAAGGGACTAAACTGGGTTAAATATTCTACCGGAATGGACTTCCAGGTAATGGCTTTCAGGAATGGCTTAAGCGGATTGCTGATCGGTGACAGTACCAAAAAAACATCAGACGGAGGGGCAACATGGTCAGGTTTCGGATTCACAGGATCGATCTGGGTACATTGGAATGCTTCCCTGGTATATGCCAAACCCACTCCAACCACTTCGGGCATGTATATTGCCGGAGGCAAGCATCCCGACCATCACTTTACCTCCTACTCTTTTGATAATGGTTCAAACTGGCATATCCTCGACAGTTTGTACCATTCAGGTTATGGCTTCTTTAACAACCTCAGAGGCTGGACCGGAGCCAGTGCCACTTATCCTGTCACGGCAGGAATATACAGACTGGATATGCCTTGTCCGCCGATGATACAGGCCGATGCCGGACCCGACCAGATCGTACAATTATATGGTTCCTCCACAGGTACGAGAAATATTTTGGGCAACAATCCCCCGCCGGGTGCTTCCGGACAATGGAGTATTATCAGCGGAAACGGAGGATCACTCACCCAACCTGCTACATCCCCCTATAATGCCCTTCAGGGTATAGGCGGAGAAACGTACACCCTGGTATGGACACTGACATTCGACACCTGGTGTGCCTCCAGTACAGATACCGTGATCATCACCTTCCTGCTCCCGCCCGGTTATTGCGACAGTCCGACCATCACACACGAAGGTCAGATCTATAACACGGTTCAGATCGGCTCGCGCTGCTGGCTGAAGGAAAACCTGAACGTCGGAACCATGATCAACAGCGGAACCGCATCTGCCAATGATTCAGTGATACAAAAATACTGCTATAACAACCTGCCCCAGAATTGCCAGGTTTACGGAGGATTGTATCAATGGAATGAAATGATGAACTATAATTCCATGCAAGGATCACGCGGTATTTGTCCTGAAGGATGGCATATCCCAACCGATCAGGAATGGTGCGAACTTAATGTATTTCTTGATAATACAGTCAATTGTTCCCTGCTTAACACCTATACAGGTACCAATGCCGGAAGCAAACTGAAGGCAAGCGGCACAAGCTACTGGACTGCTCCGAATTCCGGTGCCACTAATTCCTCAGGATTTACGGCACTCGGTTCAGGTATCGGTAACCCTGACGGAACTTTCGTCAATTTCAACATCCTGACCCGCTTCTGGTCATCAACTTCAGATGGCAGCAATGCTTACCGCATTTCACTGAATGCGAATGAAAGCAGGGTTGCAAAAGGATTAACCGGTTTTGAAGGAAGGCATTCTGTCCGCTGTATTAAAAACAACTGATCCGGCTGTACTTTTAAGCAAACATCCCCTTCCCAACAAAGGCAAGCCGCCCACCCATATTCATACCCGCTTTGTCCTCCTTTCCTCTTAATGCTGGCGGGAAGTTGAAGAATTTCGCTATCTTTACCCTTTATTGAAACCCTTTCTTTACCGGCCTGAAACATGCTATAACTGAATTCCGGAAGAATGAAAAATAACATGGCTTTCCTGCTTCTGATCATGTTGTTGTTGTCATCCTGCACGATGAACGAAAAGCAGGAATTCTGCATGGGAGAATCCTGGTCCTTCATCGTTTTCAGCGATATCCAGCAGGGTTTTGGAGTGTACCGCGCACTTGCCGGTCAGATGGCCCGCATCCGGCCCCTTCCGGATGCCGCTTTCTGCTGCGGCGACATCATGCTGCGGCCCGCCAATGAAGCCGAATGGGAAAGTTTTCACCGCTACTCAAAACCCATCAACAGACACATGCCCCTGCGAATGGCCAGGGGCAACCATGAAGGGAATGATGCAGCCTCAGAAATGGTGCTGCACCAGCAGATGGAATTCCCGCCAGACCGCCTCTACTATTGCTGCCGGACAAGGGATGTCATGCAGATCGTCCTCGATACGGAAATCGCCGGACAGGAGAACAGCATCTCGGGAAAGCAGCTGGAATGGCTGGAGCAAACACTGCAAGAGGCTGAAAACGAAAACAGTGTGCAACACGTTTTTGTCCTCATGCACCGGCCTTTGTTCCCCCAGGGCAAATACGGCAATACAGAAATGAAAAATGCCGGCCAACTGCACAGCCTTTTCCTGAGATACGGCAAGATCAGGGCGGTTTTCAACGGACACGAACACCTTTTTAACCGTTATGTCAGGGATAATATGCACTATATCACCACCGGCGGCGGCGGCGGGGTGCTTACTCACGGATACGGCGGCAATTACAACCATTTCACCAAAGTCTCCTTTTATGATGAACCCTTTCGTATCAACATCAAAACCATCGGTGTTTTCCATGAAGTGGTCGACGATTTTGATCTGCCTGCTGGCCATTGAAAACCTGTGGCCGTGCCGGCAGGCCACCGCACAGGATTTTTCGGCCGGAGCCGGTATTTACGACTTCACCGATATTACCGCCCGGGAATTCTACCTGATCGGCAGCGGAATTACCCTGGGACATGATCTCTGGAGATATGGAAACTTCAGCCTGCATCTTAGTTCCGGCCTGTTTCTGAGCAGCACCCGCTACAACAGCCACCACCACATGCTGTACATGCTTCCCCTCCTCCTTTCTTTGCATTATCCCTTCACAGACAACGGGCACCGCCTCCAGCCTGTCTTATCCATGGGTATGAGCCTGATGTTCAAGGCCGACCGTAACCGCGACCTGGATAAAACCCACCGGGCATTCACCTATGGCTACCTGCCGGGCTACGGCCTGTGGTATCGCCTGAACGACAAGCTAAAACTTTCTTTCCAGACCGGCTACAACCTGCTGGTTCCGGCCGTGATGGAAGAAGTGGATATAAAAGGAATCATGCTCACCTTCGGAATAAGATACCAAATCATAAAACAATGAGAATGCTGTTTCTCTGGGTATTGATATACCCCCTTATCCTCAGTGCACAACCTTTACCAACTCAGGTACAGGCGATTCAACAAAACCATGACCTGATGGGAGGTGTCGTTTGCCTGCTGTGCGGGGGCGATATACTTGAAACTGCCCCTTTCGGCTGGGCCGACTTTGACAGAAACATCCCGCTTACCGACAGTACTGTCTTTCGCATCGCCAGTATATCCAAAACCATCACGGCCATCGCATTCATGCAGCTTTACCAGCAGGGACTCGTGCAATTGGACGGCACCATCGACAGCATCCTGGGATACAGCGTCAGAAATCCGAATTTCCCGCAAACTCCCATTACGGCACGCATGCTCCTGAATCATACATCCAGTCTGACCGACGGTTCAACATACTCCGGCTTTCTTACGGCCACAAACAACCAGAACCCTATGCCCGGTCTCGATGCAATGATGACCCCTGGTGGTCAATGGTATTCTAATAGTCTCTTCCTCAATAAGATGCCTGGATCTTATTTCTCGTACGCCAACATCAATTACGGAATAGTCGCCACATTGGTGGAAAAAATTACGGCTGTCCGATTCGATCAGTATTGCCGTCAAAATATCCTGATCCCTTTGGGAATCTCAGGCAGCTTCAATGTGAATGATCTTCCCGACATCAACCAGGTGGCCGTACTGTACCGGAAGACGGGCGGTAACTGGGTCCCACAGGCAGATAATTATCTCGGCATTCAGCCGGTTTTCGGAAACCTGGCCGGCTATGTTCCGGGAACCAACGGATTCCGTTTCTCCCCCCAGGGTGGCCTCAGAATCAGCGGACCTGACCTTGGAAAAATCTTCCTTGCCCTGATGAATCATGGCTCCCACCAGGGAGTAACCATCCTTGATGATTCGACCGTCAGACGCATGCTTGCCCTGCAATGGCAATACACAGGAAGTAACGGAAACAATTATTACGGCTTGTTCAGGAGTTGGGGACTGGGTATTCATCGCATTACCAATTACCCTGACAATGATATCGTGCTGACAGGCAGCCAGCAAATGTTCGGACACCCCGGAGAAGCATACGGACTCGTCAGCGATGCCTATGTGGATACAGTAAGAAAGGTTGGGGTGATCTTTATGACCAATGGCTGTGGCAATGGTTATATGACCGGTAGTCAATCCGCATTCTACACCGTGGAGAAAGACATTTTCGATGCGGCAGAATCCATTCTGGGCCCTGTCAACTGCGTGCTTGTTACTGATCAACAGGAGTATTCCGGCAAGCATGTTTCAATCCATCCGAATCCGGCCCCCGGCAGCGCAACCATAAGCCTTCCCCAGGGAACAGAACCCTTCCTGATCGAGATTTATAATGTCACAGGCCGGTGTGAACAAAAAACCCGTATTTCTGACGGTACTACACTTAAATTTGGTTCACCGGGGATGAAGCTGATCCGTTGCACGGGCAGAGACTTTACAGACGCTATCATCATCATTGTACAATAAATGATATACCATGAAAACGATCATTATCAGCACTTTATTCATTGTTTTTCATTGGCCTGCCATGCTGACCGCCCAGACTTTTTCATTTTCAATGCCCAATACCAGCTTCGTCCTCATCCCAGGGGGAGGGTTTGAGACAAAGGCCTGGGCAGGCGTTGATCCGGAAGATTCAGTGGTGCTCAGTGCAGCCACCTCTCCCGGATTGCTGGCACTGTTTCAGCCGTCGGTAATTTATCAGGACCAGTTTGTTTACCTCGTCGTCATATCAACCGACACGGCACTCGCCCCTTTGTCACAGGTTGAACTCACTGCCGTCCAAAATAACGACACCATCCATAAGAGCATCTTCATCAGTAAAATCAACGATCCCAACGGCTTCAACCTCTACGACTCCGCATGGTATTACCTGGATACTGCCTTTCAGTTCCTGAAAGCGAGCTACCCGGCACAGCAGGCCTTTTTCAATTCCTTACACCAGCTTGCATGGACTCCCTGCTTTCCTTACCCGCCGCTGCTCATTGTAACCCACCACCTTTTTGTATACGAAAGCTGGCGAACTGCGGTGATGTGGCACAATATGATCCCGCCTTACAACTGGGCGAAAGTGTTTATCAGCAACGAAGCCTCGGGTGATTGCTGGGGTGTCAACATTGACACCTGGGGAAATCCGAGCCTTATTCCTTGTGAAACAATGCATTATAACCAGCAGGATTCCATTGTCAACATTGCTTCCAGGGATGACCCGGCCCGCCTGACAATCTGGCCTAATCCGTCCTGTAAAGGAATATACATCCGATTGCCGGAATGGGAAAAGGGAGATTTCCGGCCGGAATTGAGAAACGCTGCAGGGATACAGGTGCAATACAATTTCATCACGGATTCGGATGATATCCGATACCTGGAAATGGAGGGCCTGCCTGAGGGAATGTATTTCATCTCCCAACCTGGTCAATGTGGATCAGCCAGTGAAAAAATCATCCATAGCCATTGCAGATAAAAACAAGGAATTATGAAAACTGAAGAAATTTTCCGCAACAACGAAAGCTGGATTGCAGAAAAACTGAAGCTGGATCCTGACTATTTCAGCAGACTGCCGGAGGGACAAAAGCCTGAAGTTCTCTATATCGGATGCTCCGACAGCCGCGTAACGGCTGAAGAACTGATGGGCGCAGGTCCCGGTGAAATTTTTGTCCACCGGAACATCGCCAATATGGTGCCAAATACCGATATCAGCGCCATGTCGGTCATCCATTACGCAGTCAGTTACCTGGAAGTCAGGCATGTGGTTGTATGCGGCCATTACCACTGCGGAGGAGTAAAAGCCGCCATGGAACAATCAGACCTCGGTATCCTCAATCCCTGGCTCAGAAATATCCGCGATGTGTACCGCCTGCACCAGCAGGAACTCGACAGCATCAGCGACCGGGAACTTCAGTACAAACGACTGGTGGAACTCAATGTCAGGGAACAATGTATCAACGTGATGAAAACCCCTGACGTGCAAAAAGCATGCTTCGAAAGAAACCTCCAGGTGCATGGTTGGGTGTTTGATATGGAAAGCGGCAGACTGATCGACCTTCATATCGACTTCAACAATATCCTGAATACCATTATGCAGATATACAGGATCGTGCCCTGAACCAACCTTTGCCCTGACAGTCCGACTTTGTGATTCATTTCACAACATTCCTTACCTTTGCCCCATTAAAAAACCTTCCTCAATGACCCTGTACCTTCATAACCTCATTACTGCATAACTTAAATTCCCCATCATGAGCCTCGAAACCTTCCAACAACACCACAAACTCCTGAAGCAATACAAATATACCTGGGCCCCCATCGAAAAAGGCTACAACAACAGGACCCTGTATATCAACGTCGGCAGCGGTGAAATCCTCGAAAAGCCGGTCACTCAGGAGATGAAAGAGAAATTTATCGGCGGAAAAGGCTTCGGCCTGAAACTGCTCTGGGAAGCCACACGTCCGGAAACCAGGTGGAATGATCCTGAAAATGAGATCGTGATCAATACCGGTCCCATTTGCGGAATCACCCAGTATTCGGGCACAGGAAAGTCCCTGGTAGTCACTATTTCACCTCAGACCGACATCGTGATCGACAGTAACGTGGGCGCTTTTTTCGGTCCCTTCCTCAAGTTTGCAGGTTTCGATTCCCTGGAATTACAGGGAAAAGCCGTTGAAGATGTCATCGTCCTGATTGACGAAACCAGGGAAATGATCGAGATCTATGAAGCCGGGAATATTCACCGCGACAGTCACCTGCTTGCCGAATACCTGACAGAGGAACTCGCAGGAAGCGAGAAGGACAGGATGAACGTTTCCGTGGTTTCAGCCGGAACTGCCGCCGAACACTCCCTGATCGGAATGCTGAATTTCAGTTTCTTCGACAACAAGCGCAAACTCGTCCGTCTGAAACAGGCCGGCCGTGGCGGTATCGGGACAGTGCTCATGGATAAAAAGATCCTGGCCCTGGTGGCTCATTCCAAAGGCGTACAGGGCAACCGCAACAATGTGGTTGATCTGGAAGCCATTATGGAAAGAGGCAGGCGCTTTAACCGGGAAATGAGGGAACTCGACGATTCGCAGTGCGAAATGAGAGCAAAAGGTACGGCCCACCTTACCAACATCATGAACGACTATGACCTGCTGCCGGTTAATAATTTCAGGTTAGGCAGTCATCCCGATGCCGACAAAATCCACGGCAATGTCTGGAAATCCTTTTTCACCCAGGGTATGAGCACCGACGGTTGCTGGATCGGTTGCAACATGGCCTGCGCCAAAGGGGTCGACAATTTCGAACTCAGGACAGGCCCTTACAAAGGACAAAAAGTTATCGTTGACGGGCCTGAGTATGAGTCAACCTCCTCTTTGGGATCGATCGCCGGTATTTTCGATCCATATTTTACTATCGAAGCGAATTTCTATTGCGACACTTACGGCATCTGCACCATCACCTGGGGTACCATCCTGGGTTTCATCATGGAATGTTATGAAAGCGGGGTGCTCAACAAAGAAAGAACCGGCGGACTGGAACTCTTCTTCGGCAATATGGACGCCGCCATGGAATTGTTGCACCAGCTTGCCCGCGGAGAGGGCTTTGGCCTTACCGCCGGCCTCGGTGTGAGAAAAATGAAAACGCTGTTTGCCGAAAAAGGATGGGGCGATCCCGGATACCTTCAGGATATCGGCATGGAAAACAAAGGACTGGAGTATTCCCAGTATGTTTCCAAAGAATCTCTCGCCCAGCAGGGTGGTTATGCCATGACCAATAAAGGTCCGCAACACGACGAAGCCTGGCTGATCTTCATGGACATGGTGAACAACCAGATCCCAACCTTTGAAGACAAGGCGGAAGCCCTGCATTATTTCCCCATGTTCCGTACCTGGTTCGGACTGAACGGCCTTTGCAAACTTCCCTGGAACGATGTTGAGCCGGAAAACAACAAAGAAACCGCTGAACCTGCCAAGGTTCCCGAACATGTCGACAATTATGTCACCATTTTCAATGCCGTTACCGGGCTCAATGTTGACAAACACGAGATCGTCCGCCAGAGTGAAAGAGTTTACAACTATCAGCGTATCTTCAACATCCGCAGGGGATACGGTCTTCGCAAACACGACGCCCAGCCCTACCGCGCGGCCGGACCGGTTACCGAAGAGGAATACCTTTCTCGCCAGGAACGTTACGATAAGCAGTTGAAAGAAATTCTGAACCTGAATCCCGAAAATATGAGCCTGGCCGAAAAAATGGCAGCCACCAGGGCATACCGGGAAGACCGCTATGAAAAACTGCTCGATGCCGTTTATAAAAGAAGGGGCTGGACCCCCAACGGCGTACCCAAAGTTGACCATCTCAGGAATATCGGCATGGACCTGCCCGAACTGATCGAAGTGGTGCAACCCCTTCAGCAGGGTTAAGCCCTGTGAGACCGCTGTACACTTGTTAGGATGACCTGGGTAGTATCAGGGACACAGCCTGACTGCTTTTTTTGTTAAATTTGTAGCATGGACACGTTTAATGGGTAGGAGGAATGGTATTTTCAGTCTGATTACGATCTGGAAACAGCGTTTGATATGCTGAAGACTGGCCGGACAGTGTATTGCATTTTCATGTGTCATCTGGCTTTAGAAAAAGCATTAAAAGGATTATTAGTCAAAAAACAGGAGAATACCCTCCGAAATCTCATAGCCTGGTCTATTTTGTTGAAAAATTAAACTTGAACCTGACCGAATCCCACTATGAGTTCCTTTATATGTTATACCGACACGGAACAGGTTTGCGAAAAAGTGTCTAATAACGGTGTACGGCATAACTCAGTCTAAACAGCTTTGCATTCGCAAACCTGTCAAGACTGAGTATAAA
>CAZSQJ010000011.1:75447-82639 GCA_964608665.1 uncultured Bacteroidales bacterium | reverse complement strand
TTGAAAGCTGATGTCCACGGAAAGCCTGCCGCAAACGTTCCCCACGAATACACGTCCCCACGCAACGCGCACCCGTGCAAACGTGCAGACGCTGCACACGTGCAAACGGCAACGTTATCACGATCAATACGTTGCCACGCCATACCTGCCATCACGTCCAACAAGTTGACCCTGTAAACCCCTTCCTCTCTACCTTTTTTATCAGGCAACCAATATTTGCCATTCCGGTCTATTTGATTACTTTTGAGGCATATGTCTGCTGACGATAAAATGATCAGGGGCTGCCTGGAGGGGAAGCGCAAGGCACAAAGTCAGCTTTACCACAGGTTTGCCCAAACGATGTTTGGCGTCTGCTTAAGGTATTCCCGCAACCGTGAGGAAGCGGAAGATCTTTTGCAGGAAGGCTTTATCAAGGTATTTCAGCACATAGCCAACTACAAGGGAACAGGATCTTTTGAAGGATGGATCAGGCGGATCATGGTAAATACGGCCATTAACCACTTTCATGCAACCGTAAAACAACAGTGGGTGCATGTGGAGGACATTGAGAAAGTCGGAATCAGCCAGGAAGAGGAGCAATTTTCCCCTTCAGGGGAAGAAGCCTACGAGGTCAGTCCTGAGACGGTGATGCAACTGATCCAGAAAATGCCGGACGGCTACCGCATGGTGCTCAACCTCTACGTTTTTGAAGGGTATCAGCACAAAGAGATCGCAAACCTGCTCGGAGTTTCTGAAAACACCTCCAAATCCCAGCTCTCAAAAGGAAGAAGATATCTTAAACAATTGATTAATAAACTCCTGGATAAAGAATATAAAATATTGGAACAATTATGAAAGGAGAAGAAGAACACAAATTCGACGCGTTTCTGCGACGGTCGGTGGGGCACTACCGGGCAGAACCTTCTCCGGCAGTCTGGAAAGCGATCCTGCAAAAGATCCCCTTTAAAAAGCCTCCTCCATTCTCTTTTGGCGGAGGCAATGCCGGATGGCTGGGAATCATGGCAGGCGGCATGATCATTGGCAGTATCTTTCTGTATCAATGGTACCGTGATAGCCGGGACGATGCGGCAGTGAAACCCGATCCCAGGGAAACCAGCCTGGGTATACAGGAGCCGCCCCTTGCCGGAGTGGCATCGCTGCCGGAAGAAAAACAAACTATCACACTGAACCCGGCCGAGAAGCAGCTGGATATCGGATCATCCATGATGGAACAGTCATCCGGAGCGGAATCTAAGCAGGCCTCAGCCCGGGCTGCAGAACATGCAACCCTTGCAAACCATGCAGTTCTGGCAACTCCGGAATCCGGTAAGCGTGAATCTTTGACAAACAGATCACAGGATCCGGGGATTGTATCCACCCTGGAACAAATCACCGCTGCCATGGATACTGACATCCCGCTTCAACCTGCTGACCGGCCTGGCAGTACTCCGCCACAGGTCAGTCCTGCCGGACAGGAAGTCCATGCTGTATCTGATATGGAAGGAGCCCGGCCAGAACCGGTGCTGATCGCAAGTTCTGACAAATCATACTACTTCCGCCTGAGCAGGGAATTACTGGAAGCAGGCCCCAAATCCGGCGAATGGTCGCCAAAAGAACCCAGGGTCTTCAGGATCGTGTCTTCGGCGCCGGATTATTTCAGGACCGGACCTGAATATTCGCTGCTGGCAACACTGCAGCCCGAATGGCTGTCGGCCGGCAATCCCAACAGATATGGGCAGGACAGGCAGAAGGCTTCCGTAACACTTCGCTGGCAAAATCAGGCGTACCGCCTGGAAGGTGGGATCGGGCTGGTAAGGGAAAGCATCAGGAACAACGTCAATGTGTATTATTCACAACTACTTGGCGTTGTCAACAGGCTGGTTTCCATCACTTTCGACTCCCTTGGCACGCCTACTTACCACTATGCCATTGATTCGGTTTATGATACTCGCACCCATAAAACCACCTGCCATACATCAACAGATATTACATACCTCCAGCTTCCCTTGCTGTTCGGAATGGTTGAAAAGAAGGGCAGGGCCACCTTTTCTGTGATGACAGGCCCCGTGATGCTGTTGCAGCTCAATCATAAAGAGACTTCCTATGAAGTGACCCCTGATAAAAGAGTCCTGATAACCTATTCCAATGCCCCCCACGACGTGATCTCCGCCTGGCAGTGGCACCTTGGATTTGGTTTCGAATATGCCCTGACCGAACGTTTCGGCTTCTATTTTGAACCTGCACTCACTGCCAGCCTGAACACCCCCTACGAAGCAAACCAGCAGTACAAACCTGTTTACCTCGGCATACGCTCTGGGATCAGTGTGCAGCTGAGTGGCAGTAAAAAATAATCATTGACATTCCGCACAACCGATGAAAGCAATCATTTTTTCAATGTTTTTCCTGGCAGTCATCCCATTCAGATTGCCGGCCATGCTCGATACCACTTATTATCCCATCATCATCCGCGGGGTGGTTTTCGACACAACCAACTCTACACCAGCAGCCAGCCAGCAGGTATTTTTCATCTGCAACACACCGAATACCTATCCCGCAGTGGATACCACCCGGACCAACTTCAACGGCCACTTCACCTTCGACACCATCTACACGATGAGTAATTTCAATATCAACATCGATGTATATACATACGACTGCAATGGAAATAAGATCAGCCAGTTTTTATTTCAGTACCAGCCATATATCAACCTGTATTATGCAATTTGCGGCACAGAGATGAACCAGTGTGAGGCGGATTTCGGCTGGGAGGCCAATCCCATGGACCCGCTGACTGTGCAGTTTTACGACCTTTCGACCGGCAATATCAATTTTCGCTACTGGGAATTCGGTGACGGAAGCACTTCATTTGATCAACTGCCCTTACATGCTTATGACAGCCCTGGTGTTTACACGGTTATTTACCAGGTGATGGATACATCCACCCTGCCTCCATGCATAAGTATTGATACCCAATATGTGCAGGTCAATGACTGCCAGTATTACAATCTCGGCGGCCAGGTGTTCAACGGGAGTTTCCCATACTGTAAGGGACGGGTGGACTTGTATTTGAAAACCGACGACAGTTATATCCTTGCAGATACCTGCAGGCTGAACCATAATGGCGTGTATTATTTCTTCCACATGCCTGAAGGACAATACCTTGTAAAGGTTGTCCCCGACGATAACGGATCTCCTTCATTTTTTCTGTGGCCCACCTATTACGGCAACGCCCTGCACTGGACCGGAGCCAGCCATGTGAACCTGGTACAGGACTTCTTCAATGCCCATGTCCATATGATCCCCATATTCAGTTATTTCATCGGGCCGGGAATGATATCAGGCATCCTCAGTTCCCAGGTACAGGGAAACCTTGAGCCCTGTTATGACGGACAGATCATACTGAGTTCGGGCAACGGACTGTATATTGATTACACATTTTCCGGTGATGAAGGCAGTTTCCAATTCTATAACCTGCCATACGGAACATATAACCTCAGGGTTGAAATACCGGGAACGCCGCCGGATATGGCCACCGTTACCCTGTCGGCCGCTTCGCCCGTAGCCAGTGACCTGCAACTGGTGGTTAACGGGCCTGCCATCGGCATGGATGAATATGATCCTGCGGAAGCTTGCCTGATTTATCCCAATCCGGCCGGTGACTTCACCAGGATATATTACCCGGCAGATAAAAGCGCTGATCTCATCATCAGCATTTACGACCTGCCCGGTAAGCAGGTTTACACTCAAACATTCAGTGTGAATCCTGTTGATCCATGGTACCAGTTATCGTTGGCCGGCCTTGAGAATGGCACCTACCTGGTCACGGTCAGGGGAAGGAATATCCCCGCAATCAGCAGGAAACTGCAAGTCTGCCGTTAAGGCAACTTTTTATCACGACATTCGGTCTTTAGGTCTGACGGGATGATCTTCCCGTAGTGATTTCAATTGTACAACATAACAAAGGAATACCCATGAAAAGACTCATACTGATGCTTGTGCTGGCAACGACCGGCCTGTTTGTTACGGCACAGAATGTCACCATCCAGATTTCCGGTACAGTGACCGAACTGAATACCGGCAATCCGGTTCCGAACCATCTGGTACACATCATGTCCGACAGCCTCTTTGCCCCGGTTTTTATTTACTACAACACGGTTTATACCGACTCATCGGGGTATTACGAGGATTTTATAAGTATTCCGGCCAATTCTCAAATCCTTTTTTACATCGCAACCCCGGATTGCAATGGAGCTTACCAATGGATCACAGCTGTGAGCACCAATGCTCCCATTGTGGCCGACTTCCAGATATGCACATCCGGCAGTACCCAATGCCAGGCTATGTTTTATGCCATTCCGGACTCCACTATGACCAATATGACCTTCCAGTTTCTGGATGCCTCCCAGGGCAATCCCATACAATGGCTTTGGGACTTTGGTGATGGCAGCGGTTCCGCAGTGCAAAACCCGGTGCATACCTATGCCAACCCTGGCACCTACACGGTCTGTTTAACGATCGGTGCTGCCAATGCCTGTGTTTCTACTTATTGCCTGACAGTGGTTGCCGGCTTCAATCCGCCGCTCTGCCAGGCGAATTTCTTTGCATATAATTCCACCCCAGGATATACCTACAGCTTTATAGATCAATCCATCGGGAATATAACAAACTGGTTCTGGAGTTTCGGTGACGGCACTTCCGGAACTGGTCAATACCCCACACATACGTACAATGCGATGGGTTATTACCAGGTCTGCCTGACCATTACCGGTCCCAACTGCCAGAGTACTTACTGTGATTATGTCATGGTCGGAGGCTCCCAGTTTTGTCAGGCCGATTTCTATTATTATCCCGATTCCAATATGGTTGGGAACACCCTGCAGTTCGTGGACGTATCCATCGGGACGCCTCCCTATGGCTGTCTCTGGGATTTTGGTGACGGTACGACTTCCACTTTGCAGAATCCGGTACACACCTATGCACAGGCTGGTTACTATTATGTCTGCCTGACCATTACCGACACCAACTGCACCAGTACCAGCTGCGACACTGTCGTGGCCGGCTTCCCGCCCATCCCCTGCGGCTGTTATATCAGTTTAAATGCCAACGGGCTGACAGCCAATTTCCTGGGCATTGCATATGGCGGAACACCGCCGTATACCTATTACTGGCAGTTCGGCGACGGCAATGTCTCCACTGTTGCCAACCCGGTCCATACCTACGCTGCAGCCGGAACCTACACGGTGACACTTACCGTTGCCGATGCTGCAGGATGCACTTCAGCCTCCACCATGAATATCACCGTAGGCAACAACCCCAGCGGGAATATCTGGGGCCAGGTCATGGCCGGTAACTTTCCGCTTGACTTCGGAACCGCCTACCTTTACATGGGTACAGGAGGTACCAACGCAATGATGATGATCGACTCCGTAATGATTGATTCAGCAGGCCTTTACCATTTCTACCTGCTGAATCCCCTGCCCGGTATTTATTATGTTAAGGTTGCACCCACTCCCGGCTCCGCATTCTACACCACCCATCTTCCAACCTATTACGGAAACACTGTTTTCTGGGCATCGGCACTTCCTATCTACCCGAACCAGGCCACAAATCCGTATAATATCCAGCTGGTGCCACTTGCCGGTCCTGTCCAGGGCAACGGCACCATTAACGGACAGGTTACCAACGGCGGCGCCTTCGTCATGCAGTCGGGAACTCCGGCACCCAACGTTGAAGTGATGCTGCTCGACATGAGTAATACGCCCCTCAGCATGGATTACAGCGATAACCAGGGGAATTTCGGATTCAGCAACCTGGGAATGGGTACCTATAAAGTGTATGCTGAAGTCACAGGCATGACCACCAATCCGGCTATCGTAACACTGAGCACCTCCAATCCTGCCTCTAACAACCTGAGCGTTATCATCACCCCTACAGGCGTGATCACCGGCCTTGAGCAAATTGAAAACAAGACGCTGAATCTGAACAGGCTCTACCCGAATCCCGCAGTAAATGAACTCAGGCTTGAACTGCATCTTACACATAGTCAACAGATTGAGACAGCCATCTTTGACCTTCCCGGAGAAAAAGTAGTTTCAGCAAGCCATCAGCTTGCAGCCGGACAGCACCTTTTGGTTATTTCGCTGGCAGACCTGGCAGCCGGACAATACCTGCTGAAATTGGGCAACGCTGACGGTACAGTGGCAAGCAGAAAAATCACCGTGATCAAATAGCCCCCTTCCTTCTCTGTATAGCAACGCTGAAGCCGCCTCCAAAGGGCGGCTTCCTTTTTGGGATGTCATCCCGGCATTGATTTAAATCAATGCCGGGATGACATCCCAATTTTTCGTTTAACACTATGTTAATTTGTTTCGGTATATTTGTACCGAAATTTACAAGATGAAGATCCCTTCCGTTTACACCAAATCTATCCTGATCCTTCTGGCATTAGGCATCACATGGGTGTATCTTGCCTCTCTGGTGGACTTTCACCGGCACCGGATCCGGGGGACAGAACTTATTCCGGAACTGGTCATCATCATCAAGCATAAAGAAAAAAACAAAACTTCCCTCAACCAGAAAGCTGGCAGCCAGCACACCCCGGGTGAGGGATTCTACGGTCCTCTGTTATCGGCACAGCAACAATGCCCTTCCGGTAAATGCCTGGAAAACATGGTTCTCATTCCTGCTGAACCGAAACCTGTATTCCTTTCCCAACAAAGTCCCGTACACCTGCTCCTCAGGGGGCCTCCCCATTGCTGATCTGCACATCCCTGCACAACATTCCTTCCGTTTGACACCCTATCCTGCATTCATCCTTTAAAAAGGATCAGGCAGGGTGATCATAAGCGGAAATTCTCGCTTATCATACAATTTTATCCTTACCTCACATTTAAACAACATTCAACCCGAATATCATGAAAAAACAAACTTACCTTTTCAGCATCATTCTGTTATTCAGCGTCATAGCCAGCTTGCATCTGTCAGCGCAGATCACTTACACCAAAGACAGCATCCTGATGGGTGCTTCCTATGCCAATGAAGTCTTTTACAGCATGGCCAACGGCAAAGTATCCGAAGCCCCGAGAGATTCATGGGATATTGCCTTCATGCCTTCGACCTTCAGCGCCGCCATCATCACCAACGACGGAACGGGCGTAGTGCTTTACACCTACCCCAATTCCGATACCAGCGGCTGGAACACCCTCGATACGGC
>CAZSQJ010000011.1:0-75347 GCA_964608665.1 uncultured Bacteroidales bacterium | reverse complement strand
TGCTTTACACCTACCCCAATTCCGATACCAGCGGCTGGAACACCCTCGATACGGCAGGTTTGTCGAACTGGACTCCCATGTACAATGACCAGGACGACTGGGAAAACGGGGCGTTCAATCGCAATGCCGCCGGTCATCCGGACTATGGCTGGGGTATTTACAACATGGTCACCCATAACCTGAAAGGAGATTCCCTATTCGTCATCAAGCTCAGGAACGAGAGCTTTCGCAAGCTATGGATCGTCAGGAAACTCAGCGCCCAGAACACAGTCATTTTCCGTTATGCGTACCTCGACGGCAGCAATGAGCAGGAAATCACCCTGGATTGCAACCAGTACGCAACCAAAGCCTTCGTCGGGTATAACCTTGCCATGGGCGCCGTGGTCGATTTCCAGCCTGCGGCCGACAGCTGGGATCTGCTTTTCACCAAGTATATGTCCATCCAGGACAATGGCGAACCCTACATCGTAACAGGTGTGCTGAGCAATCCGGGTACTTCTGTGGTGCGTTACCAGCCCGTCGACACCAGCTACCTCGCCTGGTCGGTGGAAGCTTTTGATCCCGGAAGGTCAGTGATCGGATGGAACTGGAAGGTTTTTGACATGGGCAGTTTCACTTACACCTGCCTTGATGACCTGGTGTTCTTTGTCAGGCCGGCCTCAGAAGATGTTTATAAACTGGTTTTCACCGCGTTCGGAGGCAGCAGCAACGGGAAAGTCGTATTCCGCAAAGGGATGGTTTCCCTGGCTTCCATTGAGGAAACGCAGCAGGATGCCGGTGCCGTTGCCGTGTATCCCAATCCGGCTTCCGGTCAGTTCCTGCTGGATTTCAGCAAGTTCAGCGGGTCGGTGGAAAAAGTGGAGATCAGAGACCTCAGTGGAAGGCTGGTATACCACAACGGTACACCCGGTACCGGGCAAGTCGTGATCGATGGTGAAATACGGCAAAGCGGCATCTATCTCATCCGCATCCTGACCTCCACCGGCACGATTAACAAAAAACTGATCATCAGGTGAACATGCTGCGGATCATCGGTTATGTGATGCCGCTCCTTGCCTTGTCGCTTTCCGTGTCGGGTCAGTCAGGTGTAACGGTGATCGACGGCAAGACCAGGGAAGTGATCCCCTGTGCCCACGTTTGCTTTGAGGAGATCGGCGGAAAGAAGCAGCAGTATTGTCTGAGCGACCTTGACGGCAGGGTGCCGAACCATGTGAAAAGCCCGTCGAAAATAGCCGTTTCGCATATCGGTTATGAGACGGTGCTGGATACCGTTTTGCCCGGGCAGAACCTGACCGTCACCCTTCAACCGACGGTGCTGAACATGAAGGAAGTGGTGGTAACAGCCCAGTACAGCCCGGAAAAGATCGACAAGTCCATTTACCGGGTCAATGTGATCAACACCAGGCAGATCGAGCAGAAGGCGGCCACCAATCTTACAGACCTGCTGAAAACCCAGCTCAACATGAGGGTATCTCAGGATGGGGTGCTTGGCAGTAACCTGAGCATCCAGGGACTGTCCGGAGAACACATCAAGTTTCTGGTTGACGGCGTTCCGCTGGTCGGCCGGATGAACGGCAACATTGACCTGAACCAGTTAAATCTGAACAATGTTGACCATGTTGAGGTGATCGAAGGACCGATGTCGGTGATTTATGGCAGCAATGCCCTGGCAGGAGTTGTCAATATCATTACGAAAGAGAACAAAGTGGCCCGGTTTTCAAGCCGGGCCGAAGCCTATGCCGAATCGGCCGGCGTGGTGAACTTTGCCGGCGGTGTTTCTTTCAGTAAAAAGAACCATACTGCAGGACTGGATATTGCCCGCAATTTCTTTGGTGGATATGCAGATCCCGACACATCCAGGTACAAAACCTGGAAACCGCGCCGGCAGTACACGGCGGACGGATATTACACTCACGGGACTGAAAAAACCAAACTCAAGTTTGCCGGGCAATACTTCCACGAGTTGCTTCTGAGCAGGGGACAACGGCTGCAACCATATTACGAAAGTGCCTTCGACAGCCACTTCACCACCCTGCGATCCATGATCAGGGGAGAGTGGACACAGCAGATGGCGGGCACACACTCCATGCATACGATGGCGTCCTGGTCATCTTACCGTAGAATCAAAAACACCTATTTCAAGGACCTGGTAACGCTGACGGAAACCCTGACAAAAAACACCGAAGACCAGGACACCACCGGCATAGGCTCATGGCTTGCACGTGTCACTTTCACGCGTTCCGACAAATACCGGACATGGAATTACCAGACCGGACTGGATATGAACCTGGAAGAGGGCAGTGGCAGGCGGATCAGTGGTGACTACCAGCAGATCGGGGAATATGCCGCTTTTCTCAGCATGAAATATGATCCCTGGAAGAAACTGAGCCTGCAGCCGGGTCTGCGGCTGATCCATAACACAAAATATCAGGCACCGCTTGTATATTCAGTCAGCGCCAGGTGGCAAAGTCTTGAACAGCTTTCACTCAGGGGCTCCTTCTCAAGAGGATTCCGCAGTCCGGGGCTGAAAGAGCTCTATCTGTATTTTGTCGACATCAACCATAACATCCAGGGAAACCCGGATCTGAAAGCTGAACGTTCGGTCAATCTCAACATGGCCGCCAGTTGGATGACCGAAAAGCAAAAGCGGGCATTCCGGCTGGAAGCCAGTGTGTTTTACAACAAGATTGACCAGATCATCACCCTGGCTCAGGCAAACTCCGGCCTTTACACCTACATCAACCTGGAGCATTATAAAACCCAGGGAGTTGAACTGAAGATCGCCAGGCAATGGTATCCCTTCGTGCAGGTGGAAGCCGGGCTGTCGCGCACCGGCCGGCTGAATGCGCTCTCTGACGGAACAGTCAGCGTGGAGAAGATGCGTTACACCACCGATCTGACCGGTGACCTGACGCTAAAATATCCGAAAAAGCACCTGAGTTTCTCGGCCTTTTACAAATACAGCGGGCGGATGCCACAGTTGTACATTCTGGAGAACACCATCAGCGAAGGGTACATCAGCGATTACCACAGCATGGATATCACCCTGACCAAGGGGTTCCTGATGAACCGGCTGAAACTGTCGGCCGGAATTAAAAACCTTTTCGACAATACCACAATTCCGGCAGTGGGAGGCAGTAGCGGTGCCCATGGTTCGGGCGGGGTATCCCTGCCGGTCGGGTGGGGAAGAACCTATTTCCTGAAACTGAGCTATCAATTCAATCGATACTCCTAAACACATGAGAATCACTCAATTAATATCGATCTTACTGTCAGTCATTTTGCTGCAGTCATGCTTTAAAGAAGATGAAAAAGTTCCGGGCCACCCATCAGGAGATCTCCGGACAGACACCCTGGGGATGACCCAATATTATGTGTACCAGTTATATTACGATCTGGGCAGCGGGCAGGTGATGGCTTCCAACTCAAAGGAAGCCTGGGACCTGGGGTTTGAATGCAGTTCAGACGGTTACCGCCTGATCCTCAACACAGCCAACTTTATGAAAGTCAGTGATGCAGGCCCCCTGTCCTTCCCCCAGACACTGGACACGGCAAACAGAAGCTGGCATTTCGATAAATCAGACGGGAATCCCGATTCCAATGCCATTGGCAAATGGTTTGACGTAGTGCTCGGTGATACAATTTCTAAAAAACACATTTACCTCCTCGACAGGGGCATGGATCAGTATGGTGATCCGCTGGGTTTCAGACAACTGATCATCGACAGCCTGAAACACAACACCTATTTCTTCCGGATTGCCTGGCTCGACGGGAGCAATCCGCAAAGCTACGCCGTGCAAAAAGATTCCACCAGGAATTACATCCACTTCACCTTTCGTTTCGGAGGCAGCGTGCAGGTACTCGAACCACCGAAAGATGAATGGGACCTTTTATTCACGCAATACACCACTTTGCTTTTCACGAATACGGGAGAGCCCTACCCTTACCTGGTTACCGGGGTGCTGTTGAATCCCAGCGGGGTTTCGGCGGCCAAAGACACCACCCAAGCCTTTCTGTCATTCACCATGGCCGATGCTGCCGGGCTGACCTATTCCACTGCCCTGGATATCATCGGATATGACTGGAAGTATTATGATTTTGACGCATCTTCCTATACCGTGATGACCGACCGCTTTTACGCCTTGCTGGATACCGAAGGTTATTCCTACAAACTCCGGTTTATCGGTTTCTACAACCAAAGCGGAGAGAAGGGATTTCCGGTGATAGAATTCCAGGAACTTTAGCGTAACGGCTTTGTTAAAAGTGTTTCCTGCCGGCAATCCGCACAAGCAGGAGCAGCGGCAGCAAAACATACAGCAGCAGGGTCCCCATGGCAATTACAATACCACGGAAATTACCGAAAAAATCGCTGAACCGGGCTCCGCTGTATCCGAGCAGCGCACTGATATCCAGTTTCAGCAATACGATCACCCTTGCCAGATCCACGGGATTGAGCAAGGTTAGCACCAGTGCCGGGGTATCCAGCGGATAATCCTGAAAGGCCATCAGGATATAGAGAAAAATGCCGTCGTAGAGAATCACCAGGTAGAGCCATAGCAGGACACTCAATCCAAACCCTCTGATCCGGTTATCGTTCAGCAGCGCAATCAGAAAACCGCAGGCAGTAAAAATAAAGGTCAGCAGCAGCCCGGTAATGAGGTAAAGCAGCCATGCCGCAGGATCGAGTCCTTCGGTGCTTGTCCACAGAAGCGGGATGGCACTTCCGGCCAGGAAACACAGCGACAATGGAATGGCAAGGCCAAAGTACATCCCCAGCATGATGGTCCGTCGTCTGAGCGGCTGTGCAAGGAGCAGGACAGTAAATTCCGAAGAATTATAGAAATACATCATCCCGAAAAGAATGCCTACCATGGGGACGATAGCTATTTCCACATTCAGCAGGCTGACGATATTTTTTCCGGGATCGGCGGAAAACTGGAACAATACCGTTGTAATGACAAGGAAAAACAAGAAATAGATCAGCAACCATCGGCTTCTGATCAGATCAAAAAAGCTGTATTTCAGGATCTTGATCATGATTCAGCAGGAATAGAGCCTGGATCCAGAATGGATGCGATCACTTCTTCGAGCTTATAACCCGGTCTCATGGCCTTGAGCGAGTCCAGGCTGCCGCTGAAATAGATCTTGCCGTCGAGGATAAAAATGAGCTCATCGGTGAGCGCTTCCACTTCATGAATAAAATGAGATACGATAAGGATGGTTTTGCCGGCTTTTCTTTCCCTGAGCAGTTGCTGTTTGAAATGAAGCCGGGAAACCGGATCAAGCCCGACGGTAGCTTCGTCAAAAATATATACCGGGGAATCGAACATCAGCGCCAGCAAAGCATTCACCTTCTGCCGGGTGCCACCCGACAAGCTCTTCAGGCTCTTATGCTGAACAGCTTCAAGCCGCAGGAGACTGATCATTTCAGCCTCTCTTGCGGCCGGCCCGCGGATGTCGCGTATCATGGAGATCAACTCCCTGACCTTCATATTCTGCGGAAAGTGCGCAATCTGTGGCATATAGCCGATTTGCCTGCGGTATTCCCAGGTTTTTCCGACGGGCATCCCGTTTACGAAAATTGTTCCGCCGCGCGGTACAACCAGTCCCAGAATACATTTGATCAGTGTCGACTTTCCGGAACCGTTCGGGCCGATCAATGTATAGATACGTCCGGGAAGGATATCCAGGCTGATATCCCTGAGTACATCCTGTTCACCGTAACTCATACAAAGATTGCTGATCCTGATCACCGGGGTTTCCATCACTGTTCAATTTGTTGCATCGACGGGCTGTGATCGGCCAAGGTTGCCGGAATAACGGAAGGAAGGCTTCGTTCCACCATATCCAGCACCCTGGTCAGAAAACTATGCAGCAGGAGTACCGCCTCAGGTACATTCCTCACGAACATGGAGAACAGGCTTACCGGGCGGTAGGGAACATCACCGATATGGTCACGGTTCAGATCATAGCCTTCGTATTTATCCCAGTAGTTGTTCACAAGATGGTTCAGGTTGCCGGTGGCGGAGGAATTCGTACTGATATCGAAAGAGTTCCCCATGAAATTGTTGGCTACAAGACTGTCATAGTCACAGTTGCCCATCATCCTGATCGCCCAGCCGTTCCTCAGGAAATGATTGTGGGTGATCATCAGTTTGTTCGAATTCTCCAGTTGAATCGCCGCAGTATTTCTGTAAAAGGTGTTGTCACGGATCAGGCTTTGGTTAATGTCCTTTAGCAGCAATCCGTATGAAACCGGGCCCCAGTTGTCGCGAAAACTGTTGGCGGTCATATTTACATTTCTCGAATACATGACGGCGACTCCCGCTCCGTTTTGGGTAAACTGATTCCGGTGATATACATCATTGTCGGAAAACATATAGTGCAGGCCATACCTTATATTGTGGCTGCAGTGGTTCAGTCGCACCATGGAATGCCTTACAAATTCAAAATAAATCCCATCCCTGTGCCGGGTCACCCTGTTTCCTTCGACCAGGAAACTGTCGCTTTTCCAGATGTGGATACCGTTACCGGAACCGGTTTCGCTGAGGGCCTTTCCGTCGAATCGGTTCCAGCGGATAATTCCTTTGTTGCTGCCGCTGACATGGATACCGAAATACGTATTGGTAAACACACAGTGTTCGATCAAACAGTTCGCGGCTCCCGTAATCTTCAGGGCTGCATAGTCTCTGGAAGAACTTTTACCCGAATTCATAAAGTGAATACCGGAAATATGAATGTGATCCGCCTTCAGGTTCATGATGTCTTTCACTCCCTTTCCATCCAGGATAACCAGACCCAATCCCCTTATTCTGACGGATTTATCCACCACGATATCGCTCCCGGTATAAGTACCAGGGTACAGGATGAGCAGGTCGCCGGGAGCTGCTTTCCGGATGGCTCCCGCCAGATCGGGATGCGCTTTATCCCTTCCGATTTCCAGAATACGGGCGTTTGCAGCCGTAAAAAACATCACAGGGAGCAGAAGCAAAAAAAAACGGAGGCGGGACATCAGGGCAGTTTCAGGGTGCATACAGTGCAAGCAACTCGTCCCAGGAATAAGTGTTTCCCCCGAATTCACGATGGTAACGGTCGCGGGTTTCCCTGGATCCGAAGGCAGAGAGGTTTTCACCCATCGGACTCGGATATTTTTCGCTTTGCAGATAAAATGCTGAGCCAGCCGGAATGAGTTGTCCCGGCTGGTCAGCATCAGTCATCAGAATATGTGCCGCCTGATGTTTCTCAAAGGCCTTCGATTGGTAATACCGCAGCAGACATTCAATAGAATCGAAATAAAATACCTTTCCTTTTTTCGTGACGATCTCGGCGCCGAAGCGGTTATCGGCTATGATCATGCTGCAGCGGATGCAACTGTCGTGGCCATACTTGACGGGAACCGGGCCTTTACTGCAGGATGACAGGGCAACAGCCGTCAGCAGGAGCAGCATGGCTGGCCGGACCTTCTTCCTTTTTGTCCACTGCATGATTAACATTACCAGCAGCGCAATGCCATTTCCCATGATCACCATGCCAGCGGCACCGGGATAAGAATGCGCGGTAAAATTCAACAGTTGTTTAGACCCCAGCAGCGGAGGCTGGTACGACATCCCCGGTATTTTTATTGCGGCAGCCGGATCCAATGTATGGCCGTAATCATATTCCCACGAATAAAAATCAAAGGCGGCCACTGTTCCCAGGATGCCGAACAAGGCCACCCACAGTGTGAATACTATTTTCCTGCCTGCAAGCGCGGCAATCAGACCGGCAACAATGATCAGTCCGAGGAACCAGGGCATCCATTTCAGCTCGGGGATCGACTGTTCATTGATCTGTTGCATCCCGATATAATGATTAAGTCCGTTGATCGTATTAATATCGCCGCTCAGCCTGTTGATCCAGATTTCCATTCCCAGACCTTCGGGGTACTGCGGAGCCTCCAGCTCAATTGTCCACATGGGAAACACCCAGGCCAGACCAAGTGACAGGGCAAAAACTGCGGTTAATATCCTGGAGCCTGCGGTCATAAAAATAATCAGTTCTTCTGTGGTTCAGTTTCACCCAGACTGAATGTCAGGGGTACGGAAGAGCCCGCCGGAGAAACACGCACATAACCCTGCATTTCCTGGTGCAATGCCGAGCAAAAATCGGTACAGTAGAAGGGGAAAATACCGGTAGCGGAAGGTTCCCACCGGAGGGTCATGGTTTCGCCGGGCATGATGAGCAGTTCGGCATTGTTGGATCCCTTCACCGTAAACCCATGTGGCACATCCCAGTCCTGCTCCAGATTGGTCACATGCCAGTAAACCACATCTCCCAGCTTTACGCCTTCGATATTATCCGGCTTGAAATGAGAACGGATCGAAGTCATATACACATGAACTTCCCTGCCTTTGCGTTCAACCCTGGCGTCTTTTTCGGCCTTGCAGACATATGGATGCCTGTTTTCTTCAATTTTATATACCCGAAGCTGGTTTTTGCTGATCAGATCTGCAGGGCAGGCCTGTGCGTAATGCGGTTCACCGATGGTCGGGAAGTCGAGCAGGAGTTTCATTTTATCTCCTTCGATGGAATAAAGCTGGGCAGACTGGGTAAGTTCCGGTCCCGTGGGCAGATAGCGGTCCTTGGTAATCTTGTTCAGCGCCACCACATATTTCCCGTAAGGTTTCCTTGAATCACCCCCCGGAATGGAGAGATGTCCGATCGAATAATAGGTGGGTGCACGGTCGACCACTTCCCAGGTTCCGATCTTCCATTTCACGATCTCCGACGACAGGAACATGGATGTGTAAGCATAGCCATTCCCGTCAAACTCCGTATGCAGGGGACCTAATCCGGGTTTCTGCACTTCACCCGCCAGGGCTTCTTCGTATTTGATAATGGGAATTCCTTGAAAATCACCATCGAATTTAGCCCCTTCAATGGCTTTGATCATTTTTGAGAAGGCGTACACCGGAATGACGGAAGCAAGTTTGCCTCCCCCCACGATATATTCTCCTGAAGGGTCAACGTCGCATCCGTGCGGGGACTTCGGACATGGGATCAGGTACAGCATGCCGGGACAATCATTGGGATTCAGCACCTTAACTGAATTCAGCACCTCCGATGCGGCAGTATGGGTCGCATGATCCAAACGGTTGCGGTAATATGGACGTTTCACTTCACTCGCCTTGCCCTGGCTGAGATATTCTTCAGCCTTTTTCCAGTTCAGGGCCAGAATGAAGTCCTTGTCATGCTGACTTGCATTCACTTCCAACAGGGTATGCGCTTCCTCAGTATTGTAACAACTGAAGAAGGCCCAGTCGTGTGAAGGACCTTTCCCGCTATGGCTCAGATCCCAGTTGAAGGGGGGGGCTTCCACCTGAAAGGCGAGATCCATGGCTCCGTTGGCAGGATCAACTTTAATGAAGCTGATCATCCCGCGAAAATTTTGCTTGTAGGAACTGAGCGGGACGTCATCGTTGCCCGGCGGAACTGCAAACCTGGTACCGGCAAGGATATACTCGGTGTTTTCCGTGCAAAAGGGGGATGCATGATTACCGGCAGAACCCGGAATTTCCAGGATTTCCTCCGTCCGGAAAGACTGAAGGCTGATGCGGGCAACCCGCGGTGTATTGTTTCCGTTGATAAAAATCCACTTGCCGTCTGGCTGACCATCCTTCATGGAGAATTCCGGGTGGTGGGCATCGTCCCAGGGTGAAAAACCATGTGTGGTCATCAGCATGGCTTTGGTTTCTTCACTGTATCCATATCCGTTTTCAGGATTCTGGGAGAAAACAGGGATCACTTTGAGCAGGCGGCCCGAGGGCAGACCATATACCCCCATCTGGCCACTGAAGCCTCCCGAGGTGAAAAGATAGAATTCATCGTATTGTCCCGGAGCCACATAGACCCGGGCAGCATTTCCCGCATCCGCACCGTCACCAAGTCCTGATGACTTCCTCTTCCCGCATCCGCCAAGCAGCACGGACAAAACCAGTCCCGCCAGAACGGAATATCTGAATAAATGTGAAAGGCCAGTTGTATTCATATTATCATTTGTTATTAATGGATCAACACACTAAACACCGTCCTGCTGCCTGAAATATTCCAGGATGCTGCGGGCATCACTTTCCGTCAGATTCTGGAAGGTCATCGGTACCAGATACTTTTCAAAAAGACTCTTGGCAAGGGGATCTTCCTTGATCATCTGCTCCGGATTCAACATCAGGTTCATGATCCATTCGGGCGTACGCCGTTTGGTTACACCTTGCAGGGAAGGTCCGACGTATTTGCTGTCAAGCTTGTGACAGGAAGCACACTTGGTGTCGAAAAGGCTTTTCCCTTTGGCTGACATGCCTGCATCCAGGGCTCCGAGGGCCACCTGGCTTACGGGACCGATCCCCTTGTTGGTCATACTGTCGGCGATGGAGGCCTCCGTATTGACTTCAGTTTCCTGCCGGGGTGCCTCAGCAGCTTCTTCAGTAATCGTTTCCCTGCCGCCGCAGGAGATCATCAGGCTCAAAGCTGAAAACATGGCTGCCAGCAAAGCCGTGCGTTTCTTTCCGGAATATGGTATTGTTGTTTGCATAATGAGATTTTTTGCAAAAATAATCATCAAAAGTATTTCGGTACTATTTTACTTTTTTATTAAGAAATTTTTAACACATTGCATTCAAATGCTTGTTTTAATAGCATCAATAAATGTTTAATTAATTATTATCCAATCACTTACCCCCTGAACAGCAGAAACCTTCCCTTGATATTTTCCAGTGCGGCTTTTTCGTTATGGATGATGACACCGACTGCTTCTTCCGTGAATGTTTCTCCCTTGGGTGTAAGGGAAACGAACTGATCCTGCATCTGGATCAGGTTGTTTTTCCCGGCCAGGTTCAACACCATCCGGGCGGTCTTTTCGCTCCAGTTGAAATGTCTGTTCAGATGTGACACATCCCTTTCGGCGGGATCCTGTCCGGGTCCGCTGTGATTTTTGATATGGAGCAGGAAGGTGAGCAGGGCGTATTCCTTTTTCTGCCTCTTCAGCCTGAAAATACCGGGGATCACGCCATGGCGGGATGAGAACAGATAGGTGAGCAGGAAAAACAGGCCGAGTACCACGGCCATGGAGCCCGGGATGCTGCCATCGAGCCGGCGGGCCAGCCAGTACCCCGCAATGGCAGATAAGGTGCCTGAACCCACGGCAAGCCAAAGCATCGTCTTCAGCTTGCTGGTGAGCAGGTAGGCAATTCCTGCGGGAACGATCATCAGGGCCACCACCAGGATGGCTCCCACGGCATCGAATGCTCCTACAGTGGTCACAGAGGTGAGCAGCATCAGGCTGTAATGCAGCAGCACGGGTGTAAAGCCGAGGGTTGCCGCCAGTTCTGGATCAAAGGTGCTAATCTTCAGTTCTTTATAGAAAACAATCAGCAATGTCAGACTGATCAGCAGGATCCCTCCCATCACCCAGATTGATTTTGGCCCCAGATCCGTGTTTCCGGCATACAGCCTGTCGAATGGGGCAAAAGCGATCTCCCCGGAGAGTACCACATCCGTATCGAGGTGGATACTACCCGCAAAACGGGCGATGAGGATGACCCCGATACTGAACAGGGCCGGAAAAACCAGGCCGATGGCGGCATCTTCCTTTACCAGTCCGGTTTTATGTGTCACTTCCACAAGCACCACCGTCAGCATTCCGGTCAGGGTGGCCATCAGCACCAGCCAGGGAGAACTGAGATCCCTGGTCAGGAAGAAGCCGGCGACGATACCCGGGAGGATGGCATGGCTGATGGCATCGCTGATCATGGCCGTTTTCCGGAGCACGAGGAACACCCCCGGTATGGCGCATGCTGCAGCAACCACCACGGCGATGAGCTGTATTTCTATCTGTGGATTGCTCATCCCGGTTGACTTTCAGGGTTATTCATTCCTGCTTTTGTGTAGCCTTCGCGGGTAAGCATCCAGGTATTATCCTGCAAGACGATGAGGTTTCTGGCTTCCAGCTCCCGCAGGCATTTTTTACTGTACCCCCTGAAATCATTGAGGATGCTGATGGAATGCGGGTGGTTGAATTCCTCGTGAGCCGAAGCAATCTCATACATCACCGCGAGGGTTTTGTTCAGGCGCAGGCGTTTGCGGTTGCGGACCAGGCGGATCTGCCTGAACAGCAGCCCGCGGCCCGGACTGAACAAAAACGAGACCAGGACCAGGAGGGTGGCACTTAAAACGATGACAGGCCCTGTAGCCGTTTTATCTGAAACAGTGCTGAGCGCTGTTCCGGTGAGGCCTGCGATTGCGCCAAAAACACCGGCAAATAACACCATGGTTCCCAGGCTGTTGGTCCATTGCCGTGCGGCGGCTGCAGGTGCCAGCAGCATGGCGCTCATCAGCACCACTCCCACTGTCCGCAGACCAAGCACAATAGCCACCACGATAAGGGAAGTAAGCAGGATATCCAGCCACCTGATCTTAAAACCGAGTGTACCCGCAAACTGCGGATCAAACGACAGCAGTTTGAATTCCTTCCAGAAAACAGCCACCAGCATCAGGCTCACCAGGCCGATAATGGCAATCATGATGACATCGGAAACCATGAGCGTGGCAGCCTGTCCGAAGAGAAAACTGTCGAGCCCGGCCTGGTTGGCATTGGGTTTTCGCTGCACCATGGTCAGCAGCAGGATTCCCAGTCCGAAGAAAACGGAAAGCACGAGCCCGAGAGAAGTGTCGGTTTTGAGATGTGTACGGGCACTGATACCGATAATCCAGACCGCGGCGGCCAGGCCGCTGAGTATGGCTCCGAGGAAAAACAGCCATGGATCTTTGGTACCCGTGATCATGAATGCAAGCACGATGCCGGGCAGGGCCGCATGAGAAACAGCATCACCCAGCAAACTCTGGCGGCGCAGCAAAGCAAAACTGCCCAGCACCCCGCACACAAGGCCCATCAGCGCAGTTCCCAGACTGATCGTTCTGAGTGTATAATCGCTGAACAGCAGGGAAAGATATTCTACCGGATCCATGTCAGCTTAGAATGTCGGGTTTAAACTGATTGCCATAGGTTCTCGCCAGGTTTTCATCGTTAAAGATCTCCCCCACGGGTCCGGTGGCCACTTTCCTGACATTCAGAAAGGTAACCCAGTCGAAATACCCGGGAACTGTCTGAAGGTCATGATGTACCACTATCACCGTCTTGCCGCTCTGACGCAAATCTTTCAATATCTGAATGATGGCTTTTTCTGTTGTGGCATCCACCCCCTGGAAGGGTTCATCCATAAAATACACCCTTGCCTGCTGCACCAGGGCCCGGGCCAGGAAGATTCGCTGCTGCTGTCCACCAGACAACTGGCTGATCTGACGATGCCGGAATTCGAGCATGCCAACCTTCTCCAGGGCCTCAAGTGCCGCCTTCTTTTCCCTGCTTCCCGGCCTGCGGATCCATCCGAGCCTGCCGTAAGTACCCATACTCACCACATCCTGGGCATGAGTCGGAAAATCCCAGTCAACACTCCCCTTCTGCGGAACATAGGCCACCAGCCTGCGCTGCTCCCGGTATGGTTTGCCGTAAATGGAGATATTCCCTGCAACCGGCCTTACAATGTCGAGAATGGACTTGATCAGGGTTGATTTCCCCGCTCCGTTGGGACCCACGATGGCCATCAGCACACCCTCAGGGATATTCAGGTCGATATCCCAGAGTACCGGTTTATATTTATAGGCAACGGTCAGGTCGTCGACAGTAACGGCATACTTCATTTCCATCGGAATATTATTTAAGCGCCCGGGTGATGGTTTCGACATTATACGTGATCATTCCGGCGAGGTTGTCCTGGGGAGTGCCGGGATTGCCGAGTGCATCAGAATAGAGGCTGCCACCAAGGCTTACATGCCCTCCCCTGCTGTTGACAGAAGCTACCAGGGCTTCAATATTCCTCGAAGAAACGGAACTTTCCACAAAGATGGCAGGGATCTTCCTTTCAACGATGAAGGCACTGAGCTGCTGCACATCCCTGACACCTGCCTCCGCTATGGTACTGATACCCTGCAGGCCGATCACCTCAAATCCGTAATTCCTTCCAAAGTAATGAAAAGCGTCATGGGCAGTAATGAGTACCCTCTTATCCGGTGGAACAGCTTCGGTCATTTCCCGGATCACCTGATCGGCAGTGTCGAGCACCCGCAGGTAGCGCTGCAGATTTCCACGGTAATAATCCCTGTTTTCCGGGTCATGTCCTTCAAGAATCGTGCTGACATAGGCGGCTATGTCGGCCCACAAATCCAGGTCGAACCAAAGGTGCGGATCGTAGTTTCCGGCAAATTCCCCGGATGCAATGAGGCGTTCAGGCGCGATGGTGTCGGTGACCGCAAACACCTTGCGGCCACTCCTTTGAATTCGTTCAAAAATATTGTCCAGTTTTCCTTCCAGGTGTAAGCCATGATAAAAAACAAGGTCAGCTCCGCCAAGCCTGCTGACGTCCCCTTCACTGGCCCTGTAAAGATGGGGATCAACACCCGGGCCCATCAGGACATCCACGGTGATGCTGTCACCTCCGATCTGCTTCAGCAGGTCGCCGATCATCCCTGTGGTAGCCAGCACCCTGAGTTTGCCGCCCTTTTCCCCGGGGCCTGAAGCCGGCCTGCAGCCGGCGATGAGAAGCATCACCAGCCCCGGAATTACTGTAAGTAAGATACCTTTTTTCATTGCATCATTGTTTTTTGCGGAAGAACAGCCGCATATTAACAACAAACACTTGAATTCAAATGTTTCCGATATCTTTGTAAACATATAAAGAACAACCATGAAAACAATCAGACCAGGCTTTCTCACTGTTCTTGCGGTGATCCTTGCCATGATCAGCCGGCTCGGTGCCCAGGAATATAACCTCAATGATTTCCCTCCTCCCGATCCCGCTGTAAAATCCGGCATCCTGAAAAACGGTATGCAGTACTTTCTCATTGCCAACAAATACCCGGAAAACCGGGCCGAGTTCTTCCTGGCCAATAAAATTGGTGCGATAGATGAAGAAGACGACCAGAACGGCCTGGCACACTTTACGGAACACATGGCTTTTAACGGAACACAGCATTTCCCGGGCAAGACCATGCTGGATTACCTGGCCACCATCGGGGTGAAATTCGGACAGAATGTGAATGCCGGGACAGGTGTTGAGCAGACTATTTACAACCTGTCGAATGTTCCGCTGCTGCGGGAGAACATCATCGACAGCGCTCTGCTGGTACTGTTCGACTGGGCGCACCTGGTATCGTTCGAGCCGGCGGAGATTGAAAAGGAACGGGGCGTAATCCTCGAAGAGTGGCGGATGTACGGCTCTGCCGGGGAACGAATGAACAACAAGCTTGCACCCGTGATTTTTAAAGGGTCCAAATACGCCAGGCGCGATGTGATCGGCGATACTGCCGTATTGCGCAACTTCCCGCACGACAGGATCAGGGATTTCTATGGGAAATGGTATCGACCCGATCTTCAGGCCGTGATCGTGACAGGGGATTTTAATCCCGACACCATGGAAATGAAGATCGTGCAATTGTTTTCACGGATACCGGCCAGGAGCGGGCCGACCATGAAAGAAACCCATCTGGTGCCCGGTAACCATGACGTGCTTATCGGCATTGCCACCGACAAGGAAGCTACAGGCACGGGTGTTGAACTGATTTACAAGCATCCTGCCATCCCGGAACATGCCAGGAACCATGCCTATATGCGCACCCAGCTGGTCAGAAGCCTGATCAACCAGATGTTTGGCCAGCGGATGAACGAACTGGGCATGCAGGAAAACCCGCCCTTCATTAGTGCGGGCAGTTATTACGGGTCTTTTGTGAAGACCTGTGATGCATTTACCGTTTCTGCCAGGGCAAAGAACAATGAAGCCCTGGTTTCACTGGGAGCCCTGCTGGTGGAAACGGAAAGGGTCAGAAAACACGGGTTTACGTCCTCTGAACTGGAAAGGGCCAAAGCCAATCTCCTGCGAAACTATGAATCGCGATACCTTGAAAGGAATAAACGGAAAAACAGGGAGTTACTTCGGCCGCTGCTGGGCCGCTTTCTGAACAGTCAGCCCGCTCCGGGGACCGAATACGAATATGCGTTTGCCAATCACATGATGCCGGGGATCAGCCTGGAGGAGATCAACCGCACAGCCATGGGCTATATCATGGACACCAACATGATCATTACCGTGACCGGTCCTGAAAAGGAAGGGATCTTCATCCCGGGAGTGCAGGCGATCAGGGAGCTGCTGTCGGGCTTCAGCACAGCGGATATTGCTCCTTACGAGGATAAACTGCAGGGAAGCAGTCTGATGGAAACCAGGCCTGCAGCGGGGAAGGTGGCTGCCATCACCAAAAACGACCTGTTGGGAACCACGGAATGGACCCTGGAAAACGGCATGCGGGTGATCATTAAGCAAACAGATTTCCGTGAGGATGAGATCCTTGTAAAAGCTTTCAGCGCCGGCGGCATGTCATTGTTACGCGACGAAGATGTTACGGCAGCCGGACTGATGAGCAGGGCTATGGCCGACATGGGCCTGGGTGATTATTCGAAGACCGGTCTGGTGAAAATGCTCTCCGGAAAAAAAGCAGGGGTCGGTCCGGGGATAGGCTCCGACCAGGAATTGCTGGCAGGCAGTGCATCCCCGAAGGATCTTGAAACTGCCCTGCAATTGATGCACCTGTATTTCACCAAACCAAGATGGGATGCAAAGGACTTCGGCATCTGGAAAGAAAAGCAACGCGCACAGCTTGTAAATGCCTCTTCCAATCCCCGCAAAGCTTTCAGCGATACCATCAGCGTGGTGATGAGCAACCGCAGCCCGAGAGTCATCCCCCTGACCGCGGAAGTCCTCGATGACATTGACATGGAAAGAATGCAGCGGATCTATGGCGAAAGATTCGGAGATCCCGGTGATTTCACGGTACTGCTGACAGGCAATGTCGATCCGGAAACGGCAAAACCGCTGGTGGAGAAGTACCTGGCAAGTCTTCCGGCAAAGGGGAAAAGGGAAAAACCGGGTGATGACGGGATCAGACCTCCCAGGGGCAAAGTGAGTGCAGACTTCAGGCGGGAAAACGAAACGCCGCGGACTTCAGTGATGATCTGTTACCACGGCAGTACGACCGTCAGCAGGGAGTCGCGCATGCTTGCGGCAGCCCTGCGGCACTGTCTGGAACTCAGGTACACGGAATCCATCCGGGAGGATGAAGGAGGCACTTACAGCGTAAGGGTTTCCATGAATATCCAGCAGTTTCCGGAGCCGGCATGGAAGCTGACAGTCATGTTTGACACCGATCCGGTGAAGGCCGACAGGCTTGCCGGGATCGTTCACCGGGAGATCAGGCTGATGCAGGAGCAGGGACCCAGGGAAGATGACCTTCTGAAGGCAAGGGAGTATTTTCTGAAAAAGAGGCAGGAAGACCTGAAAGAAAACAACTGGTGGGACAACATGCTGACGGATTATTACTTCAGCGGCACTGACATGATCAATGATTACGGGGAACTGGTGGATGGGCTGGAACCATCCCGTATCAGGGAGTATGCCCACACCCTGTTCAGCCAGGGCAATGTGACGGAGGTGATCATGAGGCCCTGACAGCCTTACACACAGCGAATCTTAGGGCGTGATGGTGATATAGCCCGGATAATCGAGGCTGTATCCTGAAACACTGATGGTGGGTTTGGCTTTCAGTGTGATCCGGCTGGGTGTGTTGCCGGCACCTGCCAGTCCGAGCGCGAAATTCAGCAGGGCGTCGCCGCTGCGGTTCGACAGTACCTTTTTCAGGTCGAAGTTCATCTGAAGCGGAATGACAGAAGTCCCGTTATTGGCCGGGATGTTGATCTTACGGTTCAGGATTCCTTTCGTCATTTCGATGTCATCGATCAGCAGTATCCACTCCATGCGGTTCATACCGGCAGCAGATTTATTGGGATTCCTGGCCTGCACGTTCAGTGTGAAAGACAGCGGCAGTGCCCCTCCGGCCAGAGCCGCGGTCAGTTTTCCCACATCAAGCACATTGAGTGAGGACAAGGATTGTACCTGCTGAACACTGACCCCGGCGAGGGTGATGTTTTCCACACTTTTCAGGGAAAAATCACAATTGATCAGGCTCCCCATCTGCTGTGCCTGTTTAACCACATCGCAGGACGGGACCAGCAGGAATGCCGCAGCGAAAAAGAATGCTGTAAGAACTTTCATAATGTTGATTTCAATGGTCAGACGATTTGTAACGCCCCAGGCGGGAGAATAACCATACAAATGTAACCTGAATTTTAACGATAAAGTGAAGCAATTTTATGGATGACCCAGATAAATAGACCATGATGAAACTGAAGTCTGCATTGCTTGTCCATCCCAATAATCTTCTTAACTTTGATGTGTTTTGCCGGTTCTTCCTGATTGTTCGGTAAGTTAACCGGGTGGTCGTATGAGTACTCACTATTTTACTTCATTCCAATGACAGATCTCAGCATTTTGTTGTACAAACTGGATGATATCAAAACCTACCCTGAAACTATGGTTAAAGTCCGGGCTGAAATCAAAGGGCGTTCATTCTTCCCGGGAGGTAAGGGTATTGTCGATGGCAGCGATACCATATCAAATAAAGACTATATGGTACTCGGCCACGACTGGGGAACTTTGGATTGGTATAAGGAAGATTTAAGACAGGGAGGCACCGCAAATGACAATTCCCGAACCTGGCGTAATCTGGAAAGCTTTCTAAACCAGCTACATATTGAATTGAATCACTGTTTCTTTACAAACGCAGTCATGGGTGTCAGGAAGTATGGCAAATCTACCGGTAAGAGTCCGGGCTTTGATGACCCCTTTTTCATCCGGGACTGCCAGACCTTTTTTCTTGAGCAGCTAACCATACAAAAACCAAAGCTTATCATGGCATTAGGCCTTAGTGTCGCCGGATTTCTTGCCGGTACCGCCAATAGCCTGAGTCCTTGGTCAACAATTAAAACTTATGCGGCTTTGGATGCTACCGGAAGTCAAGTATCAAGAAATGTGGTTTTTAATAATGGAATTGTTGCTGACATCGTTGTGTTGATGCATCCATCCTGCCGGAAATATAACCTTGACAAAAGAAAATACAGAGGAGAGAATGGTGATAAAGCGCAGAAAATGATGATGATGGATTGTTTGGGTTCTCCATTACCCCCCTTACAGTAACAACGTATATGGGACACAAGTATACATATAGATGCCCCTCCTGTGGTTATTCCGTCCTGACCTCAGCCGGACATGACTTTGGGATGAAAGCGGATGTGGACACATACATATGTAAAGCCTGCGAGGAGATAGTAGATGTTATTGTTGGCCAGAATGGCGTTACTTTTCAAAGAGGCACACCCATCGCAAAGGAATTGCTTTTATTTGATGCTGATGACCTTTATACCTGTCCCATATGCAGTTCACCGGATAATCTGGTAAAATGGAGCAGAAAGAGACGCCCATGCCCGAGGTGCTCCGGGAAAATGGAAATCGATAACAGTGGGGCAATGTGCCTTTGGGATTGATAGGTTTAATAAATTCTATTTTAACTACAAGAAAATGATATGGACACTTCTTTATTACAACTCTGGTAGGTCAAAGGTGGTATCCATATGTGAGAAATATAACAATTTACCGGAAAACAACCTATCACTGGTTGCAGAACCATTACACGAGTATAAATGACGTACCTTTGATGTATGAGGATAGACGTTACACCGGATATTATTCAATGGGCAATTGCCAGGGCTGGCTTGGATGTCGAAACATTCACAGCTAATAACCCTAATGTCAAGGATTGGCTGGATGGCGAGAAGCAACCAACGTTTAACCAGTTAGAGGCCTTCTCCCGGAAAGTACATCTGCCATTTGGGTACCTGATGTTAAAAGAACCCCCAATTGAGAGCCTACCCATTCCCTTCTTCCGAACCAACAATACACCGGCTGATAGGGTCAGTTTGAACATATATGATACTATTTTAATTTTACAACAGCGTCAGGACTGGCTAAGGGAATACCTGAGGGACAAGGGGCTCGCACCTCTATTGTTTGTCGGGAGTTATGGGCATCAGAATCCCGTTGTTTCTATTGCTGACGATATCAGAACCACGCTCGGTTTGCAGGAGAATTGGGCTTCCTTTCATAATACATGGCAAGACGCATTAGACCATTTAGTCAGGCAAATTGAAGAGGTTGGGATTATTACAGTCTTTAATGGCGTAGTGGAGAACAACCCACATCGGAAGATTCCGGTGGATGAATGCCGGGGTTTCGTATTGGTCGACAATATGGCGCCGTTCATGTTCATCAACAACGATGATTTCAAATCAGCACAAATGTTCACCATCGTTCATGAACTGGCACATATCTGGGTAGGCCGGAGTGCGGGCTTTGATTTCAGGAAGCTACAACCTTCAAATGACCCTGTTGAAATACTCTGTGATAAAGTGGCGGCCGAATTTCTGGTTCCGTCACATGCTTTTAATGAGGTCTGGTCTCGGCAAGCTGACATTAGATATGCTGCCAGAACATTTAAAGTTAGTGAAATAGTCATCGCACGCAGAGCACTGGATACTGGTAAAATATCCCAATCCCAGTTTTATCGTTTTTATGACGAGTATTCCACTCGTGAATTCGTTAAAAAAGAAAACCAGGGTGATGGTGGTAATTTCTATGCAACAGCCAGAAAAAGAATCAGTGTGACCTTTGCTGCACACGTTAAAAATGCATTAAATGCAGGACAGTTGCTGGTACGGGATGCTTACAAGCTGACAAGTCTAAGGGGGGACACCTTCCATACCTTTATTACTCAACATATCTAAACCTATATGGCATTGTATGTTGTTGATAGTAATTTCTTTATCCAAGCTCATAGAGTCACATACCCTCTTGATGTCGCCACCAGTTTCTGGAATAAGGTCAGGGAACTGGCTGAAAGAGGCCTCATAGTCAGTATTGACAAGGTGGAAAATGAAATCTACAAAAATGAGGATGCCTTAAGAGAATGGTGTATTGAAAACCTACCTGCGGACTTCTTCAAGGACACAAAATCTATATTGAATTCTTATAGGCAGGTTGTCGCATGGGCAATGTCACGTAGTGAACATTACCGTCAGAAGGCACTAAGTGTTTTTCTTGATGTCGATGAAGCTGATGCATTCGTTGTTGCATATGCGCTAGCGGATTCTGCAAACCGAATCGTTGTTACTCAGGAAAAGAGCGAGCCGGAAAGTAAAAAAGATATTAAGATCCCTGATGCCTGCAATGCTTTGGGCGTTGAGAGTGTGAATACTGTAGATATGTATAGGCGGCTCGGTGAATCGTTCTGATAATATTCATTTAGCGACAGTCCAATCAAAAATGGGTGAACCCTTCATTAATTTCTTAGCTGACACCTCCACATTATGCCATACTCAATCATGGGTTGTAAGTTGCATGTATCATCTATTAGAAGAGCCAAAAAACAGAGTGAGAGCTGGTTTGAGTACTTAGAAATACTGAGATTGGTTCTCACTTTTTTCCCTGAGTACTGTCCTGTCTGAGATCCGGTTTAAGTGCCATCCCGACCTTTCTTCCCCACCCATCTCATATCTCATACCTCATACTTCATACTTACCTCATTCTTTTTCAAAAAAGACCTTCACCACCACCACTTCCGACCGTGATCCCGTCCGTACGGGTGGCCCCCAGGTTCCGAAGCCGGACGATACGTAGAAGTGGGTGTTTTGTTTGCGCATGTAGCCCCGGCTGACTTCATAGATTGCGTTTGTAAGCGCTGACAGTGGCCAGAGCTGGCCATGGTGGGTATGACCCGAGAACTGCAGGTCGATGCCGGCTGTGGCTGCCTTGTCGAGTGCGAAAGGCTGGTGATCGAGCAGGATGCGCGGCAGGGAGTCGTCCGTGGCAGCGAGCAGTTCCTCAAGACTTTTCCTTCTTTTTCCCGTGAAACGCGCTTTGTCGCGGTCTTCCCTGCCGATGAGCCAGGCCGTTCCCGCTAATTTCACGGCACTGTCCCTGAGCATGCGGATGCCATGCGCCTCAAGGTATGTTACGGCCTCATCCGCACCCCCGATATACTCATGGTTGCCGGTAATTCCCCAGACCCCGAGCGGGGTCTTCAGCTCCAGCAGTGCGGCTCCCAGGTTGTTCCGGATCACGGGGGCAAGATCTTCGTCCACGATGTCGCCTGCCAGCAGGATGATGTCGGGTTGCAGGCCGTTCAGCTGTTGCACCAGCCCCCGGAGCCTGCGGGCATTGATCAGGGTTCCCAGGTGAATGTCTGATGCCATGGCGATGGTCAGGGAATCGCTTTCGGCCTGTCGTGCCGGGATACGAATCTCAAGCCGGTTAATCCTGGTCCTTACGGCCCGCTGGTAACCCGTCACAAGAAGGACGGCCGTCAGTGCGGCGGCCGTCAGCAGCAGGATGCATTTCAACTGCGGGTAGCCGGACAGGCTCTTCAGGCTGAAACCTGGTACCGGCAGCAGCAGCAGGCGGATTACATCAAGCAGCAGCACCGTAAGGAAGAAATAAAGCATGGCTGCCAGCCAGAAAGCGCCGATCCAGGTGAGGATATCGCTCAGATAAGAGAAATACAGCCTTTCCAGCACCCGGGCCACCACATAGGAGGCGGCCAGGAATAGAAACAGGCCGGTGAACCAGGGTGTTACACCCGGAGTGCAGGCCAGGGCCTGGGATGCCCTCAGCCAGATATAATAGTTCACCGAAGCGTATATCAGCAATACGACGGAAAAAAATACCAGGAAGTTCATGCGGCGGTTTTTCATGGACTGCTGTTCAGGGAAGCAGGACGGGTTATGAATAATTCATAATATTGCATCACAATCTTAACGATGATGAAGCCGGCCGGTAAGAAGCATGCTCCTGCAAAAGTAGCGAAACCTCCAGAAAAGTTGAAAGATCCCGCACGCACCCACTATCTCGTGATCCTGTTGCTGTGTTTTGTCTTTTACGGCAATACCATCCCCAACCGCTATGCGCTGGACGATCTTTATGTGATTACGGGAAACAAATACACCAAAGAAGGATTCGAAGGCATACCCGGCCTGTCCGGGAAGCATTTTTTTGCCGGTTATTACGGAGACAATGAGATTATGCTGACCGGAGGCCGTTACCGCCCCTTTTCCATGGTGACTTTCGCGATTGAATACGAATTTTTCGGAGAAAACCCTCATGTCAGTCACTTTTTCAATGTGATCCTGTTTGCACTGTGCTGTATCCTGCTCTATGTTTTCCTTCGCAAATTATTAAAGATCAGTGATCAAAGCCGGTGGTATCATCACCTTCCGCTGCTGGCCACCCTGCTTTTCCTGGCCCATCCGGTACATACCGAGGTGGTGGCCAACCTCAAGGGAAGGGATGAGATCCTCAGCCTTACAGGCGCGCTGCTGAGTGGGATCTTGTTTTTTAAATATCTCGACAGCAAGAAGATACAATTCCTGTTGTGGGTTTTTCCGGTATTTCTGATCGCCCTGCTGTCGAAGGAAAATGCCGCGGTTTTTCTTGTTCTGATCCCCCTTGCAGGCTGGTTCTTCAGGGAGAAAAAGGTTCGGGAATTATTGCTTGCCTGGCTTCCGATGCTCGCCGCTTTTTCACTGTTTCTGATTATCAGAACTGCCGTTCTGAGCGGTTTTGAATCCGGTCCCTCCACCGAACTGCTCGACAATCCTTTCCTCCATGCCACTGCTTCACAAAAAGCCGGGACCATCCTGTTCACCCTGGGATTGTACGTGAAGTTGCTGTTCGTGCCTTATCCGCTGACCTGGGATTATTATCCGTATCATATTCAGCTGTTGGAAGTTACGGATGTAAGGGCCCTGCTTTCCCTTTTACTGTATCTGTTTTTGCTGTTTTTCTCACTGAAGGGATTGAAAGAAAAGAAATTATATTCCTGGCTGCTGCTTTTTTACCTGGGAGGCATCCTTCCGGTATCCAACATTCTTTTCCCTGTGGGGGTATTTATGGCGGAGCGTTTCCTGTTCATGCCTTCGGTGGCTTTCTGTGTTTTAGCGGCCTGGCTGGTTTCTGAAAAGCTGCCCTTGTTGGCGGCACGGCTGAAAAAGCCTGCGGGCCGGGTGATTGCCATGGTACTGGCTGCAGTGCTGATAATATATGTTTTCCTGGCGATTGACCGCAATGGCGACTGGAAGGATGACTTCACCCTTTACACCACGGATGTGAAGGTTTCTTCCAACAGTGCCAAAAGCAACAACATTGCGGGTCAGTGGTATGCCTGGGCGGCGAATCAGACCCGCGACGGGGCGGTTCGCAGGGAGCACTTTGCCAGGGCTTTGGCCCTGCTTCAGAAGGCAGTACAGATTCATCCGGCCTACCAGGATGCCTGGTTCCACCTGGGCAATGTGTACTATGATTACCTGCAGCAACCAGATTCCAGCCTGCAGTGTTACCTGAGGATATTGCGGCTCGATCCGGAAGAGGAAAATGTTTACCGCAACCTTGGACTGATTTTAAAGCAGCCCGGGATCAGCGACCGTATCGGGGCATGGAAGGCGGTTCATGCAATCAATCCCGCACGTTTTGAGCCCAACTACAACCTTGGCCTGTTGCTTGCCGGCACTGACCGGGAAGCATCCATCGCATATATGGAGAAGGCGTCCCTGGCGCAGCCGGAGAATCCGGATGTCATCCGTTTTCTGCAGGAGGCAGGGCTGCGTTCCGGGCGGGAAGCCGGGACCGGAACGCCTTAATCTGCTGTTAATCCCACATAAAGGGGGATTCTCCCTTCTGCAACCTGCGGTAGATCTTATTGGACCTTCTCCTGCTGAGCCTGACCTTGAAGGCTTCATACATCAGGTACATGGCAGGAACGAAGATCAGTGTAAGGAAGGTGGCGAAACTCAGTCCGAAGATGATGGACCATGAAAGCGGACCCCAGAACATCACATTGTCGCCGCCGTAGTGGATGTGCGGATTGAGTTCCGTAAACAGGGTTACGAAGTTGATGTTCAGGCCGAGGGCCAGGGGAACCAGTCCCATCATGGTAGCGGTGGCTGTCAGGATCACCGGGGTGATACGGGTTTTTCCGGCCTGTATCAGCGCCTGGCGTGTTTTTAGTCCCTGGCTCTTCAGTACATCGGTGAATTCCACGATCAATATGCCGTTCCTTACGACGATCCCTCCCAGGGCCACGATTCCCAGGCCGGTCATCAGGATGGAGATGTCCATTCCGAAGATGGCGTAGCCAATGATCACCCCGATGATGGAGAAGACCACCTCGCTCAGGATGATCATTGCCTTGCCGATGGAATTAAACTGGGTGATCAGGATGAAGAAGATCAGACCCATCGATATGATCATGGCCAGGAAGAGGAAGTTCGATGTTTCGGCCTGTTCCTCCTGTTCTCCTGTCAGTTTGATCTCGATGCCCATGCTTTTGGGAAATCTTTCCGCCAGGGTTTTGATCTTGGCAACCACCTCATTGGCGGTATAACCGCTGAGCACTTCCGAAGAAATGGTGATCACCCTTTTAAGGTTTTTCCGGTTGATGCTGCCATAGCTGTCCTGGTAATGAATGGACGCCACCGAGGAAAGCGGGATCTGGCGCAGTTTTCCCGAAACCATATCCATAAAGATGATTTTCAGGTTGATGAGGGCATCCACGTTTTTACGCGTTTTCTCATCATAGCGGAGCTGTATGGGATATTCGTCCTCCCCGTCTTTGAATTTCGATACTTCGGCACCATACACGGCATTACGGATTTCCATGGCGATCTGGCCGGTGGAGATGCCTTCGCGGTTGGCCCTTTCGCGGTCGATCTTAATGATGACCTCCGGCTTGTATTGATCGAAGTTCGATTTAAGTTCCTGGATTCCCTGGATCTGCGCTGAGTCAAGGTAGTTCTGGAATGCTTCCGCATTGGCGATGAGAACGGGCAGATCTTCGCCGCTGATCTCGATATTGATGGGTTTTCCGGTAGGGGGGCCCATGCTGTTTTTCTGAACCACGATATTGGCCGCAGGTATTCCTTTCACCACCTCCCGGATCTTTTCGAGGTAGGTTTCCGTTTTGGGTCCTTTGCGGTACTTATGTTCCACGAAGTTGACCGTGATCATTCCCTTTTCTGAGGCCACAGAGCGGTCGAAGCCTTCCGGGTCGCCGGCGCCGAGGGCCACGTTGGCTATGACCGATTCCACGTCGGGATTGTCTTCCCCGAGCACTTCCATCACCTTTTTTTCCACCACGATGGTGATGCTGTCGGTCACAAGCTGGTCGGTACCCACCGGCAGGCTGATCATCACATAGATGTTATTGGGTTCGTTGTCGGGAAAGAACCTGACCTTCAGATTGGCCATGCCGGCAATTACAAAGGCAAGGAAGAACAGGGCTGAGATGCCGCCCAGCAGCCAGTAGGGCATCCTTCCCCTGAGGAAGAAACGGAGTTGTTTTTCGTAAAGGTTCAGTACGGCCGGCCAGCCGGTTGACTGGAACCATTTGATGGCCTTTTTGATGTAGAGGTGGAACAGGAGGTTGAGGATGAAGACCAGGATCATGAAATTCCCCATACCGGGCCAGCGCATCAGGTGGAAGAGCAGTGCAAGGACCAGGAAGAGGATGGAACTTCTCCTGAGCCTTCTTCTTTTTTCCGTATCTTTCATAGTGTGGTATTCATGTTTCATAAAGGAAACCGCGAAGACCGGATTGATGAAATAAGCTACGAAGAGTGAGGCAAATAGGGAGATGATCAGGGTAACCGGCAGGTAGATCATGAACTGACCCACGATACCCGGCCAGAAGATCAAAGGAAAGAAGGGTGCCAGGGTGGTAAGGGTTCCTGACAGGATAGGCAGAAAGACTTCCCCGGCGCCGTATTTGGCGGCTTTCACGATATCCGGCTGGAATTTATGGATGCGGTGGGTGTTTTCTATCACCACGATGGCATCGTCCACGATGATCCCCAGGGCAAAGATGAAGCTGAACATGGTCATCATGTTCAGGGAATAATCCAGAGCCGGCATGATCATATAGGCGATAAACATCGACAGGGGAACGGCCAGGGCAACGAAGAAGGCATTGGTGAAGCCCATGAAGAACATCAGCACCAGGGTCACGAGCAGGAAGCCAACGATCATGGTGAAGTTGAGTTCTTCCAGGGTATTCCTGGTATAGCGCGATTGTTCGCCGGTAAGCACTACGTCGAGGTCAGGAGGGAAGTTCGAGATTTTCATTTCATCAAGGATCCCCTTGATCTGGTCGGAAGCATTGAGCAGGTTTTCCCCGCTCTTTTTGATCACATTCAGGGTGATCACGTTTTTCCCGTTTAGGCGGGAGAAGCTTTCCTGTTCCCTGAAGGTGTCCTTAACCGTGGCGATATCCTTGATATACACCATGGCGCCGCTGGATGACTGGAGCGCGATATCGGATATCTCAGCGGGATCTTTAAACTGACCTTCAACCCTGATAGATCGTTTCATTCCGTAAGTGGTCATGTTACCACCTGAAATGGTGAGGTTTTCGCTGGCAATGGCCCTTTCCACATCACCCAGTGTAAGGCTTGCGATCTGGAGTTTGTACATATCCAGATTCACCTGGATTTCCCTTTCGAGGGCACCAACGATATCCACACGGGTGATCTCTTTGAGCGTTTCGATCTTATCCTGGGCAGTTTCCGCGTATTTCTTCAAGCGGTCCAGGTCGTAATTGCCCGACAACTGGATATACATGATGGGGAATTCCGACAGGTCGATGTCCATGACGTCGGGTTCGTTGGGAAGGTTATTGGGAAGATTCGGACGGGCTTTGTCCACGGCATCTTTCACCCTTTGTTTGGCTTCGGGTATCTCCACATCGGTGTTGAATTCAACTGCGATTGTGGAATAATCCTGCAGGGAGGAGCTGGTGATGTTTTTTACGTCGGCCAGGGATTTCAGTTCTTTTTCAATGGGTCTGGTCACCAGGTTTTCCATGTCCTGGGGCGATGTTCCCGGATATACAGTGCTGACGAGCACCGTGGGGATCACCACTTCGGGGAACGACTCCTTGGGCATGGTAAAATAGCTGAACAGTCCCAGGATGGTGATGATGACTGTAAGGACGTAAATACTGGAGCGGTTGTCGATGGCCCAGGAAGTTCCGAAGAACTCCCGTACTTTTTCTGTGATCTCTTTCATGGCAGTGCGTTAATGAGGATGAAATTCATGAAAGCGGATCAGAGTCTGACGGGTTGTCCTTCATACAGATCCTGGTAGCCCATGGTGATCACCTGGTTGCCTGCTTCCAGTCCCGAGGTAACTTCAGCCAATCCATTGTAAATAAGTCCGATGCTGATGGGTTGTTTATGTGCCACATACCCGCCTTTGCCGGGCCGGGCCAGGAAAACGAACTGTCCATCTGCCGACTTCTGCAAGGCATTAACAGGAACCGCAAATGCGGCGGGGTTGCTGTAATCGTTGATCCTGACCACAGCCACCATGTTGGCCTTGTATCCGTTGCCGGGCTCATTCAGGTCGACTTCGATCTGGAAGGTTCTGTTCACCGGGTTGATGTATTTGCTGGCGAAAGTGATACGGGCCGAGGTTTCCTGGTTGTAGTCGGGAAAATAGAGGTTTACCTCATCGCCTGCTTTCACTCTTCGGGCATAGGATTCAGCCAGTTCGGCCACCACCTTGATCCTGGAAAAGTTGATTACGCGGATGGCAGGGAATCCGGGTGATACGGCCTGTCCGATCTTCACGGGGATTTCCTCCACTGTGCCGTTAATGGGAGACACGATGCGCGACATTTCCAGGGTTTCCTCAAGCGTTTTCACCGTTCTTTCCAGACTCTCCTTATTGTTTTTGGCACTGAGGTATTCAATCTCGGATCCGATCTTCTGGTCCCAGAGGTTTTTATATTTATTGTAAACTGTGGTTGCAAATGCCAGTCTTTCCTTTACTTCGTCGAGCGATCTGCGGGTGACTTCGGCATCCAGCTCCATGAGGGTCTGCCCGCGGGATACCCGGTCGCCGACTTTCACCATGATATTGCTAACCACACCGCCGGTCCGGGGATTCACCCCGATATTCTCATCTCCGTCAACTTTTCCCTGGATTTCAATGAAGTGGTTAAAGATTCGGGGTTGAATGGCTGTGACCACAACGGTTTTGCTACGGGTGTCATCCACGGTGGAATCCGTCAGGGCGATTTCCTGGCGGAGTTTGTTGATCTGTTCCGTAAGCGCTTCCCGCTGTGTGATGAGCCGGGCCAGTTCTGCTTTTTTGTCCTGTTTGTTGTTGCAGCCGGCGATCATCAGGAGCAGGCCGGCGAAGATCCATAGCTTTTTCATTCTTGTATCGTGTTAGTGCGGTTTAAAATTGCTGATAGGCTTTGTCGAGCATGATCCTTGCATTCAGCAGCTCGAACAGGGTGTTGAAATAGGTTGTCTGACTTGTAAGGTACTGGTTGTAATTCTGGGTGAGTTCGGTGCTGCTGGCGATCCCTTCCCTGAATTTAATCAGGGTTTTCTGGTAGATTTTATCGCTCAGACCGAGGTTGTCTTTTTCGGCGAGAAATTTATCCAGGGCATTGTTATAGGTAATCCTTGCTTCTTCTGCGGCAAGGCTGAGCCCCTGCTTCACCTGGCTTTTGGTGTTGCGCATCTTTTCCAGTTCAAGACGGGCCTGCTGTACCCTGGCATGTTGCATGCCGCTGGTGAAGATGGGCACCGAAAGGTTGATCCCGAGGATGGTGGTGGGATACCATTCCCCGGATTTGTCGAGAAAATCGAATTGATCCCGCATGGCGTTTTCCTGCCTTGTAAAGAAGGCACTCAGCACCGGCAGGTAATTGGCCTGTTCTTTTTTGAGGTTCAGGTACTGGAGTTGTTCGCCGGTTTCCACGATGCGGTAGTCGATATGGTTTTCTGCCTTGAATGTTCCTGCTTCCATGGGAAGCTGGTTGATGCTTTCGAGCAGCACAGGGACACTGTCGGTGATGGTGATGTTTTCCGTCAGGTCGAGGCCCATCTGGAACTTCAGCAGTTTGTCAGCAACCACCAGTTGTCCGTCTACTGCGGTTAGTGTATTACGGAGGTTGGCAAGGTTGTACTTCATCTGGTCTACCACAATGTCTTCCACCAGGCCGTTCTTATAGGACTCTTCCAGTTCAAAAAGCGTCCGCTCAACGGATGTAACGGTTTTGGAGAGCAGTTTCCGGTTTTCCTTGAAAACGGCAAGCATATAATATGTCTGGGTGAGGTTGGCACGGACTTCAATGCCGGCTTTTTCGAGGTTTTTTTCGGCCGAGCGGTAAAAAGTGCGGGCAGCCTGTAATCCGACCAGGTATTGTCCGTTGAAGATCAGTTGCGAGAGGGTTCCCTGCAGGCTGAGGTTTTGTTCGGTGCCGAATTTGGCCGGGAAGTACTGAATGGGCGGTTCGGGTTCAATAAGCTCCAGTCCGAACAATTGTTTGTTCACACCAATGATGGCCGGGGTAATGAAATCGGGCAGCAGTGTGGTAGGAACATCCAGCATATACTGGTAAGATATGGCGGCATTGACCTGGGGAAGCCCGATAGCCGTGGTTTCCCATATCTTCTTCTTCGCAAGTTCCAGGTCAATTCCTGCATTTCTGGCTGTGGCATGGTGTTTAAGTGCGTAGTCCTGTGCCTCCTTCAGGCTGAATGTCTTTCCGGCTTCCTGGGCGGTCAGCCGGCCCGTAAACCAGCAGGAGAGCAGGATGATGAACAGGAGAATGTAGTTTTTCATGAGTATGCTTTATTGTGGTTGATTTTTTTCTTTTCATAATAATCGAGACCGGCAGGAGTGACAATGGCCCGGATATGATGATCGTACATCGTCTCGAAAATCTTCTCAAAACTGCTGTCGTTGCTGCTGCTCATTTCAAGCTGGTGGATCTCTTCGAGATTTTTCACGAACATCAGGGCTACCAGATCCACATCCAGGTCTTTGCGGTACAGTCCGTCCCTGATCCCGGCATTCAGATTGGCCGTGATGCCTTCCAGGATGGAATTCCGCTTCATCTCAAAAATGGCCTGGTAAACCTCCGGGTAGTATTTCTTCAAAACGAAGATGTTGTCGGGGGTATAGTTTTTCATTTCGCTGCATACAAAAGAATCCACCGCCATCATGATGTCAATGGCATTTCCTCCACGGGCAATCTGGTCCCGGATAAAATGCTGGTAAACCTCGTGATGTGCCTCAAGGATTTTGAAGATCAGGTCTGCCTTGTTGTCTACGTACTGGTACAGCGTCTTCTTGGAGATCCCGAGTGTGGTGCAGATATCATCCATGGATACATTCCTGATCCCGTATGTCTGAAAGATCTTTCCCGACTCATTCAGTATCCGTTCATACTTTTCGTCCTTCATATCACTTCCCATCTGTTTTCAGGCATTTCATTCTGGTCTCAAAATAGTTCAGTCCCTCCGCAGTAGCCACACTCCGTACAAAACTCTCAATGGTGTAATTGAACAGCAGTTCGAAAGAGAACATCTCCGGAGGGAACAGCTCCGGATTATGGATATCCATCAGGCGGGCCATGTAAAGCCTTGCCACCAGTTCCACACTCAGGTCGTTGCGGTACATCCCCTGGCTGATCCCCTTTTCAATATTGATTTTCATTTTGTTGAAAATGAAATCATATTTGGCTTCGATATGCTTCTGGTAAATCTCGGGGAAGTACTTTCTCAGGTCAACGGTAAGGGCGGGATTGATGTCCCTGAACCTGCGGCTCATTTCCTTGCTGACGGTGAACAGGATGTCAATGGCATTCACACCCTCAAAATCATGCTTCTGAAAGATCACCTGGAAGCTGAAACGTTCGAATTCAAGCGCTTTCTCAACCAATTCCGTTTTTGTCTTCACATAAGATTTCAGTTCCATGCGCGAAACACCCAGCTTGTCGGCAATTTTTTCAAAGGTCATCCTGCGGATGGGGTACCTGAAAGACAACTCCCTGGTTTTCTCCAGGATCTCGATAAACTTATCATCCATGAACACTTGTTTTGGTTTGTATTACTAAAAACGAGGAGAAAACACCTCCCTGATTCCGGCCTGCAAAGGACGGCAGAATCCGCCAAGGAAACAACAGAAACGGAAAATGTTTCCATTGTTTTTTGTTAAAGTTTGTTAATTGCTAATCGCCTGTCAGGCAAAGTGATAGAGGAAAACAATCAGGCCTTCCAGTGCCGGTTTGGCTTTGTCCTTTATTTCAAGGGTGATGGCTATCTGTGCTTTTGTGATCCCTCTGAGATTCTGCACATCCTCGAGGCGGGCCCGCACCCTGACTTCGTCGTTGACAAGCACCGGGCTGGTGAATTTCAGCTTTTCTATCCCGTAGTTCACCATCATTTTCACGTTTTTGAACTCCACGATCTGTCCCCAGAGATAGGGTAACACACTGACATTGAGGTAACCGTGGGCGATGGTGCTCTGATATGGGCTTTCTGTCGCTGCTCTTACGGTATCCAGGTGGATCCACTGGAAATCCAGGGTGGCTTCCGCAAATTTATTGATTTGTTCCTGGGTGATCCTCAGGTACCCGGAAACCCCGAGTTCCTGTCCCTTTAACTGAGCGAATTCCTCGTAGCTATTGATAATTAACATATTATAGGATATTCTTCGTTAACGGCAGCGGCGGCAGCTTATGATCATCGGCTGATGCAAAGCAGGCTGCGAAAATAATACTTTCTGCATTCAGGAATGTACTATATTTACTCCCGCTGAGTATTAATTTATCAAAAACGAAAGTATGAAGAAGATCGTATTCCTTTTGTTAATTGCCTGGATGGGCATTTCCTGCAATCAGAGCACACAGGTGGGTGAATCCATGCCGGCTGATTCTGCCGTTCTGGTAAAGGACGGTGTGTTTATTCACATTACTGAGGCATACCAGGATGCACACAGGGCCCTGATGCCGTTAAAGATGGCGGCTATGATGGCTGAGGACAGGGATGTAATGGTTTATATGGACATCCACGCGGTGGAACTGCTGGTAAAGGATGCAAAGGAACTGCAGCTTGGGGATTTTGAACCGGCTCATGTGTATATTAAGGCCCTGCTGGAGAAGGGGGTGGGTGTATATGCCTGTCCGACCTGCCTGAAGCTTGCCGGATATACGCCTGACGATCTGATGGAAGGGATACAGCTTGCCAATAAGGAAGCTTTCTTTGGATTCACCAAAGGGCGGATCCTGACGCTGGATTATTGATCCGGTGCCACCGGTTTTTGACTGCCGGTTCCGGCCTGCAGCATCACCAGGATGAGCATGGCGGCTGTGAAGAAAGCCACCACGCTGAGGACGCTTTTTCTCATGTTACCTGTCAGTGTTTCCATGATGCCGAAGCTGAAAAGCCCTGCTACGGTGGATAACTTTTCCATCACATCGTAGAAGCTGAAGTAAGAAGTATGATCCCTGGTTTCAGGCAGCATTTTCGCCCAGGTTGACCGTGCAAGGGCCTGGGTTCCGCCCATGACGAGCCCGACACATGCTGCTACGGCTATAAATCCGGCCGGTCCCCGGATATGGTAAGCCCAGGTACATACGATCACCCACAGCAGGCTTCCTGCCATCAGCATCCGGATATTGCCAAAACGGGCTGAAAGCTTTGCAAACAGAAAGGCACCGGCTACCCCGAGCAGTTGTATGCAAAGGATGGTGCCGATCAGCACCGGTGCCTCCAGGCGGAGTTCTTTTTCTCCGTAAGTGGCAGCCATGAACATGACAGTGAGCGTTCCGCTGCTCAGAAAGAAGAAAGCGGACAGGTACAACAGCATGCTGCGGGATTGCCTGATTTGCCGCCAGACCTTCAGCAATTCCATGTATCCATTCAAGATTACGTGCCGCCTGTGAGGATTTCCGAAGGTGTATTTCGGCAGGTGTCTGAATGTGATCTGGGCGAATCCCGTCCACCATATAAATACTGTGAGGAACGAAAGCTGATAGGGCAGTGCAGGACTGCGGATGAAGAAGAAAGCCGGGAAAAGGATGAATAAAAGGTTGATGATGAGCAGGGTGACACCGCCGAGGTAGCCCATGGAATAACCTCGGGCGCTGATATGGTCGTGGTGGCGGCTGTCGGCGATTACCGGAAGGAAGGAATTGTAAAAAACCAGGCTGCCTCCGTATCCCAGCCATGCCAGGAAAAAGGCCGCCATGCCGGCTTCAATGGGGATATCGCCGAAGAAAAACAGCATTCCGCAGCCCACGGCACCCGTCCAGGTAAAACCTTTCATGAATGCCTTTCTCCTTCCGGTGTAATCAGCAACAGCGCCCAGGCCGGGGCTCAATACCGCCACCAGCAGGTAGGCCGCAGCAATAGTCCATGAATAAAGCACCGTATTGATGATTTCCAGGCCGAAAAAGGAAATCCTGTCGGATCCCTCCCGCATGGTGACGCTTGCAAAATATACCGGAAAGATGGCTGATGCAATGGTGAGCTGGAACACCGAGTTGGCCCAGTCATACATGACCCATGCCCTGATGGTGGGCGGGTGGTTCTTTTCAATGACAGGGCTGTCGGACATCTTGCCAGATATTTTTCCGGGGATGGCGATGCAGTTCCCGGCACTGCCCCCCTGTTTTCACTGCAGGGGCAAAGATAGGGATTCATGCAGTGTTCAGACGTTCCGGCCGAATTGCTATTTTTGCAAAAAAAAGCTATGGAGCTGACACGCGAAAAGGCTTTGGAATTATTGCATCAGCATGTGAAGCAGGAAGGGATGATCAGGCATTGCCTTGCTTCGGAGGCCGTGATGAGTGCCCTTGCCGTGAGACTGTCGCAGAACCCGGAGATATGGGGTCTTGCGGGTTTGCTTCACGACCTGGATGTGGAAATCACGGAAGCTGATCCTTATATACACGGCCAAAAAACGGCCGGCTTGCTGGAGGGATATGATACAGATCCGGAAATGCGCGATGCCATCGCCATGCACAACGAAATGTCGTCGGGCAGGGAAAGAAGCACCCTGTTTCAGCACGCCCTGGCGGCAGGGGAGACAATCACAGGGCTGATATTCGCCACTACCTATGTTTATCCGGATAAAAAACTGGCAAGCGTAAAACCCGCTTCAGTCGTAAAAAGGATGAAAGAGAAGTCCTTTGCTGCATCAGTAAAGAGAGAGAATATCCTTGAATGTGAAAAGATCGGGATTCCTCTGCCGGAATTTGCCGAACTTTGTATCCGGGCAATGCTCCCCGTCAGTGAGGAACTTGGGCTATAATCAGACAGGTTCATTACGAAGGTTATCTATGGTGAAAAAACTCGCGGTTGATGCAGGAAACACCCTGGTGAAAGCGGGAGTGTTTGAAGAAAAGCAACTCAGGACGGTTTGGACAGAACGGACTGCGGAACATTCCATCTTGCTTTCGGAAATTTTAAAGGCAGGACCGTTTGCCGGCATCATCCTTTCGGCTGTTACCGGTATTGAGCCGGGTTTTATCAACGCGCTCAGGGAAGCAGGCAGCATGGTCATCCTCGATGAGAAGACGCCGCTTCCCCTGCAGAACCTGTATGAGACACCGGCCACCCTGGGCAGGGACAGGCTGGCTGCGGCGGTCGGAGCCAGGGCACTCTTTCCCGGAAAGCCGGTGCTGGCGATCGTGGCCGGTACCTGCATTACCTATGATCTGGTCACTGCCCGTGACGAATACCTGGGCGGCAGCATTGCACCCGGTATCCGGATGCGTTTTCAGGCCATGAACACTTTTACCGGACAATTGCCGTTATTGGAACCGGATCTGCAATTCAGCCTGCCCGGGAAAAACACCCGCGACAGCATCCTTTCGGGTGTGATGCAGGGGGTGCTGCTGGAAACCGATGCTATGATTACACAGTACAGGGAAGCATATCCCGGATTACAGGCAGTGCTCAGCGGAGGCGATGCAGACTTTTTTGAGAATCGGCTGAAAAATAGCATCTTTGCAAGCCCAAACATTGTGTTGAAAGGTTTGAATGAAATTCTTGATTACCATGCGGAAAGGTGATTGCCTTTTTTTAATGCTGCTGGTGTTGCTTTTACCCTCCCTGGCGGTTCAGGCCCAGCAACCCCTCAGTTCACCCTATTCCCGCTATGGTATCGGTGAATTGTTCAGGCTGTCGAACAACCAGACCATGGCCATGGGAGGTGCCGGTATCGCATTCCGGGATGCTGCCACTGTCAATGTGCTGAATCCTGCCTCCTATTCAGCCTTCGATACCACCTCCTTTGTTTTTGAGGGAGCCATCACCACCAATTTTCAGACACTGAAAACCGAAAGCCTTTCACAGAAAGCTAACTACAGTACCATCAAACACCTTTTGTTCGGATTCCCCGTTACCCATTGGTGGAAATCATCCCTGGGCCTGCTGCCATACAGCCAGGTCGGATACAAGGTGAGCGACGCCTCCGTTTCCGATTCAATCGGCCGGATGGTAAGGCTTTACGAAGGATCTGGCGGCATTAACCAGGTATTCCTGGGACATGCTTTCAGGTTCGGGAAGTCCTTTTCGGCCGGGGTCAATGTGTCTTACCTTTTCGGAACCATCAGCAGGCTGAGGGCCCTGACCTTTCCCGATTCAGCCTATATGCGCTATTTCAGGGTCAAAGACGACATCAGCGTCAATGACTTTATGTTTACTTACGGACTTCAGTACCATACAACGCTCAGGAATGACCTGCAACTGGCGGCGGGCGCTATTTTCAGCAGCGGCCGGAATATTACCGCCAAAAGCTCACTGCTGTCGGAAACTTACCTGCAGGGAAGCACCGGAATCATCTATGTGCAGGATACCGTGGAAAACAGTCCCGGCATCCGTGGTGAGATCTTCCTTCCTGATGCCTGGGGTACAGGCATATCGGTCGGCAGGACCAATAAATGGATGGTACAGGCTGACGTACGTTTCCAGGACTGGAGCAGATTCAGGATATTCGGCGAAAAGGATTCCCTCAGAAACAGCATGGATCTTGCCCTGGGCATGCAATACATCCCCGATTTCAACAGCCTTTCGGCTTACTACCGGAAAATCAGTTACAGAGCCGGGATCAGGTATTCCAAAACCTACCTGCAGTTGCACTCCCGGCAACTGAACGACCTGGCATTCACTCTCGGTTTCGGATTACCCCTGGCCCGGACAAAGTCCCGGGTCCATCTCGGTTTCGAGTTCGGCAGAAAAGGAACCACATCCGACAATCTCATACAGGAGAATTATGTTTTGTTCAGCCTGGGTTTTTCTGTGTTTGAAACCTGGTTTTACAGAAAGAAGTTCGAATAAATCCGGAGATATGAACCGCTTAGTAAGGTATATTCAATTAGTGTTCATTTGTTTATCCCTTTTCATTCAGGGATTTGAATTACAGGCGCAGACCGGCAGCACCGACAGCCTGTCCTGTGTAAAGGAAATGGAACATTACAGGGACTTGTTGATCAGGCACGACACGGTGGGTGCCCTGGCAGTGTGGAAGCAGGTGTTTCATACCTGCCCGGCCATTTCGGAGGAGATTTATATGGAAGGGGCCGTCATGCTGGATTACCTGATGGCACGTACCTGGGAGGAGGATTTGAGAAAGCAGTTACTGGATACCCTGATGTTTGTATACGACAGGAGGATAGAAAACTTCGGGAGAGAAGGCTATGTGCTTGGCCGGAAAGGAGTAGAGCTGCTGCTCAAAGACAGCACCCGTTTTGAGGAGGCATTCTGGATACTGAACAAGTCGGTTACCATGGAGGGCTTCTTATCCCGCCCTCCCATCCTGGTGAACTATTTCAACACTGCCTGCCGGATGGCTGAAGCCGGGAAACTCGACACCACGATACTCCTGCAGGTGTATCTCGATTGCAGGCGGATGCTCACCAGTGCATTGGCCGACAAGTACATCCAGGCCAACCTCCACCAGGAGGCCGTGAAAACCATGGACATTGCCCTGCATCAATACCTTGAATGCGACAGGGTTGTGCTTGCTTTCGACGATCTTCTGAAAAAGGACTCCATGAATCCTGCCGTGCTGGAGCAGGTACTTCTTGCCCTTGAGGATAACTCCTGCGTGCTTGCCGACAAGTACCTGAAACTGGCCAAACGTTTGTACGACCTGGATACAACGGCAACCAATGCGCTCAGGCTTGGAGAGTATTTTTCCCGTAAGGGTATCCCGCAGCTTGCCATGCCGGTTTTGATGAAGGCACTGAAATCGGGAGACACCCTGGTCATGGCAAAAGGACAGCAATTCACTGCCATGGTTAATTGTACGGAAGACCGCGCCCCATACGGTTTCCAGCATGCAGCAAATGCACTTGCTTTTGATCCTTCAGACGGGTATCCCCTGATCATCCAGGGCGATTGCTATGCACTCAGCAAAGGCTTTTGCGGTAAAAGTGACTATTACCGCAAGCTGGTTTACTGTCTGGCCGTTGAAAAATACCAGGATGCCCTGGAGCAATATCCGGAACTTTCCTCACTTGCCCGTTTCCGAATCAGGCAATACAGTGCCCTGTTCCCGGAAGAAAAAGAAATTCTGGAGGCAGGTATGACTGAAGGGCAGGAATTTCTGATCACATGCTGGATCTATCAAAATACCACCGTAAGGGCACGAAAACCATGACTGCTTCAGCATTCAGCTTACACCGGTGCCTGGCGGCAAAGGTATCCAAAGCCTTCTTCCTGCCTGCACTTTGCCTGCTGATGCTTTCCTGTGAGAATGACCTGAAAACCGTATCGGAAATGATGGCTGCCGACACCATTCCCCTGGAAACCGCAACCGATGTTGAAATCATTTACAGCGATTCAGCTGAGACCAGGATCGTGTTAAAAAGTCCGCGCCTTTTGAGATATGGAGGAAAGGAACCCTATATTGATTTCCCACGGGGGGTTCATGTCATTTTTTATGACAAGGGTTTGGTGGAAAAATCGGTGCTGCATTGCCAGAAAGCTGTTATCTTTGAGAAAACCAGGATCATGGAAGCCAGAAACAAGGTGGAGGTTATCGGTATTCAGCGCAAGGAAACCCTGCATACCGAGCACCTGGTATGGGATGAAAGAAAGGCAAGGATCTTTTCCGATGAACATGTACGCATCACCACACGGGATAAGGTATTGTACGGTCAGGGTTTTGAGTCTGACCAGAGTTTCGACAACTGGGTGATCAAACGCCCGACAGGCAGCTTTTCCATTGATGAACAAAGACAATAATACCTGCTGATATGGAACATGCCGGAATCATCATCGTCACCGTTCTGCTCTCAGCACTTTTTTCCGGACTGGAGATCGCCTTCATTTCAGCCAACAAGCTGAAGTTCGAGGTGGACAGGAATAAAGGGAAGGCTTATGCCCGGATATTGACCGAACTGACCAGGACACCCTCCAGGTTTATCGGTTCCATGCTTGTTGCCAACAATATCGTGGTGGTTATCTATGGTCTGATGATGGAACGCCTGCTTTACGGTTTCTTCAGTATTTCCCTGCCCGATATCCTGAACAATGCCTTATTGATTCTGATCCTGCAGGCCCTGGTTTCATCCCTGGTCATCCTGATTTTCGGCGAATTTATTCCAAAGACCCTGTTTCGCATCAATCCCAACGGAACGCTCAGGTTTTTCACCTATCCCGCCTACCTGTTCAATTTGTTGTTATACCCTGTGGTTTACCTGTTCACTGCTTTGTCGGAATGGCTGCTGAGAAAAGTGTTCAAAGTGGCTGTTGCCGAAGGGGATTATGTGTTTTCGATGGTTGACCTTGACAATTATCTGAAGGAATTTTCAGCCACTGCCACCAGCAGGCAGGGGGAGCAGGGGACCGAAATACAGATATTCCAGAATGCCATGGATTTCCGGAATGCCAAGATCAGGGAGTGTATGGTTCCGAGGACGGAGATCAGGGCTGTGGAGGATGATGCTTCGATCGCTGACGTGATAAGCCTGGCTGTGGCATCGGGACATTCAAAGATCCTGGTGTATCATCAGAGTATCGACAACATCACCGGTTATGTACATTCGTTTGATTTGTTCGGAAAGCCTGCCGGTATTCAGGAGATCATCAAGGAGGTGATGATCATGCCGGAAGCCATGCCTGCAAACAGGGCACTGCAGGCAATGCTGAAAGAACGCAAAAGTATTGCTGTGGTGGTGGACGAGGTGGGTGGGACTTCCGGGATCGTCACGGTGGAAGACATTATCGAGGAGATCCTTGGCGAAATCGATGATGAATATGATGTGGCCAGGCTGGTGGAGCGGCGGACCGGCCATGATGAATACCTTTTCTCGGGCAGGATTGAAATCGATTACCTGAACAGCAAATACAGGCTGGGTATCCCCGAATCTGAAGATTATGAAACCCTGGCCGGGTTTATCATTTCCGTCCACTCCAGCATCCCGGGCAAAGACGATGAGATCATCATCGACCCCTGGGTGTTCACCATCATCCAGGCCTCCGAGAACCGTATAGGGCTGGTAAAGATGAAGTTACAAAAGGGCTGAACAAGATTTTCGCCCGGTTTTTCAGGAGATGGTAATCAGGGTGTCTCCTTCCATCACACTGCCTCCTTTTGTCACATGTATCTGGCTGACCGTCCCTTCTTTGTCGGAATTGATGACATTTTCCATTTTCATGGCTTCCAGTGTGATGAGTTTCTGGCCGAAACGCACCTGATCGCCTTTTTCCACATGAATATCGAGGATGGTTCCCGGAAGGGGGGATTTGATATTGCCGCTTCCCTTGGGGGCTGCCGGACTGCTGGTTTTCACATCATGGGGGCCGGAATCCGTGGAAGGTACGGCGGCATGCCTGACAAGTTTCGGCGTTTTTGATACCGTGATGGCCTTGTCGAGTTCCACTTCATAGGTTGTTCCGTTTACTGTCACTTCCACCGTGGTGCCTTCCGGATCTTCTATTTCAACCTCGTATGGATTTCCGTTGATGTTGAATTTATATTTCTTCATGGTAGTTCTGGTATTAGGCAGTCAATGTTAGTCTGATCCGCTTGTCAGAGAGGGATGTTGCAATGCTTTTTCGGAGGGTTGAGGTCTTTTTTGGTGGACAGGGATTGCAGTGCCCGGATCACCCGGAATCTTGTATTCCGGGGTTCGATGATATCGTCGACATAGCCGTATCTTGCAGCATTGTAAGGGTTAGCAAATTTCACCTTGTAATCGTCTTCCTGTTTCCTGATGAACGCTTCTTTTTCGGCCGGATCTTCGATTTCTGCGAGTTTCTTCTGATAGAGCACTTCAATGGCACCTTTAGGCCCCATCACCGCAATCTCGGCTGAGGGCCATGCGTAGTTGATGTCGCCCCGGAGGTGTTTGGAACTCATGACATCATAAGCGCCCCCGTATGCTTTGCGCAGGACGATGGTAACCTTGGGAACGGTTGCCTCACCATAGGCAAACAACAGTTTGGCCCCGTGCAGGATGATCCCGCCGTATTCCTGTGCGGTGCCAGGAAGAAATCCCGGTACATCGACGAAGGTCACCAGCGGGATATTGAAAGCATCGCAGAAACGGACGAAACGTGCCGCCTTGCGCGATGCATTGATGTCGAGCACCCCGGCCAGGTAATTGGGCTGGTTGGCTACGATACCCACCGAAATCCCGTTAAAGCGCGCGAAACCGGTGACGATATTGGGGGCATAATGGCGCTGTACTTCCATAAACTCGCTGTAGTCAACCACCGAAAGGATGACGTCCTTGACATCGTATGGCTTGTTCGGGTTTTCGGGGACCATGCTGTTCAGCTCATCGTCCAGGCGGTCGATGGGATCGGTGCAGGGCTGTATGGGAGGATCTTCGAGGTTGTTCTGAGGGAGATAACTTAACAGCTTGCGGATCAACATGATGCCTTCTTCTTCGTCTTCTGCAATAAAATGGGTGACCCCTGATTTGGTGCCATGTACCGTAGCCCCTCCCAGCTCGTCTTCCGTTACAACTTCGCCGGTAACGGTTTTCACCACCTTGGGACCGGTAACGAACATGTAGCTGTTTTTGCGGGTCATGATGGTAAAATCAGTGAGGGCCGGAGAATACACCGCTCCGCCGGCACAGGGCCCGAAGATGGCGGATATCTGCGGGATAAGCCCGCTGGCCAGAATATTTCTCTGGAAAATCTCGGCATAACCTCCCAGGCTCTTCACTCCTTCCTGTATGCGGGCACCGCCGCTGTCGTTGATGCCGATCACCGGGGCGCCGACCTTCATGGCCTTGTCGAGTACCTTGCAGATCTTCATGGCATATGCTTCGGAAAGCGATCCTCCGAAAACAGTGAAGTCCTGCGAGAAGATATACACCAGCCTGCCGTCGATGGTACCATAGCCTGTTACCACGCCATCGCCCATATAGTGTTCTTTTTCAAGGCCGAAGTCGGTACAGGTATGGGTGACAAACATGTCGAATTCCTCGAAGCTGCCTTCATCCAGCAGCATGTCGATCCTTTCTCTTGCCGTTAGCTTGCCCTTTTTATGCTGGGAATCGATGCGTTTTTGCCCGCCCCCGAGTTTGGCCTGGGAGCGCTTGTCCATCAGTTCTTTTATCCGGTCGTTTTCTTCCATGATCGTTGATTTAGTGTTGTTTGTCCTCACAGAACTCCGTCAGTATCCCGCGGGTGGATTTCGGATGAAGAAAGGCGATGTGCAGTCCTTCCGCTCCTTTCCGGGGAGTCTGGTCGATGAGTTGGACACCTTTTGCGGCCGTTTCCTGCAGTGCCTGTTCCAGTTCCCTGACGGCAAAGGCGATATGATGCACCCCTTCCCCTTTTTTCTCAATGAATTTTCCGATGGGGCCTTCAGGATCAGTGGATTCCAGCAGTTCGAGCTTGGTTTGCCCGATCCGGAAAAAGGCCGTTTTCACTTTCTGGTCGGCTACTTCTTCAATGGCGTAGCATGAAAGCCCCAGCACCTGTTCATAATAGGGGATGCTCTCTTCGAGGCTTTTCACCGCAATGCCGATGTGTTCAATGTGGGTTAGTTCCATCAGCGTAAAATTTGTGCAAAGGTAGCCCGATTTTTAAAAACCGGAACAGAAGAATTGATTATGGGGTTACTCCCAGGTATGCGGCAAATTCGGGCCTGACACTGTAACCCAGTTCTATCGCCCGGATGATGTCTTCCCTGGCTTTGTCTGTCCGGCCCAGGGCATTGTGGGAGTATGCCCTGTTGTTGTAATGAAGTCCTGACCTCGGATTGACCTTCATACCATTTTCAAACCAGGGAATGCTTTCCTCGTATCGTTTCATATGCTGGTAGTTCACTCCGATGCTGGAATATACCCTGTCGTCGCCGGGCTCAAACTCCAGGTATTTCCGGTAGTCAGCAATGGCCAGCAGATGTCTGCCGGTGTTCTCGTATACGAGCCCGCGGTTCAGATATGTCGTCGGGAACAAGGGATCCAGTTTCAACGATAGATTCAGATAATAAAGCGAACTGTCGTATTGTTGCCGTTTTGCGTAAACGGCGCCGAAATTCGCATATAAAAGGTCCAGTTCAAGTTTGCTGATATTCAGCTTGAGCGCCCTGTTGTAATCTTTGTATGCCGAATCCAGCCTGCCTTCGTCGAAAAAAAGATTGCCGCGGTTCATGATGGATACCGCATTGCTGGGATCAAGCCTTATGGCAATGCTGTAATCCTGCAAGGCCTGGGTCCTGCGTTCCGTTTCCCTGTAATACGATGCCCTGTTGGAATAGGCCGAGGCGATCTTACCCGGAAATTTCCTGATCACATCAGTCCATATCGTTTCGCTGTTCTTCCATACCTTGCTCCGACTGAAGGTCATATAGGAAAATATGAGGGTAACCGCTGTCATGACCACAACGGGCACCAGCATGGCATCTTTTTTCTTTTCCCTCAGGTACTGAAGGGCCCAGGCTGCCGTAAAGAACAGGCCCAGATAAGGGATATAGGTGAACCTGTCGGCCATATATGCCTGTCCTGCTCCCAGAATCTGCAACAGGAACATGATATTGACCAGGAAAAACAAGCTTCCGAAGATCACCATGCGGTTGTGTTTCCGGGTGAGAAAGACAAGGAAGGCGATCAGCAGCAGGAAAAGCGGGCTCAGATAGTAAACCCAGGGAAGGGGTTTGCCCGGCGACATGGGATAGGGGTAAAAGATACTCAGCGGAGAAGGAAATACCAGCTTTACAAGGTATATCCACAGCGAGTGCAGTCCGAAAAACAGGCGGTCGCTCAGTGAAAAGGCAAAATTGATTTCGAGGGAACCGGTTCTTTCAAGGATGAAGATCCCGGCCAGTCCAAACCCGAGGCTCAGCCCGAAATGCGGGATCTTTTCCCAAAGCAGCTTCCACCGCAGCGGTTGTTTGAAGTACCAGTCGAGCAGCAGCAGTACCAACGGCAGCGATACCGCCTGGATTTTTGAAAAGAGCGAGAGTACGAAGAAGACCAGGGTGAGGATGTAATACCGTCGCTTCCTTGTTTCACGGGTGATCTGGTAGGTGTACGATATCAGGGCAAGAAGATAGAAAACGCTGAATAGCAGATCTTTGCGTTCTGTTACCCAGGCTACCGATTCCAGGCGCATCGGGTGGATGCCGGCCAGCAAGGCCGCAAACGCGGCATATAACGGCTTCAGTCCCAGCAGGCGCATCAGGTGGAAGACCAGCAATACACACAGCAGGTGGAGCAGGAGATTGTTCAGATGGTAAGGGAAAGGATTGAGTTTGAAGAAGTGGTATTCCAGGGCGAAGGATAAAAGCGGCAGGGGTACGTAAGTTCCGTTCACGGGGGTGGTGAACATCAGCCTGATGTTGTCAGCACTGAGTTTGGTGATGGTCATGTTATCCGTCACATACACGCCGTCGTCCCATGTTTTGATAAATTCATTGTTCAGTGTGGGACCCATGACCAGTGCTGTGATCAGCAGGACGGGCACCAGCAGGAGCCGGTAATGCAGCTTTTCTTTTCCCCGGATGGTGGTGTCCGTATTCATTCCGGCACCGGGGATTTTGGTCACACGGTTTTGACCGGCTTTGTTTCCGGGTTTTCTCAGTTGTTGTCGGGATGGTGTCATATCGTCATTGCTAATTCCGGGTGAAAGATATAAAAATCCCCTTCATCAGGGCAACATCAGGTTACATCCTCTGGCATCGCTGTGATCGTAACGTCCGAGCACTTCAAAACCGTCTTCCTTTAACCGGCCCAGGTCCTGGGTGGCAATGAAGGAACAGGAATGCATATTTGCCAGATCGATGATGCTGATTCCCCCCGTTTCTCCTGGGGCTACCCAGCCGAGGGGATCGTCACGGTCGCGGATCAGCACCTTCATCCAGGGGGGACTGTGGAAAAGTCCCCGGCCGTAAGAATATGCCTGCGACAACAACTCTGTCATGCCGTATTCCGAATGAATGGCAGCTATCCCGAATCCCTCGCCCAGTATCCCGTGCAGTTCCTCCCTTGTGATTTCCTTCTGCCGTCCTTTCATACCCCCGGTTTCCATCACGATCAGGGAGGGGATGCAGAAGCGTTGTGTTTTGACAAAGTCAAGCAGGGCATAGCTAACCCCGGCCAGCAGCAACTTCCGTCCGCTGCCGTCATATTCCCTGATAAACCCTGCAAGGGCCCCGGGATCGTGGTGATAAAATCCTGAAGCCGGGTGATTCGTCTGCCGGATCAGGCTTCCGGTCATATACACCAGGGAGGAATGCTGTTGTTCCATATAGGACGGAAGCAGCGCCAGGATGATATAATCCTGCGGATCGCCGTAAAACAGCCGGAACCCTGTGTTGAAGCTCATTTCATACAGAGCCGGATCGGCCAGGTGATGTGTGCTGCGCCTGCCTGTGCCGGTGCCGCTGCTGTGAAAAACCTGCCGTACTTCCAGCCCCCCGGCGATCACCTTTTCTGTCCTGAAAAATTCGGCCGGCAGAAATGGAATGTTACTGTAATGTGTCACATCTCCGGGTTCCCGGCCGAGCGCTCTGCAGAAACGTTGGTAGATGGCTGTATGATGATACTGATAATGAAATATTTCAAGGGCCAGATCGTTAAATTCCCGTTCTGCTTTAATACTGAAAATCGCTTCATATTCCGGAGGATGCCCGAACATTTTTTATAATTTTACACAGTGAAACACAAGATCAAAGCCTTGCCCCTGTCTGATATATGGAACAAACTGAGGATGCTTGCTGCCGGTGTGCTGCTTTCTGCCTTGCTCATGCCGTTTGCTTCCTGTCTGAAGAAGGACAAGTTTGCCGATACGCCCGCCATTCAATTCGTCAGTTTCACAAAAATACAAAATGCCACGGGTGTCGATAACAAAGGAATATTGAAAATCAGTTTTACCGATGGCGACGGTGATATCGGGCTGACCCAGGGCGATACCCTGCCTCCCTTCAATATCGGCAGCCAGTGGTATTACAATTTTTTCATCACTTACTATGAAAAGCAAAACGGCGTGCTGAAAAAGATCGACCTCCCGTTTACCAACAACTCCCGTATCCCCCCGCTCTCCAATTCAGGCAGTACCAAGCCGATCAAGGGTGAAATAGCGATCGAACTTTACATCAACAATCCCTTATCCTTCTTCGACACCATCGCTTTTGAAGCCAGCATCTGCGACAGGGCACTGAATGTCAGCAACAGCGTCCTCACTCCGGATATTGTTGTGAAGAAGCGCTGAGCAGCCTGCTTTCCCAGGATTGGCTTGCTTAACATTGGCTTAACATAAAGATAATAAAAGCTTAAATGGGCTTTTGCGCAAGGGCCTCAGGCTGTCTGTATCTTTGCATCATCAAAATTATGCAACAATGAAAAAAGCAATCTTCTCCTTTCTGGCCATCATGCTTCTCATCGGTTCCGGTGTGCTGACAGCAGGTAATGAAAAGGAAACCAATACAAACAACCTGAAATCATCCATCAGCGGAAAGGTTCTTGACTACCTGACCAGCGAATCGCTGGCCGGTGTCGAAGTGCAGCTTCAGGGCACCAATCTGAAAACCTATACCGACCTGGACGGCAATTTCAGCTTTTCCGGCCTGGTTCCGGGAGAATATGAAGTCACCACCACGCTGATCTCCTATAAGGAGAAAGCCGAAAAGGTACAGGTAGTTCCCGGCTCCACCGAACTGAAAATCCGGATAGAAACCCTGGGAAGATAAGGCTGGTTTCTTTCGCAGTCAAAGGCAAACCGCAGGCTGGTTTGTCTTTTTTTTTGCCAGTGCTGCCCGTTTTGTTATCTTTGTATTTTAAATTAGTACCGATGCGCAAGATAGTTGTGTTTTCTCTCCTGCTTTGCAGCGCCCTGTTTGCCTCAGCTCAAAAGGCTGAATTGGCGGAAGACGGGTTGTATTACCTGAACGGAAAGGAGTTTACGGGTGCTTTCACCGAAACGGATGAGCAGGGTTTGAAAGTGGCTGAGCGGTTGATTGTCAACGGCCTGGAAGACGGAATCACCACCCTTTTCTTTCCTGACGGTAAGATCAAAGAACAAAGGTCGTTTAAAAAGGGGCTGAAAGACGGCACCTGGATCACCTGGAACAGCTCGGGAGTTAAAACGGCCGAAGCGGGGTATAAAAACGATAAAAAGGACGGTTTTTGGTATGTCTGGGATGATAATGGAGTGAAACGTTATGAGATGTTTTATGAAAAGGGCGATAAGAAAGGTACCTGGATGATGTGGGATGAAAACGGGAAAATGATCATGGAGAAGAAATATTAGGCAAAAGCCGTGGAAGCCTGCAGGCTCATCCGAATTGTCACTAATTTTACGGGGGGAATCATTCCCCCCTTTTTTTATTCACTCCCGTGCAGAAAGCGCTGAACAAGAGGAAGTATGTCATCAGCATGATTTTCATCATTGCCGGGCTGGTCTTTGTATTCCGTTTGTTCTGGCTGCAGATTGTCGACCGGAGTTATTATTTCTCCGCCAACAACAATGTGCTGCGGCATATCACCCAGTACCCGGCCCGCGGACTGGTTTACGACCGCAAGGGGGAACTGCTGGTATATAACGAGGCTACCTATGATCTGATGGTCATCCCCAGGCAGGCCAGGAATTTCGATACCCTGGAATTGTGCGGTCTGATTGGGATCGATCATGAAACTTTCAGGGAAAGGATGAAGAAGATCAGGGAATACTCCCTCTACCGTCCGTCGGTCTTTGAAAAACAGATATCTAAGGAAGCATATGGTTTTCTGGAAGAGAAACTCTATAAATTCCCCGGTTTCTACGTTCAGCCGCGTACGCTCCGGAAGTATATCCGACCCATCGCCGCCCATACCATGGGTTATGTGGGTGAGGTGAGCCCGCGCATCTGCGAAGTGAATCCTTATTACAAACCAGGCGATTATATCGGTATCAGCGGTATTGAGAAATCTTACGAAGAAATCCTGCGCGGTGTCAAAGGTTCCAGGATCATCATGGTAGATGTGTTCAACAGGGAGCAGGGAAGTTTCCAGGATGGTAAATACGATACCATCGCAGTGATGGGAAAAAACCTCTATGCCTCACTCGATATGAAACTGCAGGAATACGGGGAACTGCTCATGACAAACAAACGCGGATCGGTGGTAGCCATTGAACCTGAAAGCGGCGAAATCCTTGCCCTGGTCACCAGCCCGACTTACGACCCCAACCTGTTGGTCGGACGTGTCCGGAGCCATAATTATAACATCCTGGCCAAGGACAGTCTTAAACCATTGTTTAACAGGGCATTACAGGCACAGTATCCGCCCGGTTCCACCTTCAAACTGGTACATGCCCTGATCGGCCTTGAAGAGGGGGTACTCAACCTTCAAACACGCTACGGTTGTGCCATGGGATACTCCTCGGGTCCTATCCATGTGGGTTGTCATGCACATGCCGGCCCCCTTGACCTGATACAATCTATTGCACAATCCTGCAATGCATATTACTGCAATGTTTTCCGGACCATTCTCGACAACAGGGCCTTTCCCAATCATGCCGCAGGATACGCAAAATGGCGGGAAATGACCTGCAGTTTCGGATTCGGCAGCGCCTTCGACACCGACATCCCAAACCTGGTCAAGGGCTTTATCCCAAAAAACGAGTATTTCGACAATATTTACGGCAAAAGCCGCTGGCGTTTCCTTACCATTGTTTCTTTGTCGATCGGGCAGGGAGAAATCCTGACCACACCTTTACAGCTTGCGAATCTGGCGGCTACCATCGCCAACAGGGGTTATTATTACACACCCCATATTATCCGTGCCGTTGGAACTCCGGATGACAAACAGGCTAAATTTCAGCAAAAGCACATCATTCCCGTAAGCCGCCGGCACTTTGAAACTGTGGTGGAAGGAATGTACCAGGTGGTGGAGGCGGGTACGGCACATTATTATAAGATGGATTCCATTCCCATCTGCGGGAAAACCGGTACTGCCCAGAATCCCCACGGGAAAGACCACTCTATCTTTATTGCTTTCGCACCGAAAGACAATCCGAAGATCGCCATCTCGGTGATCGTGGAGAACGCCGGCTTCGGAGCCACCTGGGCTGCCCCGGTCGCCTTTTTGATGATAGAAAAGTACCTGATGCAGGAAATCAAACGTAAGGATGTGGAAACCAGGATGATAGAAGGAAATCTGATGAGTAACTGAGCCCTATGGTCAGAGAAGAACGGAACATATTTAAGAATATTGACTGGATTACAGTCGGTATCTACCTGGTGCTGGTGCTCTTCGGATGGATGAATATCTATGCGGCCGTATTCAACGAGCAGCACGACAGCATTTTTGATCTAAGCCAGCGCTACGGCAAGCAGATGGTCTGGATACTGGTTTCCATCCTGCTGGCCCTGATCATCCTGATGACAGAACCAAAGGTATTCAATGCATTTGCTTTCATGATATATGGTTTGAGTATCCTGTCGCTGTTTCTTGTCCTGTTCATCGGTAAAGAGGTGAGCGGATCGAAATCGTGGATAGACCTGGGCGGATTTGACCTGCAGCCTTCGGAATTCGCCAAAATTGCCGTAAACCTGGCCATTGCGCGTCATCTCAGCAGTCTGAACATCCGGATGGAAGACCTCCGCACCCGCATTACCACCTTTTTCCTTATCGGCCTGCCGGTAATCCTGATCCTGCTGCAGGACGATACCGGATCGGCCCTGGTGTTCACGGCCTTTATCATTGTCCTCTACCGTGAAGGGCTTTCAGGCAATGTCCTGATTATCGGCGGTCTGGTGATCATTCTGTTTATTCTGGCTCTGATGGTCGACAAATGGATCATCATCGCTTTTCTGGCCCTGATCGCGTTTATCTGGTTTTCGCAGATCAGGAAGAACAGGCGCGACATTTTATCCCTGCTGGGCTTGTTCCTGCTGGTGGCAGGTTTTGTGTATTCGGTCGATTTTGCTTTCCATCATGTGCTCGATGTGCACCATAAGGACCGTATCAATGTGCTGATTGGCAAAGAAGTGGATCTGAAAGGAGCCGGATATAACGTCAACCAGTCAAAGATCGCCATCGGTTCAGGCAGGCTCACCGGAAAGGGGTTTCTGCAGGGAACTCAGACCAAGTATAATTTCGTGCCCGAACAAAGCACTGACTTTATCTTTTGCACCATTGGGGAAGAATGGGGGTTTATCGGCTCCGTTGCGACGATCGCTCTGTTTATATGGCTGTTTATCAGGATTCTAAATGCGGCGGAACGACAACGATCGGCCTTTTCCCGTATCTACGGTTACGGGGTGGCCTCGGTTTTTTTCTTTCATTTCCTGGTAAATATCGGCATGACCATCGGCCTGGCACCCGTGATCGGTATCCCCCTGCCGTTTATCAGCTACGGGGGATCCTCCCTGTTCGCCTTCACTATCATGCTGTTCATCTTCATCAGGATGGATGCCAACCGCCTGCAGCTGCTTTAAGACCATCATATCCTCCGCCCTTCGGGGACCGGCCGGGGCCTTGTACCGCCTGCTGCCGAAGGTTGGTGCTGACAGGATCCCTTTGCTCAGAAAGCGATTTTCAAGGAAATGTTGGGTACCATGGTCACTTCTTCGAAAAGCTCTGCTGACTGTGTCTGAAGATTAAAGCGGTATCCGTTCGTTTCCTGCTGTCCCAGCAGGTTGATCAGCTGTACTGACCAGGTACTGCTGTATGCAGGTTTGTTCCTGGTGTAATTCAGGGTAAAGTCGGCATAATACACATTGGGTTTTCTGCAAGAAAAAGCCCTGGAATCATCGTACACCACATCACCCCTTAGTTGCGAGGCAGCCTGGTCCACCGGTGTCATCCTGTCGCCTCCCATGAAATTGATTCGGGCATTCACCCCGAGGGTGTTGTTCCCTGAACGGCCCGTTTGCCACTCTTTTCCGCCCAGCAGGTTGAAAAGCCAGTGTTTGTTGTACCGGGTGTTCCGCCAGCTTCCGTTCCCGTCTCTGTATCTGGAATCAAACACCGAGGCAGTGAAAAGACAGTAGTATCCTTTGTGCATGTGCCGTTCAAGGGTGATGTCGATTCCGGTATTCCTCCCCTTACCCTCCGGACTGAACGCTTCGTCGAGGTACCAGTCCCGGTCGAGGTTGATCATGCTGAAACTGCTCCCGGGGATGACCGGGATATGAAAGAGTGCCTGATGGTAAAGCTCTGTCTTAAGTTTCGTATGGGAGTCCAGGGTCTTGTCCCATGCCAGTACCACATGATGGGCCGCAGAGAACGGCAGCTTGCGGTTGGGTTGGGTGATCCGGCCGTTCAGGCTTTTGTTTACCAGGTAAACCGGCAGCATTTCAGTCTGGCTGTGCAGTCCGTATGCCAGGCTCAGCCGCTGGGAAGGACTGAAATTCCAGCTCAGACCGGCCCTGGGTTCAAGTCCTGATTGCCGGTTCAGTGTGAAGTGGCTGAAATAAAGGCCGAAATTGAACACCCATTGTTTGCCGGAACAGTATCTGGACTGGGCGTATGCCTGGAACAGGTCTGCGTGGCCGCTTCTGCTGAGCAGCTGGATAAAACTTTCTTCATAACCCGCGTGGCCCAATCCGGCCCTGTAATAAATCCTGCGAAACTGCAATCCTGTTTTCATGCTGAGGGAAGAAGAGAAGCGGTGGTTGAAACTGCCGGCGGAGAACAGGCTCCAGGTACGGTAATTGACACGTTCAGCCGGAACACAGGAACCATCCGTTTTGCACCAGTCAGCCGTGTAATCAACCAGGTTTCCTGCGGCATTCATGCTGAGGGTCAGGAGTGATGAAGCGGACAGGATATGCTTGTACGACAGCCCCATGGCTCCCATTGAGGTGATAGAGGTCGCTTTTTGCCTGTCTTCGGGGTAACGTACAGCCGAGCTGTCCTCCCTGGCCAGACTGCCGCTGCGGTCGGTGGACCCAAGACCGAAAAAACTCAGGGTACCCGCACTGCCAATCCGGGCGAAGGTTTTCCAGCAGAGATCCTGGTATCTTACCGAGCCCCCGTGTTCCGGCAGCAGGGGAGCCAGCAGGGCAAGGGTGCTGTAACGGTAATTGAACAGGTAAGACGATTGGTTCCCTTTGCTGAACGGTCCTTCCATGGCCAGATCAAGGCCAATGGTACCGGCTTTGACGGTGGTTTCTGTCTTCTCATGGTTTCCCTGCCGTATCCTCAGGTCGAAGACTCCCGACAAGGCATTGCCGTATTCGGCCGGGAATGCGGCCGTAAAAAAGTCAGAGTTGCTGATTACCTGGCTGCTGAGTGCGGTAATACCGCCTCCCCCGAAGGTGGTGACATCGGAGAAGTGATTGGGATTGTTTACCGGGACTCCCTCCAGCTGCCACAGCAAACCTCTCGGAGAATTTCCCCGGATTACGATACCGTTGCTGCTCAGGTTACCGGCCACTCCTGCGAATGTTGCAGCAAGACGTGAAGGATCATCGAATCCGCCGGCATAGCGGCCCGCCTCCTCCATGCTGATCTGCCTGACGCTTAACATGGCCATGCCGTTGATGGCGTCCTGCCTGCTTCCCTGTGATTTGATCTCTACACCTGCGGCCTGCATCACCACCGCCTTCATGTAAATCTCCACCGTACTCTCTTTACCGGAAACTACCAGAAGGTCGTGTACGATGGCCGTCTCATAACCCAGGAAACGGGACGCAAGCGTATAGCGCCCAACCGCGATGGATCCGAGGCGAAAATAGCCGTCAGGATCAGTCACTGTCCCCTGCAAAGGTTCACTCCCGGGAATAAACACCATCGCCCCCGGCAAGGGTACTTTCGTTTCGGCATCCATCACCCGTCCTCTGATTAGCTGTATGTTCTTTTGAGAATATATTGAAAATGAGCAACATAAACAAATAATGAAGAAAATCGAACGCATATTACACTGTTTTATCCGTTTACACGTAATTTCGCAGCAAAGGTCCCTAAGCCGGCAATTAAACCCAATACTGAAAAATCAGTATATATGGACGAGGAAATCTCCGGTCTATACAGCCAGCACATGCAGCTGCTCGCTTCCATCCCTTTCAGGGAAGAAGCGTTGGATTACGCAGTATTCGAACGCCATCTTCCCTTTCTGAACATGCTGGATGCAATGGGGCAAAGTTCTGTCACCGTCTTCGATTTGTACCGTAAGGAACATATATACATATCCCGGAAGTATGAAAGTCTGCTTGGATATGATATAGAACAGGCTGAAAGTGAGGGAAATACATATTTCGACAGCAAAATCCATCCGGAAGACCTGAAAATTCTGCTGCGGGAAGGCATTATCTTTCTGCGCTATGGTTTGCAAGCTGACAGGGAAGCGTTGAAGAGCCACAAGCTGATCTCCGATTACAGGGTGCTGAATTCTAAGGACGAGTATGTCAGGGTTATTGAACAGAAGATGGTCATGGAGCTCGATTCCGGCGGTCATCCCTGGCTGACCCTGTGCCTGCTGGATATTTCACCCGACCAGGATACCGGCCTTCCCTGCAGAAACCGCCTGGTGAACCTTAGGAACGGAGAAATATTCAGTTTCAGGGATATCAGTGAGGAAGAAGAAAGCCTGCTTACCCGGCGTGAAGCGGAAATCCTGCACCTGATCTCTCTGGGATACCTGAGTAAGCAGATTGCCGACAGGCTTTTTATCAGCGTGAATACTGTGAATACACACCGGCAGCGGATTATCGGGAAGCTGAATGTTCCCAATACCCAGGCAGCCATCTCCTATGCAAGGCGGATGGGCCTGCTGGGTTTTACCATGGACTAAGCTGCGGGTAATTTTGAGAATGACCCGGCTGAATGCGAAGCTTCGCTGAAGGATTCTGTTATCTTTGCAAATCATTTTAACTACTAAACCAATATTCTATGAAACGAGCAAGTCTTTTATTACTGGCAATATTGATGGTGGGCTACAGTCTTTCAGCCCAACGCGGGTACAAAGGCAAAAAAGGAAAGAAATCTGACACGCAGGGTTATTACGCCTTCAGCCTGGGACCTTCACTGCCGCTGGGCGACTATGGCGGGGATGACATTCTCAGCGACAAGACCGGCGGAGCAAAAACCGGACTGCATATTAACATTGCCAATTTCGGATATAAGTTAATGCCGAATTTCGGTCTTGCAGCCCTGGTGACGGTGGGAGCCAATAAATTTGATGCAGAACTCCTCGGTTCCGACGACAATGACGCCTATTGGGTGTACGGTGCCCTGATGGCAGGACCCCTGCTGAGTTTCGATGCCGGAGACCAGATTACGGTTGATTTCAGGCCTGTGGCAGGCTTGACCTATGTCGCCGCTCCTGAGATCAATGCCGGGAAAAACAACAGTACCGTGCTTGTGAAGAGCGACCAGACCACAGGATTCGGTTTCGATGTGGGTGCATCCATGCGCTATCATGCCACCGCCAGCCTGGATCTCGGTCTGAACCTGGATTACTTCTCCACAAAACCATCTTTCTCAGATACATACAAGGGATCTGAAGTCACTGTGTCGGTGCTTGGAATTACGGCCGGACTGGCTTTCCGGTTCTGAAAGTTATTCTTTCACGATTTTTCCGTACAGGTACTGGCCGTGATCTAAAGTCACCCTGACGAGGTAAAGTCCGTTTTCAAGATTATCGAGGGAGATTTCCCGTGGGATATTCCCTTCCTGATGACAGGCAATAAGAATTCGACCGCAGGCATCCGTAAGATCTAAACCGCGGATTTCCTGATTATTGTGAGATTGAACCACGATGTGGCACATGGAAGTGACCGGGTTTGGAAACAGCCTGAGACTGGCAACGTCCAGATGTGTTGCAATGCCTGCAGGCCCCCAGATCAGGTCTGCATAGGCCGGATTGTCGATAAACGGATTTCTGTTTTGCTGGATAAGGTAAACGGTATTGTTTCTGTCGGTTTCCTTTTGCGAAACGGGATCCTGGGCGTGCCACTGCATCAGCAGGTTCAGTGCCCATGCCTTGAGCTGGGCACCCTGGGTCATGTCGCTTCCGGGCCAGGAAGCATCTTCTCCGGAATAACGCACCGACATATAAAAATACGTTCTGGCAAAGTCTCCCTTATAGGCGTTGATAGGTTCAAACACATCACCCCCATAGCCGGAAGCGTTGCACGGGCCCACCTTGCTTCCGTTAAGCGATGTCCAGTCAGGATTTGAAACCGTTCCGTACGGCAGGTTGCCACGCTTGTTGTTTACATAACCGTCCGTCGGATACAGGTGGAAAAGGTCGGAGTACATGGGGTAGATGTCACCTCCAAACCAGCTTTTGGGCCAGCTGTGCTCCCTGTTGTAACAGTCCCCTTCGGCAGTGTAATTGCCGCACTCATCCCCCGAATTATAATAATATATGTATGGAGGCAGCCCGGAAGGAAGGTCGGAATACATATCCCATACGCTGTTGTCGGGTTTCCTGTCGGTACCGGCGAAATGCGTGTATAAATTGCCGTAAGACACCTGGGTGTGATCGTCTATGATCGAATGAAGGGCATTCAGCAAGGCCTGCCCTGTGAGGCCTGCAGCGGGATCGTAATAACCCGGAGGGACCTGGGCACCGGCCAGTGTGCCTGCCAGCAGCAACAAGCTCTGAATAAGGAAGGGAATGATCCGCATATTGAAGGGGGTATGTGTTATTAATCCTGGCCTGCCAAAAATACCGGGATCGTCCGGATTCCGGAGGATTTCAGGTGTATGCGGGCTTTGTTGTAATCGGGGGCAAATCCCGTGAGAAACCCGCCGCCTCCCGATCCGCAGATCTTCATACTGTAATCCCCGGAAGCCAGGCCTTCCTGCCAGCAGTTGTCCATGCTGCGGGGGATCACGCTCTGCATGTGACTGAACTGGAAAGCCGACAGTGCGGATAGGGTTTTCCAGAATGTCTGCATTTCAGCAGTCAGCAGGCTTTCGATGGCAAGGTTGTTCAGATGTACCAGTTGTGCTCCCGTTTCCGATAGCCTGCCCTCCGGGGCAAAGAGTTTCAGATAATCCGGCACAAAACTGCTGGTTTTTCCTGAATGCCCGGTGTCTATCAGGAAAATGCCGCTGGGCTTGTCGTTCCAGTTTCTGGGAATACCTACGATCTCCGGCTTTCCGTCAGGATTGACATACAGTGGCGACTTCAGGTAAATGGCCAGGGGATCGATGCCTGAACTCCGGCCATGGAAAAAAGACTCCATCTTTGCGAAAATGCTCCGCAATTCGTTGATCATGGCGGGAGTCGGAATGGAAACCCCTGTTTTGTGAAGGGTGTACCTGTGGTACACTGCGGCACAAAGCGCTCCGGAAGATCCCAGTCCGTAACCCTGCGGAATGGTCGATTCAAGGTACAAACCTTCGGCAAGGTCGTAGCGGAACCTTGCAAGATCAAGGTGGTTCCCGGCTTCGGGCCAGTCATTCCCAAGGTAGGCCAGGAATTCCTTCATCAGGGAATTGCTGTGCCTTGCTTTATCGAGGGCGGTGTATTTGTCGTCGCGGATAAAACTCAATTCGGCCTGGAACTGGCTGTAAGGGATACTCAGCGCCGAAGATCCGAACAGAATGGAGTACTCTCCGAAGAGCAAGAGTTTTGAGTAGAAATGCTCCTGTGTTAGCATATTTAGGCTGGTTTTTGCCGGAGGCTGCGCGGACCGGAACCTCCGTGGTCATCAATATGGTAATTGTTTTCACAGAATTCAAGAAGCCGGTCACGGCAGAAGCCTGCTACTGCTTGCTTTGCCGTTGCCGGATAAAGGAGATGAATGTTTGGACCCGCGTCTATGGTGAAAAACACGGGTAATCCTTCTTTCCTTGCCTGGCGGATACGGTGCACGATCTCAATGCTTCCGGGCAGCAACAACAGTCCCTGTTCATGAGATGTCATCAGCAGGCCGTGCAGGCTGAGCGCCTCGCACTCGGTGATCGCGGCAATGCGTTCAAATTGATTTTGCTGCATGGCTTCAAGCAGTGCTTCCAGGTTTTGGCCAGCCTGAAGGTACCTACCCTGCTCAAAGGGATGTCCTGTCATCAGGTGATGTCCCAGGCTGCTGGCCAGTGACTTGGGTCTGGAGGAAACCACCAGGATGGTGTCGCACCAGTCCTCTGCACGTGCATGTGCCACATCGCCGGCAGGGATAGCGAAAAAATCCGAAGACCCTTCGATGGCCGGATGCCTTCCCCAGACAGTAAGGCCGCCGTAAACCGATCTGCATGCACTGCCCGATCCAATGCGGGAAGCATAGGAGGCAGCCCTGAAAAAGGTCTCATGCTCAGGACTGAGCCCAAGGTATTCCCCCGTAATTTCAAGCAGACAAAGGATAAAGGCGCTGATGCCGGAAGCTGATGAGGCAATCCCTGCCGAGTGGGGAAAGCTGTTTTCTGTTTCAATATCAAGGCTGAGGGTCTTCAACAGGGGGATTTCCCCGGCGAGTTTTTCCAGCAGCTGATCCAGTTTGTGCCGGAACGGATGTTCCGCTTCCCCGTTTACCGTCCTTATCCCGGGATGATGCATGTCTGCAGTGGCTGTCATCCGTGTGATAGTCCTGGCTTTTGAAAGCGTCAGGCTCAGGGATGCATTGGCCGGGATCTGTCCCGGCTTTTTTCCCCAGTATTTGATCAGAGCAATGTTGGAAGGTGATTCCCAGGCCGCCGACAGGGGCCCGGCATCATGCATCCAGCCTGTTTTGCTTTGATATATGCGAAGTGGTGATGCCGTCATTTCTGTGCAATGATTTCGTCGAAAGTGAATACCGGAAAAATCCCTTTTTCTGTGAACCAGGGCAGCACGGCTTCTTTTGGCTGATCTGTGACAAACATGGCAAAATCTCCTCCCCAGGCACCAAGCGATTTGACAGTTCCCGGAAAATCACTGAGCCTGGCCGAGAGCGGTTCACGTTGCAGGATACGCGCAAGCAATGATTCATGCCGCAACATATGTTCCTGCAACTCCTCTGCCCTATCCGCGGTGGCAATCTTCAGTGTGAGCAAATCCATCAGGGCAATGTCGGTGGGAGAGGGACTGGCTTCCACCAGAAAGCGGTCAACCTCTGTATCGGAGGATTGTTTGTTCCCAAGCCAGGCGAAAAGGGCATTTTGGCGAACGGCCCTTCCGGCTGCGATATCCCGGATCATGATCGCTTCTCCCTTACGCGAATAAAGCAGCGGATTGGATCTCCCGGCACAGGCAAGATCATAGCCTGAACCTCTTGAAACCATATGGAACAGGCGAAACGGATTGATGCCGGCCCAGCAGGCAACCAGGTAGATCAGGGTGGAGCTGCTGCCAAGTCCCCATTGCACCGGATAATTGGCATCAACGGTCACTTCCGTGCCCTGAATCCTTGCTGCAAAATCCGGGTTCAGCCCTCCGGCAGCTTCCAGCAGGCGCATGATGAAACGGTCTTCCCTGCTGAGGTTCTCCTTTACAGGACCGGGAAGACTGAATTCTGCCCGGTACCATGTTCCGTGAGGATCGGAGCTGGTCCAGCGGATCAGCGGTCCCGCGGCAGTGCTGATTTGCATCTGTTGCCCGAACCTGAGCGGCAGTGCAAAGGAAAGCGCCCCGTGAAGCACCAGGTACTCCCCGCTGATCAGCAGCTTGCCGTTTGCCTGGTATGTTGTGGATTCAGACATTCAGAAACGTTTTCACGGCGGCAAAACTGACTGTCTTTCCCTCGAAGTGTGCAAGGGCTTCGGTTCTTTGCTGCGGATTCGCATTCAGAATATTGAGGATATTGGTCAGGTGCAGCTTCATATGTCCTTTTTGTATGCCTGTGGTCACAAGACTCTGAACAGCCGCGAAATTGCTGGCCAGTCCCACCGAAGCGACTATCCCCATCAACTCATTGGCATTCGGGTTACCCAGAATCTCCAATGACAGTTTTGCAAGTGGATGCAGGTTGGTGATTCCGCCCACTGTTCCCACGGAAAGCGGAAGACGGAGCCTGATAAACAATGCATTGTCTTCTGTGGTACACCAGCTGAGCGCCTGGTACCTGCCGGTCCGGGCTGCATAGGCATGGGCAGCAGCTTCGGCTGCCCTGAAATCGTTTCCGGTGGCGATGAGCACGGCGTCGATGCCGTTCATGATCCCTTTGTTATGTGTGGTGGCCCGGTAAACGTCTTTTGATGCGATCTCGTAGGCAAGCGCCACTTTGTCAGTGAACTCATCCACCGGGAGGCCTCCCGTGATCCCCTTGAGGGCTTTCTTCTCACAACCGATCTCCACTGTTACGGTACATTCATCGGTGTAATTGCTCAGAATGGCCATCACTACCTGACAGGGCTGCCTGTCGGCATCCATATCCGCATTCAGCATCTCAGACAGTCCCCTGGCCAGTTCTTCCAGGCAGGTATTGATGAAGTTGGCTCCCATGGAGTCAACGGTTTCGAAGGAAGCTTTCAGCCTGAACAACATGTCGATCCTGGCGGTGTCGTCGATTAGCTCCAGCTTGCTGACACCCCCGCCGCGCCTTTCCATGTTGGCGGTGAAGTCCTTCAGCCTGTGTAACAACTGTGGCCTGATCACCGTCCATTTTTCCTTCAGCAGCGCAGGATTGTCGAACCAGCGGAAATAAACATGGCCCACTTTCGTGGCACTCAGGTCGGTGATGCGGAATCCGCCCCGCTCTGCCCAGAAACGTGCGGCACTCGCCGCTGCAGCAATAACCGAGCTCTCTTCGATCACCATGGGCACATGGAAGATGTTGCCGTTGATTACAAAATTCGGGGCGATACCGTATGGAAGATGATGACTGCTGATGGTGTTCTCACTGAGATCCATGAACTTCTCACGAAGCTTCTCATCCGTGAAAAGCATCTGTTCCATCGTTCTGGCCGCCTCTTCCGGATGCACGCAAAGCCCGGAAACCATCCTGCGCTTTTCCTGTTCATCGAGCCTGGAAAACCCCTTGATAATGTTCCCTTTCATCACAATGCTTTTGGTACCAGGAAAGCCCTGGCAAATGACAATCCCCTGATCTGTTCTTCAATAAATTGCCTGAGTTCGTTGTAGTCGTTACGGGCGTATTTAAGGAAATTCGAGGCCTGACCAAAGACAGCCGGCAGTTTGCTGTTGGAGATCAGGTAATAACCGTCGAGAAAAGACCGGATCCCCCCTGAAATGATCAGTTGCCGGCAACGCAGATAATGCCCCTCATTATGCAGCCGGTTCACTTCTTTCAGCATCCATGCAGCCGTGTGTCCCGTATTGGCCATGGCTTCATACAGATCCGACTTTGCGGGATCACCCCTGAGCAATTCCAGTTTGCTGAAGTTCGTTCCGCCAAAAGCCCCGAATTCAAATGCTTCAATAGGCAAATGCATGACTTTCAGGATGCTGTCCGGCCCCATACCCTGCCCTACTTCCTTGATTATCACCTTTATGTCTGTCTCATCAAGAAATGTTTCTATGGTCTCCAGTGGCGGTACCCGCAGCCGGTCCCCTTCTTCCTGTAAAAATTCCTGCATGGGATTCACATGGATGATGAGACCGTCGGCCCTCAGGGTTCCTACCAGGTCTGTGAGCGACTGAAAGGTTCCCTGTGCAGCCATTTCTTCAAGTTGGGCAATGCCGATATTGGCGTATAGCGGAAGCGCATCCCCGATGATCTCCCTCATATCGAAATCCTGCAGATGAGACCGGTCTTGCAGCAATATCCTGCAACTTCCGAGACCCATTCCCATACCGAACTCCCTGCATGCCCTGGCCAGGTTGGTGTTGATCGTCCTTGCAAGTGCCGTGCCTCCCGTCATACTCGAAACCCACATGGGAAGTCGCAAGGTTTTCCCAAGAAAACTGAACGGCTCCCAGGCCGGATCAGGAATCACACCCGCCATGGGTTCGTAATCAAAACGGCTGTCGGCTTGTGCTCCTCCCGTCCGTGAGGAAAATGCCAGCTCAATGTGATCATGCTTGCGGGTTTCCATTTTGCATATTTTATGTGATATAACGCCTCAGCTTGAATAATGTTTAATGAAAATATAAAATTAATAAACAAAACATCATCTCATTGCATGATATTGAATTCGTCCAAAGGTAAAATTAATATTTTACAGTCGATAATACAAAGAACCTTATTCCTGAGATTCATCATGCATTCATAGAGTGCAGGGAAACATCCATAACCTTGCACCTTGATTCAACCGGCAATCCTTCCCTGGCACCTTATGGAAAAAAGCAGCTTCCCGCATCTTCATGTTAAGCCTTTTGGGGCGGAAAATCATTCTAATCACAAAAAATCTAATGCCATGAAGACAAAATTGAAAGTGAATGTGTTGGTATTGCTGGTGTGCAGCCTGATGTCCGCATACGGACAGGGAAAGGTGCAGCCGGCAGATGGTGCGGGTGATAAAACATTGTCGCCTTATTTTTTTATTCAGTCGGATTATTCCGGGACAGAGCAGATGCCGTTGAAATCCACGGATGCCGAGGTGCAAATCCTGGGATTGATCGCGGCGGTAAAAGTGAAGCAGGTCTACAAGAACGAAGGGAAACAGGCAATCGAGGCGATTTACGTTTTTCCGGCTTCCACGAGGGCGGCTGTGCACGGGATGCGGATGGTGATAGGGGAAAGGATCATTGAGGCCGGTATCAGGGAAAGGGAAAAAGCGCGCCGGGAATATGAACAGGCAAAATCGGCCGGACAGGGTGCTTCGCTGCTTGAGCAGCAACGGCCGAATGTTTTTCAGATGAATGTGGCCAATATCATGCCCGGTGAAGAGATCCGGGTTGAACTGGATTATACCGAGATGATCATTCCCGAAAAAGGCCTGTATGAGTTTGTGTTTCCGACGGTGGTGGGACCCAGGTATTCGAATCAGCCTGCAATGCTTGCCAGCCGCGATGACCAGTGGATTGCCAATCCCTTTACAACCGAAGGGACGGCGCCTTTTTACAGTTTCGGCATCCATTGCAGGATCAATGCCGGTGTACCACTGAGCGGACTGAAATGTACCTCCCATAAAATCGATGCGGATTATAAGAGCCGGACAGAAGCGGAACTCAGGCTGAAGGATGCTTCCGGCAGGGAAGGAAACAGGGATTTCATCCTTCAGTACCGCCTGAGCGGTGCCGGCCTGCAAAGCGGTGTCCTCCGGTACGAAGGGAAAGATGAAAACTTCTTTCTTGCTGCCGTGTATCCGCCCGCAGCAGTGAATGCCCGGCAGGTACCGCCCCGCGAGTATGTGTTCATCGTCGATATCAGTGGTTCCATGCACGGCTTTCCACTCGAAATTTCAAAAAAACTGATGGAAAAACTGCTGAAAAGCCTGAATGCGTCAGATCGCTTCAATGTAGTCTTATTTGCCGGTGGTTCTGCTTTGTATTCCCCTGCTTCCGTGCAGGCTACTTCCGCCAATATCTCCGCTGCAGTGGCTTTCATCGGGAGACAGCAGGGAGGGGGAGGAACCGAATTACTGCCGGCCCTCAAAAAAGCCCTCGCCCTGGAAGGTACTGAAAATCTGTCGCGTACCTTCGTGATTGCCACCGACGGGTACGTCAGCGTTGAAAAGGAAGCTTTCAACCTGATCCGCAACAACCTCAACAGGGCCAATTTCTTCGCCTTTGGCATCGGATCGGCAGTGAACCGTTACCTGATCGAGGGGATCGCCCATGCCGGTATGGGACAGGCTTTTGTGGTGACCCGCCGGGAAGAGGCTGAGGATAAGGCTGCCGCCTTTATGGAATATGTGCAGCATCCCGTGCTGACGGGAATCAGACTCAGTTACCAGGGTTTTGAGCCTTATGATGTGGAACCCCTCAGCATCCCGGATGTATTCTCCGAACGTCCGGTGGTGGTTTTCGGAAAATACCGGAACATGACGGATCATGCAGCCATTACCCTGAACGGGACAAACGGCGAAGGGCCCTGGCATTCAAATCTGCCGCTCGCCGATGCTTCGGGCCGGGATAACCTTGCCCTGCGGTATCTCTGGGCCAGGGAACGTATCCGTTACCTCGACGATTACGGCATTGCCTCGGGTCAGCAGGATGAACAAACTGTGGCTAAGCAGATCACTGAGACCGGTTTGCGTTATAACCTGCTCACCCGCTTCACTTCATTTGTTGCCATCGACAGTGAGGTGAGAAACAAAGAAGGACAACTGACCACGGTCACCCAGCCCCTGCCCCTCCCTGAAGGCGTCAGTAATTACGCAGTGGGTGGTGGCATGGGTATCGTTCAGAGCACTGCGGCATCTCCTGTGCAGGGGACAAATCATATGAAATATTGTGCACCGCAGCTAAGCCCGGATACACAAGTGCAGAGAGAGGTGCGTACGGCTGAAGTAAAAGAAGAATCTCAAACAGCAACAGATTCTTTTCTTTTCACATGTGAGGATGGTCCAGAATTTCCCGGCGGACAGGCTGCCATGCAGGAATATTTCCGGATCAACCTGAAATACCCGGATGCTGCCAGGTGGAAGGGGCTGGAAGGTGTGGTTTATGTCAGTTTCTATGTGAATGCTGATGGCAGCCTCAGTGAGGTGAAGGTGGAGAAGGGACTGGGATCCGGATGCGATGAAGAGGCAATAAGACTTGTGAAAAGAATGCCGAAATGGAAACCGGCATTGAAACATGGAAAACCGTTAAGGGTGAAGATGACGCTGCCCGTCAGGTTTGAGGCAGTTTAGGCACGGACAGCATTTATAATTCAAAACGGACAGGCAGGGTGAAACGGACATCGACCGTTTTCCCTGCCTGTTTTCCTGGGTGCCAGCGGGGCATGTTTTTCACCACCCTGATGGCTTCTTCATCGCAAGCCATCCCGATACCTTTTAAAACAGTGATATCCCTGATCCTGCCCTTGCGGTCGATCACAAAACTCAGCTGGACGGTCCCGCTGAGTTTTGCTTCCCGTGCCTGAAGCGGATAGCGGATATTGCGGTTCAGGAAGGCCTGCAACGAATCCTGCCCGCCTGGGAATGAGGGCATCTCTTCCACAAGATAAAAAACCGCGGGAGCATCATCCTGGCTAAGCTGTTCTTCTTTCAGGGCTTTCTTTTCCATGACTGAAACAGCCTTGATATGCTCCTGACTCACAGATTTGGATTCAGAAGTGATTACCACCTGGTCCGGCTGTACCGTATTCATGGCCGTGCCGGAACCGGTGTTTTGAAAACCGCCGTATGAGGCGCTTGCCTGAGGGGCCTGACTTGCCGTAATATTATGGAAAAGCAACGGATCCGTTGTCAGTGCGACCGTGTCAGGAATGGGAGTTTCCTGTTCGGAAGCCTCGACGGGGATCCTGTGTTCCCGGATGCCGGCAGTTGTGGCGGCAGCAGGGCCAGGACCCGGCGCTTCCTGTTCTGCAGGCCTTGCCTCTGCCGGTTCCTGACGATCTTCCATAACGGGAGGGGGGATTTCGACTGCTTCTTGCGGCGGGGTCTGTTGTGCAAGCTGTTCAGGCTGTATTGGCAGCCACAAACGGATAACATAGGCAAGACCCAGAAAGAGCACAATGGTGGCGGCAACGGCCACACTGGTCCAGATCACATTGTGCCTCCGTTTGCCACTAACTGATACTGTTTCAGGAGGCGCACCCGGAACAAGTACTCCTGCCAGGCTGTCTGCACTGGCCAGATCCTGTTCCCAGGCGGCTGTGCCGTGATCTTCAACAAACGAAAGTGTTCCTTCCATGGCCAGGCGGCAGAATTCGCATTCCGAAAGATGTTTTTCGACCTGTTCCCGCATGCTGCTGTCCAGATTCCCCGTAACCACAGCCTGCATCCCCTCACGGGTCAGACAGCCCGAAGGAGAAAAATAATCTGGTCCGCTTTCATGCTTTTCCATGGTTCATGAGGATTTTCAAATTCCTTTTGCCGTTTTGCAGGCAGCTCTTCACCTGTTTGAGCCCGTATCCCGTCTGTTCGCTGATCTGTTGGTAAGAGAGGTCTTCATAGTAAAACAATTCAATACAGGTCCTTTGTTCATCCGGCAGGCGTGCCAGGGCCGACCTCAGCAGTGAAAGCCTTTTTTCCTGCTCATCTGCATCATAAAGATGCAGGCGGGCAGCAGATTCCATAATTTCAGCCTGCAACTCATGAAATCTTGCCCCGAGATACCTTTCCCTGGTACTGGCTTTCCGCAGCAGCATCAGGCAGTGGTTCCTGGTGATAATAAACAGCCAGTCCCTGAAACTCCTGATCGCTGTCCGATGCGGTTTTACCAGCAACTGCTCAAACACCTGCATACAGGCGTCACGGGCTTCTTCCCTGTCTTTCAGGTATTTATAACAAACGCCCAGCACCAGGTGGAGGTAACGCTTATACAGTTCCTCCGCCATGGCCGGATCTCCGCTTTCAAGATAGCCCTGATAGATCGCTTCATCTGTCCTTTGGCGAAGCGGAAGATCCGGATTCGTATCGCTGTGACCGGCCGGGTGGTTCATTCGTGTGTACGAAGATACGCTATAAGTATGGAGTGAAGCTGTTTTTCCGAAGAATACGCCGTGGTTCCAAAACTTTTTCTGACCTTTGACCCATATCCTTAACACCTTTTTCATTGACTTTCGACGAATTCGGATTTGCCCCTGCCCTGATGGAAGGCATTGCCGCCATGGGTTATGAAATCCCGACTCCGGTGCAGGAACAGGCCATCCCGGCCATACTCGGCGGACGGGATGTGATTGCTTCGGCACAGACCGGTACCGGCAAAACGGCTGCCTTTTTGTTGCCGGTATTGCACCGCATGCTGTCCGAACCCCATGTTGCCGGCAATATCCATTGCCTGATCATCGTGCCTACCCGCGAGCTCGCCCAGCAGATAGACCAGCATATGGACGCCCTGTCCTATTTTACGCACCTGAGCTCCATTGCCGTTTACGGGGGAACCGCCGGGGCTGCCTTCGGCCGCGAAATGGAATCCCTCACCCGCGGTACCGATGTGGTGATCTGCACACCCGGCCGCATGATCGCCCACCTGATGATGGATTATGTGAAGGCCGGAAGCCTGAAATACCTCATCCTCGATGAGGCCGACCGTATGCTCGACATGGGATTTTACGGAGATATCATGAAAATAATTTCCTATCTGCCGGAAGACAGGCAAACCATGATGTTCTCGGCAACCATGCCCAGGGAGATCAGAGAATTGGCCAAAAAAATCCTTAAAAATCCCCTGGAGGTCAGTATCGCCATTGCCAAAGCAGCCGACCGTGTCCTCCAGATCGCTTATGTAGTGAACGAAAAGCAGAAAATACCGCTGCTGGTGCACCTGCTCGGAGAAAAAAGGGATAAAAGTATCCTCGTATTCTGCTCCACCAAGGAGAAAGCTAAATCCCTCACCCGTGAATTAAAACGGCTGGGACTGCAGGCCGGTGAAATCCATTCCGACCTCGACCAGCAGGCGAGGGAGAAAGTGCTGATGGCTTTCAAAAACAGGACACTGAAAGTGCTGGTGGCCACCAATGTGCTGTCGCGCGGAATTGATATAGAAGATATTGATATGGTGGTGAATATGGATGTGCCACATGAGGGTGAGGACTATATCCACCGCATCGGCCGAACCGCCAGGGCACAGTCCGAAGGAGTCGCCATGACCCTCATTGGCCAACAGGAACAACAATACTTCGCTAAAATTGAAAAACTCCTGGGCAAAGCGGTTTACAAAGCTGCAGTCCCCGTCCGTTTCGGAGAAACTCCTGCCTATGAGCCCTTTAAGAAACACAGCGGCCAATCCTTCAGAAAACCCCGCCGCTGACCTGTAATCCGGACCTGTCAGAAAACTGCCATTACGACAGTTAAGCACCTTGCTGACAAGCAGTTGTACTGACAATTCTTCAGATTTTCCGGTAATGGTATTTTCTTTGAAAAATGTTTCACAGTGTTTAACCAATAAAAAGGAGGAAAAACCATGTTACCGATGTTGAGAAAATCGATGCCAAGCCTGGTCGATGAGTTTTTCGGCCGCAACCTGATGGATGAAATGTTCGACTTTCAGACCGGTATAAGTACTCCTTCCGTGAATATTGTTGAAGGGAAGGATGCCTACCGTATTGAAGTCGCAGCTCCGGGTCTTGCCAAAGAAGACATGAAAATCGACCTGCACAACAATGTGCTTACCATTTCTTCTGAGAAGGAACAAAACAAGGAAGAAAAGGATGAGAAGTACATGCGCAGGGAGTTCAGCTACTGCAGCTTCACCCGTTCCTTCACGCTTCCCGGCACAGCCGATGTAGACAAGATCACAGCCATCCACAAAGACGGTGTGCTGCAGATCGGGATTCCCAAGAAAGAAGAAGCAAAGGAAAAACCGAAAAAAGAGATCAGGATCGGCTAAGGAGCCTTGCACCCTGAAATGGGCCGGTGAAGCATATGGTGATCACCGGCCTTTTTTTATGACAGCGCTGACAGGCAGTCTTCCACGACTGCATGCATCCGCGAATGCATCTCTTCCCAGTTTTCCGGCTGACGACGGTTCAGGTAAAACAACAACATGCCGGTAACCGCATATTTCAGTCTTGCCTGCATGCGTTCCACCTCCTGCCGCCCTGACTTGTTTTCATCCACCCACCTTTTCCATCCTTCCTCACAAAGCCGGTCATGAAAACCGTGAATGGAAACGGCAATGTCTTTCTGACCCCCGATGGCATTCATCTTTTCCAGGTAAAACAACTCAAATATCCCCGGGTACTGAATAAAATACTTCATGAAGGCAATGCTGCAGCCCTTCAACAGATCATCACCCCTGACAATATCCTTTGTCTCCTCCTGCACATATGCGGTACATTCCGCCTGAAAGTCCTGTACACACAAAAATATCAGTTCCCTGATGTCTTTGAAATAGTGGTACATGGTCGCGTAAGAATATCCGGCCCTTTCGGCTATTGTTCTTACACTCAAAGCCTTAAGTCCTTCGCCCTTTAAAATTTCCCGGGTGGCATCGATGAAATAGGATCTCATCCGTGCCTGTTGCAAATCTTTTTTGTCCATCTAACAGCAGTATATAAAATTAACACTGCAAACATACTGCATTTTTTATATAATGGAAAAGGGTTCAGAAAAAAAATCACCTCACGTTCTCACGTCCCCAAGTCATCACGTCATGGGCACACGTGCACATGTACTCACGTGTTTTCTATATCGCTCCGAGCTTCGCTCCCACTTTCACGAATTTCTCGATCGCGAAAGCAATATTGTCTTTGCTGTGTGCTGCACTGATCTGCACCCTGATGCGCGCCTTTCCGCGGGGAACCACAGGGTAGGAAAAACCAATGACATAAATGCCTTCATTGAGCAGTTCCGCTGCAAACTGCTGGGCAATGGCCGCATCATTGGGCAGATGCCCGAAGAGCACGGGTGTGATGGGATGCGTGCCCGGCACGATCCTGAACCCGGCTTTCTCAATACCCTGGCGGAACATACGGGTATTTTCGTTCAGTTTATTGATGAGATCCTGGCTGTCGGAAAGCAGGTTCAGCACCTCCAGGGTGGCTCCCGCAATGGGAGGCGCCAGAGAGTTTGAAAACAAATACGGCCTGGAACGCTGCCTGAGAAACTCGATGATCTCACTGTGTCCTGAGATACAACCGCCCGATGCTCCGCCCAGGGCCTTGCCGAAGGTAGTGGTAATGATATCCACCCTTCCCATGGCATTGCAGAATTCATGCGTGCCTCTTCCGGTGGGCCCCACAAAACCCGTGGCATGAGAGTCGTCCACCATCACCAGGGCATCATATTTGTCGGCCAGGTCGCAGATCTTGTCAACCTGGGCAATAATGCCGTCCATGGAAAAAACCCCGTCGGTGACGATGATCCTGAACAAAGCGTTTTTAGCCTGTTTCAGCTTATCCTCAAGGTCATCCATGTCGTTGTTCCTGTAACGGTAACGCTGGGCCTTGCAAACCCGCACCCCGTCGATGATAGACGCATGGTTGAGTTCGTCGGAGATGATGGCGGAGTACTCGTCGAAAAGCGGTTCAAACACTCCTCCGTTGGCATCGAATGCCGAAGAGAACAGAATGGTGTCCTCCATGCCGAGGAATTCGCTTATTTTTTTCTCCAGTGCTTTGTGTACCATCTGTGTACCGCAGATAAAGCGGACGGAAGCCATGCCGAAGCCCCAGCGGAAGAAGGCCATGTTGGAGCCTGCCATGGTTCGCGGGTCGTTGCACAGTCCCAGGTAGTTGTTTGCACAGAAGTTCAGTACGTCGAGTCCCAGGCTCGTCTTGATATGCACGCCCTGGGGAGTGGTAAGGATGCGTTCCTCCTTGTAGAGCCCGTCATCATGGATCTTTTCGAGCTCCTGTTTCAGATAGTCTTTGAATTTCCCGTACATGTTTTTGATGGCTTTATGGATTAAGTACAAAGGATCATTCCTGCCGCCACGGTTTCGTGGGTGGCTTCATCGATCAGGATCACACTCCCGGTAATCCTGTTGCGTCGGTATGGATCGTAATAAAGAGGCCTGGTTGTTTTCAGGCTGACACAGGCAATGTCGTTCATGTTCAGCTCTGAACAAGCACTGATGTGGTCGAGGGTATTGACATTGACTTTATAGTTGATGTCTTTGATCAGGGCTTTGACTTCGGAAGTGGCGTGCCTGAGGATGTATTTGTTTCCCGGGCGCATGGGTCTGGGGTTGAACCAGCATAGCATAACCTCATGGTCCTGGCCGGCAACGGGCATATGGTCAGGTTTCACGATCATGTCACCCCGGCTGATGTCGATGTCGTCATCGAGCGTAAGGGTTACCGACATGGGCGGGAAAGCCATTGGCAGGGACGCTTTGTAAAAATCAACAGACCGGATACGGCTGCGCAAGCCCGAAGGGAGTACCACCACCTCGTCGCCTTTCCGGAATACCCCTCCGGTAACCCTGCCGGCATAGGCCCGGTAATCGTGGTATTCATCGCTCATGGGCCGGATCACGTACTGAACCGGGAAACGGGCATCGGTGAAGTTATGGTCGGAAGTGACATCTATGGTTTCCAGGATTTGCATCAGCGTCCCTCCACCGTACCAGGGCATGTTTGCGGAACCCTCCACCACATTGTCGCCTGCAAGGGCGCTGATCGGAACGTATTGCACATCACGGAATCCAAGTTGCGCCGTGAACTCCGTCATGGCTGAACGGATACCTTCGTAGGGTTCCTGGCTGTACCCTGCAAGATCCATCTTGTTGATGCAGATAATCAGGTGGGGAATACCCAGCAGGTGGGCTATGTAGGTATGCCGGCGGGTCTGCTCCGTAACGCCGTTGCGAACGTCGATCAGCACAATGGTGGCATTGGCGGTGGAAGCGCCGGTAACCATATTCCTGGTGTACTGAATATGGCCGGGTGTATCTGCGATGATGAACTTGCGTTTGGGAGTGGCGAAATAGCGGTATGCCACATCAATGGTGATCCCCTGTTCTCTTTCTGCCCTGAGCCCGTCGGTGAGCAGCGCCAGGTTGATATATCCGCTTCCTTTCTGAATACTGGCTTTTTTTACCGCTTCGAGCTGATCCTCGAAAATGGACTTGCTGTCATAAAGCAATCTTCCGATCAGGGTACTTTTACCGTCGTCCACGCTGCCGGCCGTGGTGAACCTCAGCAGTTCCATGTCCAGATAGGCTTTGCCCGAAAATTCCTGTCCTGTCATATCCCCTTCTTTAAAAGTAGCCTTCTTTCTTTCTGTCTTCCATGGCGGCTTCCGACCGCTTGTCATCAAAGCGGGATCCCCTTTCTGTCACCCTGGTGGCAGCCGTTTCCGCAATGATGTCTTCCACCGAGTTGGCCTCGGAAAGCGTTAGCCCGGTACATGTAATATCGCCAATGGTGCGGCACCTGACTGTTCGTACTTCCGCAGTCTCTTCAGGCTTGCGCATCATGAAGGGAGCCGTGGCCAGCCATACCCCGTCCCTGTAAAACACCTCGCGCCTGTGGGTGAAATACAGACTTGGCATGGGAATCTGCTCCAGCAGGATATACTGCCAGATATCCATCTCTGTCCAGTTGCTGATGGGAAACACCCTGAAATGCTCCCCCATGTGTTTCTTCCCGTTGAACAGGTTCCACAGCTCCGGCCGCTGATTTTTCGGATCCCATTGTCCGAACTCGTCCCGGTGAGAAAAGAAACGTTCCTTGGCCCTGGCCTTCTCTTCGTCCCTGCGTGCACCACCCATGGCCGCATCGAATTTATAATGTCCGATGGTATCAAGCAATGTCACGGTTTGCAATACATTCCGGCTGGCATTGTAACCTTTTTCCTCCGTCACCCTGCCTTTGTCTATGGATTCCTGGACATGCCCGACGATCAGGCTTGCCCCAATTTCTTTCACCAGATTATCACGGTATTCGAGCGTTTCGTGAAAATTATGCCCGGTATCGATGTGCAGCAGCGGAAAAGGCAGCCGAGCCGGCCAGAAAGCCTTGCGCGCCAAGTGAGTCAGCACGATCGAGTCCTTGCCGCCCGAAAACAACAGGCAGGGCCGCTCAAACTGGGCTGCCACCTCCCTTATCACAAAGACCGACTCGGCCTCCAGCTCACGTAAGTGTTTCAATATCTGTTTTCCCATGATTCCTGCTCCCCCCCGGTTTATCCGCGCGAAAACCAGCGCCTCCATCCTCTCCCGGCCTCATCCGCTTCCTTATCCTCCGCATAATAGCCATACCCGTAACCATAACCGTATCCGTAACCATAGCCGTAACCATAGCCTGAGCCGTGACTGAACCCGTAACCCTTGCTTCCGAGTTTCACATCGTTGATCAGGATGGTCAGGTTGGGAAGCTTCCTCAGTTCCATATCGCGGATAATGGATGCGAATACTTTTTTATTGGTGTGATGCTGCCGCGTGACAAATACATTGATGTTGGAATGCGCCATCAGCAGGAAAGCATCCGTAACAAGCCCGACCGGCGGCGTGTCGATGATGATAAAGTCGTAACGCTCCGACAACAGGCCGAAAAATTCTTTACACTTTTCTGATGAGATCAGTTCCGACGGATTGGGAGGGATGGGGCCGGCCATGATCATGTCGAGGTTCTCCACCGGTGACGACTGGATGATGTCCTCCAGGCTTGCCTGCCCGATCAGGAAAGTACTGATCCCCTTTGCGTTGGAAAGACCAAAGTCCTTGTAAATCTTTGGCTTGCGCAGATCGAAGCCGAGCAACACTGTTTTTTTTCCGTTCAGGGCATATACGGAAGAAAGGTTGATCGAAACAAAGGTTTTACCCTCTGATACCATAGTACTGGTTACCAGTATTTTAAGTTTATCACTGCCCTTACCCAGATATTGCAGGTTGGTTCGTACCGAGCGGAAGGATTCCGCGATGGACGACCTGGGATATTTGGCCACCACGATCTGGGTATCCCTGTTGTTGTGGATCACATGCCCGAGGATAGGGAGGCTGGTATGGTTCTCCACGTCTTTTTTCTCCACGATCTTGTCGTTCATGTAATCGCGCAGGTAGATCACCAGTACCGGGATCACCAGTGCGAGCAGCAGGGCCAGGATATAGTTCAGGCTTTTTCTGGGGTACACCAGTTCGGTGTTCATCGCGTAATCGATGATCCTGTTGTCGGAAATATTGGATGCCCTTGCGATGGCCGCTTCTGCCCTTTTCTCCAGCAGGAAGGTGTAAATCCTGTCATTGATGGTGAAATTCCGCTGGATATTGACCAATTGTCTTTCGGTACCCGGAAGTTTGTTCACCTGGGCCTCTATTTCTCCAATCCTGCGGTCAAGGTCGCGGATGCTGATATTGGATAGGTTAACGATATTTTCTATATTGTCTTCCAGCGCCCGGGCCGTTTGGGCGATCTTCTGGTTCACGACATCGAGGGAAGGATTTTTCGATGTGGCGCTGATACCGAGCTGGGTTTTTTCCAGGATGAGCTGGTTCAGGGTGCCCACCAGGCTGCTGAGTACCGGATCGTCGATACCCATGGCCGAAGGAGCCACGATCTCGTTCTTCAGGTCGGAACTCTTCCGGATATAATCCTTCAGGTAGTGATAATATTTGGATTTCAGCCTTTCAACCGCTTTTTCCTTCTCCAGTTCGTTGATCCGCTGGAATACCGCGCTGGCTTCCGTGCTGATGTCCATGATCTTGTTTTCAGCCCTGAAATCCTGGAGTTTCCGCTCCGCCAGTCCGAGTGAATCGGTGATCTCAAGCAATTGTCCGTCGATGAAATTGATAGTGTTTACCGCCTTCTGGTTCTTTTCTTCCAGGTCGCGCCGGATATAGGTTTCGGCAAGTTTGTTCAGGTAATCCGTCGCTTTGCCCGCGTTCTGGTTCACATAGGTGACCTGCAGGATGGATGCCTCCCTGTTGATCGGTTCAGCCGATATCTGCATCACTTCACGGCTGAGCTGGTCTAAGGTATTGAAATGGAAACGGAAACTGCCGCCCTTGTGCTCAGCGGCATCATAATTGGTGTTCAGCAGGATACGGAACGAAAAAACATCCGTCCGGAATGGTTCTCCGAAGGCAAGTGTTTTTCTTACGCTGGAAGGTATCCGCATCAGTTTTGGATTGCCGCTGTCGGTCTCAGGCAGGCAAACGCTCACCTCGTCCGCTTCTCTGATTTCTAATTCATATTTGCTGTTGTCAATGATTCTGACATACACCGGTACATTGACGGCCTGGGGACTGAGACTGTCGTAAACCACGGTAAACGGCGCCATCCTGTACAACTCCCTGTACCGGATTCGTCCTTCCACAAAGTATGAAACATACTGGTCGAGGTCCTGCACTGCTTTCCGTGCAAGGGAATAGGAACGCAGGATTCCGATCTCGTTCTGGATGTTTTTCTTTGGTGCGAACAGGTCTATGTCGCTGAGAATGCTGCCCGCCTGAGCCTTGTCGTCCTTCACAAGGATGGTGCATGCCGTCCTGTACTCCGGCCTGGCATAACGGTTGAAAAGGAAAGCGGCGGCCATGCAAAGGATGAATGACAGCAGGAACCACGGCCAGTGGGCGATCATTTTGCGGAGCATCAGTTTGAAGTCCACATTGGGTTCCTGGTGATATGAAGGCATCTGGTCCACTGCTTGTTATTTGATGAAATTGAGGATGAGCAGGGTTGTTGTAATGGTGGAGAAGATCAGGGTGTAGGGGAAGGCTTCAAATACGAGTCCCTTGGCTCTCAATGGCTCCACGTAAATAATATCATCGGGTTTGAGGTAGAAGTCGGGCGAACCCAGGATGTTTTTCTTCGTGAGATCAACGCTCAGCACTTCCGTTCTGCCGCTGTTCCCGCGGATGATCTTCACCTTGTTCCGGTTCCCGAAAGTGGTCAGGTCGCCTGCCTCTCCGATGGCTTCGAAGAGGCTCAGCCGGGGTTGGTATACCGGGTAACGGCCCGGACGCCGAACTTCGCCCAGAACGGTATAATAAAAACTCACTAATTTAATCACCACGGTGCTGCCCTTCAGGTACTCGTCCACTGCCTGCTGCACTGCAATTTCAGCCTCTTCCGCACTTTTATCCTTCACCCTGACCGTGCCCAGCACCGGCATCCTGATGTTGCCTTCCGTATCCACCGTGTAACTGCTCAGGTACAGACCCGCTTCACTGTTGCTGTAATTCATCGTGCTGCCGCCCGGTGCCAGGTTGAACATGCTGTTGGCTTTCTCGTCCAGGCTGATCACCCGGATATAAAGATTGTCGCCCGGCTGAATGCGGTAATCGCGGCTGGCTGCCTGGCCAAAAACCCTGGCAGTGTCGCTTCCGGTTTCATCCTGCAGGTACATGATCCGTTTTTGCGGAATACAGGAAGCCAGCATCAACAGCAGCAATCCTGTAAGTGCTGCCAACGACCGGCAGGGTTTAATTTTTCTCAAGTGTCTGATAATAAATTATTTAACTCTTTGACTAAAACTGCTGCAAAAGTAACAATATTTTCAACAGCCTGGTTTAAGAATCTGAGCTTATTGTTTATATTGTTGCCAATGCTTTCACGTCCCCACGCCACGTCATCACGTCCAACACGTTTTCACGCCACCTGCAAGCGTGCAGACGCGCACATGCTGCACACGTGCAAACGTCTTTTACCAATGCTGATTATTGCCCAAATGTGAGACAGATTCCTCCCTTCGGTCGGAATGACGCCGCGGATATTATTGAAAAAGGGTTGCTGCCGGATTAGCCC
>CAZSQJ010000010.1:0-85539 GCA_964608665.1 uncultured Bacteroidales bacterium | reverse complement strand
AATCCGAAACATTCCAGGCAATCAATTCCTTAGAGATCAGCGATCTGACGGTTGACGGTAACGGCAATACCAGCAGCAGCGCTGAGATCATGGCCCGGAACAGTGTAACCCTCAAGGAAGGTTTTTGGACCAAAAGCGGAAGCAGTGTATTTGTCCATGCGGGACCTTTTTTGTTTCCCTGTGAAACCTGGCCTGATGTATTGTCTGAATCAAAAAACAGACCTGAGACCAATACCGGCGCTCATGCAACTGAGATTGAGGTTCATTTCGACCTGGAAACTGAGATAGTGGATGTCAGGATCTTTCCAAATCCGTCGGAAGGTACCTGCCAAATTGAAATTATTGGAAGTGCCCCGGAACGTATCCATGTTTCTGTATTTGATTGTCTCGGACAACTGATGCAGGCCTTTCATCACTCAGGGGTAAATACATTCATTATCAATCTGAAGGATTATCCTGCAGGCGCGTATTACACCATTATTAAAGCAGATGGATGGTGTGTTTCTAAGAGGATGATAAAATATTAAAGCAAATCATGATGAAAACAATATTAAGCATAGTTATTATAACGATTACCTTATTTTCTGCATCTTCCATGCTGTATTCGCAGCAATGGCAAATTGCTGAAATTGCCGGAGGATTAGGTAATGACCAGGCTGTATGCATTGCAACAGATTCTGAGGGGAATATTTATGTCGGCGGAGCTTACGAATGGACTGCAACCTTCCAGAACCAGACCATTGGCAGTAATGGACGAGGGGATTTCTTCCTTGCAAAATATGATCCAAGCGGAGTTTTAAAATGGGTTAAACATGGTGGTGGTGGCGGCATGACAATTGAAACTTCTGGTGATGCCGTTGGAAGTATCATTATTGATGATCAGGACAGGGTTTTTATTGCAGGTACCTTTGACGGCACCGCAAGTTTTGGAAACCATACGTTGACCTGTTATTACGGTCAGGTGGATGCTTTTCTGGCCCGTTACGACACCGCAGGCAATTGTTTATGGGTGAGGCATATGGGCGGGCAATACAAGACAGGTTCACGTGCCATCGTTTTGAATGACACTGATCATGTTTATATAACCGGGATTTCAATGTACACAGATTCCTTGCACTGCTTGGATACATCTATTGCCATGAATGACCATTATTATTTTCTTGCAGAATTCGATCTTGATGGTAACTTTTATGGAATAAGAAGTATAACCGGTGATGGGCAGCTTATTGTATGTGACGGAAAATCTTGGCATCCTCATACGTATTTTTGCGGATATTACAAAAATATGGTAGCTATAGATACGATTGAATTACCTGCAGTTGAGAATTGGCAACCTGTAATTTTCAGAATGGATTCGCTTGTGGGATGTAACTGGGCCGTGACATTTGAAAGCGATGACCAGGCAGAAATTTATTCAATAGAGATTTCAGAATCTAAGTACATTTATTGTTGTGGAATGGCAATGGGAAGATTTGTAGTTGGTAGTGATACACTTGCGAATGGAGGAGGATTTATCATGAAATTAAATCAGAATGGAAATCCTTTATGGATTAAAAAGGCGGCAGCTAAAGTCAGAGATGTTCAATTAGATTCCAGTGGTAATCTTATTATTTCGGGAGTGTTTAAAGGTGAACATCATTTCTCGGATTGCCAGGCCACTTCCACCGGGAATAATCCGAATATGTATATAGCAAAGCTTGATACAAATGGGAATTGCCTGGGTGTAACCACTGTCGCTAATGTATTTGGCGCCTACCAATCAATGCTGGATGCAAATGACCAGTTTTATATTACCGGATACTGCAAAGCAACAGAATTCGGTACCATTTCTGTAGGCAACTACGGAGAGATGGATGCATTCTGGGCCAAACTGGATTATGTGAGCGGGTTGCAGGAGCAGACCGGCGGAGGGGAGCATGCACTATCTATTTATGCCAATCCCAATACAGGTGTCTTTCATGTAAAAGTGCCGCCTGCAGTGTCACATGAAAGGGATCTTATGCTGCGCATTTTCGACAACAGCAACCGCCTGGTGCATGAGCAAAAGCTGGACATGAGCGAAGAAACACCCCGTATCAATGTTTCCCGTGCCCGTCCCGGCATGTACCACCTGCAACTGATTGCAAAAGACCGGGTATACACAGGGAAGATGATCGTTGAATAACGCTTCCTTCCTCACCGCCTTCTGGCACTCCCGCCTTCTTGCACTCTTGCATTCTTGCATTACAAGGTGTCAAGTCAGTTAAAAAACCTTTTCACCGGAAAGCCGCAGAGGGGTTGATTGTTGATTTTCTAGACAACTAAACTTCTAAACGGCTGAACGCTAAACCCTAAACCATTCACTATTTACAACTTACTATTTACTTTCCGGGCCACATACTTCCCTCCCTGTTAACCATCTTTAACCCCCCATTAACAATTTTTAACAAGTCGCATAAACTCCCCCGGGAAAGGCCTCGTTATCTTTGCACTCCAAAAATCTGAAAGCCATGATAGATACGGATATCAAAGCCCTGAACGAGAAAATCCAGCAGGAGAGCGCCTTTGTGGACATCATTAACATGGAGATGCACAAGGTGATTGTGGGTCAGAAGCATATGATCGACCGTTTGATGATCGGCCTGCTTTCCAATGGGCATATTTTGCTTGAAGGTGTGCCGGGTCTTGCAAAAACCCTTGCCATCAAGTCCCTGGCCAATGTAATTCAGGCAAAGTTCAGCCGCCTGCAGTTCACGCCCGACCTGCTCCCTGCCGACCTGGTGGGCACGCTGATATACAGTCAGAAGAAAGAGGAGTTTATGGTCAGGAAAGGACCCATATTCGCAAACTTCATTCTTGCCGACGAAATCAACCGTTCGCCCGCCAAGGTCCAGAGCGCCCTGCTCGAAGCCATGCAGGAAAGGCAGGTGACCATCGGCGACCAGACCTATAAACTGGAGGAACCCTTCCTTGTGATGGCCACACAGAACCCCATTGAGCAGGAAGGTACCTATCCGCTCCCGGAGGCCCAGGTGGACCGTTTTATGCTGAAAGTTGTGATCAATTATCCCAACAAAGAAGAGGAGAAAATGATCCTTCGTCAGAATATCACTGAACAACAACCTGTTACAAATACAGTGCTGAAGCCGGAAGACATCCTCAAAGCAAGGAATGTGGTAAGGGAAGTTTACCTGGATGAAAAAATAGAAAACTACATCACCGACATCGTCTTTGCCACCCGCTATCCCGACCAGTATAAACTGGAGAAATTCAAATCCATGATCAGCTACGGCGGCTCACCGCGTGCCTCCATTTACCTGGCGCTGGCAGCCAAAGCCTATGCCTTCCTCAGGAAACGGGGCTACGTGATCCCTGAAGACATCAGGGCTGTCTGCCATGATGTGCTCCGTCACCGGATCGGGCTTACCTATGAAGCGGAAGCTGAAAACATCACCACCGAGGAGATCATCAACGAAATCCTTAATACCATTGAAGTTCCCTAAACCTGGAGCTTGCCGGTACACCGGGTGCGGAATGTTTATCTGCAGCGCGTGGCGGCATCCCCAACCCTCTCAATCCCCGGGATATTGATATGGAAGCAACCGAGTTATTCAGGAAGGTCAGAAAGATCGAAATAAAGACCAGGGGTCTGTCAAACCAGATCTTCTCAGGGCATTATCATTCGGCCTTTAAAGGGAAGGGTATGGCTTTCAGTGAAGTCAGGGAATACCAGTACGGTGACGATATCCGGTCGATCGACTGGAATGTGACGGCAAGGTTCAACCATCCCTTCGTGAAGATATTTGATGAGGAAAGGGAACTGACCGTGATGCTGCTGGTTGATGTGAGCGGCAGCAATGCCTTCGGAACACGCAGGCAGCTGAAAGAGGAAATGATCACGGAGATCGCGGCAGTGCTTGCATTTTCTGCCATTCAGAACAACGATAAAGTCGGTGTCATTTTCTTTTCCGACATCATTGAAAAATTTATTCCCCCTAAGAAGGGAACATCTCATATATTACGGATTATCAGGGAGTTGATCGATTTTCATCCAAAAAATCAGGGTACGGATATCGGAGCTGCGCTTCAGTACTTCACCCAGGTGATCAAGAAACGGTGCACGGCTTTCCTGTTCACCGATTTTTTCGACAAGGCTTATGATAATGCGCTGAAGATCGCGGCCCGGAAGCACGATCTGGTTGCCATCCGGATTGTTGACCCGAAGGAGCGGGCGTTGCCTGATGTGGGACTGGTGAAAATGAAAGATGCAGAAACAGGCCGGATACGCTGGGTGGATACTTCCCTCAGGGATGTCAGGGAGCAGTTCAAACAGCAGGCAGCCCGGTCGGAAGAGGCGCTCGGCTGGCTGATGAGCCGCAGCGGGATTGACTGGACCCAGATCAGTGTGGACGAAGATTACGTGAATCCCCTGATGAGGCTTTTCAAAAAAAGGGAAAAAAGGTTTTAACGCAGCAGCATTGCAGGATAATACAAATAAGGTGACAAGCGGTACATAAGCATGATCAGACTGAGGAATACATGGAAGGTTTTTTGTATGGGGATGCTGGCGTTGCTGCCCGCAATCAGCCTGGCGCAGACACCTTCCGCAAGGGCAAGCCTCGATACGGCGGAGATCCTGATCGGCCAGCAGGTGCATGTTAAGCTGCAGCTCGACATCGTCCGCGGAACCGCCGTCAGGTGGCCGGTGTTTACCGATACCCTGGCGGCAGGCGTCGAGGTGATCTGGGTGTCAGCAGTAGACACACTTGCCACTTCCGATGCTTCCATGCTCAACCTGGTGCAACAGATACGGATCACCAGTTTCGATTCGGGGTTCCACCAGATACCCCCGCTTCCCTTTTTCAGCGACCGTGGCGCCGAACCCGGAGACCTGCTTGCAGTTACCAACGAACTTTTTCTCAGGGTGAATACCGTGCCTGTCGATACTACCCTGGCAATCAAGGATATAAAAGGAATCATGGCACTCCCGCTCACCTTCTGGGAGGTGTTTCGATGGATACTCGCAGGTCTGGTACTGCTGATCATTGCCTTGGGTGTCTGGTACTATTTTTACAGAAAACGGAAAAACAGACCCTTGTTGCTGATTCCTTCCAGACCGGCACTGCCGCCGCACCTGGCAGCCCTCGAAGCCCTCGAAAAGCTGCGAGTGGAGAAACTATGGCAGGCGGGACTTATCAAGGAATATCATACACGTCTGACAGATATTGTCAGAACATACCTGGAACAGCGCTATCATCTGCCTGCCATGGAAATGACCACCTGGGAGATCATGGAAGGCATGGTGCATCACCGGCTGGAAGGAAATGCAGGCGAAAACCTGGCGTCCGTCCTTCAGCTGGCCGACCTGGTGAAGTTCGCCAAAGAACAGCCCCTGCCCACCCAGCATGAGATCAGCCTGCACATGGCCGTTGATTTCGTTAACCAGACCCGTGAAATGCCGCAAAGTGCCGTGCCCGTGAATGGCCAGTCATTGCCTGAACCCGGAAAAAACCAGGAATCATGATGAACTATCTTCAGGAGATCACCTTTGCCAATCCCGGCTTTTTCTGGTTGCTGCTGCTGGTACCGCTGCTTGTTGCCTGGTATGTCTACCGCCACAGGAAGGACCAGGCAGAGATCCACTATTCCGATACCCGGGCTTTTGCCGGATTAAGAAAAAGCTGGCGTCAGCGCATGAAGCACCTGCCTTTTATCCTCCGCATGCTGGCTCTGGCTGTGATTGCCGTGGCACTGGCCCGGCCGCAGAGCAGCAGCAGCCGCTGCGATGTGAACATCGAGGGCATCGACATCGTCCTGGCAAATGATATTTCGGGGTCGATGCTGGCCGAGGATTTCAAACCAAACAGGCTGGAAGCGGCAAAATCTGTGGCTGAAGCCTTTATAGAGGGAAGACCCGGCGATCGCATCGGGCTGGTGATCTTCAGCGGGGAAAGCTTCACCCAGTGTCCGCTGACCACTGATCACAAAGTACTTTTGTCGCTGATCCCAAAACTTGAGAGCGGCATGGTGGAGGATGGAACGGCCATCGGTGACGGACTTGCGACTGCCGTAGCCAGGCTGAAGGAAAGCAACGCCATCAGCAGGGTGATCATCCTGCTGACCGACGGGGTGAACAATATGGGATCACTGGATCCGCTGTCAGCCGCTGAAATAGCGAAATTGTTCAGTATCAGGGTTTATACCATCGGAGTGGGAACCCGCGGACTTGCACCTTATCCTTTTAAAACACCCTTTGGAATACAATATCAAAATGTGGAAGTGAAAATCGACGAGGAGTTGTTGCAGCAGATTGCCGGGTTGACCGGGGGCAAATATTTCAGGGCTACCAACAACAAGAAACTGGAAGAGATCTATAAAGAGATTGATGCACTTGAAAAATCGAAGATCGAAGTGCTTGAATTCCGGAAGAAACATGAGGAATACCTGCCCCTGGCGTTTTTAGCCTTCGGGCTGTTGCTTGCAGAATTGCTTCTCAGGAAAATTGTTTTTAAAGCGATACCCTGACCGTCATGCTGAAATTTGCCCATACGGAATACTTGTACGTGCTGTTGCTGTTGCCGATTCTTTTCCTGTGGTTTCTGCTGGTGATGCGATGGAAAAGGAAGAAGACTGCCTTGTTTGCCGAACCCGGACTTCTTGCCATCCTGGCTCCTGACATCATGCGCTGGCGGCAATACCTGAAATATATGGTATTGTTGCTCGCTCTGGGGTTCATCATCCTTGCGGTTGCCAATCCCCAGCTCGGTTCAAAACTTGAAAAAGGCCAACGGAAAGGGATAGACCTTTTCCTGTGTGTGGATGTTTCAAACAGCATGCTGGCCGAAGATATCAAACCAAACCGGCTTGAAAGGACAAAAAATGCCATCGCCAAAATGATCGACGAACTGAAGAACGACAGGATAGGCGTGATCATTTTTGCCGGCAAGGCTTACGTGCAGTTGCCCATCACCACTGATTACAGTGCTGCCAAGCTATTTATCTCGAATATCAGTACGGAGATCATCCCCACACAGGGGACTGCCATCGGGGATGCCATTACGATGGCGGTTAATTCCTTTGATGAAAATGAGCACAGCAAGGCGATCATCGTGATCACCGACGGGGAGAATCATGAGGACGATGCCATCCAGGCGGCCCGCGAGGCTGCTTCCAAAGGGATCAGGATTTTCACCGTGGGCATGGGACTGCCCGACGGTGCCCCGATCCCTGTCTTCCGTAACGGGATCAGTACGGGCTTCAGGAAAGACAACTCGGGCAATACCATCATCACCAAACTGAATGATCCCCTGCTGCGTGAAATTGCCGCCGCCGGCCAGGGTTCCTATATCCGTGCCAACAACACACAAAGCAGCCTTGATAAGATCTACAAGGAAATCAACCAGATGCAGAAAACAGAATTCGAAACCACCACCTTTTCGGAGTATGAAACACGGTTTCAGTATATGTTGCTTGTGGCATTGGTTTTGCTCTGCATCGAAGTGCTTATTTTTGAAAGAAGAAACAAAACCCTGAGTAAAATCAGGCTGTTTGGTTAATTCATTGATATATAGAGTTTAATATGAAAATTGTCCTTTCTGCACCGAAAATAATACTGACACTTTGGCTGGCGGTATGTACCCTGGCGTCGGTTTATGCACAGGGAGAGCGGCAGTTTATCAGGAAGGGGAACAGGAATTTTGAGAAACAGGACTATAAATCTGCCGAGATAGACTACCGGAAATCCCTGCAGTTGAATCCCAACTCTGCCATTGCCAAATATAACCTGGGGACTTCCCTTTACCGGGATAAGAACACGGAGGAAGCTGCGCGGCTGCTTGGAGAAGTTAACGTCGCTGACATGGATCCAAAAACCAGGGCCAAAGTATATCACAACCTGGGAAATGCCTACCTGCAGTCGAAAAAATATCCTGAAAGCATCGATGCATACAAGCAAGCACTCAGGCTGAACCCGGATGATCCTGATACGCGTTACAACCTGGCATATGCCATGCAAATGCTGAAGCAGCAGCAACAGCAACAACAACAGCAGCAGGGAGATGACCAGAACAAGGACAAACAGCAGCAGCAACAGCAGCAACAACAACAACAACAACAGCAGCAGCAACAGCAACAACAGCAGCAGAAGGAACAGATCTCGAAGCAGGATGCGGAGAAAATGCTTGAAGCATTGAAGAATAACGAGAAGAATACCCTCGACAAGTTGAAAAAGAAGGAAGCCAGGGCTGCCAGGATTAGTGTGGAAAAGGATTGGTAATGGTAATATCATTGAAAGGATTAACATGAAGTGGGGTGTAAAACATAAAGCTGTTCTGTCGGGTCTTCTGACCAGGCTGCTTTTTTTGCTTGCGGCACTCGCCATGTTTCTTGGAATGAAAGCCGGCAGGGCACAGGAAGTGAAATTTACCTGTACTGCACCTCCTGTGATTGCAGTCGGAGATCAGTTCAGGGTTTCCTTTGCCGTGAATGTGGCCGGAACCGATTTCAAGGGGCCCGCCTTTAAAGGATTCAGCGTGCTTTCCGGTCCAAACCAGAGTTCCAGTTCCAGTATCCAGATCATTAACGGGGCAATGACCCAAACCGTGTCATACTCTTATACCTATATCCTGCGCGCGGATCAGGAAGGAGAATTTGATATTGCACCGGCAACTGTCAGTATCAATGGTGTACCGGTAAAATCCCAGGGAGCCAGGGTTAAGGTGGTGAAAGGCAATGCACAGGCCGGCGGCCGGTCTTCTTCCCAGTCAGGGCAGTCCCAGCCGGGGCAGCAACAACAGGGAAACCGGCAGGGAAGCGGCGGTGAATCCATTGCATCAGGCGATTTATTTGTAAAAACAATTCTCAGTAAATCAGATGTTTATCAGGGTGAGCATATTCTGGTCACACAAAAGATATATTCCAAGGTCAACCTGGTGGGCTTTGATGATGTGAAATATCCTTCCTATGGCGGGTTCTGGTCGACTGAAGTCAAAATGCCGGAACAGATCAGCCTTAAAAAGGAAACATACAACGGCGAAGTATACAATGTGGCCGAATTAAAGAAAACCATTCTTTTCCCGCAGAAAAGCGGCACCCTCACCATTGAACCCATCGATGTAACTGCCGTGGTGCAGGTCAGGTCTCAGAACAGACGCAGAACGGGCGATCCTTTTTTCGATAACTTTTTCAACGATCCCTTTTTCGGGAGTGCTGTCCAGAATGTGAAGAAAAGCGTGAAATCCGCTCCCGTGACTGTCAGGGTGAAGCCTTTGCCCGAACCGGGGAAGCCTGAAGGATTCAATGGAGCCGTGGGTTCATTTACCATCAGTGCGGCCCTTGACAAAACAACGCTGAAAGCCAATGAGGCCATCAATTACCGGGTTACCGTCAGCGGAAACGGTAACCTTGAGCTTATCGACAAGCTTGAGGTGCCATTCCCCGGTGATTTTGAAGTGTACGAACCGAAAGTCAGCGGGAACATCACCGCATCGGCAGGAGGTGTGAGCGGGAGCAGGATATTTGAATATCTGATCATTCCAAGAAATCCCGGTAAATTCAGGATAGAGCCGGTCAGTTTTTCATTTTTTAACCTTGCCGGCAGGTCATATGTGCAGTTGCAAACCCAGGGTTTTGACATTGAGGTTGGAAAAGGAGACGGAACCCAGACCGCTTACAGCGGGGTCAATAAAGAAGATATCAGGTTGCTTGGAAGTGATATCCGCTTCATTAAAACCCGTGTTCCGGCTTTCTCGCCCCTGGGATCGTTTTTCTTCAACACCTGGCCTTACTGGCTGTTTCTGTTGCTTCCCGCTGTTTTGTTCACCCTGGTGCTTGTGATCTGGAGAAGAAGGATCAGGGTGCTGAGCGACAAGAGTATGATGAAACACAAAAAAGCCACACGGGTGGCTGTCAGGCGGCTCAAAAAAGCGGCTGAATACATGAAAAGAAATGAGGGCGAGGCTTTCTATATTGAGATCAGCCAGGCATTGTGGGGTTATCTTTCAGATAAACTTTTTATCCCCGTTTCCCGGCTTTCTGCTGAAAATGCACGGGAAGCCCTCAGCGGGAAGGCTGTGCCCGAAGAACTCGTGAACCAATACCTGCAGACCATTGAATCCTGTGAGTATGCCCGCTTTGCACCGGGTGGGGCAATGGAGAAAATGGATGCAATTTACCACCAGGCCATGGAAGCGATCACCCGGACAGAGAAAACCCTAAAGTCATGAGTATGAAGCCATTCCTTCTGGTGCTTTCCCTCCTGTTGGTCAGGGTTTCTGCTGAGGCCAGCGACCATGCCGCCCTCTTCCGGCAGGCCACGGATGCATACCAGCAAAAGCAGTACGACAAGGCTTTCGAAACCTGGGAGATAATCGCCACATCCGGTGTTGAATCCCCGGAACTTTATTTCAATCTGGGTAACGCCGCCTATAAGATGAACCGGCTGGCGGAAGCCATTTGGTATTATGAGAAGGCATCCCGGCTGGATCCCGCTGACCAGGATATTCAGTTCAACCTGCGCATGGCCAATGCACGGATCGTTGATAAAATTGATGTGTTGCCGGAGTTGTTTTACCAGAAATGGTGGAAAGCAGCGCGTGCCGTACATTCCCCGGACGGGTGGGCCTGGATGAGCATCCTGTTTATCAGCCTCTTTTTCCTCTTTACGGCCTGCTATCTTTTATTCAAGATACTGATAATAAGAAAGATATCCTTCTGGTTAGCTCTCGTCTTTCTCCTGGTGACAGTGTTCTCAGTTACGTTTGCATGGCAGAGTTACCAGATGTACCGTACCACCACGGAAGCCATTGTTTTCACCCCAACGGTCAATGTGAAATCTTCGCCCGATGATACCAGCGTGGATCTGTTTGTGATACATGAAGGAACCAGGCTGAGCGTTACGGATCAGCTGGGTGAATGGTACAGGATACAGATCGCCAATGGCAGTGTGGGCTGGATCCATGCGAACACCGTGAAAGTGATCTGATGACCAGGATCGGATTGCTTTCAGACACCCACGGCAGTATTCCGGCCAGGGTTTTTCCTTTTTTCAGTTCATGCGATGAGATCTGGCATGCAGGGGATATCGGCACCGAGGCCGTAGCTGCTGAGCTGGCTGCATTTAAAACCTTCAGAGCAGTTTACGGGAATATTGACGGAAACCTGATCCGCCAGGTTTACCCGGAAGTCTTGTTTTTTACAGTGGAAGAAATGAAAGTACTGATCACTCACCAGGGTGGTTACCCATCGCATTACAGCGGCATGCTCAAACGGCTGATTTCGCTTCACGGACCGGATCTGGTGGTTACCGGGCATTCTCATATTCTGAAGGTGGTGTACGATCATAATCATTCCCTGCTGTTCATCAATCCGGGAGCTGCCGGCAATTCCGGATGGCACAGGGTCATCACTTACCTGAGGTTCGTAATTGACGGGAAACAGGTAAAAGACCTTGAAATTGCCGAGTTGCCGAGGGGATACGGGAAAAAACTAAGCGATTAACGCAGCCGGTTGGCCGATCTTACCAGTGTTTCGTCTTTCCTGATGGCCCTTGTGGCAAGGATCTGGAAGAATACGGCCGCTATCGGGAAATAAAGTCCGGTACTTCCCCGGTAATGCGGACTGAGGCCAAGCTTTTGTTCGATCAGGTATTCTGCATAATAAAACACCAGCGCAATAAAAACAATATTGATCAGCAATGAGATTCTCAGCAGTTTCAACTGCCTGATCCTGTCGCGGTAACTAAAGGTGATGGTAAGCAGCATAACAGCGGTGACCAGGTCGAGCAGCCACAGGGGAAAGGCAAACAGCCAGTTGAAGACAGGGGTCGGGTCAGGATGAATGTGGTGGAAACCGGTAATGGAAAAACGGTAGTAGGCCAGGTCGGAATAAAAGCTAGCGAAGGGGAAAAAGAAAGTGAGGATCAGCCCGGCAAATGCGAGAAAGAGGTAAACAGACTGTATTCTTTGTAACATGAGTTTTTTTTACAAACGTAATATTTTTTTGCAAACTATTGCCGTCACCATATTTATATTATCTTTGCATCAGAATTCTGTTCGAAAAGATCCGGCAAGCCCGCCGGGTTGTATTATCCAACACACAATCCACTGTTTTAACATCATTTTAAGCAGCTTCTTTTAAGGAGAAATTCAATTAAACACTTCATGTACGACATTCTATCGTTGAATGAGAAGAGTCTTCAGGAACTGAAGGACCTCTCTAAAGAGTTGGGATTAAAGAAAACCGAAAAACTGGACAAGCAGGAACTGATTTACCGCATTCTTGACTACCAGGCATTGAATCCGAGCCCGGAAGAGATCGCCAGGGAACAAAAGGCTGACAAGCGGGGCAGGAAACCTGCCGGTCGTCAGAGGAAACAGGACACTACCCCCAGATCTCAGGAAGTAAAAACACACAGGGAGCACAAAGAAAATAAGGAAATTATTGAGCCAGTGATTCCGAAACAGGAAATCAAAGCGGCTCCACAACCGAAACCCGGACTTGTCAGAGGTACTTCAGGGCCAAGACAGGGCAGGGACAAGCGTAAGAGGAGTGAAGGATCTTCGGTCCAACGGGAAACTGAAACCCTGAAGCCAAAAGTGTTTGAAGAACTTACCAATGGCCTTGATCTGGAACAGGAAGTGATTAGGCCGGATGAACCCCTGATGCCTCCTATGCCGGAAACGGAAAAAGAAACATTCGGTGAACCCGTCAGCCTGGAAGGGGAAGCAGCAATCCGTCCGGTTGCTGAAGCCGCAGAAGATGCAGAAGTGGCGGCAGCCATCCTGAACGGAAGAGACGCCGGCTACCAGCGACATGATTACAGGAACAAAGGCACAAGGGATAATAATTTCCGGTTCAGAAACCCGGAAAGGAGAGAGGAAACCGTCAACGAACTCGATGGTGCTGTAACGGCGGAAGGCGTGCTCGAAATCATGCCCGACGGTTATGGTTTCCTGCGCTCGTCTGATTACAATTACCTCAGTTCACCGGATGATATCTATGTGTCCCAGTCGCAGATCAAGTTCTTCGGACTGAAGACCGGTGACTCCGTGAAAGGCAGCATCCGCTTACCCAGGGAAGGTGAGAAGTATTTTCCCCTGCTGAAGGTGGATTCCATCAACGGCCGGAAAATTGAGGAAGTCAGGGATCGTGTTGCCTTTGATTATCTGACACCACTGTTTCCGGAGAAGAAATTCAATATCACCGGACACAGCGGAGCCACCCTTTCCACCCGCGTGATCGATATGTTTGCACCCATCGGCAAAGGCCAGCGTGCCCTTATCGTGGCACAGCCGAAAACAGGGAAAACGGTGTTGCTGAAAGAGATAGCAAACGCAATCGCCGCCAACCACCCTGAGGTCTATCTCATTGTACTGCTGATCGATGAAAGACCTGAGGAGGTGACCGATATGCAGCGGTCAGTGAATGCGGAGGTGATCGCTTCCACCTTCGATGAACCCGCCGAAAGGCATGTTCGTATCACCAATATCGTCCTGGAGAAAGCAAAACGCCTTACCGAATGTGGCCACGATGTGGTTATCCTGCTCGATTCCATCACCCGTCTGGCACGGGCATTCAATACAGTAGCCCCCGCTTCGGGCAAGGTGCTCTCGGGTGGCGTGGAATCCAGTGCACTCCAGAAACCCAAACGGTTCTTCGGTGCCGCCAGGCAGATCGAGAACGGCGGATCACTCACCATCATCGCCACCGCACTGATAGACACCGGATCAAGGATGGATGAGGTGATTTTCGAGGAATTCAAGGGAACAGGAAATATGGAACTGCAGCTCGACAGGAAGCTTTCCAACAAGCGGATCTGGCCTGCCATCGACATCGTGGCTTCCAGCACACGCCGCGAAGAACTGCTCATCGACAAGGAAGCCCTGCAACGCATCTGGATTCTCAGGAATCACCTTGCTGATATGAATCCCCTTGAAGCCATGGAGTTTCTCAAAGAGAAAATGAAATACACCCAAACCAACGAGGAATTCCTGATCTCGATGAATTCCTGAGACTTACTGCCTCAGGAATTTAATACTGCCGGTCTCAGGATAGAAGCTTACGGATTTGATCTTTTCCGGCAGACGGTAAATGATCCCGAGCTGGCTAACCGGATGCAGTCCCTCATAAAGAACCTCATCTTCAAGGAATACACGGATACGAACGGAAGCCGGTACCCTGCAAACCAGGCCGTTGGTTGTCTTCTTCTTTTTTGTGACTGGTTCAAATTCCGGAACCGAAAGCGGGTCACCGGCACACCATTCAATCAGCAGGGGAAGACTTCCAGGCCTCGATTCACCGGTAATACCGTGCACAGGGCTGAACCACCCTGCAATGAATGAATTATCAGCCAGTTTAAACGGTATCCAGGAATTACGGTAGTGCGATGTCTCTTCCCGGGTCACTCCCGTGAAAAGGTTCATGATTCCTTCCTCCATGGCGTTCAGTTCCCAGAGCATTGTCCTGATGGTTCCTTCGGGATAAGCCACTTCCTGGTAACCGCTGGCCAGGTTTAAACGGTTTTCCCTGATGACGGCCAGTGTTTCAACAGCCTGCCGGGCTTTCTCCTTAGGGGTGCTGACCTTGTCTTCCGGCTTAATAAACGGTTTCATGACCGGTGGCCCCAAAGTAGAGTCTGTTGTAACACGATCATTTTCAGGCTTTCTTTTCAGGTCGGGATTTACCAGGTATAAAAATTCCCCTCCTTTCCGGGCGATATTTTCCCGTTCCGGGAGGCCACTTTTGCCGGATTGTTTGTTGATACCTCCGGTTTTCTTATTTCTCCCTGCATTGATCCCGGACAGAAAACCTTCACCGGTAAGGGATACACGGAAATCCTTCCTGAAAATACCCGGCCATTTCTTCTTCTGAAGAATCCGGTAAGCATGACCGGGATCGGGAACCTGATGTGTGTTCACCTGAACGGCAGTTATCCTGTATCCGGCTTTCGTTGCAGGATCAGCCTGGTCCGCACAGAGAAATTCATCTGCAAATTCCCCGTAAGGACCGCTTTCGGTGATGTTTTTTAACAGGGTGAAGTCAACTTCCAGCATCGTCATTGGCAGGAAATAAGGGACGCCGGGCGCCTGTTGCACGACAGCACTGTCGGATAACGCGACAACCCTGATCTGTGCAGCCATGAACAATGGCATGGACAAGAATAAAAGAAAACATAACAGCTTTCTGTTTCGCGGATGAAACATATCTTTGTTTTTAGAAGTAAAGCAGATTTTGCGCTTTTGGCAAAATTAGCAAATCATTGATAAAGTGTACTAAGGGATCGGACAAACAGGACTGAAAGAATGAAGAAAATGTTTGACGGCATATTTTTGAGCAAACTGCGATTGTCATGGGCAACCTCCCGGTACTTACCGGTGCTTCTGATCCTGATGCTTATGTTGTTATCATGCAGGTTCGGACGCAAAGGCGGGGGGGAGGGCAGCCGGGCAGGGGAGGGAGAGATCAGCATTTCAGGCGCTTTCGCGCTTTATCCGCTGGCTGTGCGTTGGGCCGAGGAATATATGAAGCTTTGTCCGGAGGTGCGGATCGACATTTCTGCCGGCGGTGCAGGCAAAGGGATTACCGATGTTCTCAATGGCATGGTGGAAATCGGTATGGTTTCGCGTAACATGAATCCCGGAGAAATCAGCAACGGCGCCTTTGCCATCACAGTTGCCCGCGATGCAGTGCTCCCCACGCTGAGTGCATACAACCGGCAGGTTGATCTGGTCATGAAAAAGGGCATGTCGAGGGAAACCTTCAGGAAACTGTACCTTGAGGAAAGTTCCATTCTCTGGGGTTCCCTTACCGGAAGCAGCAGTCATAAGAAGGTGATGGTTTACACCCGGTCGGATGCCTGCGGAGCCGCCGAAACCTGGGCTGATTTCCTTGGAACAAACCAGGAATCCCTGTTCGGTGTGGGCGTTTTCGGTGATCCCGGGATCGCCGATGCCGTGAAATCAGATGAATACGGCATTGGATATAATAATCTGATCTATATCTATGACCTCGGAAACAGGCTCAAGTATAAGGGTTTGGATGTGATCCCCATCGATTTTAACGCTAATGGATACATCGATCCGGAAGAAGATTTCTATCAAAACCTTGACCAGTTTTTGTCTGCCGTTGAAGATGGCAGATTTCCTTCTCCTCCCGCGCGGGATTTATTTTTCGTCACAGATGGAAAGCCTGCCGACCCCTTACTAACAGACTTTCTCAGGTGGATACTTACTGAAGGCCAGCACCTGGTGCATGAATCCGGCTATATTCCGTTGAATCCTGAACAAATTGAAAATGAACTCAATAAGCTGCAATAAGCGATGGGTGTGTTTTATCTGAAACGGCATCTCAGAAGCAAAATCCACCATGGCTGGATGCTGCTTTGTCTTGTTCTGGTCATACTGATGCCTGTAATCATCGGATTCGGCCTGACTTTCAAATCTGGAATGCTCTTTCAGGAACGGTCCCTGGGTGAGTTGTTGTTAACGACCGACTGGCGTCCGGTGGCGGGAAAGTTCGGTCTGCTTCCCTTTATCCTCAGTTCGTTGTGGGTTACCATCCTTGCCATCCTGATCGCCGCTCCCATATGCCTGCTCACAGCCATTCACCTTACCCAATATGCCAAAAAGTGGGTACTGAAACTCATGCATCCCGTAATTGATATCCTGGCAGGAATTCCTTCGGTGATATTCGGGGTTTGGGGTATCCTGATCATTGTCCCGCTGGTTTCACGCTATATCGCCCCGGTTTTCGACAGGCATGTGACCGGGTTCAGCATTTTGAGCGGAGCCATTGTGCTGGCAGTGATGATCATCCCTTTCATTCTGAACATCCTGATCGAGGTGTTCAGGGCTTTACCCGACGAACTTACGGAGGCAAGCCTGTCATTGGGCGCCAGTAAGTGGCAAACGATTAAATATGTACTGGTGAAAAGGGCTTTTCCGGCCATCGTTTCGGCCTTCGGACTCGGCCTGTCGCGCGCTTTCGGCGAAACCATCGCTATCCTGATGGTGGTGGGAAATGTTCCCCGTATGCCCACCGGAGTATTTCAGCCCGGCTATCCTTTACCTGCACTGATTGCGAATAATTACGGGGAAATGATGTCGGTTCCGCTTTACGATGCCGTGCTGATGTTTGCCGCCCTGGTGCTTTTCATCATCGTTACCCTGTTTAACCTCACATCCAGGATGGCCATCATCCGGCTCGAACGTAATCAATAGATAAAACAATGACAGACAGAAAGATAAGGATCATTGAGGAAGGTTTTGCCAGGGTGCTGATGTTTCTGTCCACCACCACCATCGTAATGGTATTGCTGCTGATTGTGATCAGCATCCTGGTCAGGGGGCTGCCGGCCATTTCCTGGGAAATGCTGTCGCAAACTCCCAGGGGCGGGTTCTATTTCGGAAAGGAAGGCGGTATTCTGAACGCCATGGTGGGCTCGGCATACCTTGCCGGAGGTTCAACACTTCTGGCACTTCTGGTTAGCCTGCCGGTGGCGCTCTATATGAATGTCCACCTGGTGAAAAGGAAAAAACTGGTCAATACCATCCGCTTTCTGCTGGATCTGCTCTGGGGTATTCCCTCCATCGTGTACGGGGCATTCGGATTTGCAGTCATGGTTTTTCTCGGCTTGCGGACCTCGCTCCTGGCCGGTATCATCACGGTCACTTTCTTTATCATCCCGATCATGATCCGGGCCATGGACGAACTGTTCAAAACAGTACCCCGGGGTTTGCTCGAAGCCTCCTTTTCCCTGGGTGCCACCCGGAGTGAAACAGCTTACAGGGTCTTCTTCCGCCAGGGATTGTCGGGTGTTGTGACCGCCATCCTGCTGGCATTCGGCAGGGCCATCGGTGATGCCGCCTCAGTCTTGTTTACAACGGGTTATACAGATCATATCCCGTCTTCTCTCGGTCAGCCTACGGCAACCCTGCCCCTGGCGATCTTTTTTCAACTATCTTCGCCCATACAGGAAGTGCAGCAAAGAGCTTATGCAGCTGCGTTTATCCTGACTTGTATTATATTGGTTATTAGTATCTTGGCAAGAATTTTTGAACGAAGGTACCATAAAAACAGGATACGGTTTTGAAAGCATCCGGACCGAAAATACTGATCAGCCATCTTTCGATTGCCATTGGGGGAAAACCTGTGCTGAAGGATATCAATCTTCAGATACCGGAGCATAAGATCACTGTGATTCTGGGACCATCCGGCTGTGGAAAAACGACCTTGCTTAAAAGCCTGAACCGCCTTATTGACCTGAATAACCAGGTGAAAGCGGAAGGGGAGATTTTCATTGACGGGCAGGAGATACTGCACGACACCCGGGATGTCACGAAGATCAGGAAGAAAATGGGTTTGCTGTCGCAACGGCCCTATCCGCTGCCGATGAATATATATAACAATATTGCTTTTGGTCTGAGAATTTCCGGCCGTAAACAAAAAAAGATCCTTGACAGGCGTGTGGAGCATTATCTTCGGCTGGCACATCTCTGGGACGAGGTCAGCGACAGGCTCAGGGATCCTGCCTCTGCATTGTCGATCGGACAGCAACAGCGTCTTTGCCTGGCACGTGGCCTGGCTGTTGACCCCGACATCATCCTAGCCGATGAGCCAACTTCCGCGCTGGATCCTGTTTCCAGCAAGATCATCGAAGACCTCTTCCGGGAAATGAAGAAGCAATACACCATCATCCTTGTGACCCATGTATTGAGGCAGGCCATGCGGCTGGCTGATCATGTGGTCTTTATGTCGGAAGGCGAAGTAGTGGAGCAGGGAAGCCCTGAGGATCTGTTCAGTAAGCCGCAAACTGAGCAATTACGGGCTTACCTGACGGAAGGAAACTAATTGGGATGTCATCCCGTCATTGATTTAAATCAATGACGGGATGACATCCCAATTTCAGCTGAAGAGCAGTTCCCTGTATTTCGGCAAAGGCCACAGCTCATCATCCACCAGTAATTCCAGCTTATCCACATGTCTCCGGATGATGTCAAAATGCGGAAGCACCAGATCCTTGTATGCAAAGGCTTTTTCACGGCTGCCGGCGACCAGGTTGGCTTTTTTCCGTTCCGCAATCATCTGGCTCACATGTGTTTTAATCTCCATTATATGATCCGAAATGTCTTTGATAGTCTGTAGCTGGTGGTTGGACAGCCTGCTGAACGTTTTTGCATCCAATACCTCTTTCAGGCCTTTGACATTCTCAATCAGACGGTTCTGGTAACGTATGGCCACCGGAATGATATGGTTGGTGGCCAGGTCGCCCATTACCCTCGCCTCGATCTGTATCCTCAGGGTATATTGTTCGTAACGGATGTCCTGCCTGGCTTTTAATTCCCTGGCTGTGAGCACGTGGTATTTTTCAAACAATCCGATGACAGCGTCATGAGTGAATACCGCAACCGCCTCGGGAGTGGTCCGCAGGTTCGGGAGTCCCTTTGTGGCCGACTGCCGGACCCAAGCTTCGCTGTAGTTATTCCCTTCGTACCGGATATCCCTTGAAGCGGCGATGAAATGCCTGAGTACCTCCATGATGGCTGCTTCCCTGCTCATTTTCTTTTTCATCAGGGCTTCATATTGTTCATGAAAAGCTGCCAGCTGATCGGCAACCATCAGATTCAGGGCGATCATGGGCATGGCACAGTTCGCGGACGAGCCCACTGCTCTGAATTCGAACTTATTACCGGTAAAAGCAAAAGGGGAGGTTCTGTTCCTGTCAGTATTATCCTGCAGGATTTCCGTTATTTTGGGGAGGTTGAGCTGCAATTTCCCGTTCATCTTATTCTGCCGGAGTGAAAGTCCGGCCGCCGATTTTTCGATCTTATCCAGGGTTTTGGAGAGCTGACTCCCGATAAATGCTGAAATGATGGCCGGGGGTGCTTCATGCCCGCCCAACCGCAGGTCGTTCCCTGCCGTGGCAATAGAAGCCCGCAACAATGCCGAATGCTGGCGGAGTGCATTGAGAATACTCACCAGAAACACCAGAAATCGAAGGTTTTCCATCGGTGTTTTCCCCGGCGACAGCAGATTTTCTCCTTTTCCGCTCATCAGCGACCAGTTGTTATGTTTGCCTGAACCATTCACATTGGCGAAGGGTTTTTCGTGCAGAAGTACGGTCAGGTCATGTTTCCGGGCAACTTTCTCCATCAACACCATCAGCAATTGGTTATGGTCCACCGCCAGGTTCACTTCCTCAAATACCGGAGCACATTCAAACTGGTTGGGAGCCACTTCGTTATGCCTGGTTTTCAGCGGTATCCCAAGGCGGTGGGCTTCATATTCCAGGTGCTTCATAAAAGCGGCGGCTCGCGAAGGAATGACACCGAAATAATGGTCAGCCAGTTGCTGGTCTTTGGCTGAAGCATGCCCGAAAAGGGTACGACCTGTAAGCACAAGGTCGGGACGTGCCCGGTACAAGCCGGTGTCGATCAGAAAATACTCCTGTTCCCAGCCCAGGGTTGCGGTAACTTTGTCGATGTCCGGATCAAACAGTTTACAGATCCGTGTGGCAGCATCATTTAAGACATGAATTGTCCGGAGCAGTGGCGTTTTGGTGTCCAGGGCTTCACCATTGTAGGAAATGAAAATCGTGGGTATACAGAGGGTGTTTTCGAGGATGAATGCCGGAGAAGTGGGATCCCAGGCAGTGTAACCCCTGGCCTCGAAGGTGTTCCGTATCCCGCCTGAAGGAAAACTGGATGCGTCGGGCTCCTGCTGAACCAATGCAGCGCCTCCGAATCTTTCAATGGCCTGGCCTTCTTCCACGGGATGCAGGAAAGCATCGTGCTTTTCTGCCGTCGCTCCTGTAAGAGGATGAAACCAATGGGTATAATGGGTGGCTCCCCTGGAAATGGCCCAGGACTTCATCCCTGCTGCAACCTGTTCGGCCGTCTTATGATCAATCCGGGCTTCACTGTGGATGGCCGCCATCAGTTTCCCAAATGTTTCTTCCGGCAGGAATTGCCGCATCATACCCCGGTGAAAAGTCATCTCCCCGAAATATCCGGAAGCAGGATCTGTTGATATAAGAAATGCCTTATCAGATCTTGAAATGGATGCCGAAACTGCTTTGAGCCTTAGATTCCCCATTACTTTTAATGTTTTCATTTTGAAAAAATTAACAATGGGACTAAGTCAATGTTCAGAAGGGAATGGAGAAATTATAAGGATTTTTCTAACAGATTGATGGATTACCGCTTGATGAACCATAATCCTGCAAAGGTGATCAATCCATTGACGATTAAAAGTTCAAATCCGAATTTGTAACCTCCCAGCAGGAATTCCGAATGCTGTGAAATGAAATAGCACAGCAGGGGAGAGATGACGGCCACAAGGGGAACATAGCGGTCTTTGACCTTGTATCCTGTAAACAGGCCGAAGCTGAACAGTCCGAGCAATGGCCCGTAGGTGTAACCCGCAATGGTGAACAGTTTGTCGATGACTGCCTGGTCATTGATCGCCCTGAACAGGATGATCATCAACAGTAAAACAAGGGCAAAACCCAGGTGTACCATGTACCGTATCCTGATCTTCTGTTTTTCAGTGATATCCGTTCTTTTGTTCATGCCCAGGAAATCGATTGAAAAGGATGTGGTCAGGGAGGTCAGAGCGCCATCGGCACTCGGGTAGGCTGCGGAAATCAGGCCGATCATAAAAACCAGGCCGGCCATCGGACCAAGCTGCCGGAGGGAGATCACCGGAAACAGGTCATCGCTGCGTGCAGGCATGTCCATTCCCGTTTGTGCCGTGTATAAAAAGAGGATGGCGCCAAGAAACAGAAAGATCAGGTTGACCAGCACCAGTACAAAAGAGAAACTGAACATGTTTTTCTGAGATTCCCGCAATGTTCTGCAACTCAGGTTCTTCTGCATCATTTCCTGATCCAGTCCGGTCATTACGATCGTAATGAACATCCCGCTGAAAAACTGTTTGATGAAAAATTGCCGGTCGTGCCAGTCGGTGGATATTACCCTGGTCAGACCCATATCCGTCACACGGTCAAGCATCTGTTGAAAGCTGAATTGCAGTTCTTTGCCGATCAGGAACACTGTCAGGATCACCGAAGCCAGCATAAAAGTTGTTTGCAGGGTATCCGTCCACACAATGGTGCGTATGCCTCCTTTAAAAGTGTATAAAATAATCAACGCGATGAAGATACATACTGAAACCCCGAAGGGTATCCCCCAGGCATCGAAAATGAATATTTGCAATACATTGACTACCAGGAACATCCTTAAGGAAGCCCCGATCGTTCTGGAAAGGATGAAGAAAAAGGCACCCGTTTTATGGCTCCAGAAACCAAATCGTTGTTCGAGGTAGGTGTATATCGAGGTGAGATTCAGCCGGTAGTAGAGCGGTAAGAGAATGGTGGCGATTACGATATACCCGAACAGGTAGCCGAAGACCACCATCAGATACGTCCATTGTGTGCTTCCCACCCATCCGGGAACCGACATAAAGGTAACTCCGGAGAGTGAGGCGCCTATCATGCCGTAGGCAACCACATACCAGGGTGATGCTTTGTTACCGATGAAAAAAGTTTCGTTGTTGGATTTCCGGGAGGTGATCCAGGTGATGACGAACAACAGCAAGGTGTAACCGAGAAAGCAGGAGAAAATGAAGAGCGGGGACATGCAGCGGCTATTTGATCATGAGAAATTGTGCAAAATGAAGCAGACCGGGAAAGGCAAGGTCGATGAAAGATGCGTGTTTAGCGGCGAGAGACTGGTCGGTAGAGATCAGGACGGTAAGCATACCGGTTTTTTTTCCGAATATCATATCGCTGATTGAATCGCCCGCCATCATGGATTCCCTGAACCTGATCATCGGGTGATCCTTCCTGGCCGCCAGTGCCATGCCGATATTGGGCTTACGGTACAGACTGCCGCTACCCTCAAGGTCGGGGCAATAATAAATCTGATCAATCCTGCCTCCCTGGTCACGGATCGCGCTCAACATCTGCCCGTGAAGCTTGTCCAGTTGTCCGGTGGTCATCAATCCTTTACCGATTCCCTGTTGGTTGGTTACAATAAAGATCTTCTGAAATATCCCGGAGAATATCCTGATGGCTTCGATGCTTCCCGGTAGGAACTCAAAATGTTCCCAATCTTTCACATAGTCGCCGGGAAGTTTCCGGTTAACAACACCATCGCGGTCGAGAAACAGGCTCCACGTCCCGTCAGGCGAAAAACTGACCGATCTCTTTTTGTGCCCTCTCATAATCTTCAGGTATCCCGATATCGATAAAGTAAGCATCAGTAACATAAGCTTTCAGCCTGTGCGACTGCATCTTAACCGGCAGGAAATCCTTTTCCAGTGAAAATGAGCCCGCAGTTGTTCCGGATAAGTAAAATTTCCTGTTGATGATGTAAATGCCGCCGTTGATGGTTCCCGGAATGCCGTCGGTATTTTTCTCCATGAAACGGGAGACATTTCCTTTTTCATCCGTAAGCACACTGCCATACCGGCTGGTGTTCTCCATGAATTTGAGGGCCATCAGCAAATCGGTGCCCGGATCGCTCCGGTATTGGTCTTTCATCATCTGAAGGTTCACGTTGAAGAATGTATCACCGTTCAGTACAAGAACTTCCGGTCCGGTGGCCATGCACATGGCGAGTCTCAATCCTCCGCCTGTTCCAAGGGCCTGTTCCTCAATGGCATAGACTATTTTCGTCCCCCGGAAAGCTGAACCGAAATGATGTATGATGTGTTCTCTGAGGTGCCCTACGGAAAGGATGACTTTACAGATGTGATGGCGCTGCAGGTAAAGTAAGAGTAGTTCAAGGAAGGGCTTTCCGTTAACGGGGACCATGGACTTCGGCAGGTTGCCTGCCACGGTTCCCAGCCTTGTTCCCAATCCGCCTGCAAGGATAATCGCTTCCATCAGAGGTGTTTAGCGTGGAAACATGGCAGATTCGACCATTTCGCAGATGATATGGCCGATCAGGATATGACATTCCTGTATCCTCGGGGTATCATTGCTTGGCACATTGATCAGATAGTCACAGGCAGTTCTCATTTTCCCGCCTGTATCACCGGTCATCCCAATTACGGTCATGTTCTGCTTCCTGGCTTCTTCAACGGCAGCCAGTATATTGGGTGAGTTTCCAGAGGTGGAAATTGCGAAAAACACATCTCCTTCCCGGCCTTTAGCCTTGATGAGCCTGGCATAAACCTGGTCGAAAGCGTAATCGTTCGCTACTGCCGTCATGTAGGAGGTGTTTACGTGCAAAGCCTCTGAAAACAGCGGATCCCTGTCGTAGTAAAACCTTCCTGAAAACTCGGCGGCAAGGTGCTGGGCATCGGCTGCACTGCCCCCGTTGCCGGCAAAAAGCACTTTACCTCCCTTACTGAAAGCGCTTGTACACACATGTGCCACATCGAAAATTACCTGCAGTAATTCCCTGTTTTCCAGCAAACGCTCTTTTGTATTGATTGATTCTCTGATTCTTAACTCAATAATGGGATTCATATCGGAACAATTTTAACGATGTGACACATCGGTACCTGTAATGGTACCGATGTGTCACATCGCACTTTGACACAAAAGTAATCTAAAACTTGTCCCGGTGGATGATTTCTCCGGCCGGTTTGCGGCTGAGGTGCCTGGGATTGTCTGCGCTGTCGGCAGGGTAGCCGATCGGAAGCAGGACTATGGGCTCGACATGAGGCGGAAGATGCAGGATACTGCTGCATTTTGCTGCGTCGAAATTGCAGATCCAGCAGCTTCCAAGTCCATTTTCTGCGGCAGCCAGGGTGATGTGATCGGTGATAATGGCTGCATCGATGTCGCAATGGTCTTTGCCATCCCCTCTCTTCCAGGAAACCTGGTGATCCCCGCAGATCACCAGTACCAGCGGAGCTCCCCTGAACCAATCCCTCGGATAGGTTTCACACAGGGAGGATAATACCCCGCGGTCTGTTACCGCGATGATATGCCAGGGTTGCAGGTTGGCCGCCGAGGGCGCTGCTCTGCCACATTCAAGGATGTATTGGAGTTTTTTGTCTTCAACCGTGGCAGGAAGGTAGCTGCGGGATGAAAAACGGCTTTTGCATAATTCAAGGAAATTCATTTAATTATTTGTTTATCAGTATATTGGCGAAAATGTGGTGCGGGATGTCTTCCATACCTGCTGAGGGTATGATGAAGCTGTGTTTGTTGCCAGTTTGTTTTGTTTCAGATAGACCAGGTTGTAAGTCCTTGCTTTACAAACTCATATCGTTTCACAGAACCACCGAATGATTCGAGTGCACGGATCACCTGGTTTCTGGTATTGCCCGGGCAGTAGAAAAAGATAAAACCTCCGCCGCCCGCACCGCTTATCTTTCCACCGATGGCTCCGTTTCTGAGGGCAGTGGCATAGATATCATCGATCACCGGATTGCTGATTCCATCCGCCATTTTTTTCTTGTGTTCCCATCCAAAATCGAGAATTTCGCCGATGCGGTTCAATTCACCCCTGAGCAGGGCTTCTTTCATCAGATAGGCTTGTTCTTTCAGTTTCAGCATGGCATCGATGGAAGTGGCATGCTTTGACATTACGTTTTTCACCTGTGCCTCAATAATCCGTGAGGAAAGCCGGCTTGTTTCCGTATTGTAAAGTACCAGGTTGTGGGACAACTCATTCAGATAGTCTTGCCTGATCCTCAGTGGATTTACGATTACTTTGTCCTGGCCTGAGAACTCCATGAAATTCACTCCGCCGAAGGTGGCAGCATACTGATCCTGTTTTCCGCCGGCCATTCTGAGGTCCACTCTCTCGATTTCGTAAGCCAGGTGTGCCAGGTCATATTCTCCGAGGGGTAGTTTGTACCAGGAGGCAAATGCGCCGAGAATGGCCACCACCAGTGTGGAAGAGGTCCCCAGACCCGATCCGGGAGGGGCGTCCACATAAGTGGTCAGCCTGAAAGATACAGGTTCGAGGCCGAATTGCCGGATAATCCTGTTGTAAATTCCTTTGTGAAGATCAAGGGTTCCGTCGATGGGCAGTTCCGGCGACAATGGATATTCAAGGCTTTCTTTTTTGTCCGGGGCATCGATCAAAATGCTGCCGTCAGCCCGGATCTCCAGCGAAGCGTAAGCATACATGGATATGGTTGCATTGAGGATAGCCCCGCCGTATATATCCGAGAAAGGTGCCACATCCGTGCCTCCGCCGGCCAGTCCGAGACGCAGGGGAGATTTACTCCGAATGATCATATTTGATGTGAATTATTTGTATTCGTTTAATTTTCGCTTCAGTAAGACTTTATGGTAATTAATCCTGTAATGGTATCAACCATATTTTCCCAGCTGTATTTTTCTTTCTCAATAGCGACACCTGCTGTGAATTCGGCTTCTTTTTGTTCGGTGAAAAAACGGTTCATAGCAGATGCGATGCTATCCGGTTCCGGTTCCACCACATAGCCGGCTTTTCCGTCCGGAACGAACTCGGAAAGCCCCCCCACATTGGTAATGATCATGGGTTTGTTGAAGTGGTAGGCGATTTGGGTGACCCCGCTTTGCGTGGCATTTTTATAGGGCTGAACCACAAGATCCGCTGCACAGAAATACTTGTAAACTTCAGTGTCGGGGATGAAATCAGTGCACAGGATTACCCGCTCACCGAGATGCAGTGAAGCAATCAGGTCGTGATAAGGTTGCGGATTACTGTAAAATTCACCTGCTACGATCAGTTTTACGCCAAGTGCCTTAATATCAGGATCTGCCATTGCCTTCAACAGCAAATCCAACCCTTTGTAATCCCTGATAAATCCGAAGAAAAGGATGGTTTTTCCTTCCTGCTCAATGCCGAGCAGATTTCTGGCTTCCTTCTTTGAAACGGCTTTACCGAAATTATCATAAACAGGATGCGGACAAAAAGCCTTGGGCTTCACCCGGTCGAAGCTGTTCAATTGCTCCAGGACAGCTTTGGACATCGCCACGAAACCATCAGCACTGCCCACCCAGTAACGTGCAAGCATCCTGTCGCCAGGCCTTTTTTCGTGTGGAATGATGTTGTCGATGATGCTGATGACCTTGGTGTGCCCGTTCTTCCTGATAATCCGTGCCACTGTCCCCAGACAGGGTGCCATAAAAGGTATCCAGAATTTAATCACGACCAGGTCTGGCTTCATTTTCTTGATCTTCAGGCCGGTAAGGATCCAGTTTAAAGGATTTACAGAATTCAGGGTCACATGAATATCCAGTCCTTCCGGAGCTGCTTCACTGGAATACTGGGTTTTACCCGGAAAAAGAAAGGACGGGTATTGCAGGCTGAAAGTCTGGATACTGCACTGGTAGCCTTTTGACAGAAACTCCCTGACCAGCCTTTCATTGAAGTTGGACAACCCTCCCCGGAGCGGCCAGGCAGATCCGATCATGATCATGCTTGGCTTTGTAGTCATGTGTTTTCCCAACCTGTTTTTTCTTCGATAAGGTATTGGTTCCTGTCAAAGGCATTCCGTGAGATCATCTCTGCCAGGAAGCCGGCCAGAAAAAACTGGGTACCGAGGATCATGCACAGCAAACCGAGATAGAACAGCGGACGTTCCGTCATTTTGTATTCCGCAAGAATAACCTTGGCAAAAGCCAGGTATGCTGCAATGATTAATCCACCCAGGAAAAGCAGGCTGCCGAGACTTCCGAACAGGTGCATGGGCCTGCGGCCAAACCTGGAAACAAAGGTGATGGAAAGCAGGTCGAGAAAACCGTTAACAAAACGCTCCATGCCGAATTTGGTGGTTCCGTATTGCCGTTTTCGGTGAATCACTGTTTTCTCGCCAATCTTCCGGAAACCTGCCCATTTGGCGATCACCGGAATATAACGGTGCATCTCGCCGTGAACCTCGATACTCTTTACCACCTCCTTACGGTATGCCTTCAAACCACAGTTGAAATCATGCAGCCTGATACCGCTTGTTTTCCTGGTGGCCCAGTTGAACAGCCTGGTGGGAATGGTTTTGCTGATGGGATCGTAACGCTTTTTCTTCCAGCCTGATACCATGTCATATCCTTCCCTGGTGATCATGTTGTACAGCTCCGGTATTTCGTCCGGACTGTCCTGCAGGTCGGCATCCATGGTGATCACTACATCTCCGTCTGCCATCTCGAATCCCCTGTTGAGCGCCGCAGATTTGCCGTAGTTCCTGCGAAACTTGATGCCCCTGATGTTGGGGTTTTCCTTGCAAAGTCCCGTGATCACCTGCCAGGAACTGTCCTGGCTGCCGTCATCCACGAAAATTACTTCATAGGTGAACCGGTTTGCAAGCATGACCCTTTCTATCCAGGCGGTCAGCTCCGGTAATGACTCACTTTCATTGAGCAGGGGTATGACAACTGACAAATCCATTCCGTCCCTTCCTGTTAAACCGCAGTGTTCATCGGATTCTCCTCTTTCTTCATGATAGCCGCAATGATCAGTCCGAGAATGGCAGCCACCACGGCATTCCAGAGAAATCCAAAGAATGCCATCCATGCCGGCTGCATGAAACGGCGCGTATAGCTCATGGCCATCTCAATCTGGGAATCCTCCATGTTGGGATTATTTGAGATCAGGTCTTCCTCTGCCTTGATTATCATCTGGTTGACAAGTTCAGGGTCGAAATACTTGAAGAACAGGTAAGTATATATGGCGGTGATGATACCGGCAAAGAGACCCGTGTAGAAACCTACCCGGAAGGCTTGCCCGAAAGATATAAAGCCCCCGGATTTTTTATCTCTGAAGTCTTTGACGGCCCAGATCATGACAGCGAGCAGGATCACAAATGCAAGGAATCCCAGCACTTTGTTCTGCGTTTGTCCGAGGGAATACAGCAGCAGTGAGTAAAGGATGGAAATCACTGCCAGAATTACTGCATATCGTATGCAATTGCTTAACACTGAAGGTTTTTGATTTTCCATTTGGGATTGTTTAATGGGTCTGATTTCGAAATAGAGACATTATCAGAAGCAAAAGTATATGTTTTCGGCAGCTAAATCAAGCCTGGTAAATTAATTCGCTTGAACATCCGGTGACACTTTACTGCATATCGGACTAAAATTATTCGGTTTGCATGCTTGTTCGGCTATTCTTCTTATTTTTGCACAGGGTAAGTCTGATACGACCAGCTCCTGCTGAACCCCCCCAGGTCCGGAAGGAAGCAAGGGTAGGCGGTTGAGCGGTGCGATATTCCGGGCTTGCCCTTTTTTCAAAACCATGCTGCTGAAAGTTCATCCCGATAACCCTTCCGAAAGGCAAATCAGCAAGGTTGTGGAGATCCTTCGCCGTGACGGTGTGATCATTTACCCTTCCGACACCGTGTATGCCCTTGGTTGTGATATCACGAAACCGCGTGCCATAGAAAGAATTGCGCAGATCAAAGGGATCAGGAAAGACAAGGCCCACTTTTCATTTGTGGTCGCTGATCTCAGTCACTTATCAGACTTTACCCGGCCGATTCCCAATAATGTGTTCAAGATTATGAAACGGGCGTTTCCCGGGCCATATACCTTCATTTTAAATGCCAACAACAACGTACCCAATTTGTTACAAAGCAATAAAAAAACAGTCGGGATCAGAGTCCCCGATCATAATATCCCGGTAGCCATTGTCAGGGAGCTTGGAAATCCGATTATTACCACCTCCCTTCACGATGAGGATGAGGTGATGGAATATGCAACCGATCCTGAACTGATCTATGAGAAATACAACAGGCTGGTAGATTGTGTGATTGACGGGGGTTACGGCGGTGTGATCGCTTCCACGGTGATTGATTGTACCGGGGATGAAATCAAGATTGTCAGGGAAGGTCTGGGTGATCTTGCCGTGATTTATTGAATACAATATGTTGCCGGACAGGGAATTGTTTTTCAGATATCTGGCTCAGACTTCCACGGAGCCTGCGGGAATTGAGATTGCTTCTGCCGGTGGAATATATCTTTACAGTGCGGATAAGCGGCAGTACATCGACTTGATTTCCGGGATTTCGGTGGCTTCCCTCGGACATGCTCATCCGGAAGTGGTGGCTGCCATCCGCGAACAGGCCGGGAAACACATGCATGTGATGGTTTACGGGGAATATATTCAGGCTCCCCAGGTTCGCCTTGCAGAGATGCTGGTGCAAATGCTTCCTTCCGGACTGGACAATGTTTATTTCACCAATTCCGGCAGTGAAGCGGTTGAGGGGGCTGTGAAACTGGCCAAAAGATATACCGGACGTCCGCATATTGTTGCCTTCAATAATGCCTATCATGGTCATACCCAGGGTTCTATGAGTCTGATGGGTCATGCGGGCATGAAGCAGGCCTTTGTACCCCTGCTGCCGGGTATCAGCTTTCTGAATTTCAATAGTATCAAGGAATTGGAAAGGATTGACCAACGGACCTCCTGTGTAGTCATTGAACCTGTTCAGGGAGAGGCAGGCGTAAGGGTGGCTGAGCGGGAGTTCCTTGAGGCGCTTGCGCAACGCTGCCGTGAAACGGGTACCCTGCTTATCTTTGATGAGGCACAGACCGGTCTGGGAAGAACCGGTAGCCGCTTTGCCTTTGAGCAATTCGGGATTGTTCCCGACATCCTGGTTCTTGCCAAAGCTCTTGGAGCCGGAATGCCCCTGGGTGCCTTTATCGCCGGCAGCAACATCATGAAAAGCCTCACCCACGATCCACCTCTCGGCCATATCACAACCTTCGGCGGACACCCGCTATCCTGTGCCGCCGCACTTGCCGGATTAAAGGTACTCGAGCATGAGCAACCCTGGAAATCAGTCCAGGCCAGGGCTGATATGTTTGCCAATCGGCTTTCGACCCATCCTTCAGTGAAAGAAATCAGGTATTCCGGTTTATTGATGGCCGTTGAGCTGGGTGATGAGGGGAAGGTCAGAGAAACGATCAGGCGTTGCCTTCAGAACGGATTGCTGACCGATTGGTTCCTTTTCTGCCCGACAGCCCTGAGAATCGCTCCGCCGCTGATTATCAGTGAAAAGGAAATTATCGAATCGGCAGAAATATTACTGCAATGTATGGACTCCTGACCTGTTCCTTTTTACCTAATTTAAGACACATCTTACTGACATTCCATAAGATTTTGCACTGAGAACCTGGATAAATGTCTCAGTGTTATAAAGCAGTGCCGTACGTTGTACAGTAGAGGCACTATATTGTGTCGAACTCCAGAAATATCCATACTCTTTCAGGTAATTGAATGACCCGTTATTCGAAAGTCCTCCTCCCAGACCGCTGAATCCACTACTGTTTGTTGCTCCGGTGTTGGGACTGTTCCAATGAGCTAAGCCTGTTACTTTCATTTTACCGCCTGCAACAGAGGTGCCACCAAGATAGTCGGTAAGTTGGGTAAATTCTTCAATTGTAGGAAGATGAAATCCTTCCGGACATATTCCCTGGATACCTGGAGTAGTCGAATAACCCATCATTTCAGCCCATTGGTAAAGGCCACCATAAACACTGCAATTTGTTATCTGGTTACTATTACAATATTTTTCAATAATTTGGTTATTCGCCTGGTTGGTTGATGCGCTGATCATATTACCGATATTCAGATTCCTTGCCATCCAGCATTGATTACCAATGAGTACTGTGGGATATACCTGATTGTCTCTGATATCGGTGAAGTTATCTCCACAAGTGAAGACAATCTCTATAAAAGAAAGCACAACAGTGTCTGCTGAGGAACCACAGGGATTTGTTATCAGCCACACCAAGGTATATGTTTCCCCGGCAACACCTGTGAAAGATGATCCTGGATCAGATGAATCGCTGATTATGCCATTGGATCCAGTTAGGATACTCCAGTTACCTGTTCCATCCACAGGATTATTTCCTTGAAGATTGGTGGTGTTACCGGCAACCTGCTGGTCTGGTCCTGCATCAGATTGGGATGGCAAAGGTGTGCATCCCTGTGGTGTAAAGGAGCCATCTACATCACCATAACAAAGTCCAAGTATCTGTATATTAGATAGATTTGTGTCGGCGGCTGTGAAGTATGGGGTTTCAAAAACCCATTCACCAGCGGGAAAGCTCGAAATCTGTCCTGTGAATTTCTTTAGCACAAGAAGCGCATCTGTTGTATTCACATATCCGTTTGCGTTAACATCAGCTGCAAGTAGTTTCAGTCCTGAAAGTGTAATCTGTCCGACATAATGTCTTAAGACCTGCAGTGCATCAGCCGCATTGATGCTGCCTGTAGAGGCCTCGTAATTCAGTTCTATCATATATAAACCCTGCTGTGTTCTGCAAAAGGAGTAACTGCCCTGAATGTCAGTTGTCGTATTATCAAGGAATACTCCTCCATCTGTTTTTAATTCAACCTGAACATTGTAAAGGGCAGTCAGATCATCGTTCATGTAAACTACATGTCCTGTAATATTCGGACAAGCAGGTGTTGTGAATGACCAGCAAGCGCAATTCGCTGCCTCTCCATTATTGTTATACGGGACTATTTTCCAGAAATACTGAGTGCCGGGATCCAGGTTGCCGGGATTGTATTGGGTAATATAACTGTCTTGCACCATGTTCTGAGGTGGATTATCAGTTCCGAAATATACCCTGTATCCTGTAGGATCTCCTCCTGCCTGTGCCCACATCAGAAGAGCCGGGTTTGATGATGAACCGTCTTCTGGTTGAGGATCAACAGCGCAGCCAGGTTCGGGTGTGGTATCACTTACATGAATGCTTCCATTAATCCAGATTGAGGGAATTTCGTATCCTGAAAGGTTTGAATACATGCAATTGCCAGCTACCAGGGTATCCCAGATAAACATGCCATCCCCGTCAACGGCCATAAATTCGAAGGTTACCAGAACACTTCCCTGAGACAGGGTGAGTGGCAGAAGGCCAAACCATGCAAGTCTCACCTGTGTGCATGGCGGTGGACAATCCACAATCAGAAAGCCAGTGGTCAGATTCTGATTTGGATAGCTTGAAAGATATTCCATAAAAGATGAAGGAAAATTCATTGAAAGAGAGATGCTGGAAACATCTGCCAGGTTATCGACTGTGACAGGAACCTGTATGGTACCTTCTGGTCCGTCGTATGAAGCTGCGGATGTAACAATAGGTTGGGTGCCTCCGTCAAAGCAACAACCAAGAAAAGCAGCAATCAATAAAATCAATTGAATTGTAATCTTCTTCATGAAATGATGGCTTTTGAATTGGAAAAGAAAATGATAATTTACCATGAAATATCTAGTTGGCTCACAAATATACTATTTATTCAAGAATATTTCAAGAATATTTTTATAGTGAGCGTAAATCTGATAACACAAACTAAGTAAATATTACAACTATACTTCACTTAGGAAGAATGCTCCTGAGGGGGTGCATTATTAACAGTAAACATCAAACCATGTTTGTTGCCTGAGTTTGATGTCAGAAAAGCAGCTGTCGAGCAGAATCAATTAATTCTTATGTAATATAGGATGAATTGACATGTGTCAATCCTCTAAAAACCACTGTTGGATACATCAGAGCAACCCCCTTCTTTTCAGCAATGGCTCGAGTGATGGTTCCTGCCCGCGGAATTTGCGGTATTGCAACATGGCATCGTCGTTACCGCATTCGGCCAGGCAGTATTTCCTGAATTTCGCGGCAAGTTCGGGGTTGAACAGGTCGCCGGAGGACTTGAATGCTGCAAACGCATCGGCGTCCAGTACGGCAGCCCAGATGTAAACGTAGTACCCTGCGGCATAACTGCTGCCACTAAACACATGGGCAAAATAGGTGGAACGGTAACGCGGGATGATTTCGCTGATCAGACCGATCTTCTCCATGGCACCCTGCTCGAAGGTATCTACCTGTTTATCAAATGACTGGCCAAGCTGGTGATAGTCCTGGTCAAGGATGGATGCGGCAAGGTATTCGGTGGTTTCAAATCCCTGGTTAAATAGTCTGCTGCTGCTGATTTTCCCGATCAGGGCATCGGGGATCACTTCCCCAGTCTGGTAATGTTTGGCATACATTTTCAGTACTTCGGGCTCTGCAGCCCAGTTCTCCATGATCTGGGAAGGCAGTTCCACGTAATCCTGGGGAACAACGCCTGCAGTCCTGTCATACAATCCTTCTGTAAAAAGGCCGTGCAGCGCATGGCCGAATTCGTGGAACAGGGTATTCACCTCATCCCAGTTCAGCAGGCTGGGAGTGTTGCCGGCGGGCGGAGTGAAATTACAGACGATGGAGATCACAGGATCAACTTTCTTTCCGTCTCTCCATGTTGCCGGCTGGAAATCGGTGCACCAGGCACCACCCCTTTTGGATTCCCTGGGGAAATAGTCGAGATAAATGATGCCCAGATGCTTACCGTCGGCTTCCTTAACCTGGAAGGTCTCAACACCTGCTGCATAAACAGGCAGGTTGGTGAGTTGATTGAAGGTGATCCCGTAAAGTTTCGTGGCAAGATCAAACATCCCGTCCCTCACATGATTGAGACTGAAATAAGGTTTGAGTTCGCTTTCATCCAGGTCGTACTTTTCTTTTCTCAGCTTTTCGGCATAGTACCACCAGTCCCAGGAGGCTAACCTGAAGGTATTTCCCTCTTTGTCAGATATCTTTTGCATTTCTGCAAGTTCTGATTTTGCGACTTTCAGTGCCGGCTCCCAAAGCCTTGCAAGAAACTGGTTCACCTGATCAGGGGTTTTGGCCATGTTTTCAGCGATCATGTAGGCGGCAAAATTTTGGTAACCCAGAAGATTGGCTTTCTGAATCCGCAGGTTCACGATCTCGCTCAGGATCGCCTTGTTGTCGTTTGCATTGCCGTTATCGCCCCGCATATACCAGGCTTTGTAAAGCTTTTCTCTCAGCCCGCGGTTTTTTGAATACTGCAGAAAAGGGATCCAGGACGGTTTGGCCAGGGTGAAAACCCATTTGTTCTCCATCTGGCGCTCTTTAGCTGCTTCGGCCGCTCCGTTGATCACCTCTTCCGGTAATCCTTCCAGGTCATTACGGTTATCAATTGTCAGGATGAAGTTTTTATTGGTTTCTGCCAGGAGGTTGTCGCTGAAATTCACAGCGAGCAGGCTGAGCGATTCATTGATCTTCCTGAGTTCGGCCTGTTTTTCTTTCGGAAGGTTGGCACCTCTTCGCTCAAAGTCCCGGTAATATTTCTCAACCACCCTGAGCTGCTGTGAATCAAGATTTAACGCACCGCGTTTTTGGTACACTTCGCTGATCCGTCCGAAGAGTTTTTCATTCATGTAGATATCGTCGAAATGGCCGGTGATCATCGGAGAAATTTTCTTTTGCAGTGTCTGGAGTTGCTCATTGGTGTGCGATTCGGTGATATTGTCGAAAACACGTTTCACCCGGTAAAGCATGTCACCCGATTTATCAAAGGCCAGAATCGTGTTCTCAAAACCGGCAGCCTCACTGCCTGTGGCAATTCTGTCTATTTCCTCTTTATGCTGTTTCATCCCTTCAATAAAGGCGGGCAGGTAATGGCTGGTATCGATTTTATCGAAAGGAGGTACCTGGTATGGCGTATCGAAACGGGTAAAAAACGGATTCTCCATATTTTTTTCTTTTTTACATGCAATGGCAGTCAATGCCATGATAATCATAAAAAAACTCAGGTGTTTCATAAGGAAATGATTTTTGGTTTGCAAAGATATACTTTCTCCCGCAGGTGGCAACGGTGCCTTCCTGTGGTTTGCATGGCAGTCTTACATGGTGCTTTCGTACTTAACCAGTCTGTTGTCCTTGTCCAGGCTGATCCACCGGATCTTTGTCCTGCCCTTTTCAACGCAGGTGATGACCTGAAGCGGATGATGCATCAGGATAGTATTTCTGTCTTCTGTCAGTTTCCCTCCTTCTCGTTGGCTTACAAACATACGTTCGCCATCCGGACCGAACCACAGATCACAGGGGGCGTAGCCTTCAGGTACCGGTCTCAGCAATTCACCGTCCTTATATACCGCTCCTTCGTGCAGCATATACCAACTTGATCCTGAAGTCTTTGAAAACCAGAAATTTTCCTGTGGAGTCTTTTCCTGCTGAAAGGGGCCGAATATCTTTCCGTCCAGGGTAAAAACCCTGAAAGAGGTGAAATCCTGGAAAGTGAGTTTTGAAACGTCCATAGTAGCGGGATCGATCATTTTTCCCATGGCTGCCAGAGCAGTGGTGCCATCCGGCGACAGCTTCATCCAGAAAGGATTCCCGCTCAGGGCAAGGCTTTTACCTCCGGAATGGATGAGTTTTATGTGGGATTCCATGTCCATGACAATGGCAGCGAAAGCAGCTTTGTCACAGGTGACTTCTAGCTGCATCACAGCCGAAAAAGGACCATGGTTAATCCCTTTATGGCTGATGTACATGGCCATGGAAGCATCGCTGCTGACATATTGCGTGTAATAATCTGCCGGGTGGCAGTCCTTCGTACTGTTTACGGCACAAGGTGCAAGCCTTCCCCGGGTACCTGCACTGTCATCATTTTCCGGTAACGACTCGTATGGACCCTTCTTCTTACCTTCTTTCCAAACGTAATATCCTGATGGGTGTTTAATGACAATGCGCAACTGGTCTCCATCCGGATTCAGATCAAAACAACTCTCTTCCCTGACAAGGATTTCATTCGAGTCCAGCTTCAGGATCAGGCTTTCCTTCACATGGGGTTGTCCCCGCATAAGCAAGGGGAAAAAACACACCAAAATGCCCGGTATCGCCTGAAGAAAATACAATTTCCTCATGAGATTCAATTTATTTACAAAGAAACGCAAAATATTCAACCCCGCTCCCACACCCTCACCCCAAAACCCTTAACTTCGTAATTTCGTAACGCTACCTCCCATGTGCGGCAGATTCCAAATCTCAAAATTCGAAGACGACATCCAGATCAGGTTTCATGTAGATGTCGAGAAAGAATGGCTCAGACAGATCTTCAATGCAGCGCCTATGATGCACCTTCCGGTAATTACGGGTGAGGAGCCGGGAAAACTGCGTTTTTTTCGCTGGGGCCTGGTGCCTTTCTGGGCCAAAGATCCGGGTATCGGGAACAAATTGATCAATGCACGCGCCGAAACCATCATTGAAAAACCTTCCTTCAGATCAGCCTTCCGTTCAAAGCGATGTCTGGTCCCTGCGAATGGTTTCTATGAATGGAAAAGGGAAGCAGGGAAGAAACTCCCGTACCGTTTTTACCTCGAAAATGAGGAATTGTTTGCTTTTGCCGGATTATGGGACTGTTGGAAGGATCAGGAAGGAAAACTCCTGCATACATTCACCATTATTACTACCACTCCCAATGAACTGATGAAGCCTGTACACGACCGCATGCCAGTGATCCTTGAACCGGAGGTGGAGGCATATTGGCTTGATAAACAGGCATCTGTACATGATTTACTGGCCTTGCTCAAACCTTATGATCACCACAAAATGAAAGCCTGCCGTGTATCAGAACGGTTGAATAATGTCCGTAATAACGATGCTGATCTCGTGATTCCGGTAGAAAGTTAATCTATCCGGAACGTTCTGAAAAAGAAATACTTACCTTATAACCAACACGGTACCCACTTCCTGGAAAACCTGGTCGAAGGAACATTCGTTGGCATAGCGGATAACGTAGAAATACACCCCGGACATCACCACATCACCCTGGTAAGTACCGTCCCAGCCTTCGTCAATGCTGCTGGTTTCATGGATCATCGTGCCCCAGCGGTTGAATATCTTCATATTGAAGAAGATGATGTCGGTTCCCTTGACTATGAAGCGGTCGTTATGCCCGTCGTGGTTTGGACTGAAGGAATTTGGAATATAAAAAGTGGATATGCCTGGTTTCCCGATTACCAGCGTTGAGTCTTTCAGGAGGCAGTGACCTTTGGCGGCAGAAAGGATATATATCCCTGATTCGTATATTCTGATGAGCCGTGTTACCTGTCCGTCCGACCACTCATATTTATCAGCTTCGATTCCTGCATCGATTTCAAGGTACTCGTTGCCACAAAGGTTGAGCAGGTCAGGCAGATCCACTTGCTGCATCATACCCACATGGATGCTGTCTCTGGCCTTGCACAGGTATTTGCTCACCTCAACCCAGTATAAGCCGCTGTTCAGGATGGTTTTGGCCCGGATGGTGTCTCCGGTGTTCCAGAGATAGGACGCCCCGGGGTTTCCTGCATTCAGTACGATGGACTGACCGGGGCAAAGCAAGGTATCGCTGCCCAGATCCACCCGGAGGATGATCTGTTCAACATACACTGTATCCCGTCCCCAGCAACCGGATGCGGTAACCGTTACGGAATAGAATCCGCTGTCGGACACCAGGACAGTCTGAGTGGTGTCACCCGTACTCCAGCTGTACTGGTATCCCTGGAGTCCGGCATCCAGGGTCAGGGTGTCTCCCTCACAAAGGAGGCGGTCACCCAGAAGGTTCACTTCGGGTACGGGAAGTACACTGACAAAAACGGTATCGGAACCGGAACAACCACTCTGAGTGACGGTAACACTGTATTGTCCGGTCTGGTAAACATTGATCTGCTGGCTCATCGCGCCGGTGTTCCATGTGTAAAATGCCCCGGGATTACCGGCGTTTAATACGGCAGTTTCTCCCTCGCATAGGCTGAGGTCTGAACCAAGATGCACCACTGGCAGCGGCAAAAAGGTCACTTTCACGGAATCGCTCAGGGTACAAGATGCCTGACTGACGGACACGATATATACCTGTGAGGTGGTCACAGTAATGGACTGGGTGCTTTGTCCTGAATTCCAAAGGTACTGGTAACCGGTCATGCCTGCATCCAGCGTAACACTGAGCCCCTCGCACAACACGATATCGGGTCCGAGCTCGGGGGGATCCATAAAGGCGACCTGGATGGTGTCTTTACCGGTGCAATAGCCATTGTTTACGTTTACCCAGTAACTGCCGGGATTTGTAACGGTGATTTGCTGGGTGGTGGCATTGGTTGACCATTGATAAGTATTGCCGGTATTGCCGGCATCCAGTACCAGGGTGTCTGTTCCGCACATCAGGGTGTCGGTTCCAAGGTCTACGGCCGGAGGAGCCAGCACGCTGATCGTAATGAAAGCTGTGTCGGAAACGAAACAGGAGTTGGAGTCGATCGCGATGCAGGCAATCTGGTATGTTCCTGGCAGGCTGAAGGTATGTACAGGGTTTTCAAGGCTTGAACCGGGTGATCCGTCATCGAAGTCCCAGAGATATTCAACTGCGTTTATGCTGTTATTCACGAAACTGGCACTGAAAGGGGCACAGCCGCTGGTTCCCGGGTTTACGCCGATATCGGCGGTTGGCCCGGATAGCTGGAAATCAATTTTAAAAACGGCAAGATCCCACCCGACGGTGGAGTAGGTGGCATAAGCCCCTGGTGTTGTCGGAAAATTGGCGGCTCCTTCGCATACTGCTTCATAGATGATCCCGTTTTTATCGAAGCGGCTGGTGCCTCCGTCCACATGCTCCCAGCCCTGGGTGCCGTAAAAGGTGGCATACAACATCTCTTCCGCATCTTTTTTCAGCACGATCAGGTAGAAATCCTGCCCGTCGGTGGTTGACTGCACCGCATCCGGGCTAACCGGGAAGCCCTGGGTATCACCCCAGCCGGCAGCATAAACATTCTGGCAGTAATCCACCAGGAAGGCGGTGGGCCTGAGTTTGCCCTGCTGTGTGCCGTTTCCGAAAACGGTTGAATAAATGATCCCGTTGAGGGTCTGGTCAAGCTTCACGATGAACTGATGGCTGCCCGGATTCCCGTAACAGGAAGGTGTAACAGGTATTGTACCGGCGGTTTGTCCGTATATGTACACATTGTTCTCCTCATCCATCTGGATGAAAAAGATCTCGTCAAAGTCCGGGGTTCCGAAATAGGAACATGCGATCATCGAACTCATATCCGGCATAAAAATGCACATGAATCCGTCATGACTGCCTCCCTGGTATTCCGGGTGCAATACCCAGGGTGTGGTCGGGAAATTCGTGCTCTGCGTTCCACCGGCTACGTAGACCATGTCTACAATATTCAGTTTCAATCCATAGGCGGCGTCGTTATTCGAACCTCCGAGGTAAGTCGACCAGATGAGCTGGGTAAGCGTGCTGTCGAGTTTAAACACCACACCGTCCTGACCCCCGTTGTGTGTCTGGTCAAATGCTCCGGGAGTGGTGGGAAAGTTGGTGGAGGATGAGAAGCTGGCTACACAGGGATTACCCTGGGAATCAAGGATCACTTCTCCGCGGTAAGTGTCTCCGTAGTTGATATACAGTTCATTTTGTCCGTCACTTGCATTTCCGCCAATAAAGGTGGAACCGATAAGAGCCGTACCGGTGAAATTCAGCCGCGTTAGAATAATATCATACTGGCCGTTTTTCACGGTTTGGAAGCAGCCGGATACGACAGGGTAGTTGGTCGACTGGGTCGAACCGTAGATAAAAAGTTCGTGATTGGCATTGGTGACGAGACTGTGAGCGTAATCCTCGGAAGATCCGCCTATATAAGTGGCCCAGATCAGGCTGGTGCCGTCGGGAGAAAACTTGCTGATGGCGATATCCACCGAACCTGCATGCATGGTTTGAAAAGCGCCCGTAGTGACCGGATATCCCTGTCCGAAGCTTCTGCCGCCGGTGTATATGTAACCCAGGTCATCGTAAGTCGCTGAATGGCCGTAAGTGCTGCTGCCCATACTCCCGGCATAGGTTGAAGCAACAACCACCGGATCGATCACCAGGGGAAGCTCCTTGTCGTATCCCAAGGGAAAGGAAAATGAAACCCGAGAACCACTGAGGATGTATTCGCAGGGAATATGCAGGGTATCTGGTCCGCGTAACTGGTAAGCAAAGGGCTGTTGTTCAATTACATCGTTCACACTTGTGTGCAGGATCAGTTTCCCTTCTTCGGTCAGGATGGTATCAGCACCCTCATACCAAACTTTGATCTGATCAGGATCGGCTCCAACCGCTACCAGGTATTCATATTTCAGATGCAGGGGATTGCCCTTGATCACCATGTTTATGCCAGGATATAAATCCCTGTATGTGATTTCCCTGTAAAGTTTCACCTCGGAAGCCCAATGCGAAGGATCATTTCCCAGATAATAGTTATGGTATTCCTTAAAAGCCTGGCTGCCGGATACCTTTGTGTTTTCGGATGATCCAAGGAAATGCATCCGGAATGCATGGCCGGGTACGGCAAAGTCAGCCTGTTTGTCATTCTCGTGCGATTTACCGCAAGTCCCGGGATGGTGACAGTGCCCCAGTACATGGGGATCCACCAGCAAATAGGTAAGGCGGTGTTTTTCAAGAAAAAGTGTCCCCATTGGTATACCGGCTCTGAATAAAACCTGCGGTTCCCATTGTCCTTTGTTCTCAATAAAGCGGATGCCAGGACTGAGCGGTTTAACTTTAGTGTATGATATTCCACTTGCTGTTATTACCGGAAACAGGATAAACAGCAGGTAAAGGTTTAAAAATCTTCTCATTGGAAAAGATTAAGTACAGCAAATATAGGTAATTTTCGTGAAGAAGACTATTTAAAACCGGTTTTGGTTGCATTCTGAAAGATGTCCGGTTCTCATGAATGTCCTTTTACCACCATCTTCATGATTTTATAATTCAGGATAAAGAACCTGAAAAACTGATAAACGATACAGGTTCTCCAGAATCTTGTCATGCGGGTTGGAACGGGCGGATAATACTCGTCTTTGTATGCCCTGATTTCTTTGGTTGCGTTCATGGTTTACAGCTTGGTTTCGTTATTTATTCAGGCAGCAAATACCAGAATGGATACCCTTTGGCTTTGTGCATGAACATATAATGCAGAAAAAGTTTGATCCAGTGACCGGCCAGTCCGATTTCTCCTACTGTTGCACGGATATCCCTGCCCCAGGCCGGGTATTTTTCCCAGTCCTGAACGATGGGAGATACGGTCATGGTGGCTGCTTTGCCGTGCCTTATTCCGTAACCGGCTGAAACAATGCATGCTGCCGCCATACTGGCCATGCTTGCCTTGTGCCTGTATTCAGCATAATTGTATTTTATCTTCCCGGCAATATTGAGGGCGATCACTTTTCCAATCACGCCTGAAGGCATCCCCGTCCTGGGTGGGGAAGGAAAGAGCGGATTCCCGTTAGCTGTTTTCATTGGTTTTGACATTGGGTGAGGTGGAGCGAAGGCAATACCGGCAGCAAAGATGTTTTTATAAACGGGATGGTCGTATGTCGACGGCCAGTCAGAAGCTTTCCACGTATCAAAAGGTTTATCCGTGTAATCGGCATCCACGGTCATAAAGCCGTTGGGCCGGAATAATACAGACGTAATATCCTTCCCCTGTTTGTCGAAAGCAGTCATCCCTGCACCGGCAAAAGCGGGAATCAGCATGGCAAAGTCAAAGTCCTGCGTAAGGTATTCTCCTGCCAGTGTCTCGTAATACACCCGTCCCGGTTCAACTTTATATACCCCGGCCCGTTTGATCCAGCGGATCCGGTATTCCGATAGAATGCTCTCGGCAAACACCCTGGTTGGGGTAATGTATCCGCCACGTTTCACAAATGCGCCTCCCATACCGAAATCGCCCAACTCAAATTCATTGGTGATCCAGATGATATCGGCATATTTTTCGAGTCCCCTTTTCCTGATCTCAAAGGCAACATTCAAAGCGTATTCAAATGCGGCACCCTGACAGGTAGCCAGGGCATGTCCCGTTCCTATCAGGAAAGTCTGGTGGATTCCCCTGGTCATCCTTTCAAGCGACTCCTGCAGTTTCTCCCATGCCTGTGCTGCATGGTCGTAGGAACAGATACTGACAGTGTGGTGCCTGGGTCCGAGCCCTTCTGTCGCTTCAAAATTGAGTTTCGGGCCGGTGGCATTCACAAGGTAGTCATAAGCTACTTTCTCCGTCTGGCCCTGCTTTTCCCCCGAAACATACGAGATGGTTACGTATGCCTTTTCGTGGGATCCATCACCCTCAGGATGGATGGAAACGGCCCTGGCCTGCTTGTAAACGATTCCCCAGCGTTTGTAAACTTTGTCCAGCCTGAACCTGACCTGGTCAATGCGCATCTGCCCGATACCAACCCAGATATTTGAAGGTATCCATTGGTAATGGCTGTTGGGAGATACCATGATCACTTCATGTCTGCGGCCAAGTTTCCGTTTCAGGAATGCTGCAGCGGTATGGCCTGATATTCCCGCTCCAAGAACGACAACTGTTGCCATTTATTAAGGATTTTTTTCCCTTTCAGAACAAACTTACAAAAATCTCTCAATAATCATACAGTTTATTCACTTCCCTAATCTCTTCTCGGATCTTTCTTCAACGGCAACCTGGCCATTTTCAGCACATGGATGCCCGGAAACCCAAATTCCTCCACTACCTGACCCAGGATGAGATACATGCCCTGCCCCCGGAAAGGGTATTGCTTAAGGGAATCAGGGAAGTGTACCGTGTCGAAAAACATTCCCTGATGGTCGAGGAATGCCGCAAAATGCATCCATTCTTTCCGGACAGTGCGTACATATTTGATTGTCACCAGATTGCCAACCATTCTGACGTTCCTCCCAATGTGTTTCTTCAGGTCAGTGGCTGTGATCTCTCCCCTGAACGGTGTCATTAGCATGTCGAACCAGCTCATGCTGACCGGAAAACCGATCAGTTCAATTTCATCATAGGCATCTTCCAGCGGATCATACTCCAAAACCGGGAGGGCGAAGCTTTTATGCTGCGGTTCAAACAACTGTCCTGCCTGATGAAATACCGGTTCAGGGTTGTGTACCAGGCAGGCGTTCCACATCAGTTCTGCTTTGCGCTTGCCGGTAAAGCCGAAACAACCTGCCCTGATCAGCAGCAACAATTGTTCTTTTTCCGGATTAATACGCCGGGTAAAATCTTCCAGTCCGAGATAAGGCCCGTTCACCATCCTTTCCATCTCAATTTTTTTTCCCAGGTTTGTTTCCAGATTGGCCAGGTGGATGAAACCGATATAGATGTCGGTTCCCCGGATAGAGGTCAGGTAGTGGCTGTTGTTTACGCAGGGAAGCCGGATGTTTCCCCCGCAACGCCTGGCTTCGTTGAAATACACCCAGCCGGGGTAAAAACCCCCGAAATTGTTGATAACGGCCACCATGAATTCCAGCGGATAATGGGCCTTCAGCCAGAGGCTCTGGAAACTCTCGATGGCATAGGAAGCAGAATGGGCTTTGGAAAAGGAATAACCTGCAAAAGACTCGATCTGCCGCCATACTTCTTTGGTGAGGTCGTCGGGATAACCGTACGACTTGCAGTTGCTGAAGAATTTTTTCACAATGCGGTCAAACTCCTTGCGTGAACGGTGTTTCCCGCTCATGGCCCGGCGGAGGACGTCCGCATCTGCCAGATCCAGCCCGGCGAAATGATGACATACCTTCAGTACATCCTCCTGGTATACCATAACTCCGTAGGTTTCATGCAGTTGTGCTTCCATCACGGGATGCAGGTAGCGGAACTTCCCGGGGTTATGGAAACGGTAAATGTATTCCCGCATCATGCCCGACCTGGCCACGCCCGGCCTGATGATGGAACTGGCGGCCACCAGGCTGAGGTAATTGTCGCAGCGCAGTTTGTTGAGCAAACCCCGCATGGCCGGACTTTCGATGTAAAAACAACCGTTGGTCTCGGCACGTCTCAGCTGGTTTTTCACTTTCGGATCATCTTTGAACAGCTTTACCTGGTGAACATCAACGGAAATACCCCTGTTCAGGCGGATAAGGTCGGCACTTTCACGGATATGCCCGATACCCCGCTGGCTGAGAATGTCGAGTTTCTCAAAACCGATCTCTTCCGCCACATACATATCCCATTGCGTGGTGGGAAACCCTTTGGGCGGAAGATCCAGGGCAGCATAGGCGGTGATCGGCTCCTCCGAGATCAGGATCCCTCCCGCATGGATGCTCCGAAGGTTCGGAAAATCCTGCAGTTCCAGGCCGAGTGCCTTGATCCTGCCTGCAATGTTGTTCGCGTTGGTCGGCTTGTCGGGGTCCTTTAACAGGTCATCGATCTCTTCTTTCGGAAGCCCGTGTACCTTGCCTAATTCACGGATAATGGATTTCCCCTTGAAAGTGGCGGTGGCTCCGAGCAAGGCTGTGTGTTGCCGGCCATACCGCTTGAAGATGTAGTCCTGGACTTCATCCCGGTCTTTCCAGGAGTAATCGATGTCGAAATCGGGCGGACTGCTTCGTCTGGGATTGATAAAACGCTCGAAATACAGGTCGAGCTCAATGGGATCCACATCGGTGATGCGCAGGCAGTAAGCGATGATGCTGTTGGCGCCGCTGCCCCTGCCCACATGATGGAAACCCCGGCTCATGGAATACCGGATGATGTCCCAGGTAATCAGGAAATAAGCTGAGAATCCAAGCTGGTCGATAATGCCGAGTTCATGCTGTACACGGCGGCTGGCTTCTGCATGACCCCGGCCGTAACGGTATTCCAGCCCGTCAAGCGCCAGTTTCTCCAGTAAAATCTTGTCATCGTAGCGGCTTCCGGTAAAGGTTTTCTTGTTCTTCACCGTGCGGAAGTCTATGTCAACACTGCACTCCGCCAGCAAACGCTCTGTGTTCGACAGGATGACGGGGTAGGAGGCGAAGGCTTCCCTCAGCCCGGCAGCAGTGGTCATCACATCCAGGGGAGAGGCAGCCTGATCAGCACTGAGTTTGCTCAGCAGGGTGTTGTTGTCGATAGCCCTCAGATTCAGATGAAGATCGTATTCCCGCCGATGGCCCATGCAAACCGGTTGCCTGACCAGCAGTTTGGAGGGATATTTCTGCCATCGCAGCGATATCAGACGGTTTGCCTCGTCGGGACGGATACCGCAGTATTCGTTCTCCAGCAGTTTGTTGAGTGGCTTAGAACCCAGGGGATACATGATATATACCTGTTGAAATACCGGTGCTTCGGGCGGATAGTCGGTAGCAGCCAGGTTGTGGCGGGTGATGAATTCGTTTATTTCACGTAAACCATTGTTGTTTAATGCAATAAGACTGTACAGATGCTGGTTGCCGTTGCGGATGTCGGCTCCTGCAATGGGAGTGATTTTCCTTTCCCTGCATTCACGGATAAAATCCATCATTCCCATGGTATTGTTGATGTCGGTCAATGCCAGTGCTCCGTAACCCCTGGCCGAAGCTTCCTCAACCAGGCGCTCCACCGGCATGGTTCCGTATCGCAGGCTGTAATATGAGTGGCCCAGTAACATCATCGCATCCCGATGGCACGTTGGACGGCCTTGCTGCCGTATCGTCTGCGGATATGGTCCAGGGCCTGGTACAGGCGTATCAGTTCGGGGGAATCCTCAAAAAGTCCGATCTGTTGTACGCCATGCACCAGTCCGCTGAACTTCACCCCGATCAGCCGGATCAGCATCCTGCGCTGGTACAGCCGGCGGAACAGGTCTTTGACGACCTCAAGCAGGAGATGGTCGAAGGAGGTGTAAGGAATATGCTTCTGAATGGTATGGGTGTCGAAGTTGGAATAACGCAGCCTGACCGTGACACAGGAGGTGAGCTTTTCATCCCTTCGCAGCTGGAAAGCCAGCTTCTCCACCATGCCGCTGAGTACCCGGCGCAGGTATTCCACATCGGTGGTGTCCTGTTCAAAGGTGCATTCTGTGCTGATCGACTGGCGTTCGGAATAGGGGATGACGGGTGTGGGGTCAATACCGTTGGCTTTGCGCCAGATCACCAGCCCGTTCCGGCCCAGCGCCCTTTCCATCAGCTCCGGAGGAACCTGGCTCAGGGTGTGGATGGTGGCAATCCCCATCGCACGAAGGTTCTGGTAAGTCTTTTCCCCTATCATCGGGATCTTCCGGATCGACAGCGGGGCCAGAAAAGGCTTCACCCGGTCGACCGGAATGTCTCTTTCCCCATTTGGTTTGGCTTCTCCCGTGGCAATTTTTGATACTGTCTTGTTCGGTGAAAAACCCAGTGATACGGGAAGCCCCGTGTTGCGGATGATGTCCTGCCGCAATTCCCTGGCCCATTTGAGACTGCCGAAAAAACGGTCCATGCCGGTCATATCTATGTAATGCTCGTCGATCGAAGCCTTTTCATACAGGGGCGACTGCCCGGCTATGATCTCGGTCACCATCTTCGAATACCGGCTGTACAAATCCATATCCCCCCTGATGATCACGGAATCCCCGCATAAAACCCGTGCAAGCTTCACCGGCATCCCGGAACTAACCCCGTATTTACGGGCCTCATAACTGCATGAAGCCACCACGCCACGGTCGGAACTGCCGCCAATGATCACCGGCCTGCCCTCCAGTTTGGAATTCATCAGACGCTCAACCGAAACAAAAAAGGTGTCTAAATCCAAATGAACAATCTGACGATCAGTACTTTCCATGTCTTTATGCACTTTTTTCTTTTTTTTCTTGACTTCCGTATGAAAATGATATTACCTTTGACGGAAATATAATCAAAATTGTGATTACAATATAATCAAATTATTCATCCAACACAAGAAAAAATGTTTTTCGGATCAAATATTAAACTGCTTCGCAAAAGGCGGGGAAGAACCCAGGACGATACCGCCCTGGCCCTGGATCTGAAACGGTCTACCCTCAGCGGATATGAGAATGGTGTCGCACAGCCGGATATCGCTACCCTGGTAGCTTTCTCCCGATATTTTAAAGTGTCGGTCGATACCCTCCTTACCGTCGACCTGTCCGTACTGCCCGAAAGCCAGTTGTCACAGCTCGAAAAAGGATACGACGTGTATATCACCGGAGCTCAGCTCAGAGTCCTGGCAACCACCATCGACAGCCATAACAGGGAAAACATCGAACTGGTCGACGAGAAAGCCAAAGCCGGCTATGCCACAGGCTATGCCGATCCCGAATTCATCAGCGTACTCCCTGTATTTCAGCTGCCTTTTCTTCATAAGGAACGCAAATACCGCACATTCCAGATCAACGGTGATTCCATGCTGCCAATTCCCCACGGCTCCTGGGTTACCGGTGAGTATGTCCAGAACTGGAACCTGATCCGCGACCGCCATGCATACCTTATTGTCACACGCCACGATGGTGTGGTGTTCAAAGTGGTGGAAAGCCACCTTCCGAAAGAGCCCAGGCTGATCCTTCATTCTCTGAATCCGGCCTATGAACCCTATGAGATCCATGTGAATGACATCAGAGAAGTATGGAAATTCATTAATTATATCAGCGCCGAACTCCCGGAACCAAACCGGGAGGCTGACATGGCCAAGGCCATCCATGATCTGAAGTCTCAGGTAAGGGCCATCCAGGTGAAACTTGACCTGTAAACCGCTCCTGACCGGCCTTTTCCTCATCCTGCCCTCCGGAATATATGAAATCCGGCATCGCAGCCGCTTGTTGAAAACTTAATTTACCGGGTTCTGCCATCATCCCCTTTTTTTTACCTTTCTTTGAAGTATGGATGAAGTACAGAACGAAAACCAGCTGTTGCAGAAAAGACGAAGCCTTCGCTTTGCAGATGCTGCCCAGCAATCCTTTCACGACCAAACCCGGATACCCCCCCAGGCCCTTGATATTGAGGAGGCTGTCCTCGGTGCTTTGATGCTCGAACAAAATGCCCTGACGGCAGTGATCGATATCCTCAAACCGGAGATCTTCTACAAAGATGCCCACCAGGTTATCTTCTCAGCCATCCAGCGCTTGTTTGCCAGTCTTGAACCCGTTGATATCCTTACTGTTACAAATGAACTGAAAAAAAGCGGCAAACTGGAGATCGTCGGAGGACCTTATTATATTTCCCAGCTTACCAGCCGGGTCGCCTCTGCGGCAAATATCGAATATCACAGCCGTATCCTCCATCAGAAGTATATTCAGCGGGAACTGATCCGTATCTCCTCTGAAATAAGCAGGGAAGCCTACGAGGACTCCTCCGATGTGCTGGAACTGCTGGATAAAGCGGAAGGGAACCTTTTTACCCTGGGCGACCGGAATTTCAGGAGAGATTACGTACGGATGGAAGACCTGGTGGGAGAAGCGATCAGGGAAATCGAAAAAGCAAAGGACCATGAAAGTGGTATCCGGGGAGTCCCATCGGGCTTCAGTAACCTGGATTATATCACTGCCGGTTGGCAAAAGTCCGACCTGATTGTGATCGCTGCACGGCCGGGTATGGGCAAAACTGCTTTTGTGCTTTCAATGGCACGGAATATTGCCGTGGATTTTCATATCCCGGTGGCAGTCTTTTCTCTTGAAATGTCGGCACTTCAGCTGGTAACGCGTCTGATCTCGAGTGAAACCCTTTTACCGGCGGAAAAGCTGAAAAAAGGTACCCTTGAAGACCATGAATGGGAACAGCTTAACACAAAAATCAAACACCTTGTGGAAGCTCCCATCTTTATCGACGACAGTGCCGGCCTCACCCTGTTCGAACTCAGGGCAAAATGCCGCAGGCTGAAAGCCCAGCATAAGATCCAACTGGTGATCATCGATTATATTCAGCTGATGAGCGCCGGAGATCCAAAAAGCAAGGGAAACCGGGAACAGGAAATCTCAACCATTTCCCGGTCCCTGAAAAGTCTTGCCAAAGAACTTGATGTCCCCGTAATTGCGCTTTCTCAGTTGAATCGCTCGGTGGAAACCAGGGCCGGAAGCAAACGGCCGATCCTTTCCGACCTCCGTGAATCAGGTGCCATCGAACAGGATGCTGACCTGGTGCTGTTTATCTACAGACCGGAATACTATAAACTCGATCAGTTCGAAAATGGCGATCCCACCGCCGGAATGGCAGACGTGATCATCGCCAAACACAGAAATGGCGCACTGGACGATGTCCGCCTCAGGTTCATCTCACGCTATGCCAAATTTACCAACCTCGATACGGATTACGCCGATGAACTGATGCAACCCAATATCCATTTTGATAACGGAAACAAAATCAGAACCTTTCCGTCAAAGATGGACGATATGCCCGATAACCTGCAGGATCCCGGATTCTAAATTGTATCAACCTGCACAATATCCGGTGTTTCCTGATGTTTTTCCTGCCGGACTGAACTTTATTAGCCTTACCTTTGTTCTTCAATTCATTAAAGGGAGTCTGCTATTATGAAGAGAACGGTTTTTTTGCTTATATTTTCCCTGGCGGCCCTGATAACCCATGCCGCTTACCTTCTCATTCCCATGGACCAGGCCCAGAAAAACCACCTGAAAGCATATGGTGTCGCATACTGGATACTGACCAACAATGTGGAAGTCAACTGGTTGCTGAATTACAGGGGTGGAAGTTTCATGTGCAAGTATGCCAAAGAAATCGAAAATGAATGTGTTATCAGGGGGGTCAGTTACCAGGTGATCGCAGATGTCCAGTCCACCGCTATCCTGCAGGAGATTTCCGAACCTTCTGCAAATATGGATATCATGGAGCTGACCAAAGCCCCCAGAATTGCCGTATATACCCCGCCAAGCCGACTTCCCTGGGATGATGCCGTTACCCTTGTGCTTACCTATGCCGAGATTCCTTTTGATAAGGTGTATGATGAAGAAGTCCTTACAGGTGCCCTGCCCCTCTACGACTGGCTTCACCTGCATCATGAAGATTTCACGGGTCAGTACGGAAAATTCTGGGCATCATACAGAAACGCAAGCTGGTACCAGGAAGATGTGAAGCTCTCACAGGATATCGCAGCCCGCACAGGCTTTCAGAAGGTGTCGCAGCTGAAACTTGCCGTTGCCATGAAAATCAGGGATTTTGTGGCAGGAGGCGGTTATATGTTTGCCATGTGCTCTGCACCGGATAGTTATGATGTGGCCCTTGCAGCCGAAGGAGTTGACATCTGCGATGTTATGTTCGACGGTGACCCGATGGATCCCTCAGCCCAGTCAAAGCTGGATTATTCGAAATGTTTCGCGTTTCATAATTTTAAAATCTCGACAAATCCGTATGAGTATGAGATCTCATCCATTGACGTGAGTCCTGCCTCACGTAAGGTTAATAAAACTAACGACTTTTTCGGCCTTTTCGATTTCTCGGCCAAATGGGATCCGGTACCAACCATGCTCACCCAGGATCATGACCGTGTCGTCAAAGGCTTTATGGGACAGACAACCGCATTTAACAAACTGTATGTCAAACCCAATGTCCTGATAATGGCTGAAAACAAAGCCCTTGGCGAGGTTCGATATCTTCATGGCGAATACGGGAAAGGCACTTTTACTTTCCTAGGCGGTCACGACCCGGAAGATTACAACCATTTTGTAGGTGATCCTCCGACTGACCTCAGCCTTCACCCAAACTCACCGGGCTATCGTTTGATCCTGAATAATGTACTTTTCCCGGCCGCCAAAAAGAAAAAGCAAAAAACCTGACGAGGCAGGGTTCCGGTGATCAGAGCCTCTTTTTTCGGTTATATACTTCATAAGTGAATTCAAAACCCGTTTCGGCAGCATTCTCCGCATGATGCTCCCGTGATTCCGCTTCCCATTCATTGAACAGTATTTCAGGGAAATATGCATCCGCTTCAAACACCTTATGGACACGGGTCAGGTAGAGTTTGTCGGCCAGCGGCAGAAATTGCCTGTAGATGGATGCTCCTCCGATGATGAAGTTTTCTTTGGTTTGATCGGCCAGCTTCAATGCGTCATCAATGGAATAGGCCATCACAGCTCCCGCTATCATTTCTCCTGCAATATCAGTGATCACAATGTTCCGCCTGTTGGGCAAGGGTCTGTTCGGAAGAGATTCCCACGTCCTTTTGCCCATGATGACGGTATGACCCGTGGTCAGTCCCTTGAAACGTTTCAGATCTCCCGGAATGTGGCATAAGAGCCTGTTATCCTTTCCGATTCCGAGATTGGCGCTCACGGCCACGATAATGCTGAATGTTGGCATGCTCATCAATTATTTGCTGTCCGGGTAAATGAAATATGATCATTGATTTAAATCAATGCTGGGATGACATCCCAATTCCGGATTCATACGGAAATTTCTCCTTTAATATGAGGATGAGATTGATAATTAATTAGTTCAAAGTCCTCGTAAATAAAATCATTGATATGTTTACGTTCTGAATTTATTCTCATTGCCGGAAGGGGGTATGGCGTCCTGCTTAACTGAAGGTTCACCTGATCCATGTGATTAAGGTAAATGTGCGCATCACCGAAGGAATGGATAAACTCACCCGGCCTCAGGCCGCATACCTGGGCTACCATCATTAACAGCAGGGAATAGGATGCAATGTTGAAGGGCACTCCCAGAAAAATGTCTGCACTTCGCTGGTACATATGACATGACAGCCGTCCCTTCGATACATAGAACTGGTAAAACATATGGCAGGGCGGTAGTGCCATCTCCTGCAGTTGCCCAACGTTCCAGGCATTAACAATATGTCTCCTCGAGTCGGGATTGTTACGGATGGCGTTGATCACATCTTCCAGCTGGTCGATATGGCCCCCTCTGTAATCCGGCCAAGACCGCCACTGATAACCGTATACCGGTCCGAGCTCGCCGGATTCGTCCGCCCATTCATCCCAGATCGTGACTTTGTTATCGTGAAGATACTTGAGGTTGGTGGCTCCTTTGATAAACCACAGCAGCTCGTGAATGATCGACCTCAGATGCAGTTTTTTAGTGGTCATCACGGGAAAACCCTCATCAAGGTCGAAACGCATCTGGTAACCGAACACACTGATGGTTCCGGTTCCTGTCCGGTCTTTCTTCTCTGTGCCGTGGGCGATTACATGCCTGAGCAGTTCGTGATATTGTCGCATACCTGATTGCCTGGGATTTGTTAATGCTTGGGTACTGCCACCTCCCCGGGATGATGCTTGTGCCTGAACAAAATTGCAAACAGCACGGCAACCACCACGGAATAGGCTGCAAAGGTGATCCATATGCCATGCCAGTCGAACTGATCCCCCTCCCTGAAATACAGGTCTATGAGGACTCCGCTGAAATAACTGCCTAAAAAAGCGCCGAATCCGTTGGTCATCATCATGAACAGACCCTGGGCACTGGCCCTGATCCCCGGATGGCTCTGGGTTTCCACGAAAAGGGAACCTGAAATATTAAAAAAGTCGAAAGCCATACCATATATTATACAAGAAAGGATGATCATCCATAATCCACCGGCCGGATCGCCATAAGCAAACAAACCGAAACGGAGCACCCAGGCGATCATGCTGAAAAGCATGACTTTCTTGATTCCGAAGTGCTTGAGAAAGAATGGGATGGTCAAGATGAAGAGGGTTTCGGAGATCTGGGAGATGGACATGATAATTGCAGGGTACTTCACTGCGATCAGGTCTTTGAATTCAGGGATTTTTGCAAAATCATGAAGGAAGGTGTCGCCGTAGGCATTGGTGAGCTGCAGGGAGGCCCCGAGTAGCATCGCGAAAATAAAGAACAGAGCCATCTTTGTACGCCGGAAGAGTGCAAAGGCATTCAGTCCAAGCGACTCCGTGAATGATTTCTTATGCCCGCCCGCCAGTGGCTTGCATGCCGGTAATGAAAACGCATATAACCCAAGTACGATGGATGCCGCGGAAGCAATGTAAAACTGTGCGGCGGATTTTTCAAGTCCCGACAGGCTTACCACCCACAATGCGGCAATGAATCCGATGGTTCCCCATACCCTGATGGGAGGGTAGTCTTTGATGATATCCATCCTTTTCCCTTTCAGGGCTGCATATGCCACGGTAATTGCCAGCGCGATTGTCGGCATGTAAAAGACCATGTTAAGCAGCATGATCCAGAAGAAGGCCGTGGGATTGTTCACCTGGGGCAGGATGAACAGCACAATGCCGCCTGCAAGGTGAAACAGCCCGTAAAGTCTTTCTGCATTCACCCACCGGTCAGCAATGATCCCGGCAATGGCAGGCATGAAAAGGGAGGCTATCCCCATGGTGGAAAAGATGGCGCCAAATTCCGCACCCGACCACTGTCTGGTATGAAACCAGTAAGCACCCACTGTCAGCAACCATGAACCCCAGATAAAAAACTGAAGAAAGTTCATGATAATTAATCGCAGCCTGATGTTGACCATACGAAAGTTAAATTGGGAAAAGGTAGCTAATGATCACTTTCTTCGTTTCAGTTCATCCCTGATCAGGGAGGCTTTTTCATAGTCTTCGGTATCCACCGCACGCGCAAGCATCTCCTGCAGTTCTGCAAGCGTATATTCTTCCAGTGATTCGTCTTTGCCGGGGAGCATTTGTTCCTCAATAGCCTCAGGAGATGATTCCTGGCCTTCTTCTTTCATGATGATGCCTGCCGCCGACATGATAGACTCATAAGTGTATATCGGGCAGCGGAAACGCAATGCCAGGGCAACGGCATCCGAGGTGCGTGAATCAATCTCGAGGTTCTTTTCTCCGTCGAAACAATGCAGGATGCTGTAAAACACACCCTCATGAAATTTATTGATAATGACCTCGGAAATAATGATCCCGAAATGATCGGCAAAGTTTTTAAAAAGATCATGGGTGAGCGGCCGGGTCGGTTTGATCTTCTCGATTTCAATCGCAATGGCCTGTGCCTCAAATCCGCCTATGATAATCGGTAACCTCCTGTTTCCGTCCGTTTCACCCAGAATCAGTGCGTAGGCCCCGCTCTGCGATTGACTGTATGACAACCCGACAATCTCTAATCTGATTTTCTCCATGCAATAAGAAAGGAATAGTTCAGAAGCCCGCCTCCCTGCCGGATTTGGGTATGTAAAAGTAGCAAAAAACCTAATTGGCAGCCAAACCTTGTGTGTTTTAATTTGTTAAATCGGGGTTTAAAACTAAATTTGCCCTTTGTTAATCATCCAATTAAATGATGCTTATGAAGAAAGTCTACGCACTCGCAGCCGGTGTTTTCCTGCCTGTGATGAGCTTCGCCAGTGAGGCTGACCTGAAAATCCCCGATCTGCTGCCTTATCAGAACAACCTGCTGCTTGCAGGTTTTGCCATTTGTGTGCTTGGCCTGTTTTTCGGATTGTACCAGTACACCATAGTGAAAAAATTGCCTGCACACCGATCCATGCTGGATGTGGCGCAAACGATTTATGAAACATGCAAAACCTACCTTATCCAACAGGGAAAGTTTCTCATTATCCTTGAGTTACTGATAGCGGTTTGTATTGCTTTTTATTTCGGTTACCTGTCCCATAATTCTGTCGGAGGAGTATTTCTTATCATCGCATGGTCCATCATCGGTATCCTGGGATCATATGGTGTTGCGTGGTTCGGAGTCAGGATCAATACCCTGGCCAACAGCCGGATGGCATTCGCCTCCATGCAGCGAAAACCTGTGAAGCTGCTGAATATCCCGCTCGAGGCCGGAATGAGTATCGGTGTGCTGCTCGTAAGTGTTGAACTGATCATGATGCTGGTTATCCTGCTGTTTGTACCCCGTGAATTTGCCGGAGCCTGTTTTGTGGGCTTTGCTATTGGTGAATCACTGGGAGCTTCTGTCCTTCGTGTGGCCGGTGGTATCTTTACGAAAATCGCCGATATTGGCAGCGACCTGATGAAAATTGTCTTCAAAATAAAAGAGGATGATCCCAGAAACCCCGGAGTGATCGCCGATTGTACTGGTGATAATGCCGGCGACAGTGTCGGACCTACGGCCGATGGCTTCGAAACCTACGGAGTGACCGGTGTGGCACTGATCTCTTTCATTGTCCTGGCTATTACAGATATTACTTTCCAGACGGAACTGCTGACCTGGATCTTCCTGATGCGTATCCTGATGATCCTGACCTCCATCGGAGCGTTTTATATCAACAAATGGATCACCAATGCCATTTATGGGAAAAAGGATGACCTGGATTTTGAGGCCCCCCTGACAAACCTTGTCTGGCTGACTTCCATCCTCTCCATTATCATGACCTTTGTTGTCAGCTATTGGCAACTTGCCGGCCTCGAAGGATCAGGAAACCTCTGGCTCATGCTTTCGATCATCATCAGTTGCGGTACACTCGGTGCAGCCCTGATCCCTGAGTTTACCAAAATCTTTACTAGTCCGAAATCAAAACATGTCAAAGAAATCGTAACGGCATCCCGTGAAGGAGGATCGTCGCTCACAATCCTTTCGGGTATCGTGGCCGGAAATTTCAGCGCATACTGGAAAGGAATGGTCTTCCTGGTGCTGATGTTTATCGCATACCTTGCCAGCATGAGTATCCCTGAAGCGAATCTGCCTTTCGGAATGTCCTATGCCTCCATCTTTGCTTTCGGTCTCGTTGCCTTCGGATTCCTGGGAATGGGACCCGTTACCATTGCAGTCGACAGCTACGGACCTGTCACCGACAATGCCCAGTCTATTTATGAACTGTCCCTGATCGAATCAAATCCCGGTATCTCCTCCGAAATTGAAAAGGATTTCGGGTTTAAGCCGGACTTTGAAAAATCGAAACATTACCTCGAAGCCAACGACGGGGCAGGCAATACTTTTAAAGCTACCGCCAAACCTGTGCTTATCGGTACAGCCGTTGTCGGAGCCACTACAATGATCTTCTCCTTGATTCTGGTGATTAAAAACAAGCTTGGGATTGAACCGGAAGTCATCCTGAATATTCTGAACCCTTGGACGATCCTCGGTTTTCTGGCAGGCGGTGCGGTAATATACTGGTTTACCGGTGCCTCCATGCAAGCGGTAACAACTGGTGCATACAGGGCCGTGGAGTATATCAAAAAACACATTAAACTCGACCCGAATGCCGACCTTAAAGCCTCTACCGAGAATTCGAAAGAGGTGGTCAAGATTTGTACGCAATATGCCCAAACGGGTATGTGGAATATCTTCTTCGCCATTTTTTCTTTCGCCCTGGCTTTTGCTTTTATTTCCGGAACGGTACTCAATGATCCTGATATAGCCAAAGCACATGCACCTGCTTCATTCTTTGTGAGCTATCTGATCTCTATCGCGGTATTTGGTCTATTCCAGGCTATCTATATGGCCAATGCCGGCGGTGCCTGGGATAACGCCAAAAAGGTTGTGGAAGTTGATCTCAAGGAAAAGGGAACTGCGTTGCATGATGCCACCGTGGTCGGTGATACGGTCGGGGATCCTTTTAAGGACACCTCTTCCGTGGCTCTGAATCCAATCATCAAGTTTACAACGCTCTTCGGCCTGCTTGCGATGGAGATTGCGATCGCTGACCAGTTTACAACTGTTTCCCCATACATAGGCGTGGCATTTTTTATTGTGGCCATGTATTTTGTTTACCGCTCTTTCTTTAAGATGAGAATACAATCTCATCAGTAAAGTACCTTGCTTCCATATGAAGGAAAGCTGTCCCGGAAGTCTGGCCTTATCTGGATCCCCGGAATTCAGGGACAATTATGCCTGATGATTAGTGATTCGAATCATCGCGCTTCGCTCTTTCTGTGAAAGATCATATTTTAGAAAATTCATTTATGTAATAAATGTTGAATTAAAATTCAAATAGTATTACAAAATGAAGAAAAAATAATCAAAATGTACGATTATTAGAAATTTTTATGTATCTTTGCAGAAAACCAAATGCAATGTTTCAAAGGCAATTATTTCCTGAATTGCGGAACGCCCTGGATGTGAAGCAGATCATTGCGATCACAGGCATGAGAAGGGTTGGGAAAACGACCACTTTGCGGTTTCTCCTGAGTGAAGTGCCTGATACAAATAAACTGTACTTAGACCTTGAGCGGGTTGAACACAGGATGCTGTTTCGCCAGGAAAATTATGGCAATATTGTGCAGGGGCTTGGGTATGAAGGTCTTGATCTTACACGCAAGGCCTGGATCGCCATTGATGAAGTACAGCTGGTTCCCGAAATTGCCAGTGTGATCAAGTTCCTCTATGATACCTATGATATCAAGTTTTTTATCACCGGTTCCAGTTCATACTACCTGAAGAATCTCTTTTCTGAAAGTCTGGCCGGCCGCAAGCGGTTATATGAGCTTTGGCCGCTGTCGTTTTACGAGTTCCTGAAGTTCACCCAAACCAGGGATGCTTTTTTGGTGGAGGAGCCCTATGTGCCATACAGCTTTGTAATCTCCGGCAAGCTGCAGGATGCCTATAAGGAATATCTGCTCTATGGCGGCTTTCCGGAGGTGGTGTTTGAATCCCTCCGGGGTCACAAGCAACACTTGCTGAAGGATATCATTAATTCATACCTGAACCTGGATATCCAGATCCTTGCAGATTTCCGTAAGGTGGATGATATTTATAAGCTCATCCGCCTGTTGTCGGCCAGGGCCGGAAGTAAAACCGATTACGCAAAAATTTCCGGCATCAGCGGGATTAACCGCCAACTGCTCAAGGAATACATCCTGTTTTTCGAACAAACTTACCTTATCAGGCAAATCCCTGCCTACGTCACAAACACTGACCGTGAAATCGCCCTTCAGAAGAAGTTATATTTCACTGACAACGGCATTCTCAACACGCTTGCCAATATCGGTTCGGGAGCGGTGCTTGAAAATTCTGTTGCCAATCAACTCAGCCTGAGGGGTAATCTCAGGTATTATGCCCGGCGAAGCGGCCAGGAAATTGATTTCATCCTGGATGAGAAGATCGCATTCGAGGTGAAAGAAACACCATCTCCAACCGATTTAAGAACGCTTCAAAAGAGAGCGGAACAAATCGGGATCAGTGAGTCATACCTGGTGGGCTATCATTTACTCAATAAGGAGTTTACCAATTTTGTATGGGCTGGTAATGTATGAGGCTGACGTTCAGTCAGTTCCTTGTCACTCCGGCCTGTTTTTCGCCAGGCTGATCCGGGCATCCACCGCTATAATCCTCTCACCCTTAGCAAGCAGGGGATTCAAATCCATCTCCTGTATCTCGGGAGCGGCCTCCAGTAAAGCCGAGAGCCGCAACAAGATCCCCGCAAACTGAACTTCATCAATTCCTTCCTGCCCGCGAACCCCCCGGAAGATCTTATAACTCTTCAAACCCCGGATCATTTCCAGGGCTTCGGATTCGCAAAGAGGCACTAGACCGGCCTGTACATCTTTCATGACTTCGATGAATATGCCTCCCATGCCGCAAAGGATCATGTGGCCGAACTTGGGTTCGTATTTAGCCCCGGTGAAAAGCTCTGTCCCCGACAACATCGGCTGGATCAGTATCCCGCTTGTGTCGCGGATCGCTATCATACGGTCAAATTCAGCGGCTGCCTGCCCGGCATCTTTCACATTCAGGACTACACCCCCGACATCGGATTTATGTACCGGACCCACTACCTTCATTACTACCGGATAGCCCAGCCTGCCTGCTGCCTCCATTGCTTCTTCCCTTGTATGGACCACTGCTTCGCCGGCCCTCGGAATACCGGCGGCATCCAGCAAGGCCTGTATGGCCCGGGGTTCAATGTACCCATCACCTGATGCGTCAATCACAGCCCTGATCTTCTGCCTGTCAATGCTGAAGGGGTATTCCTCAATCCCTGCCGGAGGCCTGGTGTTGGCTACCCTGCACAGGGCATTGCCGAATACGACCTCATCCGGAAAGGTGATCCGGCCAAGACTGAGGAAATCTTCTATCTCATGCCTTACATTGATTACCGAAGGCTGAATCGGAAAAATAGGCTTACGGCAGGTCTTCATTTTCTCATGCAGGAGCCGGTAAACGTCGTAAACCTCAACCAGTCCCGGACTGCCGAAGATCACGGCCATGGCGTCGACTTCATCGAAATCCCTGTCACAGTAGTCAATAATATGCCCCAGTTGTTCTGCGGTGCCCGTGGCAAGGAAGTCTATGGGATTGGCTACGGAGGATCCCGGGTATAGAAGCCCCAGCAACTCTTTTGCTTTGGGATGACTGATATGGGGTACTTCAAGTCCGCCATGCGACAGGGCATCGGTCAGCATCACTGCAGGACCTCCGGCATGGGTGATAATGGCTATTCTCCTTCCTTTCAATTCTTTATGCATGAATATCGAGGCCACTGTAGTCAATTCTTCCCTGCCGAAACAGCGTACAATGCCTGCTTTTCTGAACAGCGCGTCCACTGCCGCATCGGAACTGGCCAGGGCACCGGTGTGCGATGATGCTGCCCTGCTTCCGGCATCCGAACTGCCGGCTTTGATGGCAGCAATTTTACAACCTTTCTGAATAAGAGAGGAAGCATGCTTCAGGAGTTTGCCGGGCTTGTTCACACTTTCGATGTAAAGCAGCTTCACTTTGGATGAATTGAGCGGATCAAAATGCTCGTCAAGGTACTCAAGCACGTCTTCCACCCCGATCTGGGCGCTGTTGCCCACCGAGAACACACTCGAAAAGGTCAGCCCTTTCGGAATGGCGGATTCCATGATGAATACTGCCGTGGCACCCGAGCCACTGATAAAATCACATCCTTCGGCAGTGAGCCTTGGGATGGGTGTGGTGAAAACTCCGCTGTACCAGGGCGTCATCACACCGATACAATTGGGTCCGATCAGACAACCGCCCACATTTTCCACAGAATCCACGATTTCTCTTTCAAGAATGGCCCCCTCCTCGCTTTCTTCATGAAATCCGGCAGATAAAACGATAAAGGAGCGGGTGCCTTTAAAATTTGCCAGTAATTCCACAATGGCGGGACAAAACCTGGCAGCCACCGCAAGGATAGCCAGGTCAATCTCAGGCAGGGATGCCGGATCGGGAAAGGAGGTGATCCCCTGGACTTCGGTTTCTTTGATGTTTACCACGTAGAGATCTCCCTGAAAAGGCCCGTCAATGAGGTTCTTCAGGATTTTTCCGCCGGGTTTGGTAATGTCGTTGGAGGCTCCCACAACAACAATGCTTTTCGGATGAATGAGGCTGGGGTGGATCATAAGCTTTGGTTTTTATCGATCTTGTCCATTATACTGGACAAAAAGATGTCATTTTTGTCCGGTATGCAAGTTTAGTTCGTCTAATTCCAGCCAACGGTTCATTTTTTTATCCAGGCCGGATTCAATTTCGGCAAAGCGGTTCGAAAGGCGGGATATCTCCTCATGGGGGATCTCCGCCATGCTCAGTTTTTCAAGGATGGCTTTTTTTTCGGTCTCCAGGCTTGAAATTTCTTCCTCCAGCGCAAGGTACTCCTGCTTCTCCCTGTAGGTATGCCCTTTTCTGGGAATGAGCGGTTTTTCCTTCTCCGCTTTGGGTTTTGTTTCCGCCAGCTTCCTGCGTGCCGCCTGTTCCAGTCTGTCTTTCTTGCGCCGGTACTCCGAGTAGCTGCCGTAATAATCCTTGATCTTTCCTTTGCCTTCGAAAACGAAGATGTGTTCAGCGATCTTATCGATGAAAAAGCGGTCGTGCGAGATGAACATCACACAGCCTTCGAAATGGACGAGAAAGTCCTCCAGGATATTCAGCGTATAAATGTCGAGGTCGTTGGTCGGCTCATCGAGCAGCAGGAAGTTCGGATTCCTTATCAGGGTCATCAGCAGCGAGAGCTTCCGTCTTTCGCCACCGCTGAGGTTGAAATAGTAATTGTATTGTGTGTCGTAATTGAAGCCGAAATGAAAAAGGAACTGAGAGGCCGACATCTCCCGCCCGTCGCCCAGCGGAATTACCTCGGCAGCCTCCCTGACGATTTCGATGATCCGCTTGTCATCAGCAGGCTGTATGCCTTCCTGCGAGAAATGGCCAAAGACCATGGTCTGCCCTTTTACCACGCGGCCTTTGTCGGGCCGTATTTCACCGGAGATCATCTGCATCAGGGTCGTTTTTCCGATCCCGTTGCGCCCCACGATGCCGATCTTTTCACCTCTTTTAAAGACATGGGAGAAATCGTCGACCAGGACAAGGTCGCCATAACTTTTGCAGATATTGTTCAATTCCAGTATTTTATTTCCTACCCGCTGCGTTTTTACCTGCAATTCGGCAGGTTTAGGGGGGAGTTTCACAGAGGCTTTTTCCTTCAGCCCGTAGAAGGCGTCTATCCTTGCCTTGGCCTTGGTGGTGCGCGCCTGGGGCGACTGCCGCATCCATTCCAGTTCCTGGCGGTATATGCCGCGTATCTTTTCAAGTTCGGCCGACTGGTTATACTCCCTTTCCGCCTTCTTTTCAAGATAATAGGCATAATTGCCCTGGTAGCGGTACAGACTGTTGTTTTCCAACTCAAAGATAGTGTCGCAGACCGAGTCGAGGAAGTAGCGGTCATGCGTGACCAACAGCAGACTTAGCTTCTCCCGTGTCAGGTAATCCTCCAGCCATTCGATCATCTCGATGTCCAGGTGGTTGGTCGGCTCGTCGAGGATCAGCAGATCCACGTCCTCGATCAGGGTCTTGGCCATGGCCAGCTTCTTGCGCATGCCTCCCGAGAGTTCCCCGCAAACCTGGTCGATCCTGCTGATGTTGAATTTTCCGAGGATTTCCTTCATCCTTGCTTCAAAATCCCAGGCATTCAGCCGGTCCATTCCGGCCATGCAGCGTTCGAAAACACGGTGGTTCTCCGCGTTCTCCTTCCTTTTCAGTTCCTCCAGGGCCAGTTCATAGTCCCTCACCGTGCGTATCAGTTCATTATCGGAAGAAAGCAGGATTTCCACCACCGTGGCCTGCGGGTCGAAAACCGGGTTCTGAGGAAGGTAAGCCATGCGGAGATCCCTGCGGACGGTCACCAGACCTGTGTCAGGTGTATCAAGACCGCATATGATGTTGAGCAGGCTGCTCTTGCCGATACCGTTGCGGGCGATCAGCGCAGCCTTCTGGCCCACATCCAGGCCAAAACTGATATCCTCGAAAAGGATACGCTCCCCGAACGATTTGGATACCCCCTCTACCGTCAGACAGTTCATTGGGCAAAGGTAGCAGTTTCCGGGAAAGCATTCGTATAAGCTGCTTTGCGTTCCTTAACCTGCATATTGAGAATACCGGACACCGGCCTGATGTGTATTTCTTGCAAACCCAAACCGGCTTATAAATTCTCCAAAAGTTTTACGGAGGCCTATCCTTATCATAGCCTGAATGTCATTCACCGTGAGAATTTCGAGGAATTCCTCTTATCGAATGAGTGAAAAATTTAAAAAATCTCGATCGAAATCGAAAAAATAACGTTATATTTGCGAATAAATTCGAGAAAGTATGATAAAACGATTGATGGAGCTAAAAATATCCGGATTGCATTCGAAAGGAAAGGTGTTGATCTTGTTGGGAGCCCGCCAGACAGGAAAAACAACCCTGCTGAAAATGATGATGCCTGAGGGTCCTGATACTGTATGGTTAAATGCCGACGAGCCGGAGGTGAGAACATTGTTCGGGAATTTCGGGAGTACTCAGTTTGGCTACCTCATGGGAGGCAGGAAGGTACTGGTGATTGATGAAGCACAAAGAATTGAGGATATCGGTATTAAACTGAAACTGATCATTGACCAATATCCTGAAACAATGATCATTGTGAGTGGATCTTCATCTATAGATTTGGCAAACAGCATCAATGAACCGCTTACCGGACGAAAAATTGAACTCCGCTTATTCCCATTGTCTTTCCGGGAGATGGTCAACCACCATGGCTGGATGAAGGAAAAGCAGCTTTTACCGTATCGCCTGATCTACGGGTACTATCCCGAAATAGTGACCAAACCTGAAGAGGCAAGACGCTACCTGATGGAAATAACGGAAAGTTACCTTTTTAAGGATTTGTTGCGTTATGAAGGAATCCACAAACCGGGTAAACTGATGAAACTGATACAGGCCCTGGCCTTACAGCTTGGCAAGGAAGTTTCATATCTTGAACTTTCACGAATGGTGGAACTTGACAAAGAGACGGTTGAAAAATACATCGGCCTGCTGGAGCAGGCATTTATCGTCTTTCGCCTTCCTGCTTTCAGCCGGAATCATCGCAAGGAACTGAAAAGGGGAAGAAAAATCTATTTTTATGATGTGGGTATCCGGAATGCTGTGCTTTCGAACTTTGCTCCACTTGAACTGCGTCAGGATACCGGCGGCTTGTGGGAGAACTTTTTAATATCTGAAAGAATGAAGGTGCTGAATTATAATGACATATATGCTAATACCTATTTCTGGCGGACGCAGGACCAACAGGAAATAGACTATATTGAGGAAAGGGATGGGATGCTGCATGCCTGTGAATTTAAGTGGAAACCCAAACCGGCTTATAAATTCTCCAAAAGTTTTACGGAGGCCTATCCTTATCATCGCCTGAATGTCATTAACCGTGAGAATTTTGAGGAATTCCTCTTATCGAATGAGTGAAAAAATTAAAAAATCTCGATCGAAATCGAAAAAATAACGCTTTTATTTCGATTACATCCGAAATATTTACTCAAAATAAGCATTTCTTCCAGGGAGGTTTTATCAGATTCACTGTCATGTCCGGCAGGTCTCCGGGCAGCCGGAAGGCAGGCAGTTTGAGACCAGGGTGAGCGTTGTCTGGAGACATCGTAATGAATAAAGTGTGCCTGATATCCGAATATAATTATCAGGATTGGGATTCCTCAAAATCATCAGATTTTTAGTAGTCAGACTCCTCAAAATCCGGAAATGAATGCAACGCTTCCTATCCGGATTCACCCTGGCAGGTCATTCATCCTGACAACTACCTTGATTTTTTACTCCCGGGTGCAGGGCAGTGACAGTATCCATTTAAAACCATGGGCAAGAGGTGCCCATCAGGATTTGTGAGACTGAAAGTGTGGAATCATGGCAGCTAACCGGTGAATAATTCCTGTAACACTTCATGTATGGCATATAAGGGACAGCTTCTGACTCCCTGGTACTGGGAGTAGTTCTCCAACGAGAACCGCAGTCCCAGAGGCAGATTCTTTTCCTTTAAAAAAAGAAACATACTCTGCATCGCTCCTTTTATCCCGGACTTAATTTCAACCGGGATTATCCGGTCGTGCACCTGTACAAGAAAATCAACCTCAGCCTGGCTGTTGGGTTTTTCCCTATGCCAGTAATAAAGCTGTTGATGTCGGTTTCCATCCATGAATTTCAGGATTTCAAGTCCTGCGAACAATTCGGCGATGGAACCTTTGTTCACCTGCTTAAAGGTGGTTCCGACTATTACATCACTGATATACAAACCTGTAAGTCTCTGGTAGATGCCAGTATCCAGCAGCAGCATTTTTCTTTTTCTCTGGTCTGTTTCAGCACCCAGGGGGATACCGTTTGCAGCGCTGTGTGTGACTGGTACCACTAAGCCCGCCATGATCAGTAAAGAAAGCGCCTGCCTGATCTGTTCATGACCGGCATCTGAAACAACTCTTGAATAGATGAACTTGTTCCCCATCTGGCGTGCCACGGATAAAAAAACTTCCGATAACCTGGAAGCGGGGACTTTGCTTTTATATTTCCCGAAATCGGCATTCAGGGAAACGAGCAGATCGTCGAGGATGGACTGGCAGGTCAGCATTTCCTGGCTTGCGGAAAAACGGCTGACGACTTCCGGCATTCCTCCTGTGACCAGGTAGGTTCGCAGGTATTTAATTAGTTCATTGTGAATTGTTTGGTGGAGCGGAGAGTGAAACGATGCCTGTTGTTTTGCTTTTTCCAGTTCCTCCCTGTTGAGGGCCGACAGAAACTCATTGAATGAGAAAGGATACATGAACAAATGGTGTATCCTTCCGACGCCGAATGATGGGATTTGTTCCAGGGCAAATTCCAGCAGGGAACCGGCAGCAATGACATGAAGCTGCTGCATTCTCTCGTAAAAAAAACGCAGAGAGGAAATGGCCGGAATACAGGCCTGGATTTCGTCAAAAAACACAAGGGTTTCTCCCGGGACTATGGGCGTGTTGAACAGAACGGAGAGATAATTGCACAACTCATTGGGATTCAGATCGCCTGAAAAGACTTGTCTGGCTTGCTGGTGTTCTTCAAAGTTTATCTCCAGGTAATACCTGAAATGCTTCCCCAGCTCCCTGACCGAAGATGACTTCCCAACCTGCCTGGCTCCCCTGAGCAGTATGGGCTTCCGGAGGGGATCATCTTTCCAGGCAAGCAGCTCCTTGTCAATAGTCCGGTTTAAGTACCTGATATTCATATGTTCAATGCAAAGGTACTTAAATTTCTTTAAAAATCAAAACCATAAAATAATAAAAAATGTGAAAAACAGGGATCAATTTTTGGTCAGAAATGTGAAAAATAATGACCGGAAATAGATTATCATTAAAATAATAGTTCATGGAAAAGCTCAGGAACATTCACCCCGGCGAGGTCTTGCGCGAAGAATTTCTGATTCCCCTGAATATTTCAGCCTACCGCTTGTCATTCGATATTAAAATACCTCAAACCAGGATCAGTGAGATCATAAGGGGCAGAAGGCGGATTACAGCCGACACCGCACTGAGATTGAGCAATTATTTTGGCAATTCTGCAAGATTCTGGCTGGGGCTGCAGGACGACTTTGATTTGGAGGAGGCCATGGCAGTGAAAGGCGCGGACTATACATCGATAAAAAAGCATAAGACCACTCCAGCCTGAAATTACTACATACGAAGACTAAAGAAAGTTTTCGTGCTCCTTATTCCTCCCCCTTGTCTTTGATGATCACCTTTGGGTTGGCTACGCCTTCAAGCGCCTTGACGGCAATATCCCTGACCTGGTCTCCGGCATAATCGGCCTTCTGGCTGAGCTGGGCGATTCGCTGGGTCTGCTCGTTTATTTTAGCCTCCAGGCTGGTAATGATTTGTGTATTCAGTTTTTTCTCGCCTTCAATTTCTTTTTCAAGCAATTCTGCTTCAAACTTATATTTCGTCTCTACATTTTCCCGGGTCGATTTTTCTGCAAGCCTGACCGCTTTTTCAAGTTCGGCAGGGAATGATTCCACTTTCTTATTCAGCTCGGCCCATTCCTTCTCTTTTGCAACTAAGAATGCTTCCCGTTCGGTGTATTCCTTTTCAAAGGCGATTTTTCGTTCAAGGAGCTCTTTCTCAAGTGCTTCCTGCTTAGCCTGATACTGATCCTGGTCTTTTTTCCTGCTGATCTGTAAATTGTACTGGTATTCCTCCTCCTCCCGCTGCCGCTGCTTTTTTTGCTGCGACTCGTTTTCTTTGAACACCGCTTCTTTTTCTTTCTTTTCCTTTTCCCAATTGAGTACCTGCTCTTTCATTTCTTCCTCAAAGGCCTGTTTCCGCTGCGAGATTTCAGTTTCCAGCTGCATTTTCTTCTCCTTTTGTGCCAGAAGGAGGGCCGACAGGGTATCGGCATTCACTTTGATCTGATATAGTTCATCAAGGTAGTTCGTTTCAGTATCAATGGCTTCCCGGATTTTCGACAGCTTACGGACTTCAGCTATCAGCGACTCTTCCAGCTTGTCGAGGTTGTTCCCGATACTGAGTTTCAGATCTGCGATCCCCTTGATAACGCTTTCTAATGTGAACTGTGAAGCAACTTTTACGTTTTCTTTTTTTTCTTCCCTTTCCTTGCTGACTTTAGGATCTTCTGACTTCTGCTGCTGAATTCTTTCCAGCAATTCCCTGTAAGCGCTTAAAATTTCTGATTTTGAACTGGCTGTGTTGACCTTCTTTTCCATAAGTGAATGATATTGAATTTGTTAATTGTAAAAATCTAAGTACCGGACATCATTCCAGGCATTTGTAAATTTAATGAATTTATGAGAATCAAATCGCTTCAAAATAGCCAGAGCAATACATAAAAAAAGCCGGGCAATCCCCGGCTCTTTTCATCCTTGATATGGTTCACGTCACTCCGTCACTTCATAACTTCATAACTCCATAACTCCTTAACTCCGTAACCCCATAACTACTTGCAAATCTTCGGTCCCGCGGCTCTCAGACGCTGTCCCTCTTCGTTATCAGTGAAGTTCTCAAAGTTGGCAATGAACTTCTCGGCGAGGTTGCAGGCGGCTTTGTCCCAGTCGGCCGGGTTGCTCCAAAGGTTTCTGGGGTTCAGGATATGGGCATCCACTCCGGGAACTGCTTTCGGGATTTGTAATCCGAAAATTGGAAGTGTTTCATAATCAATATTCAGCAATGATCCATCGAGGATACCGTCAATAATGGCGCGGGTAGAAGGGATATCAATTCGTTTCCCGACGCCGTATGGGCCGCCCACCCAGCCGGTATTCACGAGCCATGCGGATGAGCCGTGGGCTTTCATCTTTTTTGCAAGTTCCTGTGCGTAAACCGTGGGGTGCAGCAGCAGGAAGGCCTGGCCGAAGCAGGAAGAGAAAGTGGGGGAGGGTTCTTTGATACCACGCTCGGTACCGGCCACTTTGGCGGTGTAGCCGCTCAGGAAGTGGTACATGGTCTGGTCGTAATCGAGTTTGGCAACAGGCGGAAGCACTCCGAAGGCATCGGCCGTCAGGAAGATGATGTTCTGCGGATGACCGCCTTTGGAGACGGGCTTCACGATGTTATTGATGAAAAAGATGGGGTAGGAAACCCTTGTGTTTTCGGTCTTGGCATTGCTGGCGAAATCGATCACACCGGTCTTTTCGTCGTACACGAGGTTCTCCAGCAGGGCGTCTTTTCTGATCGCGTTGTATATGTCCGGCTCATTCTCTTTGGAGAGATTGATGCATTTGGCATAACAACCGCCTTCAAAGTTGAATACTCCGTCTTCGTCCCAGCCATGTTCGTCGTCTCCGATCAGCAGGCGCTTGGGATCGGCACTCAGCGTGGTTTTACCCGTTCCCGAGAGTCCGAAGAAGATGGCGGTGTCGCCGTCTTTCCCCATGTTGGCGGAACAGTGCATGGCGGCGATGCCTTTCAGCGGAAGGTAGTAATTCATAATGGAGAACATGCCCTTCTTCATCTCCCCGCCATACCAGCTGCCTCCGATCACGGCCATTTTTTGCTTCAGGTTGAAGACAACAAATACCTCGCTGTTCATCCCTTCTTCCTTCCAATCCGGATTGGTGATCTTGCAGGAGTTCAGCATCACGAAATCCGGTTCGAATCCGGCTAGTTCTTCTTCAGCAGGCCTGATGAACATGTTTTTAATGAAATGGGACTGCCAGGCGACTTCCGAGATGACCCTGATTTTTAAACGGGTACTTTCGTTGGCGCCACAGTATGCATCGGTTACATATAGTTTCTTACCACTGAGTTGCGTACGGGATAAACTGGCAAGTTTTACCCATGTTTCCTCTGAAACGGGCTTGTTATCGGAGCTCTTACGACCCGGTGTGGCCCACCATACGTTGTGCTCGGAAGTCTCTTCCTTTACGATATACTTGTCCTTGGGCGAACGGCCGGTGAAGATGCCGGTATCGACATTCACGGAGCCGGTATTGGTAACGAAACCCCGCTCAAAACCTTCCAGGGAGGGATCGGTTTCATGTTCGTACAACTCGTCGTAAGTGAGATTGTAAAAAACCTCCGTCACTCCGGTGATGCCATACTGTGCAAGATCAAGTTTCGCTGCAAGATCTTTCATGAATTGACTGCTTTTTTCCATTTTAATCGATTTATATAAACATTGAAATAAGTGAATATAATTTCATTTTTAAACATTAAGGCGCAAGTTATGGAAAACATGCGCCTTAAGATGCGGAGTATCAATTTTATTTACTTTTTTTCCCTGCGGTTTTTTTCTTTGCTGACTTCTTTCCGGTCTTCTTTTCTTTCAATACGGCCTGAGCGGCGGCCAGGCGGGCGATGGGAACGCGGAAGGGCGAGCAGCTTACGTAATTGAAACCAAGGGTATGGCAGAATTCCACGGATGCGGGTTCTCCGCCGTGTTCTCCGCAGATTCCGATCTTCAGATCTTTCCTGGCGGAACGGCCGCGTTCGACGGCGATTTTCATCAGTTCGCCAACGGCACTGAAGTCGATTACCTGGAAAGGATCTACGGGTAGTATCTTTTTCTCCAGGTATTCAGGAAGGAAACCACCGATGTCGTCCCTGGAGAAGCCGAAGGTCATTTGAGTCAGGTCGTTCGTTCCGAAAGAGAAGAACTGGGCCACTCCGGCGATTTTATCCGCAGTGAGGGCAGCTCTCGGGATTTCGATCATCGTACCGACCAGGTGGGGAATTTCCTTCATTTTGAACTTCTTCAATACTTCCTGGTAAACTTGTGAAATGATCTCAAACTGGTGTTTCAGTTCATTGTCCACACAGGTAACCGGGATCATGATTTCGGGGAAGGGTTTTTTCTTGGCTTTGATCAGCTCTGCGGTTGCCTCGAAAATGGCCCTGACCTGCATTTCAGTGATTTCGGGGTAGGTGATTCCGAGCCTGACGCCGCGGTGGCCCATCATGGGGTTGGATTCATGAAGGTTCTCTGCCCTTTTCTCAAATTCTGCTATACTGATATTCAGTTCTTTGGCTATTTTCTTACGTCCTTCTTCGTTATGCGGAACAAACTCATGAAGGGGAGGATCCAGGGTGCGGATGGTCACCGGGAAGCTGTCCATAGCTGCGAGGGTCCCCTTGATATCGGATTTTACGAAAGGGAAGAGTTCGTCAAGCGCTTTTTTGCGTTCCTCCAGCGTTTTGGAGGCGATCATCTTCCTGAGAATGAACAGGGGTTTTTCGGCATTCTTTCCGTAGAACATATGTTCGGTTCTGAACAGTCCGATCCCTTCGGCACCGAATGCGCGGGCACGGGAGGCATCTTCGGGAGTGTCTGCGTTGGTTCTGACCCTGAGTTTGCGGATATCATCCACTATCTTCATGAAAGCCTGAAAATCAGCATTATCTTCTGCAGATTCGTTCATTTTCAGGGCTCCCTGGTAGACATAGCCTTTGCTTCCGTTAAGGGAGATGATATCCCCTTCTTTCAGCAATTGTTTTTCGATACTGATGGTTTTGGCTTTGGCATCAATTTTCAGATTTCCGGCGCCCACGATACAGCATTTTCCCCATCCGCGGGCTACGAGTGCTGCATGGCTGGTCATCCCGCCACGGGCAGTCAGGATGGCTTTGGCAGCCCGCATGCCTTCGATATCTTCGGGATTGGTTTCCTCCCTGACCAGGATCACGGCTTTTCCTTTCTTTGCCCAGGACACGGCGTCAGCCGAGTTGAATACAATCTGTCCGACAGCGCCTCCCGGTCCTGCCGGAAGTCCTTTGGCAAATGGTTTATGTTTGGCTTCGTCCCTGGGATCGATGATCGGATGCAGCAATTCATCCAGCTGGGACGGATCAACGCGCAAGACCGCTTCTTCTTTGGTTATGAGTTTCTCTCTGTACATATCCAGGGCCATCTTCACGGCTGCCGGCCCGTTCCGCTTTCCAACCCTGCACTGCAGCATATACAGTTTCTGGTCTTGTATGGTAAACTCGATATCGAGCATATTGCGGTAATGCTTTTCGAGCATTTTCTGGAAGCCGTCGAGTTGTTTGTACACTTTGGGCATGGCTTTCTCCAGGGAAACCAGGTGATGGGTGTGTTCACTCTTGCCAACTTCATTGATGGGATTGGGAGTGCGGATACCGGCAACCACGTCTTCACCCTGAGCATTGGCGAGCCATTCCCCGTAAAAATATTTTTCTCCCGTGGCAGGATTGCGCGTGAAGGCGACACCCGTAGCAGAGCTGTCGCCCATATTGCCGAATACCATGGATTGCACATTCACCGCAGTACCCCAGTTATCAGGGATGTTTTCGAACCTTCTGTAACTGATGGCTCTTTTTCCCATCCAGCTCTGGAAAACTGCTCCGATTGCCCCCCAAAGCTGTTCCATCGGATCTTCCGGAAAGGGTTTTCCGAGCACTTCTTTCACTTTCTTCTTGTAGATGTCAATCAGTTTCTTCAGGTCTTCGGCACTGAGGTCGGTATCGTTTTTAGCCTTTTTGGCTTTTTTCATTTTTTCGAGCTCATGTTCGAGCTGAATTCTCACTCCTTTCCCTTCTGCGGGTTCAATTCCGGCTGCTTTCTCCATCACCACATCGGAATACATCTGGATGAGACGCCTTTGTGAATCATAGACAAATCTCGGATTTTTAGTCTTTTTAATCAGTCCTTCCCTGGTGATGTCATTCAAACCTACATTCAACACGGTTTCCATCATACCGGGCATGGAACTCCGGGCACCGGAACGAACGGAAACGAGCAAGGGGTTGTGCTTGTCTCCGAAAACGGCACCCATTTCTTTCTCCACCTTTTTCAGGGAAGTTTCCACCTGTGATTTCAGTTCAGCGGGGTACTTTTTCCGGTTTTCATAATATGCCGTGCATACTTCAGTGGTGATGGTAAAGCCTGCCGGAACCGGGAGGCCGATGTTTACCATTTCTGCAAGGTTCGCTCCTTTGCCGCCAAGCAGTTCTTTCATGCCTGCTTCACCTTCGGCTTTCTTTCCGCCAAAATAGTACACATACTTGTGTTTTTTGTCTTTACTCATCGTATAATAAGCTTTAAGGATTTTGTAATCAATTATTTAGATAGAATGTATGAAAAAGCAGGCAAAGATAGTTAATTTTCTGTCAAACTTGTTGTAAAATCAAAGCCAAACTTGCCTGGTATGTTCTTTTCGATTAATTTTGAAACATTATTAATAACATCAAAACCTATGAAAGCACTCAAAACCATTGGGTTGATCGTCCTGATAATCATTGCGCTGATTGTCATTATTGCCCTCTTTCTGCCCAGGAAGGTTCACCTGGAACGTTCGCTGGTGATTAACGCATCTGAAGTGGTATTGTTCGATCAGGTAAACAACCTGAAGAGTTGGGATAACTGGTCACCCTGGCATCATCTTGATACAGCCATGCAGGTTTATTATCTCGGTCCACCCAGTGGAGAAGGAGCTGTATATCATTGGGAATCAAAGAATCCGGATGTCGGCACTGGAAAAATGACCATTACGAAATCTGTTCCTTATGAGTTGGTCATGATTGACCTTGATTTCACCCAGAGTATAGCCGAAATGAGCATGGGTTTCGTGCCGGAAGGGGATCAGGTGAAAGTTATCTGGAGCATGGATGCAGATATGGGCCGGAATCCGCTCAAACGTTATCTCGGTTTGTTTATGGAGAAATGGATCGCACCCGATTTTGAAAAGGGTTTGCAAAACCTGAAGGATTTCGCAGAGAAGCTGCCCTACGCAAATCTCGTTGCAGAACCGGCCGATGTAACGGAGACTTTTTATGTATCTATCCGCGATACGAGTTCCATGGCTACGATAAGCCAGAAAATGGGCGCCTTTTACGGTGAATTGATGAATTTTCTCGGTCAAAAGAAGCTTCAGCCTGCAGGATCACCTGTCTGCCTTTATTATTCCTGGGAAAATAATGTGTTTGATATGGAGTGTGCCATTCCGGTGGAAAAAGCCATGACCGCCGAAGGACGCATTCTTGCGGGCAGCCTCAAAGCTGGTAAGGCTGTTAAAGTGGCGTTTACCGGGCCTTACGAGCAATCCGGCTTTGCACATATGGTGGCTGAGCAATGGCTCAACAAGAACAATAAAAGCCGCTCCGGGGCGCCCTGGGAAAAGTATATTACTGATCCTATGGCCGAACCGGATCCTTCAAAATGGCTGACAGAGGTTTACTGGCCCTATGAGTGAACTGTGATCAGTGATCAGGAAGCAGTTGGTGACTATTTGGCAAAGGCAACGGCTCTGGTCTCCCGGATGACAGTGATCTTGATCTGACCCGGATAGGTCATTTCATCCTGTATTTTTTTCGACAGATCGAGTGATATCTGGGTGGCTTCGATATCGGTGATCTTGTCGGCTCCCACGATAACCCTGAGTTCACGTCCTGCCTGGATGGCATATGTTTTAACCACACCCGGGTAGGAGAGGGCAAGTTCTTCCAGTTTTTCCAGCCTTTTAATATAGGCTTCCACCACTTCACGGCGTGCGCCCGGGCGGGCTCCGCTGATGGCGTCGCATGCCTGAACGATGGGCGCGATCAGGTTCTCCATCTCGATCTCTTCGTGATGCGATCCGATGGCATTGCACACTTCCGGGCGCTCCTTGAATTTCTCGGCTGTTTTCATACCGAGAAGGGCATGGGGAAGATCCGGTTCGTTATCAGGAACTTTGCCGATATCATGAAGCAGTCCTGCCCGCTTGGCAATTTTGGGATTCAGTCCAAGTTCTGCGGCCATGGTGGCACAAAGATTGGCTACTTCTTTACTGTGTTGCAGCAGGTTCTGTCCGTAAGAAGAACGGTATTTCATTTTCCCGACCAGTCGCATCAGTTCATGATGCATGCCATGAATACCCAGATCGATACAGGTGCGTTTTCCGACTTCGATGATCTCCTGTTCTATCTGTTTTTTTGTTTTGGCAACGACTTCTTCAATGCGTGCAGGGTGTATGCGTCCGTCGGTAACCAGTTTGTGGAGGGAAAGGCGTGCAATTTCTCTTCTGACGGGGTCAAAGCCACTCAGCAGGATGGCATCGGGTGAGTCGTCGATAATGATCTCCACGCCGGTTAGCGCTTCCAGTGCCCTGATATTTCTTCCCTCCCGTCCGATAATCCGTCCTTTGATCTCATCGTTGTCGATATTGAAAACGGAAACGGAATTTTCCACAGCTTGCTCGGTGGCAGTCCGCTGGATGGTTTCAATGATCACTTTTTTTGCTTCCAGATTGGCAGTTACTTTGGCTTCGTCCACAATGTCCTTAATGTACACCATGGCCTCGGATCTTGCTTCATCTTTCAGCGATTCAATGAGTTGCGATTTTGCTTCTTCGGCCGATAAACCGGACACCACTTCCAGTTTTTCGATTTGCTGTTGGTGGGCTTTATCGAGGTCGGCCTGCTTTTTGGTTACAATTTCGAGCTGGGAGCTCAGGTTTTTCTTCAGTGTTTCAAGCTCTTTCTGTTTCCTGGCCATTTCTTCAACGCGGCTGTTGAATGCCTGTTCACGCTGTTGAAGGCGGTTTTCGTTTCGCTGGAGCTGCAGATTTTTTTCGTTGATTTCTTTTTCATGCTCGGATTTTAACTGGAGGAATTTTTCCTTGGCCTGCAGAATTCTCTCTTTTTTAAGAACTTCTGCTTTTTCCTCCGCTTCTTTGAGCAGGTTTTCGGTTTTTCCCAGAGCCTGTTTTCTGAGAACAGTGGCCGTTGCCAGGCCGCCTGTCAGGAGTCCTGTGATGGCGACGATGATAATCAGTAGGATTGACATGATGGTGATTATTTAAATAACCACCGGAAAAAGGAAAAACCCGCGGTTCAATCGGGAGTTAAAGTAAACCCCAGATGACATGCCTGGGGCTGCCTGGTTTTTGCGACGTCCACTGTCTCCCGGAGGAGAACCCGAAGGTTGAGGCCTGTCCTACGAACCATGAGCTTTTGCCCCAATGGTAATAATGTTGAGTTTACCAACATGAATTGAATCCGCGGGTAATCTTAAGTGCGTTTATCTCAAAGAACGTTGCATGATGTTCAACTCTGGAGGTGTTTTCCCAGTAAGCTGTCGAGCTGTTTGAGCCGTTCGTGTATATCTTCCCTGCCTGAACGGTTGTCGGCATTCAGAAAACTCGTGGTGTACTGAAGGGCAACCATAGCCAACAGGTCCTGCCTGTCTTTAAAGGCATAATTGCCGGAATACTCCCGTATCTTTTGCTCGATGAGTGCCACCGCCTTCCGGACATTAGCCTCTTCAGCCCTGCTGATCCTCAGTCGGTAAGGCCTTTCGGCGATGGTTACTGATATGCTGATTTCCTCCTCCATGCTTCTGTTTCACATCTTTTTCAGGGATGCATGATCCCGATGCACTGATCAATGTCCCGCAGTATTTCGTTGAGCCTGTTATGAATCTCAACGTGCTTGCTATCCTTCTCCGGTGATTGGGTTATTGCTTTTTTTTCTAACGTATTAATTAATAAGTCTTTTTCTTGTATCAGGTGTTGAAGTTCCTTGATCTTGTCCTGCAGTACTTTCATCTCCTTTTTTCCCGCTTCCAATTGTGTAAGCAATTGTAGAACCTTTTCTTCAATGCTGGAAATCAAGACCATACCTTCGCTCATTCAAAGAAATGGATAAAGTACTACATGCTGCAAATATACAGCATTCCACCGAGATTACCAAATCGGCTTCTTTTTTCGCGTAAATAATTCCGTTTCATGTGGTTTTTTGCATCTAATCCTGTAAAACAGCGGCAATGACGGAGGAATTCTTACACTACCTCTGGAGGTTCCAGTTGATAAATCAGCCTTTATTCAGCATGGCGGGTGAAACCCTCCAGGTGATCAGCCCGGGGGTCAGAAATCATGACAGTGGACCGGATTATCTGAATGCCCGGATCAGGATAGGAGATACCCTGTGGGCAGGTGATGTGGAGATCCATGTGAAAGCTTCGGACTGGATGACTCATGCCCATGGCCTGGACCGGGCTTTCGGAAGTGTCATCCTTCATGTGGTGCATGAAGGGGACATGGTCATCTGCAGACCTGACGGACAGACAATTCCAACCCTCGATCTGACAGGAAGGTATGACTGCATGTTGCTTAGTAAATACGAAGGCTTTCTCACTTCCATGAGCTGGATCCCCTGTGCAAATTCGGTTGTGCAGATGGAGAAGCAACAATGGTCGCCCTGGTTGCAGCATCTTGCTGAAACGCGTATTTCGAGGCGGTCTGGCTGGATCGACAGGCTTTTTATTGAGAATCAGGGGCATGCCGAAACTACGCTATACCATTGTCTTGCTGCGGGTTACGGTCTTAAAGTGAATACCGAGCCTTTCATCTGGCTTGCCAAACGGATGGACCTGCGAATCCTGATGCGTCACCAGGACGAGCTGCTGTCGCTGGAAGCCTTGTGCTTCGGTCAGGCCGGCTTTCTGAATGAATCACCTGTGGATGACTACCAGGCTTCACTGCTGGAGCAGTACCGTTTTTTTAAATCAAAATACCGTCTTGAACCCCTCGAGAAGCATGTTTGGAAGTTTCTGAGAATGAGGCCGGCGGGTTTTCCGACGGTCCGGATAGCTCATTTTGCCGCCTTTATGCATGCGGTTGCCGACCATCCCGCACGTTTGCTAAACAGGCCGGAAGCAGACTGCATTTTGAGTCTGTCCGGCCGGGAGGTTTCTTCCTACTGGCAGACCCACTATCATTTCGGCAGGAAGGGTCACCGCCTCCCCACCATGCTTGGAAAGGATGCCGCGCTGAGCATCGTGTTGAACTGCCTTATTCCTTTTCGCTACGTTCTGGCGCTGAGAGCGGGTGAGCAAGCGGCAACACCGGAGCTTCTCGAAAAGATGTCGCAATTGCCGGCTGAGGACAATACCATTACAAGGTCATGGCGGCAATACGGGATAGAAGCAGGTACTGCCCTTGAGTCACAGGCCCTGCTGGAGCTTAAAAACCAGTATTGTAACCTGAAAAACTGCCTTCAATGCGACATCGGCCGAACCATCCTAAGTCTGCCATGCTGACCTCAGCGGGCTTTTTTTCTCCAGAGAAAATAGACCGGGATTCCCAAAACAACAATGATCAGTCCGGGCCAGGTATATTGCGGCTTGTATATCAGCAGGATACTCATGATGAGCATGGCGATCAGGATGTACAGCGCAGGGATCAGCGGGTAACCAAAAGCTTTGTATGGCCGTTCTACATCTGGTTGCTTGTGCCGCAGGATAAAGACACCCAGGATGGTAAGTGCATAAAAAATCAGCACGGCAAAGATGACATAATCAAGCAGGTTGCTGTATGTGCCCGACAGGCACAATAAACTGGCCCACAATGCCTGTATCCACAGTCCTTTTGCCGGAACACCCTGTTCATTCAATTCACCGGCTTTCCTGAAAAACAGCCCGTCTTTGGCCATGGCGTAATACACCCTTGCTCCTGAAAGGATTAAACCGTTGTTGCAACCGAAGGTGGAAATCACCACGAAACATGCCATCACAATGGCTGCATAATTACCGAGCAATCCTTCCATGGCTGCCGTCCCAAGCCTGTCGTTAACGGCAAACTGCATTCCCCTCTCAATAACTCCGCCTGTATCGGAAGTTCCCCTGAGAGGAAGTGCCTGCAGGTAAACCCAATTGGTTATCAGGTACAATACATTTACAATCAGGGTTCCCAAAAAAAGGCTCAAAGGGATGTTTTTTCGTGGTTTGATCACCTCTCCTGCAGTGAAGGTGATGTTGTTCCAGGCATCGGATGAAAACAGGGATCCCACCATGGCGGCGCCCATGGCAGCTATCAGGGACCAGCCCCAGAGCGGGACTCCCTGTCCGGATGTGCCTCCGAATGCATCCCAGAATACCTGACGGTTTGCTGATACCGCCATGTCGTTTCTTGCAAGGAACAAGCCTACCAAAATAAATGCCAGCAGGATGATCACTTTGGATGAGGTGAAAGTATTCTGTACAATTTTTCCAAGCTTGATCCCCCTGGAATTAAGCCAGGTAAGAAACAGTATTGAACTGATGGCAATGCCGTGGGCTGGACTGAGCCCGAAATTATGGAATTGCAGCCAGGGATGACTTTCCGATATGGCCGGAAAGATAACGCCCGAGAATTTTGCGAAGGCCATGGCTACCGCGGCAATCGTTCCGGTCTGAATGATCAGGAAGAGGGTCCAGCCATACAGAAAACCACTTAGCGGATTGTAAGCTTCACGCAGGTATACATACTGACCGCCGGCTTTCGGCATCATGGCAGCCAGTTCGCCGTAAGAAAGCGCCGCAATCACGGTGATGAATCCGCTGATCAGCCAGGTGATCATCAGCCATCCCGGTGATCCAAGGGTTCTGGCCATGTCGGCGCTGACGATGAAAATGCCTGATCCGATCATGGAACCGACTACGATCGACGTGGAATCAAAAAGGTTCAGGCTTTTTCTGAACCCGCTGGCCGAATCATTCATAACTGGAGTTTTTCAGTGTACATGTTGTGCATGCCCGGCCCGGAAAAGGCCGGTGCTTCCGGTGATGACAGATCTGAGATTCCCTTCATCGGGAAATCAGCCTTTCAGTTTGGAGTGAAAACGACCATAGAAGAAGTAAATCGCGAAACCGATCAACATCCACAATATCAACCTTAACCAGGTATCCCATGGCAGGGAAAACATTTGCAGCAGGCAGATTCCGGCACCAAGCAAAGGAATGAGGGGAACCCAGGGAGTACGGAAAGGCCTGGGAAATTCAGGTTTGGTTCTGCGCAGCACGATGATGCTGATACATACGATGGTGAATGCCAGCAGGGTGCCGATGCTCACAAGCTCTCCCAGGATACTGATTGGCAGAATACCTGCAAATATCAAGGCAACTGATCCGGTCATCAGGGTGCTTGCATACGGGGTTTTGTATCTGGGATGAACCCGGGCAAACAACGGCGGAAGCAGACCGTCTTTTGCCATTGAATAGAATATCCTGGGCTGGCCGAGCATCATCACAAGGATGACTGAGCTTAATCCGGCAATGGCGGCGATTTTGATGATGGGACGAAGCCAGAACATTTTTTCACCCATGGCATCCACTCCTACAGCCACGGGATCAGCCACGTTGAGGTGCGTATAGCTTACGATGCCGGTAAGCACAATGGCTACCAGGATGTAAAGTATGGTGGAGACGCTCAGCGATCCCATAATCCCGATGGGCATATCGCGTTGCGGATTCTTTGCCTCCTGGGCAGCCGTGGAAACCGCGTCAAACCCAATGTATGCGAAGAATATCACCCCGGCACCGCGCAGGATGCCGCTCCATCCGAAATGTCCCCATTCTCCGGTGTTTGGAGGAATAAAGGGTTTCCAGTGAGCTGCCTGTACAAAGGCAAAGCCCAGTGCAATAAACAGGATAATGACAGAGACTTTGATGATCACCATCAGATTGTTGAAATTAGCGGATTCCTTGATGCCAATGATCAGCAGCAGGGTAAGCACTGCCACGATAAACATAGCGGGAAGGTTCATCAAGGCAGTGGTCTGGGGCAGGCTGTCAACCAGTATCCCCTGGCTCCCGAGACTTTCGCTTAGGTGCTGTGTCAGCGGCCGCCAGCCCAGCTCCGGAACATCCACCATCACTGTCCCCGTGGCACTGGTCAGGGCAGCTGGCAGGTAAATGCCGAAGTCCTTCAGAAAACTTACCATATAGCCTGACCATCCCACTGAAACGGTGGAAGCAGCAAACAGGTATTCCAGAATCAGATCCCATCCGATCACCCAGGCAAGAAACTCACCCAGGGTTGCATATGCATAGGTGTATGCACTTCCGGCTATGGGTATCATGGCGGCAAATTCCGCATAGCAAAGTCCGGCAAATGCACAGGCCATGCCGGAAATAATGAAAGAAATGACGATGGCCGGTCCTGCATATTGCGCAGCAGCCTGACCGGTAAGCACAAAAATACCGGCTCCGATAATGGCCCCGATACCCAGGGTAACCAGGTTGGTGGAGGTCAATGCACGCTTCAGTCCCTGATGATCGCCCGATTCAAACTGAAGCTTTTCAAGAGGTTTGGTTTTAAATAACTTGGATGGCATAGTCCCTTGTTTACGGCAGGTTGAAAATTATCTCAAACAAACCTACGATGTTTTTCGGGCGACTGCCTCATCACAGGGCTCTTTTTTAGAAAAAAAAACGCAAAAAAATCCGGTTTTACCCTTTTCCTGCATATATACCTTACAGGAGGAATCTTTCAAATGCATCAGTTGATTAAGGATTACCTGACTTTTTCTTCAGGTGAGAAACGGGGGGTATTGATTATCAGTGTATTGATGGTAATCACCTTGCTTTTACCGGCTGTGTGCCGTAAGCTCGCAACGAATGATCCGGGTGATATGGCGGCGGTGTTCCGGGCATCCGGCTGTTACGTGGTTCCGTCAATTACCGATACCCTGGATGATACTGCCAAATATAAAGGTCGTTATCATGCCGGGTATCAACCGGGTACGCAATACGGACAGGGGCATGTCAAACCCTTCATTGCCAGACCTAAACCAGCTGCCCATACGATTGAACTCAACTCGGCGGACTCTCTCGATTTACTCAGTCTTCCGGGGATCGGCCCCTATTTCGCCGGAAAAATACTGAGATACAGGGAAAAACTCGGTGGTTACATGAATAGCAGGCAATTAGCCGAGATCTGGGGTATGGACAGCCTGAAACTGAAGAGGCTGAGCAATCATGTGAGGGTGGATGCTTCCCTGGTTCGGAAAATGAATGTGAATGAGGCGGAGTTTAAGCAATTGATGCGTCACCCGTATGGTGGCTATCACTTTGCAAAATCACTGATCAGGTTCAGGGAGCAATATGGCCGGATTACGGATCTGGATGAACTTACAAGGAGTGGAATTATACATGACTCCTTGATAAACAAAATCATACCGTACCTTGAAACGGGAGAATGAGTGTTCCGGATTGTTCATTCATACTGTTGAAAAGGAATGATGCCGGTTCGAACTGAAGTGAACGATTGTTTTGTTTTACAAATCCCACGAAAGCATTCAGCCGAAGCGGAAAACTCCTACCTTTGGACGGGCAGGCAATCGCCTGCTGCATTCAAAGCTGCAAACGATGGAGGATAGTAATATTATTGAATATGAGGGTGTTTCCGTTTACCAGAATCAGATATTGATTCTGACAAATGTAAACCTTACCATTAAAAAAGGTGAGTTTGTTTATATCATCGGAAGGACCGGTACGGGAAAGACGAGTCTTTTAAAGACTATGTACGCCGAATTGCCGGTTGTTGATGGCAGTGCTCATGTTGCCGGGTATGACCTCAGGAAACTTAAAAGCAGCGATGTTCCTTACCTGAGGCGCAGGCTGGGGATAGTTTTTCAGGATTTCCAGTTGCTTACCGACCGTCCGGTTAAGGACAATCTGTTATTTGTGATGAAGGCCACGGGATGGAAAGACAAAAAAGCCATGCAGGAAAGACTTCATTATGTATTGACAAAAGTCGGGCTTGGTACCAAAGGATTTAAGAAACCCAATCAGTTATCGGGCGGTGAGCAGCAAAGGGTCGGGATAGCCAGGGCATTGATCAACAGTCCGGAACTGATACTTGCTGATGAACCTACCGGAAACCTCGATCCGGATACTTCCGGGGGAATTCTCAGCCTGTTGCGGGAAATCAGCATTAGCGGGACCTCCGTTCTGATGGCTACCCATGATTATTCACTCTTCGAAAAGTTTCCCTCCAGAACCCTTCGTTGTGAGGGAGGGCATCTTATTGATAATCAATAGCCTAAGGAAAAAGCATCCGGATCAGTTTCGTCACATTGACGCTGTTGCAGTAACCACCCTGCTCAAACACCTGCTGCCGTTTAGAAGCTTCCTCAATTGTATATGGTGTTGCCATCAGATCTGTCAGGCATGCCTTCATTTCAGCCGCTGTGTCTTTGATGTGGCACATGCTTTCGAGCCCTGTGCTTTCCACCATGGGAAAGTTAACGATACAATGCCGGCCGATATACAACGAAACCAATAACTTAAGTTTGATTCCAGTAGCCTGGAAGGTTGGTAAGATGTTGACCTGTGCGTCTCTTACCAGTTTGTATATGGCTTCAGTGCTTAAACCCGTCCTGAGTTCGACATGGTCATGTTCATTCACGGAATCCACCAGTTCCTGGCTGGGTTTATTCCCTGCAATGATCAGGGGAATGTTTGTTTTGGAGAATACTTCATTGATCAGGAACAAGGCTGCCTGGTTGTTTTCCCCGACTTCCAGACTGCCATGGTACAGGGCATAGCTGCCTTGTTCCGGATGATATTCCACCTGGTTGAAAGGGTGGAAGGCTGAAATGGTGTCGATGGGGGTATTTTTATAGATTCCTGCAAAGTGCTGGGCGTCTTTATTGGAAATAGCTGCAATACCATCCGCATGGGACAGGATTTTTTCGAATCGTTTCAGTTTTCTGGCTTCCCTGCTGAAGTACAGTCGTTTCCACCTGTTTTTTTCAACTCTTGCGAGATTCGAATAATAATCGTGCTCGATATTGTGGGTTCTCACGATCTTGTGATGGTGCTTCAGGTCAGGATGATCAAGATAATAGCAGGAATGAAGTCCTTCGAAAAGGATGGGGATTTTAATATCGCTTAATTGCCGGAGTAATACGTCCGAAGTTCTTGACCTGACAATATATGGTTTCTGGCGGCAGAAGTGAAACGGAGAAAATCTTCGGGGATAATAGCTGACGCTGAGGCAATAGGTTTCGAGATCGGGGGCAGGCTTACGCCCGTATTGAAAGCAATGCAGGTGGATTCCCACTCCGGCCTGGTGTAATGCTTTGATTTTATAATATATATCTATGGCGCCGCCATAATTCACGGGGATGGGAATATCGAATGCCAGCAGGTGTATTTCTTTGTCAGAGGAAGCGGTTGTAGACATCGGCAAGGTTCTTTTCTTCTTCTTCCCAGCATAGTTTTGAGGCTGCAATGATAAGGTTTTCCTTCCATTTCCCCATTTGATTTTTATCAACAAGCATGGTTTCCACGGTTTTGGCAATGTGTTCCGGATCATGGTTCCTGATCAGCATACCGATCTGATACTGATGGATGACTTTGCTGACTTCGGGAAGGGGTGAGGCCAGAACCGGAATTCCGGCGATGATGTAATCGAACAGCTTGTTGGGGAGACTGAAACGGTAGTTCAGATTGGTGTCTTTATCTAGAGTGAGACCGATGTCGGCACAGCGTGTGTACTGCAACAGCGTTTCGTAGGGCATTTTGGGTAGGAAGCGTACCTTGTTGCCGAATTCCGGTTTATTGGCCAGGGCTTTCAGATTGCCGATCATATCGCCGCCTCCAATGATCAGCAGCAGGGTATTTTCAAGGTATTGCATTGCCATGATGGCTTCCTCGGCTCCCCTGTCGATATTGATGCCGGCACCCTGGAGAACCAGAATGGACTTGTCTGGCGGAAGGCCCAGGTTCACACGGCTGGCAGGCTGAAGAAGGGTCGTACGTTCCGGAAGGTTGCGAACCACCCGGATTTCTTTATGGTATTTCTGATGATAGATGTCTGCAATTGAATGGTTTACCGTAAAAATCCATTGCAGGCGTGGAAAAATAAGCTTCTCCAGTTTCTTCCAGAATTGACGGACGCGTTTTCTGCCGGTCAGTTCAGGTACCTCCGTAAACAATTCATGGCTGTCGTAAACCAGATTGGTGGCTTTTAATTTTGAAGCCAGAAAATTTGCCGGCAGGGTATCGAGGTCATTGGCAACAAACACCCTGGCTTTTTGTCTTAACAGCAAGAAGAACAGCCTGATATTGAATTCTGCATAAAACAGCGGGCCTTTCTCAAAAAGTAACAACAGGCGTACACATTCATACGCTTTGCTTTCCATTCTGAGGCTGTCTTTTCTTCTTCTTCCGACGAGAGTCACCCGGTACCCGAGTTTCATCAGGCTCCGGGCGACTTTATCCACACGCCGGTCAGTACTCAGGTCATTAGTTACGGAGAGGACGGCCAGGGGTCTTTGCATGCAGCAAAGATAAGTATTGGGCGCGATTTACCTGATCACGATCCTTTCCCGGAAAAGCAGGTCACCACACTGAATACTTGCCACATAGATGCCTGCAGGCAGACCGGCGAGGTCAATGGCTTTGTTGTATGAAATCAGGGATTGGTTTTCGTTACCGGAGTATACAACTTTTCCGATGGCATCAAAAATGTCGATCTGAACTTCTTTGTTTTCGAAACCAACGATGGTAAGTGTGAACTGGCCCTGATTCGGGTTAGGATAGATTTTAACCCCTCCCTTTTGGGGATCTATCTGCAGAATTTCGGTGAGAACGCCATTAAACTTATACATCCCGCCAAGGGTTGAAGGCGTAACGGCATCCGTGAAATCTCCGGCCCATCCGGTGGCATTATCAACCCAGCGGGTGGCAAGGAATTGCACCCCGTTGGTACCGTTGAACTCTGTCCAGGTATGTCCGCCGTCATAGCTGTATGAACATCCTGACACATTGGTGGCGGCACCCGTGCATACATAGGTATTGGGAGTGCCGGGCACATATGCAAGGGAGTTGGCATATGCCGGGCCGAAATAGTTGACCTGCTGCCAGGTAACTCCTCCGTCACTGGTTTCATACAGGTCATACAAATTGGATGTATTCACATGTGCAACCAGACCATGCATGGGATCTTTGAATGCGATTTCGTTGATACCGCCATTGGTGCCTGAAGCACTTGCACCTGTGAATGAAGCAACCCAGTTCAGGCCGCGGTCGTTGGAAATGTAAAGATTCCCTTTGTTGGTTCCGAAAATAATGGTGTTTTGACCGGTATGATCGATCACTCCGGTCCAGCCGCCTTCACCGCTGAGAATTGGAACACCGGTGAAATTGGCCTGCGGGGTTCTGGTCCAGGTGGTACCTCCGTCAGTGGTGGTATACACTTCAAAATAGCCGTCCCTGAGATCTCCATGGCACATGCCGTTGTTGGCGTCCCAGAAATATACGTTATTGGCGAAGGAGGAAGCTCCCTGTAAAACATTCTGCTGTGTCCAGGTGCTACCCCCGTCGGTCGTTTTGTAAACCCCGCAGGTATTGTTCTGTGTTCCGTTATAAAACACTGCTGCCCAGGCAGTTGTTGCATCGATGGCCGTGATGTTGCCAAGTCCGTATCCGGTTTGTGTAAGCACCTGTCCCGGAACCCACAAGGTACCACCGTTGGTTGTTTTGGTGTATTCGGTGACATACAGTCCGCCTCCCGAACCGTCATAAGCGGTTGCCCAAACGACGCTTGCATCAACGCAGTGAATATAATTAATTCCTCTTGAAGCGGCGGCAAATCCTGTTGCCTGAGGGATCCACTGGGCGAAAAGACCGGTGGTGACCGAAATAAACATGATGATGAGTAAACTTTTTTTCATTTTTGGAAATTTTGGGTTTTTGTAATGCTGAATTCAAGCCACAAATGCAACTTTTGTTGGTGTAAATATACTGAAAAAAT